>NZ_CP038271.1:0-600000 GCF_004571195.1 Legionella geestiana
AACAGGTGTTTGTACCACAACATCCACAACCCCGTCAGGATGAGCAGGTGTTACGCCTGTGATGGTATTAGAATCAACGACGTTAACACTGGTGGCGGGCACACCATCAAATCTGACTTCTGTCGCACCGCTCAGTCCGCTTCCAGAAAGAACAAACCCGCTGCCGCCGGATGCGGGACCTGATTGGGGTGTTATGGCTGTCAGTGTACTCGCGGCCTCTATGCCAATGACGGCTTTCACCGCATTGGTATTAGTTCCCTGAATGATGAACTCTGTCAGTGGAACAACGGTGTTTCCGGGTGTGTACGTCAGCGTGCAATTGCCTCCCGGCGGAACGCTGGCGCAAGTATTTCCTGTTTCAGTTACCTTGCCATCGAGTGCCGTGCCATCAAACCATGCGCTCACACCGTTTGCTGTTTCATCAGAAGACGTGTTTTGAATGGTGAGAACACCTGCCACACCGTTTGTGGTCAGCGTCAGGGGAGAACCGCTCTGCGCAATCAAGGCTGTTACGACAGGAGGCGCCTGCGTAATCTGCAGGACATTCGCTCTGGCAGGACGGTAGCAGAGATTGCTGTTTCCATCCTGGCACAGTACCGGTCCATCGGTAATCGGAGTGTTTATCTGGCGCCCGTTAATCTTTAACGTCAGAACACACGAACCTCTGCCTCTCAGTACCACTGGATTTGCGCAAACATCCGCTCCCGTAACGACCTGTGAGACGCCGCGAATGGGCTGCAGGTTTAAGGAGTGGGGCTTTGCAGACTGGTTGGTCACGCGATATTGTACAAGCGCGCTGCCATTGGCCGGGACTGCCACCGTTGTAGATGTCAAAGGGGTAAATGTCCACAGCGGCGTTCCTGCAAAAGCGCCCGTCATCATAAGCCCTGAGTAGAGAAATGCCGGTAATCGGCGTGTAAAAAACATCCTGTTAATAAATTGCATGCTTGTCGTCCTTCTTATGCCACATAAGCAATGTTCACCATAAATCCGTTGGTATACAGGTGCTGAAGTGAGAGACCGCTGTTGAGCGTCTGTTCTGGAGCTCGTCCGAGCGCACTTTTACCCCAGTCCGCAAACTCATAACCAATTCCTGCCTGCCAGTTTTGGTAGAAGGATTTTTGAATGCCTGCCCCAAGGGTATAGGCAAATGCGGTTTGCGTTCTGTCGGTAAAAGCGGGATTGGGCAGTGCTTCAAAAATCAGCGGGGTATCTTTGTAACGATGCGCTTGGTTAAAGCCTGCGCCCACACTGGCACTCACCCAGGGCATGACCGGATAATTTTTATCCAGTATCAGTTTGCCTTTTATACCGAGTCTGCTGCTGCGAACGCTGTAGGTGTAGCGGTAATTCTCAAACTGCGGGTCTCCATCATCCCAAATCAAGCCTTGAAGACTGGCATTACCGGTAGCCGCACCGACAATTCCTGCCTGTAACAGCCATTCAGGAGACAGGGTTTTTTGCACACCTAAAAAAAGCTCGCCTGAGGCAATGGCTTTTGATGATTTTTGGGCGACCCAGGTCTTTTCAATCTCCGGTGCGAGGAAAAAGGTTTGTGTTTCGCCCGCGCGCGCCCAGACTGGACCGAGGGCCACAGAGCCAACCCAGTTCCATTCTTTGGAGACTGCGGCGGATGCCATGGTACCGGCACACGCCTGAGTGGTGAGGATTGCGGCGGTCGCAACCTGCCAAAAACGATGCTTCATAAACTGTTCCTTCCGTGAAACCAGAGAAATTTCGATGTTCGCTTGAACAATCCGCCACGCTTCAGTCAAAACCATGAACAAAGTGAAAAGCCTAAAAACGCCTTACACCTGAAAGCTTGATGGAAGCAGAAAAAATAGTATCTGGTCAGTGGGTTAAAAGTAAAGTTTCGTTTTGATAAACGCAGAAAGATGCATCCATTCGGTCTTGATACAAAGAATGCGGTCATTTTTAAGGTATAATGCCGTTTTCAGGGGGTATAAATGATAGATTTACACTGTCACAGCCATTTTTCAGATGGTCTTTTAAGTCCGCTGGAGCTGGTGCAGACAGCAAAGGCGGCGAATGTGAAGCTCCTGGCTCTCACGGATCATGACACCATTGCGGGGCTTGCATCCTTTCGCGAGGCGGCGATAAATGCAGAGATTATACCGGTCAACGGCGTTGAAGTGTCGGTGCGCTGGAAAAAGCATGATATTCATGTGCTGGGACTCAATTTTGATGCTGAAAGCCCGGCGATGCTTTCGCTGATGGAGCGCCAGACGCAACGGCGCACGGAGCGCGCGCGCGCCATTGCTGAAGCACTTTCCCGCCAGGGGGTGCCAGATGTCTGGGAACGGGTAGTGACACTGGCAGGGCATGAACGGGTTGGCCGGCCCCATTTTGCGGCACTTCTCGTGCAGGATGGCCTTGCCCGCGATATTCAGGGGGCTTTCAGGCGTTTTCTTGGAGCGGGAAAGTCTGCAAACATTCCTACGGAGTGGGCGGATTTTGAAGAATGTGTGAGCGCAGTTGTCGCGAGCGGCGGGGATGCCGTGCTCGCCCATCCGCTCAAGTACCCGCTGACGCGTACCAAACGTCAGGCCCTTGTGCAGGATTTTGTTGATGCAGGTGGCAGCGGGCTTGAAGTGGTATCTGGCCCGATAACGCCCTCGGAGATGGCTGACATGGCTGGATTTTGCGCCAGGTTTAATCTGCGGGCGTCAAGTGGCTCTGATTTTCACGGACATCCATACTCGCGCCTCAATCCTGGCACTCAGCGCGAACTCCCTGTACACTGTACTCCCATATGGAACCAATGGAATATGGCACAGGGGATAACATGAGCCAGTTTTTTGCGATGCATCCGGATAATCCGCAGGCGCGCCTGTTAAGGCAGGCGGCAACCATTATCGAAGAGGGCGGGCTTGTGGTCTATCCGACCGATTCGGGCTATGCTTTTGGCTGTGCCCTTCGCAATAAATCGGCGCTTGAGCGCATCCGCCGTCTGCGACAGCTCGACAAAGACCACAACATGACCCTTGTGTGTCGCGACCTGTCTTCTCTTTCGACCTTCGCTCAGGTCAGTAATCCCATTTATCGTCTGCTGAAGGCCTTTACGCCGGGGCCATACACCTTTATCCTCAACGCGACCCGCGAAGTGCCGCGACTGATGCTGCACCCCAAGCGCCGAACCCTGGGACTGCGAGTGCCGGAAAATACCATTTGCCTCGCGCTGCTTGAGTGCCTTGACGCCCCCCTCATGAGCTCCACGCTCATTCTGCCGGGCGCACATGCACCACTCAGTGAACCAGAGGCCATTCGTGATGTGCTTGGGAATCAGACCGACCTTATTATTGATGGTGGACCCTGCAGCCAGGAGCCAACAACGGTGGTTGATTTGACGGGCGAGTATCCAAAGGTTTTGCGCGAGGGACGGGGAGATCCGGAGCCATTCCGGTAGTTTTTAGCATTGGTGGGGGAGTGATGTCGGTTCTTTTTTCAAACAGTAAACGCATTGTTTCTGGCATGCGTGCAAGTGGCAGTCTGCATCTTGGTCATTACCACGGTGTGCTTAAAAACTGGCTGGAGCTGCAGCACCAGTACGAATGTTATTTCTTTGTGGCCGACTGGCATGGCTTGACCACACGCTATGATGAGCCAGGTTACATGGAAAAGGTTATCTGGGACATGGTAACCGACTGGCTTGCCTGTGGTGTGAATCCGGGGCTTTGTCGTATTTTTATTCAGTCCTGGGTGCCGGAACACGCAGAGCTTCACCTTCTTCTTTCCATGATTACCCCGCTTGGCTGGCTCGAGCGCGTGCCAACGTACAAAGATCAACAGGAAAAACTGCGCGACCGCGACTTGTCTACCTATGGCTTTTTAGGTTATCCGCTGCTTCAAAGCGCTGATGTTCTGCTGTATAAAGCCGACTTTGTGCCGGTCGGCGAAGACCAGGTATCCCATATTGAACTGGTGCGAGAAGTGGCGCGGCGTTTTAACCATTTTTATGGGCGTGAGCCAGGCTTTGAGGAGCATGTGCAGGACGCTATCAAAAAGATGGGAAAGAAAAACGGTAAACTCTACACCGAACTGCGCCGCAAGTTTCAGCAGGAGGGGCAGCACGAAGCGCTGCAGACAGCGCAGGCACTGATTACGAACCAGCACAATCTGTCCATTGGTGATAAGGAGCGCCTCCTTGGCAACCTTGACGGTTCTGGCAAAATTATTCTGCCCGAACCCCATCCGCTCTTAACCGCGGTTGCTAAAATGCCAGGCACGGACGGGCAGAAAATGTCGAAGTCCTACAATAACACCATTACCCTGCGTGAAGAACCTGAACAGGTCGAGCGAAAGGTGCTGACCATGCCCACTGACCCCGCCCGTGTTCGCCGCAGCGACCCGGGCGACCCGCAGAAGTGTCCGGTGTGGCAGTTGCATCAGGTGTATTCAGATGACTCAGTCAAAGACTGGGTGCAAACAGGTTGTCGCAGTGCCGGCATTGGGTGTGTTGAGTGCAAACGCCCCCTGGTCGATGCCATTAATGCCGAGCTTGCGCCGATTCAAGCCTCTATTCGCGACTTTGAGGCTGACAGAGGTTCTGTGAAGCAGATTGTTGCGGAAGGCAGTGAGCGCGCGCGCGAGGAAGCGGTACGCACGCTCTCTGAAGTGCGAGAGGCGATGGGGCTTGATTATTGATGGACGCCGCGGCGGCTCTTGAGGATGTTCCGGTACTGGCCGTGGTGGGCGGTAAACCACTGACGGGTCTGCCGGAGGATTTATTTATCCCGCCCGATGCACTTGAGCTGCTGCTTGATACCTTCAGCGGCCCCATGGATTTACTGCTCTATCTTGTGCGCCGCCAGAATCTTGATATTCTTGATTTGCCGATTGCACTCATTACCCGGCAATATCTTGAGTACATTGATCTTCTACAGGCGCGTCGTCTCGAGCTGGCCGCAGAGTATCTCCTGATGGCCGCGGTACTCCTTGAAATTAAATCCCGCATGCTTTTACCGGTGGAAGCGGAAAGTGGCGAGTCAGAGGAGGAAGACCCGCGCATGGAACTCGTGCGCCGCCTGCAGGACTATGAAATCATGAGGGAAGCGGCTTTAGCGCTTGATGCATTTAAGCGTCAGGAGCGCGATGTATTCGCGGTACAGATTGAGGCACCTGAAGTTGTGCTGGTAAAATCCATGCCACAGGTGACGCTTGAGATGCTCGTGGAAGCCATGGAAAGTATTCTCACGCATGAAAAAGTGCATGAGCATCATCAGATACAGCGCGAGCCGCTTTCTGTGCGGGAGCGCATGATTTGGGTGTTGGAGCGCATTGAGGCAGGCGGAAATACGCTTTTTAGCATGCTCATCACTCGTGCAGGCGGTCGCCCTGAACTCGTGGTGACGCTGCTCGCACTCCTTGAGCTCGCGCGCCAGTCGCTGGTAGTCATGCTGCAGTCAGAGGCTTTTGGTCCCATAACCCTGCAAAAGGTGCATGATGCATGAGCTCAGTCTGAAAGGCATTCTCGAAGCCCTCTTGATGACGGCTGATAAACCTCTGTCGCTGGAAGCATTGTCGGCGGCCTTTGAAGAAGGTAACGCCCCGGCTCCTGCTGAGCTTTTGGAAGCACTTGAGTCGCTTGCCAAAGATTGTGAAGGGCGCGCGGTCGAATTAAAACGTCTTGCCAGTGGTTACTGCTATCAGACCCGTTCCTGCTACAGCCCCTGGATAGCACGCTTTTCAGCGGAAAAGCCGCAGAAATATTCACGTGCACTGCTCGAAACACTGGCTATCATTGCATGGCGCCAGCCGGTCACTCGAGCGGATATCGAAGCCATTCGCGGCGTCAGTTCTGCCGGCAATCACTTTAAAACGCTGCTTGAGCGCGAATGGATACGCATTGCCGGTCATCGGGATGTTCCTGGTAAACCGGCTGTGTATGTCACCACACGCGCCTTCCTTGATTATTTCAATCTCGAAAGTCTCAAAGCACTTCCGGCGCTGACAGCATTACCCCAACAGGAAGCCGCTGAGTAGCTGGCAGGAACTTCTTGGGGCTGTGATGCATAACCCTTGATTTATAATGGCACTTTGTTAATATAATAACCACTTAAAACTAAAAAGAAGCATCAAAGTGCCTAAAATCTTTGTAAAAGAGCTGTTTGCGAATCCTGCTGATACCGATGAGATGTCAAGTGATTCAGACAATGATATCGCGACCTGGGTGGATGCGCCCGCGGTGGCCGAAACAGCGAGACGGGATCCAAAGCTTAAAGCAAAGCTTAAAGAAGAGCTTGATACCACTATCAATACCATCAACGATAAACTGCTGGCAGGCCAGCCGGTTGATTTGGCGGCGTTTCCACCTTTGTTTGTAGTGAATTACAGAGGCATCGAGTTTTTTGAACTCTTCTACACCCAGGAAGCAAGACGTCAGGCTCGCCGGCAAATCAGAGAAGGGCAGACAGATACCTTTTATGCGTCATCCGCGTATCAGCTTGCGGGCCTTAGAATGGGAGAGCCGCTGGATACGCCTGAAAAAATCGAGCGAATTAAACGGGCGAAAAAACAGGTTATTGCAGACATGGAATCCTTGAATAGGCCAGAAAGAACCCATGGATGGTGGGGAGCGGCACCTGCATTTGATTCTCCTCTTTATGCGCATTACCAGCGTTACGTTAACAGCTATGAGTCTTTCAGGAGGGAAAGCGAGGGCAGGGCGCACTCGGTGTTTCAGTCGCTGCACTTTAGTGCAACACCATATATCTCTACCTCTGACCGGGCTATCCATGCAGTGCATTATGCAACTGGTGCAAAGGCGTCTGCCATCCACAGGCCGTTGCGACCGTCATATTACGACGATAATGGTCTTGCTCCGCTTCGGGCGAAACACCCGGTAACTGGTTATGTGGAAGTGATTTTTCATGAGTTGCATGAGATTGCTCGTAAAAAGCCGCTGCGTTTGACCATGCTTCATGCTGCCGCAAAAATCAGTATAGATACCCGCATTCTTCATGAAATGGAAACGACATTTATAGCCAGAATCGGTAAGCACCATATTGTGCATCGAGAACCCGTTCGTTATCCATCTTTTCACCGAGAATATATCCCCGGTTATCACAAAGAGCGTTATGGAATTGCGAGCAAGGCAAGCTATTCACGGTATAGAAGACTGTTTGCGAGGCCTCCTCAAAAGGATGATGCACGTACCATTTTGCCTGACGTTATTGCAGAACACTATGCCGGTAAACTCGAAAAGATTGCAAAAGAGCTGGCTGGCCGTCGGCGGGGGTACATTGTGTACATAACGCCTGAAGGTTTATTGTCAAGAAAACCGGTTCGTTACGAAGACATTAGCAATTACAGAAATGCATGTGGCGCGAGGGCCATTGACTTGACGGCCTATTATAACGGCAGAATCGGGCTTTTTAACAAAAGCCATGAAATGTCTCCCGGTGCTGCGGCTTCCTCTGTGCCAGAGCCTGAACCGGTAGCGGCTTCTTCTCTCGGGCAAGGTCCCGGATAAGTGTCTCTTTCTGAACCGTGACAGTTTTAGTGAGTCACGGTTCAGTGAGGCCTCGTTTTAGCTTATGGTGCTTTCTTACTGGCTTCAGGCACGAGCGGGCAGCCTGCTGAAATGGCATCCACTTTCACGTACCACTGGCTGTCGGTCAGCTCTTCATTCTTTTTGGCGAGTTTGACCATTTGAGGTTCAACACAGGCGCAGAACTGGCTGACCATTTCAGCAGGTGGTGCGCCTGATCCGGGGGAGGTAATCATTGTCCATGCTCCCTTGCAGGCCTGTTCCACGTCTTTAGATGCCACTTTATCAAGACCTGGACTTTCTTCCAGCCTGTCGGAGATGGTTCTAAGCAGGATTTTCCCCATGCAAAATTGAGCCGCCTTGTTGACATCTTCCTGACTGGTGAGAGGTTTTTCAGCAGCACAGCTGCAATATTTTTCACCAAAATCCTGATAATCGACTTTATCCCCGTCTGGTGCTGATTTCATCCAGGCGCTGACGCACATGTTCTTAAACGCTTTTGCATCAGGCGCTTCGGCCATGGCGGCTGCGGGCATGATGAGTGAAAGAGTGATGAAGGTGTTACGAATTCCGTTCAGCATGATGGCATCCTTGCAGGTGGTTGGTAGCTTAAAGAGTATAGACGAGAAATATCAGGATGCATCTGTCAAATTCATGCCGCTAAAATGCGCATTCAGAAGGAACTCGGGTATAATACGCACATTTTTATAAGTGGATGAAAGAATGACTGTCGAACGGCTACAAAAAATTCTGGCGCAAAAAGGGCTTGCCTCGCGCCGGGAAGCGGAACGCTGGATTGCCGAGGGCCTTGTAACAGTAAACGGCGTGGTGGCAAAAACCGGTGACAGCGCCAGCGAAACCGACCGCATTGCCGTGCGCGGCAAGGTGCTGGATGATGCCCGTACGCGCAAGCCATCCACCCGGGTGCTGCTGTACCATAAGCCTGTTGGCGAGATTTCAAGCCGTAGCGACCCCAAACACACACGCACGGTATTCGATAATCTGCCGCCTCTGCGTGAGGGACGCTGGGTACAGGTTGGGCGCCTTGACATCAATACCTCTGGCCTCCTGATTTTTACAACCAATGGTGAGCTTGCCAATCGGATGATGCACCCGCGTTTTGAAATGGAACGGGAGTATGCGGTGCGTGTGCGTGGCGAGGTAACGGATGAAATGGTGAACGCGCTTTTGCGCGGAGTAACACTTGAAGACGGCCCCGCGCGCTTTAAAAAAGTGCAATTTCGCGGAGGTGAGGGCACTAACGCCTGGTACCATGTTGTGCTTACCGAAGGTAAAAACCGCGAAGTCCGCCGCCTCTGGAATTCCCTGGGGGTTGAAGTCAGCCGATTGATTCGCATACGGTATGGAAAAATACATATGCCGCGCTCGCTTGCACGGGGTGAGTCGGTTGAAATGGGTCGCAAGGAAGTGGCAGCACTCTTACAGGAAATGGGTATTGCAGCGGAAGTAGTGCCACCTTCGCGTAATCCACGGCGGAGGAAATCCTGATGCGAAGAAAACGCACCCCTCTTCCGGCGCCCGTTACCGCCAGCATTGAAAAACTGAGCCACGAAGGGCGCGGTGTTACCCGTGTAGATGGCAAGGTCGTGTTTGTTGATGGCGCACTTGCCGGTGAAACGGTCAGGCTCGCTTATGTGCGTACGCATCGAGAATATGACGAAGCGGTGGTGGAAGAAGTCCTTGCCGGAAGTCCAGACCGTATTGAGCCACGCTGTCCGCATGCCGCAATGTGTGGCGGGTGTTCGCTGCAGCATCTTGAGAGTGGCGCACAGATTCGCGAAAAAGAAGCCCTTCTTTTAGAGCTGCTGCGCCATACGGGTAAGGTGGAGCCAGAAGAAATTCTACCCCCGCTGCAGGCGCAAAGCTGGCATTATCGCACTAAAGCGCGCCTTAGCGTGCGTTTTGTGGAAAAGAAGGCTAAAACCCTGATTGGATTTCGTGAGCGTGTTAATCCGCGCTTCATTGCCGAGATTGAAAGCTGCGCCGTTTTGGATGCGCGGGTTGATAATGCATTGATGACCATTCGCGCGCTTCTCGATTCGCTGGAAAACCCGCGTGCCATTGCGCAGATTGAAGTGGCAGCGAGTGATGAGCGCGTGGCACTGATTTTTCGCAATCTCGTGCCATTATCGGCGAAGGACGAAGCGGCTCTTGCGGGCTTTGCTGAAACGAGCGGTTTTATCGTATGCCTGCAGCCAGGCGGCCCTGACTCGGTCTATCTGCTGGCGCCGGCCGATGCTTCGATGATGCTTGAGTACAGCCTTGAGGAAGAGGGTATTACCTATCGCTTTCATCCCACCGACTTCACGCAGGTTAATCCTGCCATGAATGCGCTGATGGTTCGTGAAGCTCGGCGGCACATGGAACTGACCCCTGATGATAGCGTGCTTGACCTCTTTTGCGGCCTTGGGAATTTCTCTCTTGCACTGGCTAAACACTGCCGAAACGTCATGGGGGTAGAGGGCAGTTCAGAGATGGTCGAGCGCGCGCGCATGAATGCGCAAGCGAACGGGATTACCAATGCATCTTTTGAAGACATGAATCTTGATGCGCCCGGGGTAATTGCAAAACTGTCAGAGCATGGCGCCAGTAAGCTGCTCATTGACCCGCCGCGCTCTGGAGCGCTCGAAATTGTTCGTACGATTGATTCGCTTGCACTGACCCGTATAGTCTATATATCCTGTAATCCGGTAACACTGGCGCGTGATGCCGGTGTACTGGTAAATGAAAAAGGCTACAGACTGGTTGCCGCGGGTGTCATGGACATGTTTCCGCATACGGCACACGTGGAATCGATGGCGGTATTTGAAAAAAGGTAAAAAGATGGTCAAGGTGAAAGAGGGCACTCCACTGTTGCCCGATGGCAGCATTGACGTTGAATCCTGGCTGCACCAGCTGGGCGGCAAGGGCTATTTTGAGCATCTGGAGCGTATTCGTGCCACCTGTACCCTGAGCCAGGTGGCATGTCAGGGCGGTCGCACAGAAACTGGTGAATCCTGCCTGCAGCGTGGTTTGACGGTTGCAGATATTCTTGCTGACCTTGACGTTGATGTGGATACGCTGATTGCCGCGATTATTGTCGGCAATGTGCATTATTCCGAGTTGTCGGTTGATGATGTAGAAGAGCAGCTCGGTGTAAATGTCGCACGTCTTGTGAAGGGCATTGAGCGCATGAATGCGCTGCATAACCTTCAGGCCATCAACCGTTACCCTCAAAACCGCCAGCAGATTGATAACATTCGTAAAATGCTGCTCGCGATGGTGGATGATGTGCGCGTAGTCCTCATCAAGCTTGCCGAGCGCCTGTGTGTCCTTCGCCTTGGAGGAGCGCTTGACGATGGATTGCGTGTCCAGGTGGCGACTGAAGCCATGGAAATCTACGCCCCGCTTGCCAACCGGCTTGGGATTGGTGCCATCAAGTGGGAGATGGAAGATCTCGCCTTTCGCTACCTGCACCCGGAAGAGTATCGCGCCATTGCCAAGGGTTTGAAAGCGCGTCGGCTGGAGCGTGACCGGTATGTCGAGATGATTGTCGATACGCTCAATACCCGTATTCGCGCCATGCAGATGCAGCATTTTGCCGTTTATGGGCGTTCAAAGCATATTCACAGTATCGCGCGCAAAATGCAGCGCAAGAACGTCTCGCTTGATGAAATATACGATGCAACCGCCGTGCGTGTGCTCGTAGAAACTGAAGCACAGTGCTACGACATTCTGAGCCTTGTTCACTCCCTCTGGGAGCAGGTACCGGCAGAATTTGACGACTACATCGCCAAACCCAAACCCAACGGTTACCAGTCGCTGCACACAGCGGTAAAGGGGCCTGAAGGGCGGGTATTTGAAGTGCAGATTCGCACCTTTGACATGCATAATCTTGCTGAGATGGGCGTTGCCGCGCACTGGAAATACAAGGAAGGCGGCGCAAGTGTCAAAGAAAGTCACGAGCGTAAAATTGAGTGGCTGCGTGAAGTGCTCGCATGGCATCGCGAAATGGCGTCTAATCGCGGCATTGCCGATGCCATTGAAAAAGAATTTCTTGAAGACCGTATTTATGTGTTTACCCCCGATGGCGATGTGCTCGACATGCCAAAGGGCGTGACACCGCTTGATTTTGCCTATCAGGTGCACAGTGAAGTCGGCCACCGCTGCCGCGGCGCACGGGTGAACGGGCACATCGTGCCGCTCACCTCTGAGCTTAAAACGGGTGACAGTGTGGAAGTGTTAACCGGTAAGGAGGCGCGCCCCTCTCGCGACTGGATTAACCCCCATCTGAATTATCTTAAAACATCGCGCGCGCGTGCGAAGGTGCTGCATTGGTTTCGCATGCAGGATTATGACAAAAACTGCGCTGAAGGCCATGACATCCTTGAAAAAGCGTTAAAATCCCTTGGTGTGCGCTCAGAGCGTCTGCAGGAAGTCGCGCAGTCGCTTAATTTCCGTAAACTTGATGATTTTTATGCGGCGGTCGGGCGGGGCGAGTTAAAAGTCGGCCAGATTTTGAGCCGCCTGACGCCGGTCGAAACCGCAGAGCCAGCGTCCTTTAGTCATGCACGTCCTCAACCCGTGCCGGAAGTGCGCGGGGAGGATTTACAGATAGAAGGCGTAGGCAAGTTACTGACGACCATGGCGCGCTGCTGCCAGCCGCTGCCAGGGGATGCCGTGGTAGGCTATATTACTATCGGGCGCGGCGTATCGGTGCATCGCCGGGATTGCCCGAACATTCTGCATGCCACGGAGAAGCAGAAACAACGCTTTATCACGGTAAACTGGGGCAGTGCAACGCGCGATAAATACGTGGTAGAAGTGCTTATTCGCGCCTTTGACCGTACGGGGCTTTTAAAGGATATTACGTCATTACTTTCCAATGAAAAGGCGCATGTGTACTCCCTGCAGACTCACACCAACAAGCAGGAGCACACGGCCTACATGACGCTCAGCATCGAGATTGACGGGCTTAACAGCCTATCACGATTGCTCGTGAAGCTTGAACAGATACCGAATGTACTGGAAGCAAGGCGCCAGGTATAGCGCGCCTTAAACGGTCAGAGAGCGTGGGGCGGCGAATAGTGCGTGTCAGGCGCTTTAGGTACTGGGAAGTGAAACAAGGCTTTGCGAATAAATTTCTTTTGCTCCGTGAACGTGCGTTTGTGTTCGGTAATGCTTTGAAGCAGAGTCTCGGCTTCATTTTCAGGAACCATTCGAATGCGAACACTTCCGGTTTCTGCTTTATGGGTTAACTGGTCGAAGTAATTTTTATCCTTCTGGATGCGCTTGTTGAATAAACCGCCTTTGAGAGGATTTTTCTCTACCATCTTAACTTCAAGAGCATCCTTAAATGGACTCATGGTCTGGACTTGTCTCCACTCGCGAAGCCCCTCAGAAGATTCCACATAAAGGCGCAGTAAGTGTGCAGTTTGCCATAGTCCCACAATTACGTGGCCTTCAGGAATGGGCTCACCGGTAATGCGTGACCGTACTTCACTGGAAGATGCGCTCATAAGAGATGCTCCCGTTGTCATTTAAATTATTGGTAACCATTCACCACGTTCACACAACCTGTGTTCAAACCTGATTTTTTCCTTTAAGCATTCAAAATGGGTGAATAGATACGATTATTGTTGATATTATAGATTATAAAGACCAATATATAATCAAAGTGTATTTATATCTCCGGGTTTAGCGTATTAACACACTCCATGGCAGAGTCGATAAGACGCTCCGATTCGGTCTTAAAGAAAGTCCCTCTTTGTGGCACGCTGCATTGACAGATTAAGAGCTGCACAAATGCCACAATGCCGCGAAGCGTAGCGTCCAAAACTCCAAGAATGCCTCGGTGTTCACCGATGGTAGTAAGAAACTCATCTGTCTTGAGCTCTACTACATTGATTACAAAATCTGCTTCGCTCTGTTCGCGATTACGCGTATTCTTGATTTGCGTTTGAACGCTGTCACACCAGTTTGTCAGTGCACGTCTTTTAGGATGATGTTCTGGCAAAGTATCAATCTTACTTGCCAGCAAGCGCAGGCAACTTTCGAGTTCAGTGAAATCAATCGATTCTTGATACGAGCAGACAGTATGTTCTGTGAACGTGCTCTCACAAGAATCATCTGATGAGGGCGATGAAGAAGATGAAAATGATGAAGCCTCACGTACAAACTCGTCCGCTTCATCAAAATTTAATGCTAATAACGCCGTGATACATAAAGGTTGACTAGATTCATCAAGACGCTTCAAATTATCAAGAATGTCAATAAGATCGCCGCGTATATGTTCCCTGTCTAAAAACTTGAATAGTGTGCGTGCAATTCCTTCATCAGGCGGCAGTTTACTGACTAAAAAGTCAGCCATTTGCAACATTTCCTTGAATGTTACCCTGCCGAGATTGGAATCAGCTAACGCGCAGAGTAGCCAGTGTTCACTGGAATCTCTGATAACTGCTTGAATCAAATCATTAAATTCCAGAAAATCACGCGCTTTAGCTGCAATGCCGACTGCCTCAAGGCGGTTGATAAGGAGTGCGAGGGATTCGTTACTCTGTAGTTCTTCGGCTGTAAACTGAAGCCCGTAACGCTCAGACAACGAGAGCGCGCTCTCTGCTGCCGGGTTTAGGGGGGCAATATCCGGTTTATCAAGAAACGTGTGAATGCGTGCAATTCGCCAGAGAGGGTCCTTTGATGGAATATTATCAAGAAGCCCCTTAATGGCATTTAAAATTTCCGGGCGCCTTTCTCCGGAAAGTCTTTGCAGGAGCAGGGGTTCTGCGGCCAGTGTTTTAAGGTGCAGAAGAAAGCCTGGAGTCATTGCAAGATGATAAAGCGTTTCTGCATGCGCCGTGAGCGTATCGTTCCACTTGATTTCAAGCGAGCGGCAGATGAATTTTGCTCGAAGCACGGTTGAATTGTCCGAGAAGTGAGCCTCACTGCCGAGGTGTTCGCGTACCCATTCATCGGGGTTGGCGATGGCCGTATTTACTTCTTCTAAAGTTTTATTATGTGCGTAGAGGCATGCAAGCAGGGTGCACGTGAATGAGTCGAGTTCGAGCGAGGCAAGCGAATATTTAGCACAAATCAGACGCGCAGCCAGATAAAGCGGGGTCTGGTGGCGTGCTTTGGCAGTCTCCACACTTTCACACGTGTCATTAAATAAATCCTCAAGGCCAAAGCGTTTCAGGTGCTCATCCTGCAGCAGGATTAATGGATCTCTGCGCCCACATTTTATAGCGCTGCCGAGAGAGTCGCATGGCATTCCTGCCACATAGAACTCTGCTGGCAGATGAATGATGCGTCTTAAGGCAATGCTGTCCAGCTCTTCGCGGGTATAGCGTCGAGAGCGTGGGGGGCGAAAGATATAGCTGCCCATGGGATTATGCGCAATGCCTGCGGGGTCGGGCTCAGAGGCGCCATAATCAATCAGATGAACAGTGCCATTAGGCTCGATGGTTGCGTTTTGATGACGGGTGTCAAGGTGCGCGAAGCCATGCACATGATGCAGCCGGTGCATCGCGATGCAAAGCTTTATAGCGATATCAAGGCGTGAATCGAGATTATTGCCGGGCAGTTTACGGAAGTGACGGTCAAGCGCGACTCCCAGTTGCCGCATGGGGAGGTAGTACTTGTGCACCTGTTCAAAGCCCTTGTAAAAACTGATGCGGCTCGCTGGCTCCCGCAGAGCATATTCCTGCATGCGGGCTACACGTACTTCCGTGGGCTGAAAATTATAACTCGAAATTTTAACAACGTATGTCTCACCGCTTTCTGTGGTCAGGCATCTAACCTTTCCGTATGTGCCCTCTCCAATTTTTGCCCCAATGCGATAGACAGTATCGCCAAATTTGATATAAGAATTTTTTACAAGTTTTTCATGCGGCAACTTTGACTTATGGCTTTTTTCATTGCGTGGTGCCGTTGAGAAAATTTTTGATTGTGTACGTCGAAGCTTAGTGCCATCCGACTTGTTTAAAAGACAGGCGCGCGCATATTCCCATTCAAGGGTTTCATCGGTTTCTTGACTGCTGCTGGCCATGCCTTGCCCTCTATACATAAATAATGGGCATTTTAACGGGCATGGCTTAAGGTAATATTAAGTCAGGCGTTGGCGGGTTTCGGCAAGCCCCGGTTGATTAGGTTCTGAGCGCTCCCTTCTTTTTCTGAAAAACCCTGGAGGGTAGGACGGCTGATAGTCTGGGCGCAGCTTATTGACTGACTTTAAAAGAAAATCGCAGGTATCTTTAAGCCTTGGATTCAATCGCCTGGTTTTTAAGGGAATACTGCCAAGAAGCGAGTGGATATCTGCGAATAATTTTTGCATGGTGCCGGTGATACCTTTCTCTGGTGACAATTCTACCTTCTCGAGACGATTCCTGAAGCGTATCCCAATCTGGTTCAGGCGTTCGAGGCGCGTCTCAGTCAACAGGGGTTTCAGTGCTTCAATGCGGGTGAATAGCTCCAAAAAAGACCAGAGCTTTTCGGGCTTGACCGTGCTGTCCTTGAGTGAGTGAGCAAAGTAGAGGTAACCCAGACCTTCTTCGGGATTGGGAGCAGTCATGATGAGGCGTACCCAGTAGTGCAGCGCATCAGGGGCGCGTGTGTGCAGGAAGGCCAGGGTATTTTCAAGCATTTCGGCATTTTGTTCAGGGAAACGGAGAATTAGAGGTACAAAATATCGAAAATCGCTCAAGCTGAACTGGGGCTTGTCACAGTAAACCAGCGCACGTAAAAGTGCCGGCGGAATGGTTTCATAAGGCGCTGGAATATCCTTTGTGAAAAGAATATTCCAGGCGGCAGGGCAATCGTTAATATTTGAAAGCCATTTGTCTCGCAGTTCTTCGCTGTTAATTTTGAAAAAATACCGTAGACCATCCAAAAACTCCGCGTGTGTTTTATCACCCTTAAGAAAGGCATGTATCTGCGGGAAACGTCGAACGGTGTTAAGGTGCGGCAGAAGATCAACGGCTGCCAGTCGAATAAACAATAAAGGGGAGACCGGTGCACCAGAAAATGAAACGTGTCTTGCATACACGATATGGAGTGCTTTTTCCTGCGCTAAAGAAACCCTTTGCAGTGCATCAGGAGTGTATTTGGTGACTCGGTTAAGGCGATACAGCAACCACTGATTATCAGAGGCCGGAACACTGTCGAGAATGATGCGTATTTTTTCTATCAGTAAGGGGTTATCCGGTGCATTAAGCAATGGCAGTAAAAAAGCACAGTCAGGATGTGAAAGCCGGTGAAGATGTGGCAGAAAACCTGGAAGATGCGCCACATTAAAGAGTGCCTCACAATGGTTTATGACATGGTCTGTGGGAGGAATCTGCAGGCGTTCAAAAACGTAATAGGATTTTAAGGTCAGAAAATCCGTGTCATCAGCGAATTTTTTACGAAAAATTTCGCGCAAAAATGCTTCGGGTCTATTCAGCGTGTTAAGCATATTTTCTGAAGTATATCGATGCTCAAAGAGTTCTATTAACAGCAGACAAAGCCATGGATTAGCGGGCAGCGTGTCAATGTCCATGTCAAGTTGATAAAAAACAGCAATCAGCATCGCAGCAAGTACAAAAGCCGGCTGGTGGCGCTCGATAATACTTTCAGGGGTGGAGCAGGCGGTGGCAGAGGTATCTACCCATTTTTCAAGCGGCGTACCCATAACGTCTTCCCACTTGAGCAGGCTTGAGATATGACGTGGCCTGATATATCCTTGCATGCATTGAATGGCCTCTGGCATCATGAGCGTTCGGCGGATGGCAATCATGTCGTACATCTCGCCGGTCATAACCGCATTATTCTGCGGTCGGTAGATGAGCGTACCGTATAAATAGAGCTGTAGAGAGCCGGGTTGAATAGCAGATGCGCCATAATCGATAAAAAAGAGTTTATCGTCTTTGAGCGTAATGTTCTCAGGCTTGATGTCGAGGTGTGCAAGCGGAACCATTTCTCCCGGTTGTCCATGGTGCATGCGAAACGCTTCAATGCAAAGTTTGATGGCAACATCCCGGCATTCTGCATCTGAAAGCCGATTTTCAGTTAACAGTTTGAACAGACTGTCTCCGAGGAACGGCATTGGCAGGTAGTGTTTTCGCCCGTCAAGACGCGCAACAGAACCCTCAGTCCGCTTTAGAGCCCGGTTAATGGAGACTTCCATCAAGTTGAAAGGGTAATTCCCAATCTTAACAACCTGCGGCACAGTTTCTTCTGCACTGGTAAGGGTTTTGATGCGCGCATTCCCACCTCTCTCGAGAGAAGCATGCAGCATGAAGGTTTTACCATGAAGCCGTATGAACGAGTGCGTGGTGTCATACTCGGTGCTGACGGGTTGCTCATTTTTCAGACGGCGCGTGCCATCCCTGTTAAGGGAGCGGGGCAGTTTGGTGCCATCAGGTGCATTGTCAAGGCGTGCTCTTGCAATCGACAACGGATCAGCAGGGATATATGGCATGGGAGTGAAAAATGGGTAATTTACAAATTGCTTGATTAAATGTCAAGAAGTTCGCATTTCCTACGCCGATGGGAGCAGGAAACCCACGGCAACCTGGCGTCCTTCAGACAAAAGCACGTTAAACGTGCGGCATGCTGCGCCAATCGACATGCATTCAAAGCCGATGCGATTGGCAGCAAGCCACTGTTGCAGGGGCATGGGCGCTAAAACGCCGGTTTCGTCATGTCCTATTAAAAGTATTTCTAGTGGTGTTGAGAGTACGGGTTCAAGCGTTTCGGTACTTAATCCACTCAATGCCTGTACATTCCAGGGATAATGAATGGTGTATGTCCCGATTAACACGCTTTCGGTAAACGACTGTTCAGCAACCTGGATGAGGTTGTCTGAATAGCCGGTAATGGTGTGCGGGTCGCGTGATTCCTGATGAAGATGCATGGTCTTGAAGGTATGAATGCCGTATACTTGCGCGCAAGTGTAGCATAAATTTATTTGAAGCGCGCATGCAGGTTATTGTAAACAGTGAGAGGGCTGAGTGTCCGGCGGGTGCGGTTGCTCTGTATGAGGGAGCCGGTTTTTATCCCAACCGTCTGCGGGCGGCAGGCTATCCGCCAGAAGCCCTTCCGGTTGCGGATTTTCTGCGATTGGAGCACCAGCTCGAAGGCAGCTGGCAGGTGATGTCGCCGATTCGCTGGGAGGCAACACATAACGATGTGTATCTGCGCGCAGAAGGGGAAGGGCTGCTGTTGGACGAATCAGCGCTTCGGGAAGTCTTTGAGCGGCTAAAAAGCCTCAGTGTGCCCGGCCGATGTGATTTTTACTGGCACGATGCTCATACCTGGCTTGTGCGCGCTCGGGGATTTCCCGCTGTGCAGGGCGCACCACCCCGTGCGATTTTAAATCAGTCACTCCTGCCTGGTCTTAAAGCCATGGGCGAGGACATGCAATGGCAGCGACTGCTGACAGAAATTCAAATGCTGCTTGCAGACAGTGCCGTTAATGGCGTCTGGATATGGGGCGGTGGCGCTTTTACGAGCGACTCGCCAGATATCATTGTCTGCGATTGCCTTTCGGTGCTTGAGGCGCATAAAAACACTATTAACGCGCACCGCGGTACAGTAACCTGGTATTGGAATAATCAGGTCTACGCGACCCGCACGCGCCGGTTCTGGGAATTTTGGAGAAAGAAAGGTGAGCATACGGATTAAGCGGCGTGCGCGTCCTGAGGTGGCGCTTGAACTGCCTGGCACGCCTGCGTGGCTCGCGCGCATTTATGCCGCACGCGGTATCCATTCAATCGATGCACTTGATAAAAGCCTGCAGGCCCTGTTGCCCTTTGACACACTGAAAGATATCCAGCGTGCCTGTGTGCGCCTTGAAAAAGCCCTGCGCGAAAAACAGCGTATTCTCGTGATTGGCGATTTTGACGCCGATGGCGCGACTTCGAGCGCGCTTGCGATTAGCGCGCTGCGCCAGATGGGGGCGCATTCCATAGACTTCCTTGTGCCTAATCGTTTTGCCTATGGTTACGGCCTGACTCCGGGGCTTGTTGGTGTGGCGGTTGAATCCAGACCGCAACTGCTCATTACCGTTGATAACGGCATTGCAAGCATTGAGGGTGTTCAGGCAGCAAATGCCCACGGAATAGATGTTCTGGTAACCGATCATCACCTTGCCGGAGAAACCCTGCCCGAGGCCTGCGCCATTGTGAACCCGAATCAGCCGGGTGATTCTTTCCCGAGTAAGTCCATAGCCGGTGTCGGGGTGATTTTTTATGTGATGCTTGCTCTCAGGCGGCATCTTGTGGATACAGGATACTTTGAGGCGAGCGGTATTCGTGCGCCGAACATGGCACAGTTTCTCGATTTTGTGGCACTTGGAACGGTAGCCGATGTGGTGGGGCTTGATAAGAACAACCGCATCCTCGTGGACCAGGGGCTTTCGCGTATTCGCGAGGGTAAATGCCGCCCAGGCATCAAAGCGCTTGCCGAAGTCTCGGGGCGCGCTGTCGAGCGACTGCGAGAGACGGACCTGGGTTTTGCCATTGCCCCAAGGCTTAATGCGGCAGGGCGTCTTGATGACATGTCCCTTGGCATCGAGTGCCTGCTTTGTGAAGATGCAGAGCGTGCGCGCATGCTGGCTGAAGAGCTTGATGCGCTTAATATCGAGCGGCGCGGGATTGAAGCCGAGATGAAAACACAGGCGATGGATGCCCTTGACCGACTGGCGGCACGCCTGAATCAAAACAGTGCGGAGCTTCCTCCGGGGCTTGCTCTGTATGAGCCCACCTGGCATCAGGGGGTGATTGGCATTCTCGCCGGGCGCATTAAAGAGCGTTATCACCGCCCGGTTATTGCGTTTGCAAACGCGGATGGTTCTGAATTGAAGGGGTCTGCGCGCTCCGTTGCCGGCATTAATATTCGTGATTGCCTTGCTGACATTGATAAAGATAATCCAGGGCTTATCAAAAAATTTGGCGGACATGCCATGGCCGCTGGTCTCAGCATCGCACCTGAGGCGTTTGTCACTTTTCGTGAGGCGTTTGTCCTTGAGGTGGCAAAGCATCTCGACGTTTCTGCCTGTGAGGGCGTGGTCTGGACAGATGGTGAACTTGAGCCGTCACTTTTTACGCTCGAAACCGCACAACTGCTCCAACAGACAGGCCCATGGGGGCAACAGTTTCCAGAGCCTGCGTTTGATGGCATTTTCGAAGTCCTTGAGCAGCGGCTGGTTGGGCAGCATCACTTAAAATTCACGCTCGCACATCCGTTAACGGGTGAGGCGCTCGATGCCATTGCCTTTGGAGTGGATACCAGCGTCTGGCCTAATCATCGGGCCACGCACATAGAAGCCGCCTTCAGGCTTGATGTGAATGTGTTTAGAAATCGAGCGCGTTTGCAGCTCATCATCGAAGCCTTTGAGGTAGCACCTGCCGCAGAGGTTGTTAAGCGTTATGGGGTAGCGCATGCCAGTGTCTGATGCGTTACACGCAAAGCTCTCTGTAGCTCCAATGATTGACTGGACAAACGTCCATTTCAGGTATCTGATGCGCCTGCTCTCGCCCTCGGCACTGTTATACACCGAAATGCAGACCGTTGGCGCCATTTTTCACAACCCCGCTCGAGCGCTTGCGCGTCATCCCGATGAGCGTCCTGTAGCGCTGCAACTGGGTGGTTCAGACCCAGAAAAGCTCGCGCGCGCGGCAAAACTTGGAGAGGCCGCGGGATTTGATGAAATTAACTTAAACCTCGGCTGTCCGAGTGATAAGGTACAGGCCGGCCAGTTTGGTGCCTGCCTCATGCGTGATAAGGGGCGCGTATCTGAATGCATTCGCGCGATGGCAGATGCCGTGTCGATTCCTGTCACGGCCAAAACCCGCATTGGCATTGACGAAGATGACAGCTACGCTTTTTTTCAGGATTTTGTCGGCATGCTGGTAGACTCCGGCATTAAAAAGCTCATCGTGCATGCACGAAAGGCCTGGCTTCATGGTTTGAATCCTAAGCAAAACCGCACCATCCCGCCGCTGCATCCCGATTACGCCTGGCGCATTCGCGCAGAAATTGCACCAGTTCCTGTGGTTATTAACGGGAATATCACGACTGTTGACAGTACACGCGAGCACCTTGAGCATGTCGATGGCGTCATGGTTGGTCGTCTTGTCTGCCAGCATCCCTGGGGGCTTGCCCTCCTGCACCAGTCCCTCCATCCCGAATGGCACATGCCGACACGCACAGCGGTGGCCGATGCCTACATTACCTATCTTCTGACGTCCCCCCTCGCTACCGATGTGCCTCGCGGAGTTTTGGTAAAGCCCATTATGAACCTGGCACACGGGCTCCCCGGTGCAAAACGCTGGAAAGAAGCGATTATGGAGCTGCGAGGCGGAGACTTTGCCGAGGGGCTTTATGCTGCACTTCGTGTCATGGAGGTGCTTGAGGGGGCATAAGGCAATTATCAGTCATGGTAATTTCTGGAAATTTCTGGTAGGTTAGCCAGTTTTGATGATGCGTTTCTCAAGAGGATTACCAGGGTCATGCTCAATACCTTGATGAAGAAAGTGTTTGGAAGCCGAAACGAGCGCACCTTGCGGCGCATGCAACGGATGGTAGAAGCCATAAACGCGCTGGAAGCACCGACTAAAGCGCTCAGTGATGCGGCACTGGCGGCTAAAACGTCTGAATTTCGTGAGCGTCTTGCCGGCGGGCAGGCGCTTGATTCGCTATTGCCTGAAGCGTTTGCGGTAGTGCGTGAAGTGTCATCCCGCACACTTGGTCTTCGTCATTTTGATGTACAGATGATTGGCGGCATGGTGCTGCATGAGGGCAACATCGCTGAAATGCGCACCGGTGAGGGGAAAACGCTTGTTTCCACATTACCCGCCTACCTGAACGCTCTGAGCGGAGAGGGCGTGCATGTCGTTACGGTTAACGATTATCTCGCAAAGCGCGACAGCCAGTGGATGAAGCCCATTTATGACTTCCTCGGCCTCACCGTGGGCGTTATTTATCCTGACATGAGCCACACTGAAAAGCAGGCGGCGTATCGCGCGGATATCGTGTACGGTACCAATAACGAATTTGGCTTTGACTACCTGCGCGATAACATGGCCTTTGGCCTTGAAGATAAAGTACAGCGCGTGCTTAATTTCGCGATTGTCGATGAAGTGGATTCCATTCTGATTGACGAGGCGCGTACGCCACTCATTATTTCCGGTGCCGCTGAAGGCAGTTCGGCGCTTTATGTCAAAATCAATGCGCTGATTCCGCTTCTGAAAAAGCAGGAAACAGAAGGGGATGGCGGTCATTATACGCTCGATGAGAAGCAAAAACAGGCACACCTTACCGAAGAAGGTCACCAGCAGATAGAAGCGATGCTTGCTGAAGCGAACCTTCTTACACCAGGTGAGAGCCTGTATCATGCGAGCAACATTCTCCTGATGCACCATGTGAATGCAGCACTCAGAGCGCACACCATGTTCCACCGCGATGTCGATTACATTGTGCGTGATAATCAGGTGGTTATTGTCGATGAGCACACCGGGCGCACCATGTCCGGGCGTCGCTGGTCAGAAGGCCTGCATCAGGCGATGGAAGCGAAAGAAGGACTGCCGGTGCAGCACGAGAACCAGACGCTCGCCTCCATTACCTTCCAGAACTTTTTCAGGCTTTATAACAAGCTCGCAGGCATGACCGGTACGGCCGACACCGAAGCCTATGAATTTCAGCAAATCTATAACCTTGAAGTGGTGGTGATTCCTACCAATAAGCCCATGCAGCGCCGCGATGAGGGGGATTTGGTCTATATGGGGCAGAAGGATAAGTTTGAGGCCATCATTGAAGACGTTCGTGATTGCATCAAGCGAAACCAGCCGGTACTCGTAGGAACAGCTTCCATTGAAGCCTCCGAGTATTTGAGCCATCTGTTAACGGCGGCAAAAATCCGCCACCAGGTGCTCAACGCCAAATTCCACGAAAAAGAAGCGCAGATTGTGGCAGAAGCCGGCCGCCCCGGGGCGGTGACCATCGCCACCAATATGGCGGGTCGAGGAACAGACATCGTGCTTGGCGGCAGTCTTGCAGCAGAACTTACCGCATTGCCTGACGATGCCGATGAGGCCATGCGCGCCAAAGTCCGCGAAGACTGGCAGCGCCGCCACGATGCAGTCGTTGAGGGCGGTGGACTTCGCATCATCGGCTCTGAACGCCACGAGTCGCGCCGCATCGATAATCAGCTTCGCGGACGTGCCGGCCGACAGGGCGACCCCGGAAGCAGCCGATTTTACCTGTCGCTCGAAGATACATTGATGCGCATATTTGCCTCCGAGCGGGTGGCTTCCATCATGCGCCGTTTCGGCATGAAGCCCGGTGAGCCGATTGAGCACCCCATGGTGACGCGTGCCATTGAAAATGCCCAGCGTAAGCTTGAGGGGCATAACTTTGACGTGCGAAAGCAGCTGTTGCAGTACGATAACGTGGCAAACGATCAGCGCCGTGTGATATACGCGCAGCGAAGCGCCATTATGGGCATGAGCGATTTGTCGGAAGTGATTACCGGCATGCGTGATGAGGTGCTTGAAAATGTCGTCTGCAGTTACATGCCGCGCCAGAGCCTTGAAGATCAATGGGATATCCCGGGGCTCATGCAGACCCTTGCGGATGATTTTGCCCTGCGCATACCAGTAAGCGAATGGATTGAGGCCGACCACCATATTCAGACTGAGCAGGTGTTAGAGCGGATACAGGCGCAGTGTGCGGAAGAATACGCGAAAAAAGAAAGCCTTGCCGGGCGTGAGGTGATGGCGCAGTTTGAGAAATCCATTCTCCTGCAGACGCTTGACAGTCAGTGGCGTGAGCATCTTGCCGCGATGGATCACCTGCGCCAGGGCATACACCTTCGCGGATATGCGCAGAAAGATCCGCGCCAGGAATACAAGCGTGAAGCCTTTACGCTCTTTACCAGCATGCTGGATGCGCTGAAGTATGACGTCATTCGACTGCTTTGCAGCGTGCAGATTCAATCGCAGGATAATGCTGATATGGTCGAAGAACAGCGGCGCGCCGAGCGTCTTCAGGGGGTACAATACCGGCATGCGGACAGTCTGGAAAACTCTGAATCTCAGACTGAATCGGGGACTATTCGTAGAAGTGGCAAAAAAGTGGGGCGTAACGACCCATGTCCCTGCGGTTCTGGCAAGAAATTTAAGTCCTGCCACGGAACGCTTGCATGAGGGTTGTGGTTGCTTTAATTTTTAACGCGGCGGGAGAGGTACTGATTGCCCGCCGTCCACTCGAAAAAAGCCACGGTGGGTTGTGGGAGTTTCCGGGCGGCAAGGTGGAAGCGGGAGAGTCTGATGAGGCAGCCTGCGTGCGTGAAATACGGGAAGAGGTGGGGCTTCAGGTCCTTGAGACTGAATTCCTTGGAAGCGTTAATCACCAGTACGGTTCATTTTCTGTTAATCTGCAAGTGTTTCGTGTCACCCGCTTTAAAGGAGTCGCCCAACGCCTTGAAAATCAGCCCGAACTCCTTTGGGTGAGTCCCTCAAAGCTTGATGCCTTTACTTTTCCTGAAGCCAATCATGCCGTTATGCGGTTGTGCCCTGAATTACTGGCTGCAGATATTCTCAAGTAGACAGAAGTGTCACCATCGTCTACTCTCGAGAATGCTGTGTCATTAAATGCTGTTCACAGATGTTGCACAAACCTTCAGGAGAACACATGAAAGGACTTTCTTTGGGATTTATGGTGGCAGTGGCAGGTGTTGCGATGCCATTAACCGGTTTTGCCAGCAGCGATGATTTGCCTGCTATTGCCGGTACGTTTAACTACCAGATTAAGGGTGATTTTAATGGTCCCCTTGGTGCTGGAAAGGTCACTGAAACGGGGGTCTTTCAAGCTGACGGCAAGGGAAGAATAACGGCAAGAGCCATCGCCAATATTTCTACGGCCGATCTTTCAAGTGAGCTCTTTTCCGGTCAGTCAACCTACTCGTGCACCTATCAATCGGCAGGTACGCCAAAAATTTCAGGTTTGATACTGGTAAAATGTACTCGTCAACAAAGTGGTCTTCCTGATCAGAACGTAGATTTTATTCTGACTTCCCCCTCTCTTCTTGGCAAATTGCCAACGATTCAAATTCAAGCGCAGTCTGGAGGTTCGTGGGGCGTCCTTCAGGTAAGTGGTGAAGCGCAGCGAGCCGCTTTAGTGAACAGATGATGCAGGGCGTGTCACGCACGCGCTTAGGTGCGTGACACATGCATTTAAAATGTGAGTTTGCCCTCATTAATAAGCTTCAGGCAGGCATCAACCGCATCAGCGTTAAAAAGCGTGCCTCTGCCGGCAGTTAATACAGCAATGCCTTCTTTAAGCGACTGGGCCGCTCGATAGGGCCTGAGCGAAGTAATGGCTTCTATGGCATCGGCAACCGCGATGATTTGAGCCTCGATAATTATTTGTTCGCCCTTTAATCCACTGGGGTAGCCGCTGCCATCGAGCTTTTCATGGTGCTGCATAATCATTTCTTTTACAGGCCATGGAAAGTCAATGTTCTTGATGATTTCATATCCTACCTGAGGGTGCGTCTTAATGAGCTCATACTCCTGCATGGATAATTTTCCTGGACGGTTCAGTATTTCTGCAGGGATATATATTTTCCCGATATCATGAATGGAAGCTCCTATGCGAATGCCTTCGATTTTGTCCTCAGGCAAGCCCATTTCATGCGCAATTGCAACCGCAATAGTGGCAACTTTGTTCATATGGCCAGAAGTATACGGGTCTCTTTTTTCAACCGTTAAGGTAATGGCTTCAATGGTTCTTAAAAGGACGCTTTCAAGTGCTTTTTGAGATTTTATATACAAGGTGTTATCTATACCGGTAAAATAGATTTGTCCTGAAGCGATTGATGCTGAACTTGTCCAGGAGACATCAAGGTAATCGCCTTCTTTGCTCTTTAACCTCGCAGTAAAATACTTTGGTGTCATTCGCTGAACAAGGTCTTTAATAATATCATCGATGGAAATTACCTTGTTCAAATGAAGAAAATCTGCAATATTTTTATCTTTTAAATCTTCCGCGGAATAACCTGTTAGCGATTGAAAAGTTTCGTTTACATTAATTATGTTTCCTTCTATGTCGCAAATAATGTTAAATGTTTTCGGTAAATTAAAGAAATTTTCAACCTCTTCGGCGGCGAGTTTTTTTTCTGTAATATCAATCAATGCACCGCGGAAGCTGGCCTTCTCTGATGCAGTTCCTATATGATTGATTTCTCCAAATATTTCATACCAGTGCAGTGTTTGGTCTGGCCAGTATTTGCGACATTGAATGCGAAATGAATCGCGTTTCATTGAAGACATAATAGAGTTATATCTTTCGATTATTTTCTTTCTGTCTTCTGGGTAAATAGAGGAAATGAATCCAGTGAATGTCCATTTTTTATCAGGAGCCTCACCAAAAATTTGGTTGAGGTTTTCACTGACTGTGGCCGTGTCATTTTTAATATCATATTCCCAAATACCGACTTTCGCGCTTTCAATGCTCATTTTAAGTAAATTTCTATTAGCGATAAGCTCCTTATCAAGCTCTTTCTTTTCTTTTTGAAGCTTTTCAATTAAATTTCCAAGTAATTTTGCAATATAACTTGAGATTATAAAAATTAAAAAAGTGGATGTTGTCAGGATAATCGCTGAAGGAAATGCGGCATTCATACGCATGTTTTCTTTGATAAAATCGATGCCAAAAGAGGAGGCGATGAATACGGCCATTGAAAAGGGAAGAAAATGCCGCATGATGATGCTTGCGACATTGTCACCCGTAAATGCAGCGAAAAAATAGCTGTAGGTATTCAGGGTAATTATCGCACATGATAGAAACATGAAGCCTATGGCTGTACTGATTGCCACAGGAATGACACGATATTGATAAAGAAATGGAGTGCCGTATAAATAGGATAAAAGGAATGCTGTTGAGCCGATTAATGCGATAAACGCAGAAGTCTCCGAGAGCCGCATCCATATCAGATTGCTTTTAAATAAACTTAACGTGGACAGTAGGACAAAGAGCGAAAAGCCTGTTAACAAAAAAAACACACCGGTTGCCGGAGACATAAATCCAGAATCCAGTGATTTAAAACTGTCAGAATATAGTAACTGTTCAATTTGGAGATTTGTATCGGTGTAATAACTTAAAACAACCGTTAATCCGTGCAGCATTACCAAAAGGAGTATCAGGAGAGATGCGCGTCTTATAACCGGGTTTTCATTGTAATTCATGTTGATAAGAATGACGCACCCAATGAGTATAAATGCAATTGCAGTGCTGGGTGCGATTGCAACATAACTTTCCGAAACTTGAGATAATGCAACGATACCGTACAGGCGTCCCAGAAGACCAAGTAGTCCTAAAAAAATACAACCTAAGGTGCAATACAGACTTAACTTTCGCATGCTTGTCGTATTCCATTTTGTGCATGAGCCATGTATGAGTCGAGATGGAACTTTAAAAATGCGTACTTTCGATGTAAGGGTATACCTCTACAGACACCCGCGTTTAACCGTGTGGTGAAAAATAATGCTTATTATTGAGAATAGCGTTTAATTTATAAAACACAAAGGAGATAAAAGACTCGTGAGTGCGTAAATAAAGCCCGTCTTACAACTGACAAACTGCCAAATCGACAACGGCTGGTATATGCTGCACTTCGCGCAGACTTGAAATGTCTAAAAGACGCAAGGTCAGGCCATGATGCCCCATTTGTATTTTCGGCACCACCTGCGCACCCTTATCCATGCGAACGAGGACAAGGTGGCAGCAGGGGCGCGTTGGCAGCTGACGCTGATAAAACCCTGAATACAGATCAATGCGCGAAAATTGTGCGTTGTCTCGCAGAATTGTCAGATAAATGTAAATCGTGTCGCGCAGCGTCTGCAATTGCCCGTTCCACTGATGAAGGTCATGCTCCCGCCTTGATATATCACCCTCAAGCCAGACGGACAGCTGAGGTTCGTGCGGGGCGTGTTCGGTAATTTGATGAAGATGAGCGTGTTTGACGGATTGTAAAAAGGGCGAATGCAAAATGCCCTCGCCAAAGCGGCCTGAGACATGTCCAAGGAGCAGTATCTGCTGATATAGCCTTTCAGCGTATGTTTTTGGAAGAGCAGGGGTGGCGCGGCCGACCAGATGCTCAATGCGCATCAGTTCTTTGAGAAAACGGCTTTTTAACTCTGGTTTTTCAATGATTTTTAAAATTTCAATCAGATTTTTCAGGGCATAATGATGGATGACTGGATGCTGTTCCACGCAGGCCTGTTCAATGGATTGCAAAAGGTATTCAAGCCGCAGCGCTACTTTTGGCAGATGATGGGTGGCCACTTGAAAAGTGATGGTCTGGTTTTGCATGCACGTCAGCTATCCTTTGCCGTGGCATACAAATATCACAACTTCAATGGTCTGTCATGCGTTATCAGGCGATTGACCGCAATTTTTTGCCATATCGAGATATCGATGATGAAGAGTCAGCACCTTCTCGCGCAGTGCTTCAAGGGTTGTATCGTTCTCAAGAACATCATCAGCAAGCAAGCGCCGTTGCGCCTCATCGGGCTGGGATGCAAGAATGGCACGTGTCTCATCATGGGATTGCCGTCTCTGAACGTTAAGGCGTTCCATCTGCTGCTGAACACCAGCCACCACCAGCAAGACCCGCGATATCCATGGATAAGGTGCTTTATCATAGAGGAGAGGAATTTCTACGATGCAGTAAGGTGACGGTGCATTGCGCGCATCCTCTTCGAGCATACGGCGAATGGCCGGGTGCAGAAGGTGCTCGAGCCATTGACGTTCTTTTGCATCTGCAAACACACGCGCACGCAGCGTTTCACGGTTTAGAGAGCCGTCTTCCCGCAATACCGATGCGCCAAAATGCTCGGTGATTGCCCGAAGCTCAGGAGTCCTCGGCAAAGTCAGGGCCCGCGCCGCCTGGTCAGCATCAGACACCGAGATGCCAAGTTGTGCGAACATGGAGGCAACGGTCGACTTGCCACTGCCAATGTTCCCGGTAAGACCCACACAAAAAAGAGACATGATTATCAGTCTGTCGCCATGAGGCTTGAACACATCAAGAGATTAACATAGCAGGTTTCAGGCATGACGCTTTGTTCCTGACACCAGGATTTTGCGCCAAAAATAGCTTCATCACGGTTCGTGTAAATGCTGCCCTGCCAGCGGTTGGGAAGGTTGTCAATAGCAACGCATTGCCACATGGGACGGCTTAAAATACCATCAACATAGGCTTCACAATACTCTTTCGCCGTCTTGCAGCTTTCAGGCTTTTTACTCTGTTTTTTGCAATTATCATACGCCTGGTTAATGGCCGCGCGCTGATAGGTGCTTTTCGCAAGCCACTGTTTGTTTTCGTTATCATAGGACGTGCACTGCCAATAGCTGGCGCTGTCGGCGTGCGTCAGTGTCGCAAACCAGAGGGGCATCAGCAGCAGAGTCAAAGACCGTTTACGCATGGCGATTTTCCTCAAGAAGGTGGTTCAGGGCTTTGGCATGCAGCGGCTTTGAGTACAGCCAACCCTGCATGCAGGTAATTCCCAACGATTTCAGATAATTACATTGTGCGTGTGTTTCTACCCCTTCGGCAACTATTTCGAGCTGTAATTTTCGCGCCATGTCCACAATAGGTACAATCAGCGTTTCTGTTAACGCCCCCGTGCCAATGGCCTGGATAAAAGACTGATCAATCTTAAGATAATTAAACGGAAAGTGCTGCAAATAACGGATGCTGGCATGTCCTGTTCCAAAATCATCCACAGCCAGTTGAAATCCTTTTGCCCGCAGATTTTCCATGCTCTTGCGAAGTTCACCATTGCTGGTATCGAATAATTCGCGCTCAGTGATTTCAAACATAAGCTGTTCGGGGCGAACGTGGTGACGTTTACAGAGGGTTTCGAGCGTGTCAAAAAAGTGCCTGTCGGCAAAATGTCCCGCTGAAAGATTAATGGCGAGATAAAAGGGGGCATTCGCTTCGAAAAGCGATTTGCAATCTGCAAGTGCGGTTTCCATGAGCTGCAGGGTCATGGGAACAATCAGGCCGCTGCGCTCAGCTTCAGGTATAAATACATTTGGCAGACTTACGCCCTCGGGTGCGTCCTGCCAGCGCGCCAGCATTTCAGCACCGCAAAAGGCGTTGTTTTTAAGATCAAAGGTTGGCAGGTAAACAGGATAAAACGCATGGTTACGAATGCCATTCTGTATTAGCCCCTCCAGTGAAAACCGTCGTTTAAGCATATTGCGCACGGCTTGATACAACAGGGCAGACAGCAGGAGTGTTGCAAGCACCAGAAGGGAGGAGGAAAATATCAGCTGGCGATTGAAATTTTCAGGATTTTTGGAAACATAGAGCAACACCTTTTCAACCGACTGAAGGCGAGTGGCTTCGGGCGTGGTCGACTGGGTAGGGCGACTGGCAATTTGTCTGAGGGCTTCATTTTCGGCAAGCGCCTCAGGACCTGTCAGGGGGTTTTTATCGCTGACCCGCAAAAGCGTAGTATGGCGTCCCTCGTCATAGAGCAGGGTCGCCAGTGTATCCGGCGTGTCCGGCGTGAGCGCGCGCTCCAGCAGCAACTGGAGGACAAAAATAGTGATGTAATAGTTACCCTGTCGGCTCTGCAGCATGAAAGCCGGTTTGTCGTTGGCATCAAGGGTAACAGGGCCATGCAGCCGTGTCGTTTCAGAGTGTCCCACGCGACCGGCTGTGGCTTTGGATATTGTGGCGCACAGTACCTGGCCGTCCAGACCGCTCACCACCACACCGGAAATGTTTGGATTGTTAAACTCAATTGAGCTTAGGGCCGGGAGCAGTGCCTCATGGCACTCCTCTGGATGGAGTGCTTCAAGTGGCAGACGCAGAATAGGGATGAGTATTCGCGAGAAAAGGCTGTCAATCTGTTCACGGGCATGCTCGGTTTCACGCGCCAGAACCTGCGTAAGCTGCAGTTCCGTTTGCCTCCAGTTAAAATACAGTGCTGCCGTGATAATGGCGAGAGTGACCATGAGCCATACAAGGTTCAGGAGCCAGAATGATTTTTTGCTGTTTTGGAAACTTGTATTGGTCAATTAGCAGTTCCTGAGCTCAGATTGTCCAGTCGCGTTTTTTGCACGCATGTAGTGAGTGTAGGGTGATTTCTGCAAGTTTTTCAACCGTGCTGCTGTCCATGGTAAGCGGTGGCAGCCAGTAAAGGGTGTTTCCTATGGGGCGCAGGAGCGCGCCACGTCTCTGCGCTTCATGGGCAAGCGTGAAGCCTGCGCGGGCATGAGCGGGGGCTTTTATGTCTGCTGCAACCATGGCCCCTAGTGAGCGCACATTTTCCAGTGCGTCAGAATCATTTGCAACGGTTAAAAAATGTTCGCGAAGCGTATGGCCGAGTGAGGCTGCCCGCGCGAGGATGCCCTCGCTCTCGAATGTTTCGAGTGTCGCCAGTGCCGCTGCAACGGCCAGCGCGTTTGCGCTGTGCGTGTGGGAGTGTAAAAATGCCTTGCCACTCGCGGCATCAGCATAAAATTCCTGATAAATTCCTGTATTCACCAGCGTGCAGCTAAGTGGCAGGGCTCCAGCTGTTAATCCTTTGGAAAGGCAGACCATATCCGCGCGAATGCCAGCATGCTCACACGCAAGCCAGGTGCCGGTACGCCCAATGCCAGTCATGATTTCATCAGCGATAAGAAGAATACCGTGCTCGCGGGCAAACATGCTCAGTCGCCTTAAAAAATCGGCGCTGTAGCAGCGCATGCCGATTGCCCCCTGAATTAATGGCTCCACGATAATGGCGGCAAGCGTGTCTTTTGCGGCGAGTAACTGTGATTCAATATACGGCCATACGTGTTCACAATCCTTCCAGAGCGGGTCATCCGTGCCGCTGACAAAGGGAAGCGGGCTTAAAAAGTCGCACGCAAAGCCTGGCTGATGTTCGCCAATGCGAAAAGCTTCAGCCCTGCTGACGCTCAAGGCTCCAAGGGTTTCACCATGATAGGCGCCAGAGAGCGCCATAAAACGCGTACGCTGATGCTCGCCGCGGTGGCGCTGATACATGAGGGCGAGCTTTAGGGAAATTTCAACAGCACTTGAGCCATCGCTTGCGAACAATACGTGCTGAAGACCAGAGAGAGCCGCAAGCTTTTCCCCGAGACGCGCAAGGTTTTCATGGGTGGTGTTGGCGGCAATGACGTGCTCAAAACGTTCGAGTTGCGCACGAATGGCCGCAAGAATGGCGGGGTGTCCATGGCCCAGGGATTTGCACCACCAGCTTGAGATGCTATCAATCAGCGCACCATCCGGGGTATACAGCAGGCTTCCTGATGCCCGTTCAATCACCAGTGGCGCTACCCGCTCAAAATCTTTCATCTGGGCGCAGGGGTGCCAGATATGACGCAGGTCGCGCGTAATTAAATCGGAGCTGTTAACCATGGTGATTTTTTTAAGTTGACAATACGAATGCCGACTTTATCATGTGAGGTACTGATAACAAAAGGGGAAAAGTGTGTCCGGTTCAAACGGTAAATGGTCGACAGATGCCATTCTGGCAATTTACAGCAAACCACTCAATGACCTGCTCTTTGAGGCACATACCGTGCACCGCGCGCATCATGCGCCCAATCGCATGCACATGGCAACACTGCTCAGCATTAAAACCGGCGCCTGCCCTGAGGATTGCGGCTACTGCTCGCAAAGCGGGCACCACAACACCGGTCTGCAGAAAGAGCCGCTTATGGACGTTGAAGCCGTGCTGGAACGTGCCCGCGAGGCCAAAGCCGGTGGTGCGAGCCGTTTCTGCATGGGAGCCGCCTGGCGAAACCCGCCGGATAAAGCGATGCCGGCACTGATTGAAATGATAAAGGGCGTACGTGCGCTGGGTCTTGAAACCTGCATGACCCTTGGCATGCTGGATGCGGATAAGGCAAAAATGCTGGCGGACGCCGGTCTTGGATATTACAACCATAATATTGACACTTCCCCATCTTATTACGAGAAAGTCGTTACCACCCGCTGTTTTTCTGACCGACTGGATACGCTCGAAAATGTTCGCCAGGCAGGCATTAACGTGTGCTCAGGCGGCATTGTCGGTCTTGGCGAAACGCGTGACGACCGTGTTGAATTTCTCCAGACACTCGCCAACCTGCCAACGCCGCCTGAAAGTGTGCCGATTAACCAGTTGATTCCGGTGGAGGGAACGCCGCTGGCGCGCGCCGAGCCGGTAGATGGCATTGAGCTTGTGCGTACAATTGCAACGGCGCGAATCCTGATGCCCAAAAGTGTTGTGCGTCTGACAGCTGGTCGTCACGCGATGAGTGACGAGCTGCAGGCGATGTGCTTTTTTGCTGGCGCCAATTCAGTGTTTCTTGGTGAGAAACTGCTCACAGAAGAAAACTCAGGTCCCAGTCGCGATGCAAGTCTCTTTGAAAAGCTTGGTATCACCGCAATGGAACTGGAACCTGCATGTTGAGCGATTTGCTGTCGGTTCGCGCCCAGAGTTTACGCGAGCGCGGCCTCTGGCGGGAGCGCACGCTCGTGGATGGCGTGCCCATATCCCGCCATTTTGCCAGTAACGACTATCTTGGACTGTCGGCCGATGCGCGTGTTCGCAAGGCGTTTGCCGATGCATTCGCGCGCCTTTCGCCCTGCAGCGCCGGCTCGCTTGTGGTCAGCGGTTATCATCCAGAGCATAAGGCATTGGAGGCGGCCTTTTCTGAAGCGCTCAATGTGGAAGATTGTCTGGTGTTTGGCGCGGGTTATACCGCCAATCTCGCTTTAGGCCGTTTTTTAGGCCGTAATGGCATTACGCTCGTAATGGATAAAGCCATACATGCGTCTGTGTATGATGGGGTATCTGCAGCAGAAGGCCGCTTTCTGCGTTTTCGTCATGTGGATGCGGATGACATGCAGGCAAAGGTTGCAAGAGCCGGGGAAAACACGGCGGTAATGACGGAGAGCGTTTTCAGCATGAGTGGTAAGACAGCACCGCTCGCGCTGTATGCCGAACGTCTTCGCGGCACGGGTGTACCACTGGTGGTTGATGAGGCGCACGCCTTTGGGGTGTTGGGGCCTGAAGGACTTGGTGGTGTGGCGGCTGCCGGAGTGGAGGCTCATGTTGCGCTTCGTGTGATTCCATTTGGCAAGGCGTTTGCGGCTCAGGGGGCTGTGGTGGCAGGGGAGGCGCTTTATGTGCAGTCGCTCCTTCAAGAGGCGCGCTCCTGCATCTACTCAACGGCAATGAGTCCGGCCCTGGCTCAGGGGCTTTGTGATGTGCTGCCAATTGTGCGCGCCGCAGACGAATTGCGTGCGCGTCTTGATGAAATCATACACTATTTTCGCGCCTGCACACGCGCCTCCCCGCTTTCATGGGCAGACTCAACAACCGCGATTCAGCAGCTGCGCCTTGGCTGTCCGCACCGCGCACTGAAGCTTGCAGGCTTTCTTCGCGAGAAGGGATTTTTCTGCATGGCCATGCGCGAGCCGACGGTCACACGCGTGCAAACGGGGCTTAGGGTATTGCTGAACAGTCAGCATACGCCAGAGGCAATTGATGATTTTCTAAAACACATACACGTTTTTCATGACACTTGCGATTCATAAAACCGGGAACGGCTATCCGCTGGTTCTCTTTCATGGCTGGGCGTTTGACAGCCGCGTCTGGACACCGCTTCTGCCGCGTCTTACCGAGCGTTTTACGCTCTATCTTGTGGACTTGCCAGGGTTTGGGCAATCCTCTCTGATGTCGTGGGAGGCTTTTTGCGAGGCACTTATTCATCAGTTGCCGGCATCCTTTGCGCTCGGCGGGTGGTCGATGGGAGGACTTTACGCACTTCGTTTTGCACACGCATTTGCAGAAAGGGTATCGCATCTCCTGGGAATTGCCACATCTCCCTTTTTTATGAAAGAAGACGATTGGCCGGGCATTGAGCCAGTTGTCATTGAAGGATTTTTGCAAAAGCTTGAGCACGCGCCTTCGCAGGTATTACATGATTTTGTAAGCCTGCAGGCACGTGGTCGCGTGATGCCTGAACTGCCAGCTGATAATTGTCCGAAAGCCCTGCGAGAAGGGCTGCATATACTCGCCTCGTGGGATTATCGGGAGGCGCTTTCAGACCTCGCTCTGCCAACGTCCTACCTTTTTGGACGGCTTGATGCGATTACCCCGGTCGAGGTACTGGAGGCCATGCGTGCGCGCTACCCAGGAATAGGCTTCACGCTCTTTCCAAGAGCCGGCCATATGCCATTTCTATCGCATGCAGAAGAATTTGTAGCGCACGTGGAGGATTTTTTACGATGAAACGGTATTTTATTACGGGAACTGACACCAATTGCGGTAAGACGCACGCCGCTTGTACGCTGCTCGCTTACTGGAACGAGCAGGGTGTGCGTGCCATCGGGTTTAAGCCTGTTGCCAGTGGATGCCGGGTGGAAGGGGGGCAATGCATCAGTGACGATGCTGAAGCACTTGCACAATTCGGCATGCATGCATCAGCGCGCGTATTTCGCTTTGAACCGCCAGTTTCACCGCACATTGCGGCAGAACGTGCGGGTGTGTCCCTTCGTGCTGTAGATGTGGCCACCTCCTGCAATGAAGCAGCGCCGCCTGATACCGAAGTGCTGCTGGTTGAGGGCGCCGGCGGCCTGATGGTGCCGCTTAATGCGCAGGAAACCTGGCTGCATTTTCTGAAAATCACTAAAATGCCGGTTATTCTCGTTATTGGGATGCGTCTTGGCTGCCTGAATCACGCGCTGTTGACGGCGCGCGTTCTTCAGGAGGAGCATATTGACTGTGCTGGCTGGATTGCCAACTGGATAGACAAAGACATGCTCGAACCTCAGGAAAATTATAAAACCCTGCTGGAAATGATGCCTTTCCCATTGCTTGGAGAAATTGCTTTTAATGGGAAGCTGTCAGCCGCGCCTCAGGGTAAAATCATACTTTGAGCTGTAAATACTCACTTCGGTATTTGCTTGTGTCCTCCCCGCGCAGGCGCTGAGGAATTCCGACAAATTTTTGTACAACGAGCATGCGGGTTCCGAACCATGCATTAGCTCCGTGCCACACCCCGAATGGGTCCCCGCCTGCGCGGGGAAGACAATGTGGGAGAGATTTTGGCCTCCGCACACACCCCGAATCCTGTCATTCCCGCGCAGGCGGGAACCCATCCCTGTATTGGCACTGTGCTTTTTCAGGGATAGTTCCCTGCCTCCCGCGCCGGGTGATCCCGATTCTTTTTTTGCGAAAAATAACGCGATCACGGATTTGTATGCACTTCAAGTTCTCAGAAACTCATCAAAGCCTTGTCTGCGCTGGTTGAAACTGGCCCGCTGTACAAAAATATGTCGGGATTCCTCAGCGCGCAGGCGGGGAACTATTTACGGAGTTAAATCCTTACTGTGTTTGATTAGGGTTCATATAAGACCCTAATGAAGCCCCGTCTGTGCGGTGCTGAAACCGGCAAGGCAAGTGGTTTATCTGCTTCAAATACAAAAATAGTGTAATCCTGCTCTGAGCCGCGCCAGGAACGATTGTGGCAAGCCTCTGATTTATGTTATGATATGCAGTTGTTCAAAGCGTTCATTGTCTTGTTCGGAGTAGTGAGATGCCCATTTACGAATATCAGTGCAGCGGGTGTAACCACCATTTTGACTTGATGCAAAAGATGAGTGATAAACCCGTGACACAGTGTCCAAAATGTTTTGAGCAAACGGCAGTACGTCTGGTTTCAGCGCCTTCTTTCCAACTGAAGGGTACTGGCTGGTATGCAACCGATTATAAAAAACCCGCTTCTGATACCAGCGGCAGTTCAGGCAGTGACTCCGGCGGTAAAAAAGACGCATAATCGCGTCTTTTTTATTCGCAAGATTTTTTTCGAGAATTTTCTGTGGTTGACACAGAACCGGTATACAGGTAGAGCATGCGCACACATTATTGCACAGAGATAAACGAAGCGCTGGTTTCACAGGAAATCAGTATATGCGGCTGGGTGAACAGTTGCCGTCTGCTTGGCGATGTCATTTTCCTCGTAGTGCGCGATCGCTCTGGAATTTTGCAGGTGGTGTGTGAACCCGCACTTGAGGCCGTTTTTCGTGAAGCGCAGAAGCTGCGGCACGAATACGTGGTGCGTGTAACAGGCAGTGTGCGAGCGCGTCCTGAGGGAATGCGCAATACCTTGATGCAGACCGGCGGTGTTGAGGTTGTGGCGAGTGCCATTGAAATTCTTGCCGTCTCCCCGCCGCTGCCCTTCCTGCCGGATGAACACCAGACGGTCAGTGATGATATCCGCTACCGCTACCGTTACCTCGACCTGCGCCGTGAAACCATGCAGAAAAGCCTCATGCTGCGACACCGCCTGAGTCAGTCTATCCGAGAATTTCTTAATGCCCGGGGCTTTCTTGACATTGAAACACCGATGCTGACCAAAGCCACACCAGAGGGCGCACGTGATTATCTCGTGCCTTCGCGCGTTCATCCTGGTGAGTTTTATGCGCTGCCTCAGTCGCCCCAGCTTTTTAAACAACTGTTGATGGTTTCAGGCTTTGACCGCTATTACCAGATTGTGCGCTGTTTCCGTGACGAAGACCTGCGTGCCGACCGCCAGCCTGAGTTTACGCAGCTTGATATTGAAATGTCGTTTATCGATGAGTCGGTTATTCAGAAGCTTATTGAAGGTCTTTTGCAGCATGTGTTCGCAGCGGTGCTTGATGTTCAGCTGCCTTCAGAGCTGCCGCGCATGACCTATGCCGAGGCCATGCGCCGTTTCGGCAGTGACAAGCCCGACCTTCGCAACCCGCTTGAGCTGTTGGATGTTGCTGATATCGTTAAAGACTCAGATTTTGCTGTCTTCAAGACCGCCGCAGAAGATGCCGAAGGGCGGGTAGCTGCCATTCGTCTGCCGGGTGGTGCGTCCATGAGCCGTAAGGACCTGGATGCGCTGGTGACTTTTGTCGGCCAGTATGGCGCCAAAGGGCTCGCATCTATCAAAGTCAACGACAGGCACGCCGGTATGGAAGGGCTGCAATCGCCTGTTCTTAAGTTTTTATCGCCCGAATTGGTTGAGAGTTTGCTCGTTCGCACAGGAGCGGAAACAGGCGACATGCTCTTTTTTGGCGCCGGAAAAGCCTTTATGGTGAATGAGTCTATGGGCGCGCTGCGTACACGTCTTGCGCAGGATTTCAATTTGATTAAAGAAGGCTGGGAGCTACTTTGGGTGGTGGATTGGCCCATGTTTGAGAAAAACCCGGAAACGGGAGCGCTCTCGCCCGCACACCACCCTTTCACCTCTCCGCAGGACACGCATCCTGAGTCTCTGCGCGCGAACCCGGGCGAGAGCCTCGCCAAAGCCTATGACATTGTCATCAACGGGTATGAAATTGGAGGCGGCTCCATTCGCATTCATAATCAGGAACTGCAACAGGCGGTTTTTGATCTTATCGGTATTGATGAGCACTGTGCGCGTGAAAAGTTTGGCTTCTTGCTGGATGCGCTGCAGTATGGCTGTCCGCCTCACGGTGGAATCGCCCTGGGGCTTGATCGCCTCGCAATGCTGATGACTGGCTCTTCATCCATCAGAGATGTCATTGCGTTTCCAAAAACGCAGTCTGCATCCTGCCTTTTGACCAATGCGCCTTCTGTAATTGCAGAAGCGCAATTAGAAGAATTGGGGGTACGTCTTGCCAGAACGCGAAACGAGAGTTAATCATAACGGCAAAAGTGTAGCGGCACGACTGGCGGGCGTCTTTCTCTCGCTTGTTATTGTGGTGTCCGGTCTTTTGCCGTCTGCGATTGCTTTTGCCAGCGCGCGTAGTGGTTCTGGAGAGATGATTGAATACCTGACGCAGGAAAAGATGCGCCTTGGTATCGCCCTTAATGCCGCCGGTCTGTTTTCAGCGGCGAAAGATGCTGATGAACTTAAAAAACAGCAGGAAGAAAATGCAGCCCGACAGAGCGTTAACCTTGCCGGCATTAATACGCTTGAAGGCTTTTTGCAAAGCCAGACTGAACGCCTTTTAGAGCTCACGGCCCGCCTGAAAACACTGCAGCAGTCGGTTTCCCCGACACGCGGTGACGCGGCTGAAGCCAGAGAGCGCATCAACGCCCTTATCACTGAAAGTGAAATTGTCAAAAAAAGCATTGCGTTGATTCGCGAAGATTTGGAGATGTCGCAGCAGTATCAAGAGATTATTCGCGCCGAACGCCGCATGCTGGCTATTCAGGATGCGCGTTTTGCGCTGCATCGCGAGCTCGATGCACTGCGTGCTAAAGAGCGCGAGATTGAATCCGTTATTAACACCCGTCTTGCGGGCAACATCGCATTGCAGAATGCTGAAAAATCAGCGAATGGACCCGGAGTCGCGCGAGGTACCGAGACGCGCATTCTTCTGAATAACCAGATGATTCGACTCATGCAGGATGAGCTGTTGGAAATCAGCCTGCAGAAAAAGCTCGCAAAAGCCGATTTTCAGTTATTTAAAAATGCCGATTTGCGGACACTCGAAGCGGTTAACGACATTTACAGTTCCTCCATTACCCGACTGCAGGCACTTGAAGCGTCACTTAAGCAGCGCATCTCATTAATTGAGGGAATTATTCCCGGCATCTCGTCCCCGGCTCTTGCAAATGAAGCCCGCGCGGTTCTTACCAAAACACGCGCACGTCTTGAGGAAGTCGGAATTCAGCAGCAGACGCTTGGGGAAGATCTTGAAAACCGCCAGCAGCAGGTGAGTCAGCAACTCTCGGCGCGCAAAAGCCTTGGCGGGTACGGTTTTGAGCGCTGGCCAGACATTGCCAGTGAATTTGCGCGCATTCCGGCGCAGTTTTACGAGTATTTAAAATCGCTTTTTTTACGCGTGAGTGATAACTATCTCTGGCTTGATACATGGCCTGCGGCCATGCTCTGGCTGAGTCTACTGGTTTTTGGTGCCTCTTCTGCCGGGCTTTGGCATGTCTTGCGCCGTATGACTGGCGCCAAAACACGTCAGCGTCTTTCGGGTCATCTTTTTCAGGCGGTGCTGCTGCTTTTTAGCCGTAACCTTCCGTGGCTGGCCATTGCCGGTTCTTTTTGGCTCGTTTTCTGGCAATGCCATGTTCCGATGATTAACTATCAGGTACTGGTGAACCTCTTTGGTGTCTGGATAGTGTTTCGCGTGCTGATTCTTATCGCGCGAATGGTGTTGATGGAGCGGGTGAGTGACGCTTCTGGCCATGATGTTCGGCTCTATCACCGCCTTCGCTGGCTGCTGCTGGTTGGCGGTTGGATAACTGGTCTCGTGGTTTTCAGTCATCTATTACCGCTTGGCGATAAATTGCAGGAACTTTTTAACCGCTTCTTTATGGTGTTTTTGCTGGCGGTGTCGGTATTGCTCTGGAAAAGCCGCGAAGTGGTGTCCTGGCTTTTAATGCCTGTACGGCGCATGCGCAAGCGTTATTTCCGTAACGCCATTACTTTGCTGACCCTTCTGGCGCCACTTACGCTCTTTGTAACCGCCATGACGGGGTTGCTGGGATATGTGAACCTCGCATGGACCATGAGCCAGTATGAAGTGTATTTTTTACTGGTGCTTGTAACTTCAGTACTTTTGCGTGGTGTCCTTCTTGATGGCATGGAACTCTTGTCGGAATGGATGGTATCGTCTCTCCAAAATGGCTGGGTGTATATTGAGCTGGTGCTGAAACCGCTTGATAAGGTGCTTCGTCTCGCGCTCTTTGGGCTTTGTGTGTGGATGCTCTTTCGCATTATGGGCTGGAACGCAGATTCCGAAGTGACGGCGCAACTGCTCGCCATAGCCCGCTATCCTTTTGTTGATATTTCCGGTGTGAAAATCACCCTTTTCAGCACGCTGGAATTTATGGTGCTGCTCTCGGTCGTTGCGTGGGCGTCCAAGTGGACACGTGAATTTTCGTGGCGCTGGCTGTATCGCAACGCACGAGACGCCGGTATTCGCAACAGCCTTTCAGTGTTTACCCAGTATGCAGTGATTCTGATTGGCGGTTTTATTGCGGTGCGTGTTCTCGGCTTTGATTTTGCCGGGCTGTCCATGGTACTTGGGGGGCTGGCGGTCGGTATGGGATTTGGACTGCGTGATTTTGCGAGTAATGTGGTTGGCGGATTGATGCTGCTTATCGAGCGGCCAGTGCGCGAGGGCGACCTTGTGACCATTGGTACGCACGAAGGGCGCGTCGCACACATTGGCATTCGCTCCATGCGGGTGTCGTCCTGGGATAACATGGAAGTAGTGATACCCAATGCTGAAACCTTTAATAAACCTTTTACCAACTGGACCCACCAGGACAGTATTGTGCGCACAGTGGTGCCGGTGCGTGTCAGTCGTACCGATAATCCACGGATAGTCCAGCAGCTGCTTTTGGATGCCCTTGCCGATATTGAAGAAATTTTATCTGAACCACCGCCGCAGGCATTAATGACGCAGATTGATGATGCGCTCATTGGTTTTGAAGTGCGTTATTTTATCAACGTTGAAAAACACACGCGCTTTGAAGTGCGCTCAAAACTGTTGTTTTCGATTACCGAAAAATTCCGTGCGGCGAACATCCAGCCTCCCATACCGCCGATGCGCGTGGAGTTGAAAGATAATGAACACCTCTGGTTTCCAAAGGAGAACGCCGCCACAGAGTGAAGAGGAGCTGCTCGCGCGCGCTAATGCCATCACCGGCATGAGCTTCGCGCAGGTTGCCTCAATCCTCGGGATTCATTTGCCTGCTTCATCTGCCGCCGGCAAGGGCTGGCTGGGTGGTGCGCTTGAGCGTCTGCTTGGCAGCAGCGCCGGCTCGAAAGCAGAGCCTGACTTTGTGGAACTTGGCATTGAACTTAAAACCCTCCCGTTAAAGGCGTCTTACAAGCCTGCTGAATCAACATTTGTCACTACGCTGCACCTTTCGTCCCTTAACGAACAGACCTGGGAAACATCGAGCTGTTTTGCCAAACTTCGGCGCGTGCTGTGGTTTCCGGTGGAAGGTGAGCGCAGTATTCCCTTTTCTGAGCGGCGCATTGGCGCGCCCATTTTATGGAGTCCGAGTCCTGAGGAGGAAGGCATTCTTTCCCGTGACTGGCAGGAGCTCACGCTGATGGCCTCAACCGGGCGCCTTGAAGAAATTCATGCGGGCCTTGGCGAGTACCTGCAAATTCGCCCCAAAGCCGCTAACAATCAGGCGCTGGTGTTAGGTTATGACGCCACCGGACAATGCATCCGCACCCTGCCAAGGGGCTTTTATCTACGCCCCTCATTTACAGCGCGCATATTGCGTACTGCATAAGAGAGTATTTAATGGGCTTTGCAGGCCTGGCTGAGTGCCGCGAAGCCTGGAATCGGATATCCTTTCATGCATCCATCCCCGCGCTTATCAGCGCAGGCTACGGCGTCGTTGCTCATTAAAATGTCATTAAAAACAACATATTAGATGTGGGCTGGGCTGAGTGCCGCGAAGCCCGGCATCGGGTATCCTTTTATGTATCCATCCCCGCGCTTATCAGCGCAGGCTACGGCACCGTTGCTCATTGAAATGTCATTAAAAACAAAATATTAGATGTAGGCTGGGTTGAGCGCAGCGAAGCCTGGCATCAGATATTACCAAATACCCCAATCCCAATGGCGTGATCCATTGATTTAATCAATCTCATCATCCACCAACGGATGGCAGGACCCGGGGTGTCCATCCGGTGCGCAGACAGGCGTCTTGTGCGATACACAATACTCGCGGCTAACCTGTTCGCAGGGGTGGTGTGGTGAGCTTTGGAAAAGGGTGGCAAGACAGGTTGCCTGATTGGGAAAAATGAAGCGCTGAATGCACCCTGGCATTTCATCGAGCGGCTTGCAGGTTCTTTTGTCGAAATCAAAACAAAACGCACTTTCCCCATAATCCCTGTTGTATGGAATGCAGGCACACCACTGTGAAATGTCCTCATAACACCCATCTTCATCGGGCCCACACAATAAAAATTCATCAGAGGCGTTAATCGGGGTTGAAAGCGGCAGCAGTAAAGCGGCGATAATCAGCAGATGCGAGTATTGGCGGGGCATGGTGTCTTTCCTTGTGAATGTCCGTTTAGCCCTGTTGGGGCGCGGGCATTCTCACGCAAAGTGCGCCGTGCGTCAACACCCCAGTTCAAAAGACACTGCACCCTCAAAACGGTAGCGTTGTTTTCCATCAAGGCTGATGCGGGTGATTTCCGCCGTATCTTTGCTGGCAATGCACTGCCAGGTTTGTTGGTTTCTGATAAATTGACCGTTCTTTCTGCGAAAAACCTGCGATGTGAATGCGGCAATATTAATGGCGGGCTCTTCTGAGCGTGCCGAATAATAGCTGAAGACTTCAACACCAGCTTCGCGCATGGCGCTTCCCAGTGTCTGGCTGGTTGCGTAGGTATGGGGCGCTGAAATTACTTCGCGATGTTCGTGAAAGGGCGGTTCTGAAAGATGAATGCCACTTTCTGTTTCAAGGCGCGTTTGAAACGCAGTGAGAAGCGTTTCAACATAGCCAAGTTCAGCACTGGTTTGTGCCAGAAAGAGTCGGCGGTACCAGCTCACTTCGGCAAAAGCGGTTTTAAGCGCAAGTGAGCCATACCAGAGTGAGGGCTCAAATGCACTCCCAAACCGCGAGCCATAATCTAGAGGCGGGTAGCGAAAGGGCGTGTAAATAAGGTAGTCGGAGCTGGGCTCAATGGCGGGTTTTGAGGACTCAATCATGGCTTCAAGGAGGTCATGCTCTTCCATGCTGTCCACGAGAAATCGTGTTGTGGAAAGGTGCTGGGCTTCCACCACACGCCAGGGGTCTGCGCTCAAGGGGCGGATGTGCGCTTCTCCCTGAAGCTGCTGCCAGAGGTTCACAGTTTCCCCCGCAGAGCATCGAGGTAGCGCACCACCTCCACAAGCCCCGTCACAGTTTTTAAGGCATTAACCGGTGTGCAGCGCAGGTAATGGTTTTGCGCACGCAGCCAGCTTTGTGCTTTTTCATTGTGATTACCAACAAGCGCATTGAGGCTTCGATACACCCGCAGGAGCAGCAGGGCAATTTCACCTTCTTTAGAATCCGGGCTAATCCATTTTTTCCCCTGGTGCATGCGGGTGGTACTGGCCTCACTGACCCCAAGGATTTCCGAAAGCTCACGCGCACTCAGGTTATAATGGGTACACATGCGCAAAAGCGCCTGGGTTAATACCCGAGGCGCTTCTGGTTGATGGATTGCTGCAAGGTTCACAAGGCACCTCCCGCTCTTTTAAATGTAATTTTAGTTACCATTAATTACATTTGCAAGTGTGAGGGTCGTAATCCATAACGACCACGTGCCTCCAGCCTGTCATGCCCGCGCAGGCGGGCACCGATTTACTGGCTGGTTAAGTGTTAGTTTCGATGTTGCATTTGCTCATCGTCATCATGATCTTGATGCGTGCGCGGTGCAGTAAAATCCAGCAGCAAGGTGATATCCTTATAAAACGCTTGAGTCTTTTCAGAGCGACCATAAAACGGAATATACTGCTTCCACGATCCTGCTGCTTCCTGAGCCAGGCGGATGACTTCTGCAATATCATTGAGGTCTATTGTAATCTCATTTTTAGCCTTAAGCAGTGCTTCAATCCTTGCGACTGTACGAGGCTTTACCTTGCGGCCACTGAATTTATCATCAATTTCACCCAATATTCTATTTCGGGACTCTTCGGCATTAACCCCCAAATCCTTGAGTGTGTTTTCATAAACGCGCTGAGTAACATCATCGCGCGTGCATCCACGGTTAAATCGTGCTTCTACGCTAATCCCTGCGATTTTTTGCAGTTTTACAAGTGGGTTTACTTCATTATGCACAGCAGTCAACATGCGTGCCACATTAGCCGGTACTTTTTTGTTATCAACTAAAGCTGTTCCGCCGAAGAAACCTAATTTATAGGGAGAGTCATGTTCATATGGATCCTTTGGATTTTGGATTTTTTCAAGGTAGTTTTTAGCCCTGTCAGCAATACGAACCATGCTGACAGGTTGAGTTGTTAGTATGGCAGCAGATTGTGAAAAATTGCTACCTCGCCACTCAGCAAAATTACTGCCTGATAAGAGATCTGATCTTTGATCGAAATCTGATTTTTGACCGTCGCTACCAGGTGAATTTTGGTATGTCGTAGCAACAATAGCAGAATTAGTCCCGGATGAAGAAGAAGTGCTAAGATCACGCGGAGGCAGCTGTGGTTTGGAAGATTGCGGCTGCTGTCGACTGTCAACGACTGGATCTGAAGAGGAGTGTGTCTGCGAGCCCATGCTTATTTCTGCGTCATTATTAGTCAGAATGGGCGAAGACAAAAATAGTGCATTTTCATCATCATCGTCTAAATGATTTGATGAAAGCACTGGCTGAGTAACCGGGCTCGAATGTATGCTGGATGAAGACGAAGACGAAGACGAAGACGAAGACGAAGACGAAGACGAAGACGAAGACGAAGACGAAGGGGTAAGATTGGCCGCGTTTTGATTGCCTTCAATTTCAGCCACCAAATTATCATATTGATCCATCAAAATACTTAATTCACTGCTAAGATCACGATATTCTTCTTGCGGGGTAAAAAAAGCGGGTGGTAGTTGTGAAATATCGAGTGTCTTGGTAACTGCATCAAAATAACCATTGGAAATATCTATGCTGCTGTTAACATCGAAGGGTGTCTGTTGACTAATTTCCAGTGATTGATTTGCGTCAAAAATGCTCTTAAACCGCGTTAAAAACTTTTCCAGAGGACTGTCTGGACTTGTTTGAACAGTTTGAACTGTAGTCGTGCTTTCTGGCGTCATTGAATTAATTCTGCCTGCAAGCTCCTTAAACTTTAATGCAAGACTTTTTGCATCGCGATTGAGTGACTCACCCAATACCTTCACACATTCATTAATAAGCATAAGAATGCGAGGGATGCGCTGGTATGGTGGTGAAATTACATATGCCAACGAGAGTTGATTATTAAACTCACTTTTTAATTGCTCATTAATGTCCGCAATAATTTCTGTATGAGCTGGATTTGAAAGAATTCTGTTTAACCCCTGAGCATTAACGGTAAGCCACATACATGCTATGAATCTCAGAGCAACAGGGTTGTCTTGATCTTTGATATTTTCCTTCAGATCATAGATAGCAGTTAAAATTTCCTCAGTTGAGTCTAGCCTTGCGGTTTTTTCACTCCAGAAAGCTGTGCCATTAGCGATAATTTCAAATTTGTCACGCGCTTTTTGGAGAAACTCTTTATCAGGGCCATCGTTGATTTGTGCAATAATTTTTGTCAGTCCAGTTTGTGCCTGAAGCGCTTGCTGGGTCAAGCTATCCTCGGTGGTGGTAAGCTCCCTGAGGACGCGTTTCATTTGTGTGATTTGTTCATCTGTTAACGTTAAGCGTACATTCGATTCACTGGCAGACATGGATGTTTTCCTACAATTGGGTTGAGCTTAAATTTTACTCTAGTGAAACTTAAGAGACACTTAAGATAAAAGTATTTCTTTATGTTTATTCTGTGCGCCGGACATTATCATCGCATCAACGCCAGATAGATGAACCTTTAGTAGGTGTCTTTAAAAGATTGCCCAGTACACAGCATCTTTCCATAAAATCAACGCATCTGTGTACGGGACGAAAAATCGTTGTCTTCCCGGGGCTCATGCTGGAGTTAGCCCCGTGCCGGCACAGGGATGGGTTCCCGCCTGCGCGGGAATGACAGGATTCGGGTTGTGTGCAGAGGCCAAAATCTCCCCCACACTGTCTTCCCCGCGCAGGCGGGGACCCATTCGGGGTGTGGCACGGAGCCAACGCATGGAACGATTCAGCCTGGTCACGGTACAAAAATACATGTGAATCCCCCGGCGCGGAAAAAATGCCCCGTACACAGAACAAGAACAGAAAACATCCACTATTGCGTGATTCAACGGACTTTCTCACCCACGGTGCAAATGATTCGCCGATGCCTGTGCCGTAGGGAGGATGGTTACTTCAGCAATATTCACGTGCGCCGGACGGGTGGCCATCCATACGGCCGTTTCTGCGATATCGTCAGCACTGAGAGGCGTGAATTCGCTATAAAACGCACGGGCGCGTTCGGCATCGTTCCAGCGAACGGTGGAAAATTCCGTTTCTACCGCACCGGGTGCTATTTCGCTCACGCGAATCGGGGTGCCGAGCAGGTCGAGGCGCAGGGATTTGGTGATGGCGCGTACGGCGTGCTTGGTGGCCGCGTACACGTTACCGTGCGGGTAGCATTCCTGGCCGGCTATGGAGCCGACATTAATAATGTGGCCGCGTTTTTTTTCGAGCATCCCTGGAAGCAGGGCGCGGGTGACGTAGAGCAGGCCTTTGATGTTGGTGTCAATCATCGTTTCCCACTGAGTAATATCGCCCACCTGCAGCGGCTCTTTGCCAAGTGCCAGTCCCGCATTGTTAATGAGAAGGTCAATGCTTTGCCATTCAGGGGGAAGGTTTGTTACAACGCGCCGAACGGCTTCCCTGTCGCGCACATCGAGCTGCAGAACAAGTGTCTCGGTCTTGTGCAGTGTTTGCAGCGTTGCCGCCAGTGATTCAAGGCGCGAGAGCCGTCTTGCACAAAGAATGAGGCGTGCACCGATGGCGGCAAAGTGTCTTGCGCAGGCTTCACCAATACCGCTTGATGCACCGGTTAAAAAAACAGTTTTTCCAGAAAAAAGCATTTTAAAAAAATCCATAAAGAATGGCTGAAACTGCCAATAAACCAATAATAATCGTAAATGAATCAGAAAAACGCGAACGATACTTCTTAAGTGCTGGAATGCGGGTAAACGCATACATCGGCATTAAAAACAGCAGGAGCGCGATAATCGGGCCACCAAGGCTTTCAATCATTGAGAGAATGCCGGGGTTTAAAGTAGCTACGGCCCAGCAGCTCACAAGCATGAAGGCATCAATAGCGCATCTTCGCCTGAAAAGATTCGCGGGCTTTCTCGCAAGCGCCTGCTGCAGAATGCCCTCTATCCCCTCACGTGCACCAAGATAATGCCCAAAAAACGATTTGGCAATTGCAATAAAAGCGATACAGGGTGCCAGAACGCTGATAAAGGGGGTATCAAAATGATTGGCAAGGTAGGAAAGAATCGAGATATTCTGTGCTTTAGCCTCCAGAAGGTCGTTTGGTGAGAGGCTGAACACACAGCTGAAGACAAAAAACAGCACGGTTAGCACCATTAGCAGATGGCTTTTGCGAAGAATTCGACTGGCATTCGTGTCGGCTTGAAGCGCATCGGCGGTTTTCTGACTTTTTGCAAATGCTGAAATCACGGGCGAGTGGTTAAACGCAAAAACCATTACCGGCAGGGTGAGCCACAGGCTTGACCAGGTCGCCGTATCCGTGAGCGCGCGAGCTTCAGTAAAAACCGCACCATTCCACTCTGGAATCAGCCAGACAGCGAGCGCCAACAGTACGAGTATAAAGGGATAGACCAGCATGCGCATGACGCGAACGATAACATTCTCACCCATACGCACAACCGCCATTAACGCGCCGACCAGTAAGAGCGCCAGCAGCTCACGGGGCGGCGGGGTCATGTTGAGCTGATGCGCCATGAAACTGCTTGTGGTGTTGGTAATCGCGACACTGTACATGAGGAGTATGGGATAAATCGAGAGAAAATACAGCCAGGTCAAAAGGTTGCCGGCCATTGGCCCAAAATGTTCGCGGCTGACATCCGTGATGTCGCGGCTTGTATTACTGCCTGAGAGCACAAAGCGGCAGAGTGCACGGTGCGAAAAATGGGTCATTGGAAAAGCAAGAAGACTGACAAAAATCAGTGGCCAGAAACCACTTAAGCCCGCGTTAATAGGTAGAAAAAGCGTTCCGGCACCGATGGCAGTACCGAAGAGGCCGCATACCCATAAACTGTCAGCAGCGTCTGAAGGGGCGCGCGCGAGCGTTTTTGTCTGCTCACACAACTCGGCAGCATTTGAAATCATGCACACATCCTCCGGGCACGAGTCCAAAATAAAAGACTTTTTGGACGGTATCCATGCATCATATCGAATGGGTGTGTCCAAATCAAGGGATTTGTGTATAAATGTTGGTCAGGCGTTGGGGTGGGCTGCATGCTTGCAGTCAAAGCCAAATCGCCATAGAGTGTAAGTTTAGCAACTACCGAGGGACTCTTAACATGTACAAGAACGTATTGCGCGCCAGTGTTGCTGCTGCCTTTCTGTTTACACTCACACCCGCACATGCCGCAGACGCGCCTCAGCCTGCGACTGTGCAGCAGTTGATGCAGCTCCAGCAGCAGATGCAGGCGCTCTCCACCCAGCAACAGCAGCAGATTCAGAAACTGAACCAGCAGCTTCAGGCGCAGCTTAAACAGATACAGTCTGATTTGCAAAAGCAGATGCAGGGCATGAATGATTCCACTCAGGCACAGATGAAAAAGCTCAAAAGCGACCTGGAAGAAGAAATATGGCAGGTGCAGCAGACGGCTACCGATGCCATGCAGAAAGCGAAGTCGTGACGCATGGTGTACTGATGACACCCTCAAAATTGGTGCTATAATGGTCAATGGCGCAAAAACAAAGTCAGAGGGCAAATAAAATGAGCCTTTCTAAGCAAGAGTCTTCTAAACCCGGTGTGCCAGTTGTAGCTGGTTCATCAACGTCTGGCCGTGAACTTGAAGGATATAAGTTTGCAGAGGACTCCGTTATTAACCAGATGGCGTATCTATTTGGTGGCGATGACGGTGAAGAGCTTGCTAAAAACATCCGTGAGGAAGCCGAAAAGCGATTCCCTTTGCCCTTACAAATACCAGAACGTAAGCGTTATATCGAAGAAGAAGTTAAAAAACGCGCAGTTTCGGCAGATGAGAATTTTCGACAGGGGTTTATGAGTGTTTTTGAACACATGATGGCCAATAATCCTGACCCAGGCAAACCGTGGCGCGGAAAGCTGAATCAAGAAATGATTGCAATGATGCAGGGAATGGGTTTGAACATTGACCCTGATAATGTTCAAACGTTTTATGAGCCGGGCCCACCGAGAGTTTATGGTATTGCCTGGATTAACCGCCCGACAGAAAATCTGAAGAATGAAAATTCTGAGATAAACAAACTTGCAGATACCTATAAGAACAGTTTGGACCGTGAATCACAGAATACATCTTCTAAAGATTGGGTTGCACTTAAAGCAGACAAGCCTAAGATTTCGCGAGAAGATTTTAACAAAGAGGTGGAAAACACAATTAGTCAACTAATGAAACCTGCTGAAGCCTCCATGTCTCAAAGCTCGCATGAGAGCGTTGTGCCAAACCGCAATCCTCTTTAAGACCTGCCCGCCATTCCATGAGGAAGGCCGATGGCGCTGCTTTCAACCCAGGTTTGCATTAAAAGAATCGCAATAATGAGCAGCGCCCCGCCAGTAAACCAGCAGTAACTGGTGAGGCTTGGCGCTGGCAGCTCTTCGCGAAATACATTCAAAAGGACTGAGCCCGCAAGAAATGCCACCATAAACGCCGCAATGAGAACATTTACCGGGTCAAAAATGACCGTACAGAGCCAGCCTGAAAACAGTGCGGCAATCAATAAAAAACGGCCTGATTTACGAAAAGAACCCGGATAGAGGCGCGAGAATTTTCTATCCGTCAGCACGAAGTGCAGCGACATCGCGGCAGTGAAAATAATGGTGGCGGTAACGCTCGTTGCAGCGCGCAGCGACATTGTGTAGGTAATTAAAAAGTTATACAGCATAAACATGCCAAGGTGCAGCGCGTAGACCTGTTTCTCGCCTCCCGTGCGTTCACGACTTTTTAAAGCAAGGAGGTCAAAACCGTAATACACCATAAAACCACACAAAGAAATGATATAAATCATCAATTCCGCAAAGGGTGTCAGGCGGTTGCCGGCCAACAAAAACTCACCCACCGGTTTATTGTATTCCACAAGATTAGGAAGCATGTGCAAAAACACATACGCGACCGCGACACCACCGGCAAAAGAGCCATAGGCCACACCTGAACCCGGCAGGTTTTTCGAAAACCAGGGGCTTAAGGCATGAAATGCCATGAGAAAGAGGGTGGCAAGGAGTGCCACCAGCAGATGAGGCGCACTAATCCAGAGCAGTTCGTTCGACATTCCGTTTGTCCTGTTCGGTATCCTGCAAGCGCTTCGCGAGCGCTTTTGCGGCAGTTACCAGTGCCTTAGTGGTTTCTGGTTCCCATTGAGAATGGCCCGAAAGCGGGCTCATGCGTACAACAAGGCTTTGGTCGGTATTGACAGCTAAAAGCGCATCTTCAAGTTCATCGGCCATATAACCCGGGCAGACAATGTCATAAAGACCATGGACAATGTAAACAGGGATGTCTTTAATTTTTTCTATATCTTCAAGAATTTGATTGTGACGCAAAAAACAGCCATGCTCAAAGTAGGTGGCTTCCGTTAATCCCATGTTAACGCCATCCGGCGAATCCCCCCATTCAAGCTCTGAGGCATCTACTTCAAGGTAGGAATTACGTTTTTCCCAGCGTGCAATAGCGCTCGCTGCGGCCTTTTGGACAGCGGTATCGGGATGTTGCAGGAGTTTATATACGATGTGATATATTTTATCAGCAGCTGTCGAAAGGGGCAGGCCGCTTGCCGCAATCAATGCATCAAGCTCTTTTTTAAACGCCTGCCACTCACGTGCCTTCAGAAGTGCGGCAGGGCTGTTATCGCGTACAAACGCACTGATATCATCCTCACGCACCAGAAAAATGCCGCGCAAGAGTAGCCCTGAGACTCGCCCTGGATGCGCTTCAGCGTACAAAAGCGCCAGTGAAGAGCCCCATGAGCCCCCAAACACTACCCATTTATCAATGTTAAAGAGTGTTCGGATTTTTTCCATATCGGCAATCAAATCCTGCGTGGTGTTTTCACGCATTTCTCCATGTGGGGTGGATTTTCCGGCACCGCGCTGATCGGTCACGATAATATGGTATATTTTAGGGTCAAAAAAACGCGCAAAATCCGGGGTGGTACCGGCGCCTGGCCCGCCATGCAGGGTGATAACCGGAATACCGAGTGTGTTGCCATAGCTGGCCACGTAAATGCTGTGCAGCGTGCTGACTGTTAGCATTTGTTCACGGTTAGGAGACAGCTTGGGGTAGAGCGTGTTTAAATTGCGTCTATCTGGCATGATTGGCTCCTGAAGCTGGCGACAGCATCTAAAAGCCATTATCTTAACGCAATTATGCCGAATAGGAACAGGTTTGTTCGGGGCTGAAGCGCGCATGCAGCTCTTCAAACATTTGCGCCGTTGCTGTAGCAAATAAATGCCAGCCCGGATTTCGGTGGGCATTAATCAGCGCTTTATTTTCATGCTCCCAGTCGGTAATGGATTTCATTACATCGTCAATAGCGGGTTCATGCATTTCCGTGATGTTTTGATACAGGCTTTTAAGCCCGTTAAATTTATCGTGTGTCAGCGGATTATTTTCCTGAAGCATTATGATTTTATCCAGGCGGCGATAAAGGGCTTTCGCAATGGTGCGCTGCTCATCATTAAGATGAAAAGCATCGGGCGGTAGCGGCAGTACAAAAAAGCCGACCGGCATTATGAGACGCTCTTTGCTGAAGCGTGCGCTCAGTGGTGGAGAGCTGAAGAAAAAGCTCGAGACGCCATTGCCATGTTTCCCTTGACGCCCACGTGCCATGTCCACGAAGCGCAGGGCAGTATGGCGGCAGGTATTGGTGAGGGGGTTTAGAAAGTATTCAGGATTGTCTTCAGAGAGCTGAGCCTCTTCAGTGGGCGTAATGAGCGCTTTTCTGACCCCATTGACGTTGCCTGCTTCATCATATGCTGGTACCGTTGCCCAGAGCTTAAAGCGGTAATCTTCTCTCTCGTCAGGGTTAATATTTCTGAGCCGATGGTCGTTTAAACGCTGCATGGCTTTCAGGCGCTCGATAAAATCAAGATAGTTTTGCCAGGTAATGGCCCATGCTTTGTAACGCACCTGAATGTCTTCGGATAGCGTTACATACTCGTTCTGCACAACGGCATGCCAACCAATGGGATTCGAATATGCTCTGGGGAGTATGTTGCTCTTGCCGTAGGCGGCAATCAAGGTCACGTTGCCATCCACATGGCGCACGCCAAAACTGATAAAAGAATGCAGATTGTCCCCGAAATTTTTCCTGCCATCATAATTACAGAGGGCTACAAAAAATTCATCATGGGTTTCTGAGGGCATGCAGGAGACTCCTGATTGAAATTTTCGCACATAATAACACAGAGCGTTCAAAAATAAATCTCATTTCCAGCCTGTTGGTGCCGCGATATATGCAGAGTAACTGTGAGAATGAACTTAATCCTTCATGCTTGCCTGGCTTCGCGGCACTCAGCCAGGCCTGCAAAATTCATTTAAATCGGTCATAGATAGCAACCTGGGCTGCTAAGCCCAGGGATGATGTATACAGGACCATACAGGACCTGCCTCATGTCAGGGTTTACGAAATGGCAGGTAGTGCGGCTCCCAGAAAAGACCGTTGATGACTTCCATCAGGTCGCCTTCGGGCAGCGTTGCAGCAAGCCCCTGCTCAATGGCCTTTTGTGCGACTGCAAAGGCAATATGGCGCGCTACCTGCGGCGCATCATCGAGAGAGGGCAGCAATGGCAGGAAAGGTCCCTTGTGCGCCGGGGAAAAACTGCTCAGTGCTTCAGCCGCCACGAGTATCATCTCTTTGGTGAGGCGCATCGCATGCACGGCAAGAATCCCAAGCCCAATGCCCGGGAACACCAGCGCGTTATTGCACTGCGCAATGCGTATCAGGCGATTTTGGTATTCCACATCCTCAAAAGCGGTGCCGGTGGCAATGAGCGCCTGACCATTGCTCCAGGTCAGAATATCAGCCGGTTTTGCTTCGCATTTTTCATCTGGATTTGACAGCGGGAAAATGATGGGGCGCTCGCAATGAGCACTCATGGTTTCGATAATGTCCTGTGAAAATGCACCCGTCTGCGCTGAACAGCCGATGAGAATGGTGGGTTTTACCTGACGGATGGTATCGGTGAGTGTCGGGTACGGACGTCCCTGGAGCGCCCAGTCTTTGATGTCATCCGAGTGGCGTGCGTAGGGGCGCTGCGCATCAGTAAGTTCCGTGCTGGTGTCAACGAGCAGTCCCTGGCGGTCAATCAGCCAGAATCGCGCGTGCGCCTCCTCCTTACTCAAACCCTGGCGCACCAGCGCATCGACAATCTGGTCGCTGATGCCGGTTCCGGCAGAGCCTGCACCGAAAACAACTATACGGTGCTGTTCGAGTGGCATGCCGGTGATTTTGCATGCGGCAAGCAGGGCGGCAAGAGTAACTGCGCCAGTACCCTGGATATCATCGTTAAAAGTGCAGAGTGTGTCCTGATACTGGTCAAGAATGCGGCGGGCATTTCCGCGACCGAAGTCTTCCCAGTGAAGAAATGCGCGGGGAAAATGGCGGCGCACTGCATCGACAAAGGCTTTTACAAATGCGTCATAATCGGGTGTGCTGATGCGCGGATGACGGCAGCCAAGATACATGGGATCGTTCAAAAGCTCCTGGTTGTTGGTGCCGGCGTCCAGAAAAATCGGCAGGGTACGGGTCGGTTCGATACCACCGCAGAGGGTGTAAACCATCAGCTTTGCAACGGGTATATCCATCCCGCCAATGCCCTGGTCGCCAATCCCGAGCACCCCCTCGCCATCAGTAACCACAATCAAATCTATATCAGGATTAGTGCGGTTGGCAAAAATTTCATCCAGATGATTCTTATCCGTGTGCGCGATATAAAGTCCGCGCGGGCGGCGATATTCGTGGCTGAAGCGTTTGACGGCAGTACCCACGATTGGGGTATAAACCGTTGGGAGCATTTCCGCGAGGTTGCGGCTTAGCAGTTTGTAAAAAAGCACCTGATTGGTATCGTGAAGGTTGTTAAGGTAGATATTCTGCTGCAGACGTGTAGTGTAGCTTGAGTATTGCAGGTAAGCGCGCTTAACCTGTTCATCAAGACTTTCAACCCGGTGCGGCAGTTTTCCAAGCAACCCATAGCTCAGACGTTCGTCAACAGTAAACGCGGTTCCTTTGTTCAGTTGAGGAGTCGTCAAAAGTGGCTTGCCACTGACAGCCGTCTCCATAAAACGTTCACCGGTGACAGGGTCGCGGACGACCTTAAAATCGAGCATTTGTAAACTCCAGAATCAGTATTTTGCCAATTTTGGCCGAAGCCTGCAAAATGTCAACAACTGGTGGTTAAGTCAGTAATTTATGGTAGCATGAGGGTTTTGCTGAATGGGAAGCATTTGATGCATCGGATTGTGTGTTTGATAACGATGACGCTCCTGTTGTCTGCCTGCAAGGGGGATCGGGATAATCAGTATTACGCAGAGCATCCTGCGCAACTCCAGGCCGCTATTGAAGGGTGTCCAAATCATAGCCCCGCTGGTACATCCTGTGAGGCGCTTTTGCCGCTTGCGCGCAACATGCAGGAGCTGGTAATGGAGCTGCGCAGAAATCCGCAACAGTTTGGCCAGAGCATTCAGGCACTGCAAAATACCCTTTCAGAGCTTGCGAGCACATCGCCTGCACGTGAAGATACCGTGCGCAGCCTTAATACGCGCCTCGCGATTGTGGCCTGGCTGCTTTCCCCCGGGGGCCAATCATGAGAATACTGGTCAGTAACGATGACGGAGTGACAGCGCCTGGTATTCGCGCGCTGGCCTCAGAACTTGCCACTATCGCCGAGACAGTTGTGGTCGCGCCCGACAGAAATCGAAGCGGGGCAAGTAACTCGCTTACGCTCACGCGCCCCTTGCGGGTACGCCAGATGGATAATGGCTATTATAGCGTTGAGGGCACGCCGACCGATTGCGTCCACCTCGGCTTAACCGGTTTTCTCGACCCGGTTGCAGATATGGTGGTTTCAGGCATTAACGATGGCGCCAATCTTGGGGATGATATTCTTTACTCAGGAACTGTAGCGGCTGCCATGGAAGGCCGCTATCTGGGGCTTCCGGCCATCGCGTTTTCGATGGTGGGCGATAATATTCAGCATTACGATACAGCTGCGGCGATTGCCCGCCATCTTGTGATGAAACTGCACACACACCGATTGCCGTCCCAGACCATCCTGAATGTTAATGTGCCGGATTTGCCGCTCGACAAAATTGCCGGCATGCAGGTGACCCGCCTCGGTACACGTCACGGTGCAGAGCCTATTATCAAGGAATATGACCCGCGCGGGCGTCCCATTTACTGGGTGGGGCCACCCGGTTCTGAAGCAGATGCTGGCCCTGGTACGGATTTTTTTGCCATCAATCAGCGTTGCGTCTCGATTACACCGCTCCATCTTGACATGACGCATTATAAGCTTTTTGAACATTTATCCCATTGGCTTGACGGAATTAACCTGAGCGCATGAAAATTTTCGCATGGATGTATGATAAAACTCTCGACTGGTCACGCCACCGGCATGCACCCTGGTACCTCGCTGGCGTGTCGTTTGCGGAGTCGTCTTTTTTTCCCATTCCGCCGGATGTGATGCTCCTGACGATGGGAATGGCGGTACCGAGACAGTCCCTGCGCTATGCGTTTCTTGCAACCCTCTTTTCTGTCATGGGGGGGGTGTTTGGTTATCTCATCGGGCATTTTGCCATTGAATGGGTAGAGCCACTGATTAAAGCTTCCTGGATGCGTGATAAATATGAGTATGCCGCGCAGTGGTTTAGCAATAGCGGCGTATGGGTGGTCATTCTTGCCGCTTTCACCCCTTTGCCTTATAAGCTCTTTACGATTACCGCAGGTGCGCTGCACATGCCGCTTCTGCCGTTTATAGCAGGCTCCATCATTGGCCGGGGCGCGCGGTTTTTTCTGGTTTCGGGTCTGATGTATGTTGGAGGAGAGCGGTTGCACAATAATCTGCGCCACCGCATAGAGGTGATTGGCTGGGCAACACTGGCCCTTGCCGTCATTATTGCCGTGATTGCTCGATGGGTATGACAGAATGAATCTGCTTCGATATGTGGCACTGACAGGGTTTGCAGTCTTTGTGAGCGGGTGTGGGCAGCGCGGTGCGCCAGCGCCCGTTGAAGAGCTTTCCTGGCGTCCGTGGAGTGTTAATCAGACCACTCACACGGTACGGCGCGGCGAAACGCTTTACGCCATTGCGTTTCGTTATGAGAGGGATTATCACGCACTGGCGCGTCTTAATGGCTTGAGGCCGCCTTTTGCGCTGCATCCGGGACAGGTGCTGCGTTTGAACGTGCCACGTGTGGCACCGCGCGGTGTCTCGACAACTTATAGACCTGTCTCACGACCTTCTGTGCAAAGACGTCCTTCAACGCCAGCGCCTGCACGGCCCTCGAATGTTGCACGTCAGACTCCAGTGGCTCGCATGCCCGTGATGGGTGGAGGCAGCTGGATATGGCCGGCTCAGGGTCGCCTCGCTGCAACATTTGCGCCCGAAGCCGGCAGAAAAGGCATAGATATTGCTGGTAAAAAAGGTGACAGGATTGTTGCGGCGTCTTCCGGGATCGTTGCATATGCCGGAAGCGGGCTTGCAGGCTATGGCAACCTCGTTATTATCCGTCACAACAACCAGTTTTTAACGGCGTATGCCAATAATGCTCGAAATCTGGTCAAGGAAGGGCAGAGCATTAAAGCTGGACAGGTAATTGCCGAAATGGGTGTTATGGACAGGCGTTACTGGGGTGTACACTTTGAAATCCGGCGTTATGGTCAGCCGGTCAATCCGCTGGGGTATCTGCGCCGTTTGCCTGCCAGTGGATAAGAACTCCGGCCTAAAGCCGGGCATAATGGATGGGTAAATCATGCATGCAGACAAGGAATCAAAACGATCGGATGCGCCTTCTGCTGACGAAGTGGATGAAATGCCGGAAGACGATGTGCTTGACTGTACGGATGAAGCTGAATCCGATGAACCCATTATCTCGGAAGACCCGGTTGAGACTCCCGAGGAGGAGGAACATTTTGCCGCAGGTGCTGCCGACAGGCATTTCGCGCGATCGCTTGATGCGACGCAGATTTATCTTGGCGAGATAGGTTTCTCTCCTCTCTTGAGCGCGGAAGAAGAAGTCTATTTTGCGCGTCTCGCGTTAAAGGGTGATGAGGCTGCCAGAAAGCGCATGATTGAATCTAACCTTCGCCTTGTGGTTAAAATTTCACGCCGCTACCTCAATCGTGGTCTGCCACTTCTCGATCTTATCGAAGAAGGCAACCTGGGTCTTATGAAATCTGTGGAAAAGTTCGACCCGAACCGTGGCTTTCGTTTTTCCACCTATGCCACATGGTGGATTCGCCAGACCATCGAACGCGCCATCATGAATCAGACACGCACCATCCGCTTGCCGATTCATGTAGTTAAAGAGCTGAACGTGTACCTGCGTGCCGCACGCCAGCTGACGCAGAAGCTCGATCATGAACCTTCAGCTGAAGAAATTGCAGAGATGCTTGATAAGCCCATTGAGGACGTGCAAAAACTTCTCGGCCTTAACGACAAGGTGGCCTCAGTGGATACGCCGATTGGTTTTGATGAAAACAAATCGCTGCTTGATACTATTGCCGATGAAAATGCACTGAATCCTGCGGAACTACTGACAAATGAAGACTTGCGTGGGCATATCGAAATGCTCCTTGATCAGCTGACGGAAAATCAGCAGGAAGTCATTGCCCGACGCTTTGGGCTGCGCAATTTCGAGCGTGCCACACTGGAAGATGTCGGGCGCGAAATCGGTCTGACACGCGAGCGTGTGCGTCAAATTCAGGTTGAAGCTCTGCGCGCGCTTCGTGCACTGCTTGAGGGGGTAGGCTTGACGCAGGAAGATTTGTTTTAAAGTCTGGCAATGGGGAGCATCGTCACTCAGATCTACCCTCAGGCATCCATTCCCGGGCTTAGCAGCCCGGGCTACTTTATATGACTGATGTAAACGAATATTGTAGGCCTGGCTGAGCATCGCGAAGCCCGGCATCGGATATCGCCGCAGACCGGATGTTTTGTCAAGCATCCATTCCCGTGTTACAAGCCATTTAAAGCGTATTAAACCCCGCCGATACCACACGTGCAGTCACGCCGCGCTTTCTATCGAGCGCGCGTTCATAAATCACAAAGCGAACCACTTCTCTGTCGCCAAGGCGTACTTTTGCCACACTCATGAACCACGCGCTTTGAAGCGTAATCAGAGCCGTGGAAATGTTATTTTTTCTAAACAGGGGTTCAACGGTTTGTAATTTAGAAATACCGGTTTTGCCACGTTTTTGCAGCAATTCGTTGACAGCGTTTTCCTTAAAACCTAAAGCCTGGAGCATTTTTGCCGATGCGGTGTTGATATTGATGGGCAGCGATGTGCCCGCCAGTGCGCTGATTTCAGGCGATAGCGTACGTATGAGCGCTTGAGACACCCCGGAAACCAGCCGCAGTTCAGAAATACTGTGTAATGCCTGGTGCGCTGCCTGATAAGGCGGACTCAGGCTCAGATAATAGTTATCAAGGGCTGTCAGGCCGCGCTCGGGATCATAGAGGCTTTGCCAGTCAATAAGGGCGAGAGCCATAGTCTGGCGCGTATTGGCGGGAACGCCTGGCAGCTGAATCGTGAGCAGGCGCCAGAATATCGCGCGATACTTGTTATCTAACAAATTATTAAGGTTAAATCGAGCCTGTAAATCAATCAGCCTGCCCTCAATAGTAATGCCTGGACAAAGGCCGCTCAGGCGGGTTGGAAACTGTGCCACCACGCCATCAGAGCCTGCTACTGGAAAACGCTCTTTACGGTTTTCCAGCAAATCCATGGCCCAGAACAGAACGGCATCGGAGGCAACCATCAGCCGGTCGGTATCGATAATGAGGCTCGTGCGTACAATGTCACTCTGAAGCCGAACACTCATGCCGGTTGCCACAATCGCTACGAGGGTCATGATGAAGAGGGCTGATAGAAGAGCGCTGCCGCGCGCTTCAGATTTTGTCATAAAGCGTCTCCGGTATACTAAACAGCAGCTCAAGCTCTCCCCAGTCTGAAAGCGTCAGTTTGAGTTTAATCCCGAGTGGAAGGGTGCCGCCTGTATTGCCGTTACCGCCACCAAGATTGGCGCGCCATTCAGGGAGAAACTGGCGGCTTTTATCGAGATAGGAGAAAATACAGGCACTCAAGCCATCAATCAGAATCCGGTCTTCAAAAACCTCGCGCTTTGGAGTATCGAGAACGGGCCATGTCCGGCGTATGAGCCGGTCGTTCTCGCAAACGAGCGCCACACGCTGCAACGTAGAACGCAGTTCGGCAAATTCCGGATTGGGCAGTCCTTCACGGGTAAATTCCAGATAACGGTTTCGACCAATCAGTGCCGGAAACGTATGCATTTCATTGCCGCGAATGGTACGTTCGGCAATCTGCTGGATATCACGCCCGACAAGGGTTGAAGCCATTTGCAGCGTGAGGAGGCGATTGGCCTGTCGCTCCACGCGCTCTCGCGAACTAAACGCGTTAAAGAGGAGGGAGGATGTGATGGTTGCAAGAATCGCAAAAACCGTCAATGCGATTAAAATTTCTAGCAGAGTGAAGCCATTTTCATGCGATTTATTCATGAGTATGCCGAAAAGCGCACAGAGCATTCCCAAAAGGGCCTGCCACGTTCTGGCTGGTACGGATACTGAGCTGGCGCATGGTTTTGATATCCGTAGGTTTTTGTTGCACGCGCCAGTACCAGCGTTCACCAAGAAGGGTGGTCAATTCGGTAATTTCTTCCGTTGAAGTTGGGTTTACGAGTCCAAGCTGTATCATCTGTACACCCTGCATGGCGGTCAGGTGCGCGATGGTTCTGTCACGTATCTTGCGGGTTCCCGCGATATCCGTGCCTGTCGCCTTAATGAGGGCGGTAAAGGCAATGGCAATAATCACCAGAGCAAGCAGTACTTCAATCAGGGTAAATCCACGTGATTTCATGCGCCTCCCCTGATGGCATGCAGCAAAATGGTGCCGTTCGCCTTGCCTTCAACGCTTGCAATGGGGGGTTGTTCTGCCAGACCAAAGTTGATGAGAAAGGGCGTAATATTGCCGGTTGGCAAAAAAATAATACGCGGTTTTGACGGCTCGGCATTTAAGGCTTTTTGCACTGAAACAAGCGTGTTGCCGCTGAAAATATGCTCCCTGAAAAAGTTATTGCGAGGTCCTGGCTGCCAGCCTTTAACGGGGTCGAAAGTCAGCACCTGCCAGGCACGGTTATTGAGGCGCACACCGAGGGTGCGGGTTTCAAGAATGGCACGCTGTTCAACGAGACGAAGGGCATTGGCAAACTGCTCTGCCTGCATGACAACCCTGCGTGCCGCGCCAAAATCACCAAAAGAGAGTACAGCAAAGCCTAAGGTGATGCCAAGAATCAGCACCACCACAAGGATTTCAATGAGGGTAAAGCCTCGCTCAGGAGGACGCATCCCAGTTTCCGATATCCGCGTTTGTTCCCGTACCGCCTGGCTGACCATCGGCGCCAAGGGTGAAGATATCGACGTCACCGTGTTCGCCCGGATTCATATACAGATACTCATGTCCCCATGGGTCTTTGGGAAGGGATTTAAGGTATTGCTTCCAGTCGCGGGGCTCAGGATTTGTTGTGGGTTTTTCCACGAGCGCCTGAAGTCCCTGGTCGGTTGAGGGGTAAAAGCCATTATCAAGCTTGTAGAGGTCGAGTGCATTTTGAATCGCAAGCACATCCTGGCGTGCCTTGACCACGCGAGCCTCATCCGGTCGGCTGATAATTTTGGGCACCACAATGGAGGCGAGAATGCCAAGAATAACGACCACCACCATAATTTCTATTAACGAAAAACCGCTTTGTCGCTGCATGGATGTTTCTCCGGTTGAGCTAACCCACCAGTTGCTCCATCGAAAAAATGGGCAACAGGGTAGCAAGAACGATGAATAATACTACGGCTCCCATAAAAAGGATAACCAGTGGTTCGAGCAGGGTCAGTGCGGTATCCACCAGCCGTTTGACTTCATTATCAAGGTGTGCGCCGGCTTTGTCCATCATTGCCGCGATTTGACCGCTTTTCTCACCACTGGCAATCAAATGCAGTTCCATCGGATTCAGAAATCCCGTCAGTTTCAGGGCATCACTGATACTGCTCCCCTCACGAACACGCACACTGGCCTCGATAAAAGCATTACGCATGGCCATATTGGTAACAAGGCTTGCCGCAACGCGCATGGTTTCAAGCACACTGACGCCCGCGGCAAAAAGAATGGAAAAGGTGTGAATGTAGCGGGCAATGTTAACAGTACGTACGAGCCACGACACAATCGGCAGTTTCAGCAGTATCCTGTCCCATGTGAGTCTGATTTTGGGGTTGCCAAGGCTTTTTTTAAAACCCGCGAGCAGCAGCACGAAGGCTATAAGCAGAGGTAAGCCATAGCTTTTTATTCCATTGCTGATACTGATGAGTACCATTGTCATTTCCGGCAAGGTTTGTCCGGTACTCGTAAAGACCTCAATGATTTTGGGAACAACGAATGACAGCAGAAAACTGATGATACCTGTTGACACGATAATCATGAGAATGGGATAAATCAGCGCCTGCTGAATTTTTTGGCGCGTCTGCTGTTGATTCTCTGTGTAGTCAGCGAGTTTTTCCAGCACGACATCGAGCCTTCCTGTCTGTTCACCGGCAGCAACGGTAGCGCGATAGAGTTCGGGAAAGGCCTGCGGAAATTCCGACATCGCCTGAGCCAGCGCATAGCCCTCAAGGACTTTCGCTCGCACCCCGATAATAAGCTCGCGAACGCGGTCTTTTTCTGTCTGTTCACTGACACCGCGCAGTGCTTCTTCCACAGGAATTCCGGCACCCAGCAGGGTGGCGAGCTGTCGCGTAAAGAGGGAAAGGGCTTCCGGCTTTAATTTTCCGCGGGTATTGCGGGGACTCTCGGCCTTTAAGGTGCTCACACTTGTTGGAAAAAGCCCCCGGTCGCGAAGGAGCTGTCGCGCCTGTCGTTCGGAATCTGCTTCCACGACGCCTTTTTGGGACTTCCCGGTTTTATTGAGCGCGACAAACTGGTAGGCACCCATGCGTGATGTATCCTGCAAAAAATAGGCTTCGGTGTTTCATGGTAATCGATTTTCATCCACAGGGCGATGAAAATTAACGCTAGACCATGGCAGGAAAATACACTGTGGGGTAGACTGTTGCTGGTTCTGGCGGTAACTGTGCGACCGCGGTATTGGATGAGCAGAAATTATTCAGGAGAGCATGATGGGATCCAGTGAAGTACTCAGCGCCATTCGTGATAAAAACGCGAAGTTTGTGGATTTGCGATTTACCGATCCGCGTGGAAAATGGCAGCATATTACCGTTCCGGCATCGGTGATTGACGAAGAGTTTCTCAAAGAAGGTAAAATGTTTGATGGTTCTTCCATCGAAGGCTGGCAAAAAATCCATCAATCCGATCTTGCCATGAAACCTGATGTTTCTACCCTGCACCTTGACCCTTTTTACGAAGATACCACCGTCTCCCTTTGTTGCGATATTCTGGACCCTCAGACTGGCATGGGGTACAGCCGTTGCCCACGCTCCATTGCAAAAGCCGCGGAAGCATGGCTGTTATCTACCGGCATCGCTGACCGCGCCTTTTTTGGACCGGAGCCAGAGTTTTTCATGTTTGATGACGTTCGCTGGAAAACCGGCATGAACGAAGCATTTTATCGTCTGGATTCGGAAGAAGGGTACTGGCGTTCAGGCCAGGAAATTGCGGGCGGAAATATTGGCCACCGTCCTAATGTGAAGGGAGGCTATTTCCCGGTACCACCCGTTGATTCGTCTCAGGACATTCGTTCCGCCATCTGTCTTGCTCTTGAGTCCGTTGGCATCAAGGTTGAAGCGCATCATCATGAAGTAGCGACTGCCAACCAGTGTGAAGTTGCAACCAGTTACGGCACGCCCGTTTGCAAGGCGGATGAAATGCAGTGGTTGAAATACATTGTGCAGAATGTTGCGCACAATTACGGCAAAACGGCGACGTTCATGCCGAAGCCACTGGTGGGTGATAACGGTAATGGCATGCATTGCCACCAGTCACTGCAGAAAGATGGGGTTAATATTTTTGCCGGTGATAAATACGCGGGGCTGTCTGACACTGCACTTTACTACATTGGCGGTATTATTCGTCATGCCCGTGCGCTCAATGCCCTGACAAACCCCGCAATCAACAGTTACAAGCGTCTGGTGCCAGGTTTTGAGGCCCCGGTCTTGCTTGCTTATTCTGCACGTAACCGCTCAGCGGCTATTCGCATCCCGCATTGCAGCAACCCCAAAGGGCGGCGCATTGAAGTCCGTTTTCCTGATCCGATGGCAAACCCGTATCTTGCGTTTTCAGCGATGATGATGGCAGGCATTGACGGCATTCAAAAGCGTATTCACCCGGGCGACCCAATGGATAAGGATTTGTACGACCTGCCGCCGGAAGAGCTGTCTGATGTGCCAACTGTGTGCAGCTCGCTTGAACAGTCGCTCGAATATCTTGAAAAGGATTGCGAATTTCTGCTGCAGGGGGATGTATTTTCCCGCGAGTTCCTGCACAGCCTTATAGAGGCGCGCACAAAGGAAATCGATGCGTTTCGCATGCTGGTGCATCCTTACGAGTTTGAGCTTTATTACAGCTTGTAAGGTTTTTTTATGAATTTCGAGGGGATAGATGTTTGCCCCTTGAAATTCAGATAAGTCCCCCCCATATGCCGTAACACGTTATTCATGGAGAACCTGTTACGATGAGCACTAAACAACAAACCATGGGGTTTCAGACTGAAGTCAGTCGTATGCTGGATCTCGTTATCCACTCCCTCTACAGTAACCGTGAGATTTTTCTGCGTGAGCTCGTATCCAATGCCTCCGATGCTCTTGATAAGCTGCGTTTTCTGGCTCTAACGGATGCCGGGCTATACGAGAACGATTCCAATCTTCGCATCGTTGTCGCCTGTGATGAAAAGAAAAAAACCATCACTATTACCGATAACGGCATTGGTATGAACTGGGATGAAGCGGTACAAAATCTCGGTACTATCGCAAAGTCTGGTACTAAAGAATTTCTTGGGAACCTCACCGGCGAAAGCGCAAAAGATTCACAGCTTATTGGCCAGTTCGGTGTGGGCTTTTATTCAGCATTTATCGTAGCAGAGAAAGTGACAGTGAAAAGCCGACGAGCGGGTGCGGCTCCTGAAACGGGCATTGTCTGGTCCTCCAACGGGCAGGGCGAATTTACCATTGAGGAAGAAAAACGCGCGGAACGCGGTACCGAAATTACCCTTCACTTAAAGCCTGAAGCTGAGGAATTCTTAAGCGACTGGAAGCTTCGCGGCATTATCACCAAATACTCCGACCACATCTGCTGGCCCATCGCCATGAAAAAGCAGGCTGAGGAAGAAGAGGGTGCTACAGAAGAACTTGAAACCGTTAACAAGGCTACCGCTCTCTGGACACTGCAAAAAGCCGATATTACCGATGAAGAGTACCAGACACTCTATAAACACATTTCCCATGATTATCAGGATGCACTTTGCTGGGCGCATAATCATGTAGAGGGCAAGCAGGAATATATCAGTCTTTTGTATATTCCGAGCCACGCACCTTTTGACCTTTGGCAGCAGGAGACCCGTCACGGACTGAAACTGTATGTCAAGCGAGTTTTCATTATGGACGATGCCGCGCAGTTTCTGCCGCGCTACCTGCGTTTTGTAAAAGGTATTGTGGATGCCGGTGATTTGCCGCTTAACGTATCCCGTGAAATTCTGCAGGATAATAAACAGGTTGACAGTATTCGCGCAGCTTGCACCAAACGCATTTTATCCCTGCTCGAGAGGCTTGCGGATAATGAGCCTGAAAAGTACCAGAAATTCTGGAAGGAGTTTGGTGCAGTTCTTAAGGAAGGCCCGATTGAGGACTTCGCCAATAAAGAAGGCATCGCAAAACTTCTGCGCTTTGCAACAACCGCTTCTGAGGGAGAGGCGCAGACGGTGTCACTTAAAACGTATGTTGAGCGCATGAAAGAGGGTCAGGATAAGATTTATTACATCACAGCCTCCAGTTACAACGCTGCAAAAAACAGCCCGCACCTTGAGTTTTTCCGTAAAAAGGGTATTGAGGTGCTGTTGTTGTCTGACCGCGTCGATGAGTGGCTCGTGGGTTATCTATCTGAATTTGAAGGCAAGTCTTTGCAGTCGGTCAGCAAGGGCAAGCTCGATATGGAAGATACGGAGTCTTCAAAAGACCATGAAGAACAGGAAAAGAATCTTGCACCGATGCTTGAACACATGAAGCGCGTGCTTGAAGGGCGTGCCGAAGACGTGCGCATTACGCATCGCCTGACAGATTCACCGGCGTGTGTTGTAGCGCCAGAGCATGGCATGGGTCTTGAAATGCAGCGCATTTTACAGGCTGCAGGTCAGGCACTTCCGGGTGTTAAACCGGTATTCGAGATTAATCCCGAACATCGTTTAATCGAGCGTTTGCATGACATTTCAGACGATACCCTGTTTGAAGAGTGGGTGAACCTGCTCTTTGATCAGTCAGTGCTTGCCGAGGGCGGTACACTGGATAATCCTGCAGACTTTGTGAAGCGCATGAACCAGCTTTTAATGCGCGGTTAAGTCGGTGTTGGAAGTCAAAAAAAAGCGCTCACGGTCCTTGTGGACGGTGAGCGCTCATATTTTTCTGATTGCTGCAAGCAATGTACTGGTGCAGTATCCGTTTGTTATTTTTGGTCTGCACACGACCTGGGGCGCTTTTACCTACCCCTTTATTTTCCTTTTAACAGATTTATCCACGCGCATACAGGGCGTCAAATACGCGCGTCAGACAGTTTTTCAGGCGATGGTGCCAGGGCTTTTGGTGTCGTATCTGGCGGCGATTATGCTTTCAGCGCCTGAATGGGTGTGGCAGGTATTATCAACACTGAAGTTGGAGCCGCTTCGGATTGCCATTGCCTGCTTTGTGGCTTATGTTTTCGGGCAGTTGTCCGACATTCTTGTATTCTCGCGCTTTAAGAAGATGCGCGCCTGGTGGTGGGCGCCCATGGTATCAACCACCCTGAGCAGTGCACTCGATACGTTTCTCTTTTTTGCGCTCGCCTTTTACGCGAGCAGTAATCATTTTATGGCGGAGCACTGGCCTGAAATTGCGCTGGTCGATATGGGGTTTAAAATTGCCATGAGTCTTGTGGCGATTGTGCCGCTTTATGGCATATTAGCCGCGTGGGTGCTGCGTCGGAAGTCTATGCGTATCAGCCAATTTTTAAATAAGGCATTGTATTAAATAGGTTTTTTTGTAGGCTGGGTTGATTGACGCGAAGCCTTGCATCGGGTATCCCCAAAGGCAGGATGCTTTTTCGCGCATCCTATCCCGCGCTTATCAGCGCAGGCTACGGCATTTTATATATAAAACAACGACTTATGGTAGGCTGGGTTGAGCGCAGCGAAGCCCGGCATCGGGTATCCCCAAAGGCCGGATGTTTTTTTCGCGCATCCTATCCCGCGCTTATCAGCGCAGGCTACGGCATTTTATATATAAAACAACGACTTACGGTAGGCTGGGTTGATTGACGCGAAGCCTTGCTTCGGGTATCCCCAAAGGCCGGATGCTTTTTCGCGCATCCTATCCCGCGCTTATCAGCGCAGGCTAAGGCATTTTATATATAAAACAACGACTTACGGTAGGCTGGGTTGATTGACGCGAAGCCCGGCATCGGGTATCCCCAAAGGCCGGATGCTTTTTCGCGCATCCATCCCGCGCTTATCAGCGCAGGCTACGGCATTGTGCTAATTATTTACCATTGTGCGGTAGGCTGGGCTGAGCACGGCGAAGCCCGGCATTGGTTCTCATTGTATACCGCGATCCCTGTTTAAAAAAATCCGCTAAGCCTCCGTTAAGTTTCCATTGTCATAATATTGCTTCGTTTGATTTTTTATCTACCGGAGTTACCATGAGCGACTTGCGTACCATGTGGAACGAACTGCAATACGTTTTTAATCTGACTTCACTTGATGAGAGCGCAACGGATGCCGAAATTGTTGCGCGTTTTTATCACGAAGCACAAATCCTCCTTAACAGTGAAGCAAGGATTGCCTTTGCGCTGACTCAGTTTTTTGCAGAAGTATATCCGGACTGGCTCACACTCCTGGTGGAAGCGGGCGGAGCGGACGCGGCTGAGGGTCTGCAGCTGATGGTCGCAACGCAAGAATCAGCAGCCTTACAGGCGGAAACCGTTACATCATCATCTTCTTCGTCTGCCTCTTCTTCTTCCTCATCGTCTGAGCCTGAATGGATGATAAAAATTCGCGAAAGGCGTCAGGCGCGTATGGATGCACTCCCGCAAAGTGAAAGAGAGCGCATTTTTGCGGTGGCAAGACCCGTAGAACGAGGAATACAAGAGAAGCTGGATGCTCTGAGTTCAGCTCAAGGTGGCTCTGCTAAACGTGAACAGGGCAATGTTGGAAAATTAGATATGGGTCGTTTTAGTCAGATTCCGTTGATGGTGCCAATGCCAGCTCCAAAAGCGACTCAGGTTCCACCGTCCGCTGCTCCTGCCCCTCAACCACTCCCGCGTCCAGCCGCATCGCAACCGGCAACATTTTTTAGATTTCCAAGCCCACCGTCTACTCCACCTTCGGCTGATGTTTCTCCTGTCCAGACAGTTGCGGTAGAAATATTGCCGCTTCATGTTCGTATCAGTGGAGCTGTTTCGCAGGCTGTGGAGAAGTACTTGCGATACCATGGTGCCGAGTATGATGAAAAGCAGTCAAATACGGAGTTGAACCAGGGTGCCGGTCCTTCATTCGGGCGTCTCAGTGCTCTGGCACATGGCGAATCAGGCCTGCAGAGCGCTAATGAATTCGGCAGGAATTTTGTACGTGATTCAGGTACGGATGCTTTAGCAATAGGCTTGCTTGTCAGTAAAATCAGAACTGCGAGCCATTCGCCGCATTCTTTTGGGACGTTTCTCGTGACTGAAGTTAATGCACTTCTTCGTAATGAGGGAATTGCAGAGGACAGATTGCCGCAAAAGGGCTTTTTTATCAAAAACTATAACAAAGAAGAAGCCGCTGCTAAATTTGAAGTGATTCTGGGCGAGTTGATTGAAAAGCAACCGACCCGTGAAATGACATTCAGCAACTAAATCCGCAGCATTGATTGCCCCTCTCCCGTCAGTGGGAGGGGGGTTATTCAGTTAACAGCAGTTCTTTCTTATCAAGTTCTACAGACTCAATTTTTTGAAAACGCTGAGTAATTTTACGCGCAGAGGTGTTTACTTCTGTCGCATCCTGTTGTGCCATGTCGATGTGTTTGGTGAGTTTTTCCATCCGCTTTTCAAAACGCTGAAAATCGTCGGCAAGCGCTACCAGATGTTGCTGAATAATATGAATTTGCTTACGCGTGGCATCGTCCTTCAGCACCGCTTTTGCCGTGGTTAGTACCGCCATCAGAGTGGTGGGGGACACGAGCCAGACACGTTCACGCTGCGAAAGGGTCACGATTTCAGGATAATTGGCGTGAATTTCAGCGAAAATGACTTCGGCTGGAATAAAGAGCATTGCCCCGTCACTGGTTTCATTCTGAATAATATACTTCTCGGCAATGTCGCGGATATGCTTTTGCAAATCTACACGAAACTGCTGTTGCAAAGCCTTGCGCTCAATACTGGTTGGCGGTGTATCGATGAGCTTTTGGTAGGTTTCAAGCGGAAACTTCGCGTCAATCACTACCATTCCGGTAGGCTCGGGTAAAAACAGTACGCAATCGGCACGCTTTTGGTTACTGAGCGTGTATTGCATTTCATAATGCCCGGCGGGAATCATGTTTGTGACAAGACTTGCGAGCTGTACTTCTCCAAAGGCGCCGCGTGAGCGTTTATCCACGAGTATATCCTGCAGGCTGACCACGTGGCTCGACAGCTCGGAGATTTTTTTCTGTGCCTCATCGATAATGGTCAGGCGGCGCACTACATCGGTGAAAGTGCTCGAGGTTTTTTCAAACCCTTCGGCCAGCTTGTGATTGACCTGTTGTGTAAGGGCATGCAGCTGATTACGCACCTCTTCGTTCAGCGTCTGTACATGCGAGGTCAGGCCACTGGCATGCATCTTAAAACTCTGGTGCATTTGTTCGCGCATGTCAGCCATCTGGCGCTGCAGCGTTTCTGTGACCAGCTTGTGGGTTTCAAGATGTCCCTGTACGAGCTTTTCCTGGACATCCTGCTGACCACTCTGAAACGCCTGATGCAGAGTGAGGGCAGTCTGGTGGAGACGATCGGTCAATGCTTCCTGGATGCGTCCCGACTCCTCAGAAGCGTCCTGCTGACGCCCACGTACCGAACGCGCAATCCAGGCTCCGAGCAGCAGCTGCATCAGAACAAAAGCTATCAGCACATCAGGCAGGGTGAGCGTCTGCAGGTATTCTCTCACGCGTGTTCCTCAGTCAGTGGCAGCAGCTCGTCAAAACGGTAGACGGGCTTATACTGGCCGTAATCAGTCAGTTGCAGATAACCGACAGACCATGGCGCGCCTGCGTTGCTGTCTGCGGGGATATTCATCTGGAGCTTTAAGGTATGTTTACCAGGCTCAAGCCATTGCGCGGTTTGATGAATGCTAACCGGAAGTTTTCTGCCATCGGCTCCTGTACCATACAGAACCGCCTGCAGGCCATAACGGCTGGCGGTGGCGACTTCCACTTCTGATTCAAGAAACTCAGGCGTGCTGCCAGTCTGGCGAATGCTGCGCACCGCACCCGATTGAATGGAGCAGGAAAAAGCGATATGCGTGCTCAGGGAAATGGTGTCTTCCTCGAGCCAGCTTTCAGCAAACACTTCAACATACCAGTTTTCACCGTGGGAATTGCGCGCTTCTGGCAGCGGCATGCGGGCTTCATAAAGTCCTTCATCAACTTCATAAAAGCTCAAGGGCCAGGTCTCGCCCTCGGGGCTTCGCAGTGTGAGCGTCATGTAGTCAATGGGGAGCGCGTCATCTTCTTCATCCATGCGCACTTTAACCACCAGTTCTTCGCCGAAATAGTAATGTTCTTTTTCGGTACTGACTTCAAGGCTGATGTCGGAATAGCGGTCGTAAACATGCACAAAAACAGGCGTTGTTTCATCAATAGCTGTATCGGTGCTTTTCAGCACAAACTTGCCGTGACCGGCATTTTTATTCAGTACCATCACCGTTGGAAGCGCGTGTTCATCGGCACCGGCCAGTCCGGCACCTGGCGTATGTACTTCGGCAACTTCTGAGGGCGCATGCTCTACGCCATCAGGGGTAAGGATGCGCAAAGAGGCAAGGGCTGCATTACCTCTGGACTTTTGCACGCTCACACGCACAATGGCGCCATCCGCATGCGTATGGACGTTAATTCCACGGCGAAGCTCGGCCAGAGTCATGACGCGTTGAAGCGATTTGGACGGGCGCGGTTTTAACGCCTTTTTCAACGCCAGTGATTGTGTATCCGCCGCCCAGCTGTATGAAAGTGGAACGCGCGAGAGTTTTTCGCAGCTGTCACAATCGTAGGCGATTACAGGCGGTTGCGGGAGACCCGCGGCAAAGGCGTTGCTGATGGCATAGACCGAAAGCGAAGCCATGAGTAATGTTTTCATCGGAGACTCCCTGTCGCGGCCGACATGCGGTCGTTATTTAAGATATCTTCAAGTCCAAAGCAGCTGTGGCGACTCTGGTTGTGGCTGAGCTGAATGCCATCAACGGTTTTTTGCCAGTCATAAAACCACAATTCCCCGGCCTCGGCCTGTGAACTGCAGTCAAGAAAGCCATCTGCACAATCATCGAGATAAAGGCGCGTGACCTTCAGTGCCGTATTAAGCCAGTAGCCATTGCAGTAACTTGCACTGTTAAAAGGTGAGGCGGTTACATCCGTGCCCACGACCACACGAAACGGTTTTACCAGATTAGGACGCTCAGGTGAGCCGTAAAGAAGCTCATCATTATAGACCGCCATGTCACCAACGCGCTGCTGTTTGACAGAGTTAGTCTGGTACCCAAGCAACCAGCCCAGCCCTTCTTCAAAAAAGTTACCATCCACCGCCTGGTCTGCCAGAATGGTACCGCCACTTGATGGAGCAAGCGCAATAACTTCTCGAATAAGGGGAAGAACTTCAATATAGCGTGGGTCATAGGCTGGATTTGACAGCACCCAGCGCATGACATTACCGCCGTCTGAATGGGTGTAAACCGTATAAGAGGTAATATGCCGGTCTCTCGCAAAATCAAGCATTTGATTGACCATACAGCCGGCCGCTGCTTCATCCCACATATAGGGAGTAAAATCGCAGTGCACCACCAGTCGGTTCTCGGGCGTCGGCAGTGGCGCGCTCAGGGCGTCAATGAATTCGTATTTCCAGTAATCGCCTTCTGCGTCTTCGCGGTGATCTTTCGTGCCATGCACAAGGACGATACCTTCGTTTCCTTGCGGGAGCGTATTACTGTAACTGAGAGTGGATACAAGCAGGGTACAGACACAGGCTGTAACACGTAGAAAGTCCATTTATTCTGCCTCTTATAGTGGGTGGCGCGATGTATAGCATATTCCGGTTTTAGCGGCAAGCGCAGCCGCCATGAAATGAAGGTTTTTTCTGTAACAACAATAAGGTATGCTCTCTTTCAAGACCCCTGGGGAAGACCGCCGCATGAACACCGACATCACGCCCGCCACACTCGAAGCACTGCGCGAGCGCCTGCGCCGCTTTGATTATCACTACTATGTTCTCGATAATCCCCTGGTGCCGGATGCCGAGTATGACCGTGATTATCGCGCGCTGGAAGCGCTTGAGCGTAGCCATCCTGAGTGGATAACGCCTGACTCTCCGACTCAGCGGGTGAGCGGTCGGGCGGCGGATGGCTTTGAAACCTTCAGGCACCGCGTGCCGATGCTCTCGCTTTCAAATGTGTTTACCGAGGAGGAGCTGCGGGCGTTCATGCGCCGTCTTTCAGAGCAGCTGGAGACCCCCGATACCGAACTTGCTTTCGCCTGCGAGCCCAAGCTTGACGGTCTTGCGGTCAATCTGGTCTATGAAGAAGGCCTCCTGACCCATGCTGCAACCCGTGGAGACGGTCAGGAGGGGGAAGATGTTACAGCGAATATTCGTACCATTCCTGCCATTCCACTGCGTCTTTTAACCACGACTCCACCAGCTTATATCGAAGTGCGGGGTGAAGTTTTTATGCCACTTAACGGTTTTAATGCCTTTAATGCAGCGGCAACCGTGGCGGGTGAGAAAACCTTTGCTAATCCACGCAATGCAGCTGCTGGCAGTCTGCGTCAGCTCAATCCCGCGATTACCGCAAAGCGTCCGCTTTCCCTCTATTGCTATGGTGTTGGTGCCTGCGAGGGTTTTGTGCTGCCAAACAGCCACCTGCAGCAGCTCGCCCTTTTAAAAGACTGGGGGTTTCCTGTTTCATCGCTCATTAAGCCGGCAAGAGGGCTTGAGGGATGCACGGCATACTATGACGCGATGCTCGCCTCACGCGATAGTCTGCCGTTTGATATCGATGGGGTTGTTTATAAGCTTGACAGCGCGCGCCTGCAACGGGAAATGGGATTTGTTGCGCGTGCGCCGCGTTTTGCCTGTGCACACAAATTTCCAGCCACAGAGGAAAGCACGCGCCTTTTGGGCGTTGATTTCCAGGTTGGTCGAACCGGTGCACTGACCCCGGTCGCACGCCTTGAACCTGTCAGCGTTGGCGGAGTAACGGTCAGCAATGCAACGCTGCATAATATGGACGAAATTACACGCAAGGATATCCGTATCTATGACACCGTCATTATTCGAAGAGCAGGTGATGTTATCCCTGAAGTAGTAGCGGTGATACATGAACGTCGACCACCTGACGCGCGTGCGGTTACGCTGCCGTCTGTGTGTCCAGTCTGCGGCTCGGAAGTGGAGCATATTCCGGGTGAGGCAGTCGCACGCTGCAGCGGCGGACTTTTTTGCCCGGCGCAGCTTGCGCGCAGTGTCTGGCATTTCGCATCCCGTAAGGCCATGGCGATTGATGGCCTTGGCAGTGTCGTAATCGAGCACCTAATCAGCAGCGGTTTGCTGAAGGATGTTGCTGATTTGTACGGGTTGACACAGGAAAACCTGGAATCGTTGCCGCGCATGGCGGAAAAATCTGCAAAAAAACTGCTTAAATCGATTGCCGACAGCCGAAAAACGACCTTTTCCCGCTTTCTCTATGCCCTTGGTATACGCGAAATCGGAGAATCCAGTGCGCGCCTGCTTGCAACGCATTTTGCGGATGTTGACGCACTTTCCTGCGCGACTGAGGAAGACCTGATGCGCATTCCCGATATTGGTCCGGCAGGTGCTGAACACGTGCTGCATTTTTTCGCTGAAGCGCATAATCAAAACGTTATCCGTAAACTGCTTGATGCCGGTGTACACTGGCCGCCGCCTGTCATTAATGCACCGGTTGAAAATCACGCCTTCAGCGGCAAAACGGTGGTTTTAACCGGCACGCTGAACGCCATGGGGCGTGAAGATGCCAAGGCGCGTCTGCTGGCCTGTGGCGCCAAAGTATCGGGCAGCGTTTCGGCTAAAACAGATTTTGTTGTAGCCGGTTCTGAAGCAGGTTCTAAACTTGAAAAAGCACTGGCACTTGGTGTGCAGGTGCTTGATGAGGCGGTGTTTCTTGCCATGCTGAATGGGGACAGCGCATGAGTCGAGGGATACTCCTTCTGCTGCTCTGGTCAGCTCTCCTGAATGCCTCGCCGTTTGTGCTGAATAATCCATGGCCGGATGAGGAGCGCGGGAAAAATATTTATTATTCGTCCTTTTCTGAACAGCCTAAAACGCTCGATCCGGCTAAATCCTATTCCAGCACCGAATACCAGTTTCTTACGCAGATTTATGAGCCGCCTCTGCAGTATGATTATCTGGCGCGCCCACTGACACTGGTGCCACTGACGGCTAAGGAAATGCCGAAGGTGCGCTATCTTGACGCCAGACTTAAGCCTTCCACGAAAGCGCATGCCGCTTTCAGCGTGTATACCATTCGCATTAAGCCTGGTATTTTTTATCAGCCGCATCCGGCATTTGCACGCGATAAATCAGGAAAACTCCGTTATCACCACATCAGTGTGCAATGGCTCGAGGACCATGACATTAATCGGCTTGCTGATTTTCGCTATACCGGAACGCGCGAGCTTGTGGCCGATGATTACATTTACAATATCAAGCGTCTCGCGAGTCCATGGGTGAATTCATCCATTTATGGATTGATGAGTGCCTATATCGTTGGCTTTGCCGATTATAAGAAGGCGTTTCCCAATGTAGAGGCGGCAAAAGGATGGACTGATTTGCGCGACATTCCGCTTGCCGGGGTAAAGCGAGTGGATGATTACACCTTTGAAATCATGATTCATGGCGATTATCCGCAGTTTATGTACTGGCTTGCCATGCCTTTTTTTTCTCCATTGCCCTGGGAAGCTGAGCACTTCAGCGCGCAGCCTGGCATGGATGATAAAAACCTTGTACTTGGATGGTATCCTGTTGGAACCGGGCCGTTCATGCTGGTGGAAAACAACCCGAATCGCCAGATGGTTCTTGAAAAAAATCCAAATTTTCGCGAAGAACGTTTTCCGGTTAACGGAACGGAAGAAGACCGAAAAATGGGGTATCTGCAAAATGCCGGCAAGCGCCTGCCACTGATTGACAAGGCAGTCTATGCGCTTGAAAAGGAATCCCTGCCACGCTGGAATAAATTTTTGCAGGGCTATTATGACCTTTCCGGCATCAGTGCTGACAGCTTTGCCAATGCGGTTCAAATCTTGCCAAATGGCGTTGCGCGCCCGACAAAAGCATTGCGTGATAAGGGCATTCGCTTAAATCAGAGCGATGAAGTTGCGATTTATTACCTGGGCTTTAACATGCTTGACCCTGTAGTTGGAGGGAACAGTGAGCGCGCGCGCGCCTTGCGGCAGGCCATTTCCATTGCGATATCATGGGAAGAGAACATTGCAATTTTCTTTAACGGACGGGGAGTACCGGCACAGGGTCCTCTGCCGCCTGGTATATTCGGTTATAAAGACGGCAGAGAAGGCACTAATCCCTATGTGTATGCCTTTAAAGACGGCAAACGCTCGCGGCTTCCACTCGCACGTGCACACGCGCTCATGAAGACAGCAGGCTACCCAGACGGGATTGACCCACATACCGGGAAGCCCTTAATCCTTCACTATGACGTTCCGGTAACAGGCAGTCCTGATGATAAGGCGCAGCTTGACTGGATGCGTAAGCAGTTTGCGCGTATTGGTATTGATCTTAATATCAGGGGCACGCTGTATAATCGTTTTCAGGAAAAAATGCGCGCAGGCAATGCACAGATTTTTAGTTGGGGATGGTATGCCGATTATCCAGATCCTGAAAATTTTCTCTTTATGCTCTATGGACCCAATGGTAAGGTAAAACATGGCGGCGAAAATGCCGCAAACTATGATAATCCAGCGTTTAACACACTTTTTGATGCAATGAAAAACCGCGAAAATGATGCCGTACGTGCAAAAATGGTAGATGCGCTTGTTGAAATCGTGCGCCGCGATGCTCCATGGGTGTGGGGGATAAATACCCAGGCCTTTTCACTCGCACAGCCCTGGGTTTCACCAATGAAACCCAATCCCATTGCGCAGAATACACTGAAGTATCTGGCGGTGGATGCTAAAAAACGGGAAGTCCTGCGCGAACGCTGGAATACACCGCGACTGTTTTCACTTTTTTTCATGCTTATTGTGCTTGGACTTTTACTCGTGCCGCTTGTTTTTGCGTATTACAAACGCGAGCGCGCAACCGCACGCAGGAGACCATAAATGGGGCACTATCTGTTTCGCCGTGTTTTGTACGCTCTGCCGGTTCTTTTTGGCATTAATCTCATTACCTTTGCGCTGTTTTTTATGGTGAATTCACCAGATGACATGGCGCGCATGCAGCTTGGGCAAAAGCATGTCACAGGGGCGTTAATCACGCAGTGGAAGGAAGAACACGGGTATCATTTACCGCTTTTTTATAACCCTGAGGCAGAGGGAGTCTCGAGGGTAACAGAAACGCTTTTTTACCAGAAATCCATGCGCCTTTTCACCTTTGATTTTGGAATGTCTGATGGCGGTCGTGATATCAGCTTTGACATCTCTCACCGCATGTGGCCAAGTCTTGCCATAGCGCTCCCCGTGCTTTTTCTCAGCATGTTTGCGGATATTGTACTTGCCATGTGTATGGCATTTTTTCGCACGACTTGGGTAGATATTTCCGGTGTCGTAATCTGTATTATCCTGATGTCGATTTCCGCACTTTTTTACATTATTGGCGGACAATATCTTTTTGGGAAAATACTGCGGCTTGCGCCCATTTCCGGGTATGAATCCGGCCTTGACAGTGTGCGCTTTCTCTTGATGCCGGTACTGGTGGCGGTTCTTGGCGGGCTTGGGGCAGGGGCGCGCTGGTATCGTACGCTCTTTCTTGAGGAAATCGCAAAAGATTATGCGCGTACGGCACGGGCAAAGGGCTTGTCGGAGCAGGCAGTATTGTTTGGGCATGTTTTAAAAAACGCGATGTTGCCGATTCTTACCGGTGTGGTTGTCCTTATCCCCTCACTGTTTATGGGAAGCCTTGTGCTCGAGTCTTTTTTTGGGGTACCAGGCCTTGGCAGTTACATGATAGATGCTATTCAACAGCAGGATTTTGCCATTGTTCGCGCCATGGTGTTTCTTGGCTCAGTGCTTTATCTCGTGGGACTTATCCTCACGGATATATCATATACCCTCGTTGACCCGCGTGTGAGACTGACATGAGCCATCATTTTTTGTTAACTGACTGGTGTCTGCTCACGGTCATGGCACTGGGTCTTCTGTGGTTTGGATACAGCCTGCGTAAAGCACCGGCGCGTGAAGTCTGCAGACGTCTTTTTCAAAAACCCATCGCCGCAAGTGCGGCCGTTGTCGTCTTTGCCTTTATGCTCATCGGCGTCCTCGATTCCATTCCGGCAAGGCTCCCGGGAAAAGCCACGCCCTCAAGTCAGACAGCAACGGTTCTCGACAGGCTTTTTTATCCCGTGGGACAATACTCTGAAAAAACGTATTCATCACCGCTCGCATTGACGCTGTTCACGCCAGAAGTTATTGTGGTTGATGGGCGGGCGCAGCAGGTGAAGCCACGCTTACAATTCCCGCCTGCATTCCTCGAAACGCCTGCCGATGTTGAGCGCGTTGTGTGGCGTGCTGCAGGTTTTGGCGCCAGTGCAGGCTTGCTCGTATCCGGGATACTCTGGTTTTTGACCAGTGCCTTAGGGCCTCGTCGTAGTCCGGCGCGCTCGTTTGTGCCAACTCCTGGAATGCGTGCGGCCATCCTTACGATTGCCTGCCTGGTTGCAGTTGTGGTGGCAACATACACGTTGTCGCGAGTGTTGCACGTGCTCGGTACCGGCAAGGTGGGGGAAGATATTTTTTATCAGAGTGTGAAAAGCATCCGCACGGGACTTGCCATAGGCCTTCTGACGACCCTTTTTATGCTGCCACTCGCGCTTTTTCTTGGAGCGGCGGCAGGCTTCTTTGGCGGGGTTGTCGATGATGCAATTCAATATGTCTACACAACGTTAAGTTCAATCCCCGGGGTGCTGCTGATTTCAGCGTCTGTTCTCTCGCTGCAGACGTGGATTACCAATCATCCAGAGCAATTTCCGACACTGGCCGACAGTGCGGACGCAAGACTGCTCGCGCTTTGTCTTATTCTCGGGATGACGAGCTGGACCGGTCTTTGCCGTCTGTTGCGGGCAGAAACGCTTAAGTTGCGTGAGATGGATTATGTGCTGGCTGCGCGCGCGCTTGGCAGTTCATCGTTAACCATCATGCGCCGTCACCTTCTGCCGAATGTGTTGCACATTGTACTTATCACCCTTGTACTCGACTTCAGTTTTCTCGTACTTGCGGAAGCGGTGTTGTCCTATGTGGGCGTGGGCGTATCGCCAATGACCATCAGCTGGGGCAACATGATTAACAGTGCCCGCCTTGAGCTTTCGCGTGAACCGGTGGTGTGGTGGCCGATGTTCGCGGCTTTTATCATGATGTTTGCGCTGGTGCTTGCCTGTAATCTGTTTGCCGATGCCGTGCGCGACACGCTTGACCCCAGAAACTCTTCTGCCCAGGGCAATGCCCTAAAGTGATATTCGTGGCGCACACCCTTGTCAAAATTTTTCTGAGGCTCCACACTATGGGGCTTACCAGTCGATTACACGGGTTACTTCATGCCGCAACAGTTCGTCCACCTGCGATTGCACACTGAATATTCGCTTAAGGATGGTCTTGTGCGCGTGGATACTCTCATGGATTCCGTGCAAAAAAGTGGCATGCGTGCCGTTGCTGTCACCGATTTTTGTAACCTCTTTGCGGCGGTTAAAGTCTTTAAGGCGGCGACTTCTTACGGCATAAAGCCGATTTTTGGCAGTGATTTGCCCTGCATGGATGCCGCTAATCCTCGACAGACAAGCTCAATGCTTTTGCTGTGTCAAAACGAAACCGGTTACAAAAACTTAACACGCCTTGTCTCACGCGCCTGGCAGGAGGGGCAGCTACAGGGGGAGCCGCGCGTGGATTATGCGTGGATTCGTGAAGCCTCGGAGGGGTTGATAGCGTTATCAGGCGGTGTGCGTGGTGATATTGGTCAGGCACTCCTTAGCGGTGACAGAGCCCGTGCCGAGCGCCTTGCTACAGGATGGTCTGAAACGTTTCCCGGGCGCTTTTATCTGGAAATACAACGTGTTGGCCGGGATGATGAAGCGCTCTATAACAAAGAAGTGCTGAGGCTCGCTGAAAACCTCTCTCTGCCAATTGTTGCGACAAACGATGTCTGCTACCTGAAGGAAAGCGAATTCTGGGCACACGAGGCGCGTGTGTGCATACACGCCGGCGAAACCCTCTCAAACCCGTCTCGTCCACGCCTTTATACCGAGAAGCAATATCTGCGAACCCCTGAGGAGATGGCAGAGCTTTTCGCCGATATCCCCGAAGCACTGACCAATACCGTTGAAATCAGCAAACGCTGTACCGTGATGCTGCATCTTGGAAAGTCTTATCTGCCACAGTTTCCCATACCGGACGGAGGTACAACGGAAGAGTATTTGATAACATTATCAAAAAGCGGTCTTGAAGAGCGCTTAACTCGACTTTTTGGTGATGCAGCAGCTGAGAGGCGCTCTCCGTATGACGAGCGACTGGCACTTGAGCTTTCCGTTATCAATGCCATGGGTTTCGCAGGTTATTTTCTTATTGTCGCTGATTTTATCCGATGGGCACGTGAAAATGGCGTTCCCGTGGGGCCTGGGCGTGGTTCAGGAGCCGGTTCACTTGTGGCGTATGCGCTCGCCATTACCGATCTCGATCCCCTGCAGTATGACCTGCTTTTTGAACGTTTTCTGAACCCGGAACGGGTATCGATGCCAGATTTTGACATCGATTTCTGCATGCAGGGGCGTGACAGGGTGATTGAGTATGTTGCTGCACGTTATGGTCGACAAAGCGTATCGCAGATCATCACTTTTGGTACCATGGCGGCGAAAGCGGTGCTTCGCGATGTGGGGCGGGTGCTTGGGCACCCTTATGGTTTTGTCGATGCACTCGCAAAGCTTGTCCCGTTTGAAATCGGCATGACGCTCAACAAAGCCATGGAGCAGGAAGATCAACTGCGGGAGCGCTACGAAAATGAAGACGAGGTACGCGAGCTGATAGACCTCGCACTCACCCTTGAGGGCATTACCCGAAATGCCGGCAAACATGCCGGAGGCGTGGTCATTGCTCCTTCGGCACTCACTGATTTTACTCCCATTTACTGTGAAGAAGGTTCCACACAGATTGTCAGCCAGTTTGACAAGGACGATGTTGAAGCCGTAGGCCTTGTTAAATTTGACTTCCTTGGCCTGAAAACCCTGACTATTATCGACTGGGCATTGAAAACAGTTAACAAAGAGCGTGCAAAAGCAGGGCTTCCTCCGGTTGATATCAGCGCCATTCCGATGGATGACCCCGAAACCTTCGCGCTCTTGAAAGCCTGCCAGACCACCGCTGTATTCCAGCTGGAATCCCGCGGCATGAAAGAACTCGTGCACCGTTTGCAGCCGGACTGTTTTGAGGACATCGTCGCACTCGTGGCACTCTTTCGCCCGGGCCCGCTGCAATCAGGGATGGTGGATGACTTTATCGACCGAAAACACGGACGTGCCGCTGTTGCCTATCCGCATCCTGATCTTGAGCCTATTCTGAAACCAACTTATGGAGTCATTCTCTATCAGGAACAGGTGATGCAGATTGCTCAGGTGCTCGCAAATTATACGCTTGGAGCCGCCGACCTGCTGCGTCGGGCGATGGGTAAGAAAAAGCCTGAAGAAATGGCGCAGCAGCGTGCCATTTTTACTGATGGTGCGGTAGCACGTGGTGTGGATGCGGAGCTTGCCGCCTCAATTTTCGACCTTATGGAAAAGTTTGCAGGCTATGGCTTTAACAAATCGCACTCAGCCGCCTATGCACTGGTAGCTTATCAAACCGCGTGGCTCAAAGCACATTATCCCGGCGCATTCATGGCAGCGGTATTAACCGCGGATATGGACAATACAGAAAAGGTCGTGCATTTCATCGATGAATGTGAACACATGGGATTAAAAGTCCTGCCTCCCTGCGTGGAACATTCTGATTTTATTTTTACCGTTACCGGCGAAAAGGTACTGCGCTACGGCCTTGGCGGAATTCGCGGGGTTGGTGAAGCCGTGGTGGCTAACCTCATGGAGAACCGCGCACGTGAGGGTGCTTTTGGCGGGCTGTTCGCCTTTTGCGAGCGTCAGGATATTCGCAGGCTAAACCGGCGTGTGCTGGAAGTGCTTGTTAAAAGTGGCGCCATGGATGTCTGGGGAGTAGAGCGCGGCAGCCTTTTTGTCTCTATCGATAAAGCGCTTCGCCTCGCGGAAAAAACACACCAGGCCGATGCCAGCGGGCAGGGGTCTTTGTTTGCGATGATGGAAGAGCACCCGGTGCATGAGGATTATGTCACAGCGGCTCCATGGACACTCAATCAGCGGCTTGATGGTGAGAAAGAAACACTCGGTCGCTATTTGAGCGGGCATCCGGTGGACGCGTTTCGGCAAGAGTTTAAAGCTTTTGCGACCGCGGTATCAGCTCCTGATTTGCTGTCACGCAAAAAAGCCACGGTGTTTGGCCTTGTTACCGGTATTCGCCGTGTACTGACCAAACGCGGAAAAAAACTGGCCATTATCGGTCTTGAAGATGGGCAGACCAGGATTGATGTAGTGGTGTTTCAGGAAAACTTTGAGGCGCATGAGCGAAGCTTAACAAGCGGTACGGTAGTGGTGGCGGAAGGGGAGCTGTCGCGGGATGACTTTAGTGGTGGTGTCAAAATGACGGCATCAAAACTATACACCAGCGAGGAAGCGCGATGCCATTTTGGCCGCAGCCTTACGCTGTCGCTGGGCATAAAAGACGCAGAAAAGCTTACAGCGGTTAAAGCGCTTTTGAGCGCGTGGTCTGGAAAGTGTCCGGTGCAGCTTGACTATGATAATGGTGTTGCGCGTGCGCGCCTGACGCTCGGAGTTGAGTGGCATGTACTGCCCACTGATACGCTTCTGCAACACCTTACAGGTCTTTTGGGTAATGAGCGGGTACGCATGCGCTATTGAGTATGCTACTATCGAGAGAATTCAGCATGAGGCAATGGACATGGGCTTTTTTCGTCTGATTGGAGGAATGGCGTTTTTGAGTCTCCTGACTTTGACCGCCAGCGCCGATAACGGCGCGAAACAAAATGCGTTTCGCAGTTTCTGGCACCCGACCTATCACGGTAAGCGACTTGATTATTGTTCACTGGATGGCAAAAAATGCGGCATGCCCATCGCGAATGCCTATTGCCGCGCCATGGGATACGCGCGGGCCGATCAGATGGTTAAGGCGCCCAATCTCGGCATGACCCACTATATCGGAACTCCGGCGCACTGTAAGGGATGGCGTTGCAATGGCTTTATGCTGATTGATTGTGTTGAAAAACTGAGCCACACACCGCCTGCTTCATGGCACTACCGGCTGCGCGACTTTGTCTACCCGCGCCACAGTAATTACCGCATTTCCTGGTGCTACGATGGTGATAAGGGATGTGGAAAGAGGGCTGCGCATTCGTTCTGTCGCCGGATGGGCTATCTTGAAGCAAAGAGTTACAAAGTGCAGGAACATGTCCCTGCTACGAAAGCGCTAGGTACGGATGAACTCTGCTTTGGCAATGACTGCAGGGGATTTCTGCATATTGCCTGTGCGCGATGAAGGTTGTCTTTGTGCGGAGCGTTTGGCGTCATTTGTTTGACAGGCAGGTGTCAGATGACCGATACTTTAATTGGTTAATGCGTAAAAGGGATTTTGAGTAATGGGCGAAGGAACACGCATTGTCATCCTCGATGATGATGAGCCCCGTGCCGGCAAACTGCTGACAATTCTGGAATTTGTAGGAGAATCTGCGCAAACAATGTCGCGCAGAAAATGCCGAGACAGGATGGTACAGAAGACCGAACTTGTTGTGCTGGGTGCGCCTCCTGATGGTGCAGAAACCTTTGACCTTCTGGACGAACTCGCAGGTTTGTATCCCGAAAAGCCCATTCTTCTCATAGACTCACCCGTTGATGTACAGCAGGCAGCTGTAAAAAATGTGCTGGCGAGCCTTCGCTTTCCACTCAGTTACTCACAAATGCTTGAAGCGCTGCATAAGTGTGAAGTCGCAAGGGAAGTCCTTGGTGCCAGCGAAAGCCCTCTGAAAAAAACCCCTTTGTTTCGAAGCCTTGTTGGTAACAGTGAAGCGATTCGTCTCGTGCGGCGTCTTATTGCGCAGGTGGCTGACACAGAGGCCAGTGTCTTGATTCTCGGAGAGTCTGGTACGGGAAAAGAAGTCGTCGCGCGCAATATTCATGCGTTTTCCTATCGGGCTGGTAAACCTTTTATTCCCATTAACTGCGGTGCCATACCTGCAGAACTGCTTGAAAGCGAACTGTTTGGCCATGAGAAGGGTGCATTTACCGGGGCTATAACCGCCCGTCAGGGCCGTTTTGAGCTGGCCAACGGAGGAACGCTTTTTCTTGATGAAATCGGTGACATGCCGCTTAACATGCAGGTTAAGCTTTTGCGTGTGCTGCAGGAGCGCTGTTTTGAGCGTGTTGGCAGCAACCGAAGCGTAGACGTTAACGTACGTGTTATTGCTGCAACACACCGTAACCTGGAAGCAGCAATAGAGGAAGGTAAGTTTCGTGAAGATTTATTTTATCGCCTGAATGTGTTTCCCATCGAAATGCCGCCGCTTCGCGAGCGTCGAGAAGATATCGTACTGCTCTTTAACGAACTGGTTTCACGCCTCGAAGGGGAAGGAAAGCCTGGCGTTCGACTCATGCAGTCTGCGCTTGCGGTACTTTGTCAGTATGACTGGCCCGGTAATGTGCGTGAACTGGCGAATCTTGTGGAGCGCCTGTCCATCCTGCATCCAAACGGCATTGTTTCAGAAGACGATTTGCCAAGGCGTTTGCGCACGCCCTCGCTCTCACCGGCACGCAACGAGCGAGAAACACTTCTCGAAATGCCGGCACGCAGCATGTTGTTGAATGGGCAGGGGATTGATTTACGGGAACATCTCGTAAAAACTGAGCTTGCCATAATTTCTCAGGCACTCGAAGAATCAGACTGGATAGTTGCGCACGCCGCCAGTTATTTAAACATGCGCCGCACCACACTGGTTGAAAAAATGCGAAAATATGGTATTACCCGGCCTGAAAAGCAAATTTAAGAATTACGTAATGCTCGATGCCACTTACAAATTGGTTTTCCTGGCCTCCATTCTCCTGCGCGATGCGCCAATATGAACCCAGCGGCATGCAGAGCGATATTACGCTTAATACGTATTGTTCAAACATGAGTTATAAGAGGAGTACATGGTTAAAGGTACTATTGATTATACAATCCGAACTGTGAGAGTTGATGATCTGGATCAATTATTTAACATGTTGGTGGATTTAGTAAAATATGAAGGTTCTTTTGAGCGTTTTAAACTAACAAGAGAACGTTTAGAAAGAGAATTATTTGGCCTTAATGCCGATTGGAATTGTTTAGTGGCTGCTGATAGTCACGAAAAATTGCTGGGATTTTGTCTTTATACGTTTGCCAATATCAACAGGGCTTTTAACGTGAGCCCGATGATACAGGTTGATGATTTGTATATAAGTCCAGAATTTAGAAATGCCAAAATTGGTTTTAATTTAATGTATCAACTTGCTTTGATAGCCCAGGATAAAAATATTGGTCGTTTAAATGTCTGGTGCATGAAAGACAATCTGCGAGGACAAAATTTTTATCAAAAAATCGGAGCAGAGAAAAGGGATTTTATTGATGTGTATTCAGTTCAAGTGAACAATTTATTAACTGCATTTGATTAGGAGATGTCTTTGTTTCATGATGTAAACCGATTAGCGACATAACCTGGGCGGATAAGTCCAGGGATGGATGCACGTTTACATATCCGGCTTACGGCGATCGGGCTTGGGGAGCAATGGAGCTGCCAACCGACTTAAGGTAACGAATTTTGTTTTACAATATGGGGTATCCACCAGTTAGGTGCACTTTCCCTGTAACTATGTTGTTCATTCGGAGTGATCTGATTGGGGTTGTTTAATGAGGCAATAGTTATACAGATATTTGAGTAGCCTTTGTTAAGGGTCGCCAGTAAACCACCGCAATTTTGACAGAAACATCGTTGGGTAACTTCAGAAGATTGATATAAAGCAGGATTATTTCCTGTCCATTCAAAATCTTCTAAAGGAAACTCAACCCAAGCAACTGTTGGTGCACCAGAAGATTTTTGGCACATAGTGCATGAGCATAAATGCGGGTTATATGGTGCACCTTTAGCGATATAGGTAGTAGCGTTACACAAACATCCACCATCAAACTTAGTCATTTTTTGTCTCCAATAAGTCAGCTGCATCAATTTTGTATTTAACTTGAACAAAGCCACCATCAAATGTATGCGTTGTAATATGATTTAATTCAACATCATGTGCCAATGCTCCAAATAATAATCGACCAGAGCCTAACAAAACCGGAACAAGTGTTATTGTTAATTCATTAATCAGATTACCTGCAATAAAGTTCTGAATGGTAATGCCACCATCAATATAAAGATGTTTAAACCCTTCATTTGTTAACCTCTTAACTAGCTCTGCAGGTGTTTCTGAAGATGTTGAGACACAGTTTTTTATGTGATTAGGTATTTTAATTGGTTGGCTACTCATTACCACTACTGGAAGTTCACCATATGGCCAAGGGTCAAACGATAATGCTTTCTCAAATGAATGCCTTCCCATAATAAGTCCATCTACTGTGGATATGAATGCTTTATAGCCACCATCCTCACCGGGTGGCGCAAGAGTATTTGCTTTCATCAACCAATCAATGGCACCATCCTCTCTGGCAATAAAGCCATCAAGACTGGTGGCAATAAAAACGGAGCATTTAGCTAACATAATGTTTTATCCTTTTGGGCAATCTTGCAAGATGAGGTAAAGCGTGGTGAGTTAATACCATTAAGAACAACAGAAAAGCCTGAAGTCGGTTGGCAGCTCCATTGCTCCCCAAGGCCGGTGATAGCCGATGCCGGGCTTCGCGATGCTCAGCCCAGCCTACCAAAAGCCATTAAATACAATGCTTTATTCAGAAAAAGACAGCCTCCTTAAGTTTTTTGACTCAAGGCAGTTGCTGTGATGCTCAAAGCTTAAACTTCAGCGCCTTCATCCTTGTCGGCTTTTTTCCTGGTCGAAGTTTTTTTAACCGGTTTTTCCGTACTGACGTCTTCGTGAATTTCAGTGGTTTTTTCTTCCGCGGCACCTGACGCTTTCGCTTCTTCGGCACGTTTTTGCTTATAATCGTCCACGATTTCACAAACACTCTTCTTGACATCGCCAAAGAGTTTCATGGTCATTGATGTCAATTCCTGGAAATCTGGCAATTTGGATTTTAAGTCACTCATGGCGCCCTCCGGTTGCGCGTTCACTCCTGATTATAGGCACAAATTTTAAAAATTGCCTGGAAAGTGCAATACCTGCATCGCGGGGCGTAACAGGCGTGTGAGCAGAGGCTGTCTGATTTCGCGGCATATGCTGAAACCATTCGCAGTTTTGAGTTTTTCTAAAAGCCAGTCGTCACTGGTTTGCAGGGCATCCACAAGGCCGAGTGCCATTGCGTCACTCGCGAGCCAGTGCTCGCCGGTTGCGACTTCCTTAATGTTGACGCTGCCCCGCATCGACAGGACGTAATCTCTAAAGGCATGGTGAATTTTTTCCAAATCGTCCTGGAATTTTTTACGCCCCTTTTCCGTGTTTTCGCCAAAGACCGTTAAGGTGCGTTTATATTCGCCGGCAGTGATGAGCTCGACATCAATATTGCGCTCTTTCAGCCAGCGGTGAAAATTAGGAAGCTGCGCTACTACACCGATGGAACCCACAATTGCAAACGGAGCGGCGATAACCTTGTTAGCAACCGCTGCCATCAGATAGCCGCCACTTGCCGCAACCCGGTCAATGCAGACAGTCAGCGGAATATTACGCTCGCGAAGGCGCGCGAGCTGTGAGGCCGCAAGCCCGTAGCCACTCACCATGCCGCCAGGGCTTTCCAGACGCACCATCACTTCATCCTTTGGGCCTGCAACGGCAAGAACCGCGCTGATTTCTTCGCGCAGCGCCTCCACTTGAGAAGCTTTAATGTCGCCCTTAAAGTCAATGACAAATACCGCCGGGCGCGTTTCAGATTTATCACGTTTAATGCGCAGCTTTTTACCATGAACCGTTTTGTAAAGGCGTTTTCTAAGCGCGTCAAAGCTGTCATTAAGCGGACGAATATCAAGTGTTTGCGTTGATTTTCTGCTTAAGGCAGCAATTCCTGCAAAAAGCAGCAGAAGGGCGATGACAAGGGTAAATGCCTTTAAGAAAAAAAGACCGTATTGAGCGAGAAAATCCATGGTTGAATCCTTTAGATAAGAGCCTCAATTATCTGCTGCAATGGTCGCTGTCGCAAGGGGTTAACTTGTAAAACACGGCTGAAGGCGTTACCCTTCGTGTCATCACTGGAGAGCAATGTATGTTGGAAGCAGGTCCCCTGAGCTTTGGGTATGCACACACGCCTCTGCTTCGGGGCGTCAGCCTCGCGTTAAAGCCCGGGGACATTCTGCATCTTCGCGCAGGTAACGGTCGGGGCAAGACGACACTCCTGCGTATCCTTGCAGGTCTTTTAGCGCCAGATTCAGGCAGCGTGCGTTTTGATGGGCGTGATATCCAAAAGAATCTCGCGGCACATTTTGCGCGCCTTTGTTTTATCGGACACCGAAATGCCGTTCATCCCGCGCTGACCCCGCGTGAGCACTGCCGTTTTTTACTGCGACAGTCGTTTAGCGGGTGCAGCATTGAAACGGCGCTGACAGAAACCGGTCTTATGAATGTCGCGGACATGCCGGCGGGGCTGTTGTCAGAAGGGCAGCAGCGGCGTCTTGCGCTCACTGCACTCCTGTTGTCAAACGCCACGCTGTGGCTGCTCGATGAACCCTTGAATGCACTTGATGCGGAAGGCATTGAGCACTTTGCCGAACACCTTAAAGTCCACCAGGAGAGGGGGGGGATGGTGGTGCTGACTTCGCACCAGCCGCTGCCATTAGTGCCTTTCAGGGAGTATCTGCTGTGATATCACTCTTCTGGCGTCAGTGTATGCGTGACCTGCTGCTGGTATGGCGCGAATTTCGACATCTCTTAAACGCAAGTCTCTTCTTCATAATGGTGCCAGTGTTTTTTGCGCTGACACTGCCGGCAGACAGCGCTCACATACGGACAACAGCACCTGGACTTTTCTGGATAGCAACGCTCTTTGCCTTTATGCTGCAGTCTGAGCGCCTTTTTGTGGAAGATTTTGAAGACGGGCATCTTGAGCAGTGGATTTTAAGCGGCTATCCACTCTACCTTCTGGCTGGAGCGCGCCTGCTCGTGCACTGGCTCTCCACGCTTCTCCCGTTACTTCTGTTAACGCCGCTTATAGGCGTGTTTTTTGGGTTTAACAGGTTTGAAACGCTTGTCCTTGCGGCATCCCTTGTGTGTGCAACACCCGCTCTTGCGCTTTTATGCGCACTCACCGCGGCCTTCAGCCTTGGCGTTCGCCAGCGGGGCATGCTGATGGCGCTTGTTGTACTGCCACTTGCCGTTCCTGTCATGATTTTTGGAAGCGGAGCCGTCAGTGCGGCAATTGCAGGACAAGCCGTGAGTGGACTGCTCGCATTGCTGCTTGCAGCCTCGCTTTTGGCCATCATACTGCTGCCGTTTGCCATTGCAGGTGCATTACGTGTTCGCGTTGCCGGCTGATGCGTGGTAGAATCAGGGCATTTTTCTGACTGATTCGTTGCCCATGTGGTTTTATTTATATCAACTGGCTTCACCAAAGTCTTTCTACCGTCTGACAGGACGTCTGCTTTTTCCTCTCGGAACAGTGGCTTTTTGTCTGTTACTGACTGGAATTTTCTGGGGGCTGTTCCTTGCTCCGCCGGATTATCAGCAGGGTGATGCGTTTCGAATTATCTATATCCATGTGCCGAGCGCTTTTATGTCCATGGGAATTTACACGTGGATGGCTTTTCTCAGCGTACTGCTGCTGGTCTGGCGCATTAAAATAGCCGGTCTTTTGATTCGTTTCTGCGCACAGACCGGTTTTTGGATGGCGCTGCTGGCGCTCGTGACCGGCAGCATTTGGGGGAAGCCAATGTGGGGTACATGGTGGGTGTGGGATGCACGCCTGACCTCAGAACTGGTACTGCTGCTTCTTTATGCCGCTATTCTTGCTACAGGAAGTGCCTGTCGCAATCCACGGGATGGTGATCGCCTCATGGCTATACTCGTGCTGGCCGGACTTGTTGATTTACCGATTATTCATTATTCCGTTTATTGGTGGAACAGCCTGCACCAGGGCGCGACCCTCAGTGTCTTTACCAAACCCAAAATAGATGCGCCAATGCTCTATCCGCTGCTGATTAGCCTTGCAGGTTTTAGCCTGTTCTCGCTGTGGCACATTGTTTACCGTGGCCGTATGGAACTCATATGGCGCGAACGTGAGATGGACTGGGTACAAAAACTGTTCAGGAAGGGTTGCGCATGATAAGCCATATTGCGACAAAACTTGCCATGGGTGGCTATGGTGCGTTTGTATGGCCGGCATTTGGGCTGGCGGCGCTGGTTGTCACAGGCCTGACGCTGACCGCGACCACTCATGCGCGCCTGATGCGAAAGCGTCTTGCAGACTGGCACAGGGGTTGATGCATGAAGCCCGTACGTTCACGAAAACTTTGGATGATACTGATACTGGTTGTGCTGCTCTCAGCAGTGGTTGGTCTGGTCCTTTATGCACTCCGTCAGAACATTAATCTTTTTTATACGCCCGAGCAGGTTGCACGCCATGAACTGCCGCTTAATCAAAAAGTACGCCTTGGCGGCATGGTGGTGAAGGGGTCTGTGGAACGTACGCCAGGCACGCTCATGGTGCGATTTACCCTGACAGATGGCGTTTATAAGGTGCGTGTGGCGTATGAGGGGATTCTCCCTGACCTGTTTCGCGAAGGACAGGGAATTGTAGCCCAGGGCATGCTCGAAGCCGATGGCCTTTTTAAAGCGACAGAAGTGCTTGCCAAGCACGATGCGAACTATATGCCGCCTGAGGTGCGCGCCTCGCTGAAAAAGAGGGGAAATGCATGATTGCTGAATTCGGTGTTTTAGCCATGCTTCTGGCACTTTTTTTTGCGCTGATGGGAATAATCGTACCTTTGATGGGAGAGCGTCTTCAGCATGACGGCATGTTACAAAGCAGTACGCGCTTCAGCTTTTTACAGGCAGGCAGTATCGCGCTCGCGCTGATGTTGCTTGCCGTTGCATTTTTACAGGACGATTTCAGCGTGCTGTATGTTGTGTCGCACTCGAGTAAAACACTGCCCTGGTTTTACAAGGCCTGTGCCGTTTGGGGCGGGCATGAAGGCTCGATGCTGCTCTGGGCCGGTATTCTCGCCTTCTGGATGCTGATGGTGGCTTTTAGCACAAAGTCGCTTCCATCCTCCATACGCCGGCGGGTGTTAATTGTTCTGAGTGCGCTGACCGCCGGTTTTTTACTTTTTTTGTTGCTGACTTCAAATCCGTTTGCGCGTGATTTTTCGATGGTTTCAAGCGCTGGGCGCGATCTTAATCCGTTGCTGCAGGATGTGGGCTTTTTGTTTCATCCCCCTATGCTGTATATGGGATATGTCGGATTTTCCGTTCCCTTTGCCTTTGCCATTGCGGCCCTCTGGGAGGGGGAAGTGCGAGCGGAGTGGTTTCGCTGGACACGTCCGTGGATACTGGCCTCATGGTGCTTTCTGACAGCGGGCATTACGCTTGGCAGCTGGTGGGCCTATCGTGAGCTTGGGTGGGGCGGCTGGTGGTTTTGGGATCCGGTGGAAAATGCCTCATTCATGCCGTGGCTTGTCGGAACCGCGCTGATGCATTCTGCCATGGTCAGTGAAAAGCGGGGAGAGTTTCGTGCATGGACCATGCTGCTCGCCATCGTTGCCTTCTGTCTGAGCCTTGTTGGAACATTTCTGGTGCGCTCAGGGGTACTCACCTCTGTACACGCGTTTGCAGGTGACCCGGCGCGCGGGATTTATATTCTGCTCTTTTTGACAGTGGTGGCCGGTGGCTCGCTGTTACTTTTTGCCCTTCGTGGACATCTTTTGAAGTCTACCGTTAACGCCAGTCCGCTGTCCCGCGAAAGTGCGTTGATGATTAACAATGTCATCATGAGTGCCTGCATGCTGACGGTGCTGATGGGCACGCTCTACCCGCTGCTCGTGGACGCTTTGAATCTTGGCAAACTCTCGGTGGGTGCTCCGTACTTTAATACGGTATTTGTGCCACTCATGATGCCGGCACTCCTTGCCATGGGGGTTGGAATTCATCTGCGCTGGGGCAGTGATACCAGAGCGCAGTTAATTAAACGGATTCGTTCTCCGTTACTGCTGACGCTACTTCTGACGCCGTTTCTGCTGACTTTTTCGGGGTTTAGTGATTACCCCTCGGCACTCCTCGGTGCCGGACTGGCGCTCTGGGTGATTTTTACCACCATAAAAGCACTCCTGATGCGTCGCCAGAGCCTTGGTAACTGGCGCATTGGCGCGGGCTTTACCGGCATGGCACTCGCGCATATGGGGGTTGCAGTATGTGCGCTTGGAATCACTGTTTCACAGACCTTTGGTCTTGAACGTGATGTGCGCATGAAGCCTGGTGACAGCGAAACTGTTGCTGGATTTACCGTACGCTTTATTGGCGAATCCGTATTAAAAGGCGCGAACTATCACGGCACGCGAGCCATATTCTCTGTTGAAAAGGGGAGGCATGCGCGTGTTATTTATCCTGAAAAACGCATTTATGATGTCGGTGAGACCCCGATGACCGATGCGGCAATTGATGTGACGCCGTTTCGAGATGTGTATATTGCACTGGGTGAGCCATTGCCGGATGACGCCTGGGCGGTTCGGCTGTATTGGAAGCCGCTGGTGCGCTGGATTTGGGGCGGAGGGTTTTTGATGCTTGCCGGAGGACTGGTGGCGTTGACCGACAGGAGGCTTTATACCCGGAGGGCTGTCGCATGAAGTCAAGACTGCTCTGGGCATTACCGCTCACGCTTTTTATCCTGCTTGGCGCTTTTTTCTGGAGGGGGTTATCGCTTAATCCCAAACATCTGCCCTCGGTACTCATTGACAGGCCGGCACCGGATTTTTCCCTGCCAGGCCTGCTTGAGACTGACAGCGCGCTTTCTCTGAACGAGTTACGAGGCGCGCCAGCGTTGCTTGTGGTTTGGGCAAGCTGGTGTGCCGCCTGTGCGGATGAGCAGCCGACACTGTTGCGTCTCGCGCAGGATGGCGTGCGTCTTTTTGGACTGAACTACAAAGACACCCGTGAGGACGCCACCCGTTTTCTGGCGCAATTTGGTAATCCCTTTCTGCGAACAGGGTTTGATGTCCGCGGCCGTGTTGCGCTTGAATTTGGTGTTTATGGTGCGCCTGAGATTTTTCTGACTGACCGAAATGGCATCATACGTTATCGCCATACAGGCAGCCTCAGCCCCGCTGTCTGGCAAAATGTACTTCAGCCAGTTTATGAGTCACTGCTAAAAGAGGGGGAAGCGTGAAACGACTTATCCTTTTGATGAGTGCCGTGCTGATGTTTTGTACGTTGAGTGCCACGGCTTCGCCCCGTTATGCCTTTGCGAACAGCACCGAGGAAGCGCGTTTTGTCTCACTGCTTCGCGACTTGCGCTGTCTGGTCTGTCAGAATCAGGATTTGGCCGATTCCAACTCCGCTTTTGCCGAAGATTTGCGCGAGGTTGTTTATGAACACCTGCAGGCCGGAGAGAGTGATGCACAGATAGTTGACTATCTTGTCGCGCGCTTTGGTGATTTTATTCGTTTCAAGCCCCCGTTTAATCCAGTTACCGCATTGCTCTGGACGGGACCCCTGCTGTTTTTAACCGCCGGGTTTTGGATGGTGATGCGCCATTTCAGGAGGCAACCAGACGATGCATCCTGCTGACTATTTGCGTTTTTTATGGTTATTGATACTCATTGTTCCCGGAGTCGCTCTGGCACTTTCGCCGCTTAAGCTTTCGCGCATGCGTGCATTTACCTCTGGCGCTATTATTACTCTGTTACTTTTTGGGGCTTATTATTACGTAGGCGGTGCACGTGATTTGCTGATTGATGCCAAAATGCGCGCAGAAAAAGCCAGCGTGGAAAAGTTGCTGGGACGCCTTGACGGGCGTGACGCTGTTATTCAAAAACTAAAAAATGTACTCGCGCAAAATCCCAACAGTGCGCGTGGCTGGTATCTGCTGGGACGCCTGTATGCCAGTGGAGGGGAGCATAAAAAAGCGGTTCGTGCGTTTAAAAAAGCGCAGCATCTCGCGCCTGATGACAATGGTATTTTACTTAATCTTGTGCACAGTGAATGGCAGCTTGCGGGTCAGCGACTCGATACATCCGGCAAGAATCGCTTAAGCGCGTTACTCCAACAAACGCCTGATGAACCTAATGCGTTATCGCTGCTTGCAATGGATGCGTTCCTGCGCCATGATTACGAAACGGCCATAGCGTATTGGGACCGTCTTTTACCCCAGTTGTTGCCGGATTCTGAGGAAGCGCTGCACATACGTGATGCGCGTGCAAAGGCACAAAAAGCACTGTCAATGAGCGTTTCAACGGAGGAAACCCATGAGCGACAAAGTGTATCAGGTGATTGAACTGGTCGGTACGTCACAACACGGCATTGAAGACGCCATCAATAATGCAGTCAGTCATGCCGCGAAGGCGCACGGTAAACTCGACTGGTACGAAGTCGTGCAGACCCGTGGTTTTATTGAGGGTGATAAAACGCGTTATTTTCAGGTGAATTTGAAAATTGGATGTCATACGCACTAGCACGCACATTTTCCTTTTTACTTGAAAAGAAACTGAAAGAACTCTCCTCGGTCGCGATGATGGCATTGTGGTGGCGATAAAGGTAAAAAGCGGCAACAAGGGCTGTTATCGCAAAACCCAGAATGGGAATGGCCGGGGGGCAGGTCACAACCAGAGAGAGAGAGGCTGCGGCCATCAGAGTCATGCCAACGAATGTAAGACTGCGAACAATAAGCTCTTCTCTCGCCTCTTTAAAAGCGTCGTTCAGCGCGTTTACCGTTTCCTCTTCAAACGCCAGCTCCTCGGGAAGCAGCGGCTCCGTTTCAAGGAGCTCAAGTGGCGTTCCAATGCAATCTGCGAGGCGCGCTCTCAGTGCTTCATCTGTCAGGGTACTGGCGTGCACCTTGCAGCGAATGCGAAGCGCGCGGTGTAAATCGGCAAGGCGTTGCTCAAGGGCTGCTAATTTTTCAGTATTTTCTGTGAGAATTTCCGCATAATCTGCATCTAATTCAAGGAGTACGTTCTCCTGTTGCAGCGTGTGCATACGCTCCATAACAAACGCGTACTCATCCAGTCGTTCTTCCATCCATCCCTCAATGCCACTTTCCTTTACTGCATAATGAAATTCAATGCCAGCAGTTATTACATCAATGCCGCACCCAATCACAAACGCGGGATTCCCCAGCAAAGCCGGCATGCCGGCAAGACCGAGAGCCGCCATGAGTGCGGGATTCAGAGAAAATACAAGAAGCTGAACGCCTGCAAAGATATTCAGCGCCCCCTGAATGCGCAACTGCCACTTTCGGTGATGCTCTTCATTACACAAATCCTCAAGTCCTGCGGCAATAAAGCAGGCGGCATCAAGGTAGTTCCAGAGTGATGGCAGTACAATATCTGTGGCTTTGGCCGACAATTTCAAAGCCGGACTTAATCCATCAATCAGGGTAAAGGCATAATAACCAACCTCAGACGTCTGGACACCCTCAACAGGTTCTGTCAGAAAATGCACGTGCTGCAGTGCCGACTGTGCAAGAGACAGGCACTTTTTACGTATGACAAGGCGCGTTAACTCAGCATTAGTCGTCATGGCACGGCATATTTCAATCTGTAAAAAAAACGAAGTGTATTTTACCGTTATTAAATCGCTTTGTATAGAAAATATGCAGATAATTTAGCCATAAGGTAAGGAGGGGCTGCATTTTAAACGATGTTATTGTATATGTACTTCTATTTTAGGTTCGTGTGCGTTCGAAGCGGCCCCAGATAGCGGTTATTACCAAGTAGAGTCGTTGCCGTTACCAGCGTGATGCAGGCCATGAACATCAGATAATACGCGGGCATGACAAGGCCTTGCTTTTCTATCAGCAGTGTTACGACAAGCGGTGTACTGCCTCCAAATACCGCATTTCCAAGATTGAAAAAGAATGCTATGCCGCTATAGCGCACGTTCTCAGGACAGTTTTCAACGATCGCTGTCAGGCTGTTTCCTTGATCCAGTGAGCTTAGGACAGTAGCGATTGCCAAAGACAGCAGTACGAATGACACCGTCTTGAGCTGCAGTAAATAAAAGCAGGGTAAAACCAGCAGGACAGTTGCCGCCGAGGTTAATATCAGCATTTTTTTTCGGGTAAAATAATCACCGCATATTCCCGCCAAAGGTACTGTAAACAGCATGGCAATCAACATCAGGCTTTCAATACTTAACGCGCTCATGGATGAAAAGCCCAGGTAGCGCTCAAGGTATGCAGGCATATACCCAAAAAAAACGTAATAAAATGTCGCTCCCATGCAGGTGAGGCCTAAGATTTTCAGTAATTGACGCGGTGCGAATTTTAAAGCGGCAATGAGCGGAACAGACTCAATGCGATGATTTTTTTCAAGTGCTGCATAGACGGGCGTTTCCGCAAGTTTAAAACGATAATAAATGATTAATGAGCCTGGCAATCCTATTATCAAAAATGGCACACGCCATGCCCAGTCTTCAATAACTTCTTTCGTGAAATAAAAGTAAAGCAACATTAGCGTTGCAGTAGCTGATAAGAATCCGAGATTTGCGCCAATTGCTGCAAAACTTGTAGTTACGCCGCGTTTGTTCTGAGGCGCTGATTCCGCAAGATAAATCATTATTCCACTGTATTCACCACCTATAGATATCCCCTGAATTAAACGAAGCAGGATAAAGAGTATTGTTGCAATGACACCCGCGTCTTCATACGAGGGAATAATACCCACCAAAAAAGTGGTAATGGTGATAATCAAGACAGAAATTCTTAATGTTTTCGCACGGCCTCGTGTGTCGCCAAAATAGCCAAAAATAATTCCGCCAAACGGTCGGCAAAGAAAACCGGCAGCAAACACAATTAACGCTTCAATGGTTGCGTTGCCAGAGGATGCATGTGGAAAAAATTTTGCACCGATTATTGGTGCCATAAAGATGAAAAGTCCAAAATCAAACCATTCTATCGCATTACCCATACTCGAGAGGAGTATTTCTTTTTTAATCAATTAAAACCCCTTCATCAGGATTATTGCCTGCCTGTATGATAACAAGATCAATGGCAGGCTGCAGGCGCAGGTATTTGAGAATAGTGAAGAATACGTGCCTGCATGCTATTTTCAGGCGTAGCCATGTTTCCTGCGAATGCGCTCTAAAAAATATTGCATGACTTCTTTGTAAAGTGCATCGCCCAGAAGCTCATCTTCCACACCGTAATCAATGCTTGGATTATCGTTGATTTCTATGACGTGGCACTGTCCGTTATGCTGCTTGATATCTATTCCATAAAAACCATCACCAATCAGTTTAGAGCTTTTGACAGCGGCGCGCATCACATCATGAGGGACATCTGCAAGTGCAATGGCCTCGCTGTTGCCGCCAGCTCCGCCATCCACTGCCCAGTTGTAGATTTGCCAGTGGTTTTGGGCCATAAAATACCGGCAGGCAAAGAGCGGCTTGTTATCAAGCACTCCAATACGCCAGTCATATTCTGTAGGAATGAAGGGCTGAACGAGGACTAAATCGGAGGTTTTAAAAAACTGATTCAGCGCTTTTTGCAAGGCTTTGGTATCTTCAATTTTAACAACACCACGCGAGAATGCACTATCGGGCTTTTTGAGCACACAGGGGAAGGAAAGTGCAGGCAGTTCCTTGTCAAATTTACTGATAAAGCGCGTTTCGGGTGTTTTTATCTGGTGACTTTTCAAAAGTTCAGCAAGATAGACTTTATTTCCGCATTTAATAATAGACTGCGGGTCATCGACCACCACAAGATTTTCACGCGCTGCGGTTCGCGCCATGCGGTAGGTAAAGTGATTAACCGAGGTTGTGGCTCGAATAAAGAGCGCATCGTATTCGGCAATCGACTTAAAATCATTTTTTTCAATAAAATCAACGTTTAATCCAAGCGATTCTCCGGCATCTGCAAAACGCTCCAGTGCTTTGGCATTAGAAGGCGCATCGGCCTCACCCGGTTCGATGAGAATGGCCAAATCGTGAAAGCGTTGTTTTTTACGCTGGAGATAAAAGCGTTTGCGGGAGAGCCATGCTAAAGCCGCTTCCTGTAGAAAGTCACGATGGTGTTCTGGTACGTCATCAATGGAAAGAATCTGCCATTGGGTTATCTGCCAGCGTTTACGCTTTTCCATCGTAAAGCGCATCAGGGGAGCCGGGAAGAGGCCATGCAGCTTCTTAGCCAGATTGGCATGGCATTTTGCCATGTTCTGGCCAAAATATACACTTAAAACAAAGGTGTCTGTGCGCAGGTCATTAAGGCTGTTTTGAATCTCTTCATCAATATCCTGGGAAATAACCCGCGAGAGGCTGGTGCTTAAAATATCCTGTATGGTATCAACTGTCGGCACTGCCTTGTGGTCGCGAGCCTCGGCAAGCAGGGAGACGTAATAGCCTACGGACTGATGGCTGCAGGATTTACAGAGGTTAACCACGCGAAAGGCGGCTGTTTCTGAAAACGTGTTACCGGTCAAATAATCAGAAGCATGGGCGATGGTAATATCAGTTCCCAGAAACTCCCAGCTTTCGGGGGAGTCCGTAACAATGATGGTTTGCATACGAGCCTTCTTGTTGGCCAGATACATTTATTACGGTAGAACGAGGCACTCTGTTTGTCAAACCATGTTTTTTTATAAAAGCCGTATATTCGTCCATGAATCTTTAACATGAAATGCTCAGCGAAGAAGCCTCATATCGAGACGCTTTCAGAGGGCATATGTTTATGCAGGTCAAAAATGATAGACAATCGCTTTGTAGTCAATGTGTAAATACGGTAAAATTATTTTTTTTCTGCATTATGAACCTCATGGCAAGTATAAAAAACCCTGAAGAAATCGAGCGCATGCGCACCGCCGGCCAGTTGACTGCACGTGTACTGGAGGCGCTTGACGACATTATTCGTCCCGGTATTACCACCCTTGAGATTGATACCTTTTGCGAGCGCTACATTCGCGAAACTCTGAACGCTATTCCAGGAAGCAAGGGGCAGTATGGTTATCCCTATTCGGTTAACACCTCGGTTAATCATGTCATTTGTCACGGGATGCCTTCGGCGAAACAAATCCTGAAGAGCGGGGATATCGTGAATGTCGATATTACTGTTATTCACGAGGGCTTTTACGGTGACAGCAGTCGAATGTTTTGTATCGGTACCCCCTCAGCACATGCCAGACGCCTTGTGGATGTTACACAGGAATGCCTCTATCGCGGTATTCTCGCGGTGAAGCCAGGCGCCACGCTTGGGGATATTGGGCATGCCATTCAGTCATTTGCTGAAAAAAACAACTATTCGGTAGTTCGTGAATACTGTGGCCATGGCATTGGAAATACCATGCACCAGGAGCCGCAGATACTGCATTATGGCAAGCCGGGCGTTGGCAGTACATTGCACGAAGGAATGACCTTCACCATCGAACCCATGATAAACCAGGGGCGTGCTGAAGTGCGCCATATCCGCAAGGATAACTGGGATATTGCCGTAACCCGCGACAGAATGCTCTCTGCGCAATGGGAGCATACCATTCTCGTTACGGCCAGTGGCTTTGAAGTGCTGACCCTGCGTAAAGAAGAAGCTGGAGCACTTGAGGCGCTTGCAGAGCGATTGAAGGCTACAGGCGGCGTATAGGGCACGTCTCTTGCATGCCTTAAGGCAGGGATAAATGCCAAGAGGTGCTCATGAGAACGGTGGCCCGCGTTAAATGCATTGATAATCACATACATTATCAGCGTATTCTTGCGCTGTTGCTCTGTGTTTTCATGATGGTTTTTGCGCGACATGCCTTCGCAGAGACACGAGAAATTGCCATTACCATCGATGATTTGCCGTTTGTCGGCAGCACTAATGGCGATGCTAAAAAATTGCAGCGCGAGCATGACCGCTTCATGGCAATGCTGCAATCGCTCACAGACAGGAATGTGCCGGCAACGGGATTTATTATTGCCAACAGCATTGAAAAAGGGCAGTGGGAGCTGCTGGAGGCGTTTCGCAATGCCGGGATGACCCTTGGCAATCATACCTGGTCACACAAGAGCCTTGGCACCATGGCCGCTGACAAATACATTGCGGATGTTTCTAAAGCTGACAGCGTTTTGACCCCCATCATGACAACGCCCAAGTATTTTCGCTACCCATATCTTGCGGAAGGCCGAGGTGAAAAGCGAGAGTCTGTGCATGCGTGGCTGTCGGAGCATGATTACACGATTGCGCCGGTGACGGTGGACAGTAAGGATTTTATCTTTAACAATCAACTCTACGCCATCGCGTATCGCGCGCGAGAGCGCAATCTTCCAGCGCTAAAAAAGCGCTATCTTGCCTACATCTGGCGTCAGACAGAACGCGCAGAAGCGCATGCTTTTAAACGACATCCAGGCGTGAGCCGACAAATTTTATTGATTCATGCCAATTTGCTGAACAGCCACGCACTGGGTGATATTATCGACATGTATCAGTCTCACGGTTATAAGGTGGTGAGCCTTGATGAGATAATGGCGGGTGAGCATCCCGCCACAGAAAAAAAGGTGAACCCCATTGATGGTATTCGCGATGGCGTAATGGAGAAACTGATTTAAAGGTGGAGGCCGGCATTAAGCCGCTCTGCGAGAGACTCCATGTCTGCCAGTGTAAAGGGCTTTTTGAGAAGTTGTGCCATGCCCGATGCTCTGGCACTTGCCTCACTGTCAGGTGTCAAATGCGCGGTTATGCCGAATACGGGGATTTGCCAGTTCGCACGAATTAATGTGCAAAACTCATAACCGCTAATCCCCGGAAGGCCGATATCAGTGAGTACACCGTCAAAGCGACTGGATTGCAGGTGTCCGAGGCCGTCTTCCGCACTCATGGCGGAAACGTGCGTGCAGCCAGAACGCCTGACCGTGGATTCAATCATCCTGAGTGCAATAGCGTTGTCTTCCACAATCAGCAGGTGCAATATCCTTGGAATGGTAGTCATTAACAAACGTTTGGTCGGGATTGCTGTCAGCGGCTCAGTTTAACTTATTTTTCAGATAGCGCAACAGGCATTCTGGAAATTGTCCGTGCAATATCAACTGATAAACGATTCAGGTTGGCATTTAGAGCACTGACCAGCGCATTGATGTCATCAGGAGGCGCACCTGCAACATATTCCACAGCCCGCTTGCTAAAAAGTGTATCCCCTGAATAGACCACATACTGCGCGCGCAGGCGGCTTTTACCGGAAACGGCCAGTTCAATATTGGAAATATTAACTTCAAGGTGCGCGTCAGGATGGAAGGGAGGAAGCCACGGAGCGGTTTGGATAATAATGCCGGGCAAAAGGGTGCTGATATTGGTAATGAGCACGCTTTGCACATTTTTATCAAGCGATTCCGCCCAACGATGATATTCTTCGACGCTTACGGAATGGGCTCCTCTTTTTAACACCATTTGTGCCCTGTCAGAATATGCGGGTGTAGTAAGGGAATCAAAAGCCAGACGCAGAGGATAACGCTTGATGGGGCGGGTATCCGTTGGCAGGGGATTTAGCAGGTAAAAACTGCTTTCCGGACTGCGTGAGCAGGCCGAGAGGAGGATGGTGAGAAGAAAAAACGATAAAATACCTGTTTTTTTCATCGCTTGCCCCTGATTAATGCTTCTGGATTGCGCGACAGATAATCTGTCAATGTCTGGGTGGAATAGGCGGCCGATGAAATTCGGTCCAGGCTTTGCGTAAACGTTCTAATAACCGCGGGAAGGGATGCCTGCATGTCGGTGCTGAGCGCGCTTAAGCTGTCTGCCATCAGGCGCGCAGCATTGATGGTGTCACGTACCTCAGCGGAGGAAACCAGTTTCTGAATGGCTTCAAGGGTTTCTTTAGCAGCTGTAAGCGCTTCATCCAGCGTGGTGTATTTTTCTGTTGTGTTACGGGTTGGGAATACCGGATAGCCGTAATAGTAGGTTTTTTCGTACTTGGGACGCGGCGGTGGATTTTTGACGAGCTCGATATCTGCAAGCCCAGACAGGAAATTAGGCTTGGATAAATCGGCGACAAAACCGCTGCGGATAAGGAGTTGAATCGGGTCTTGCGAAAATCCCAGTTTTTTCTTCACAAAAAATCGTACATATACTGGAATTTCCACCTTGTGCCGCTCAATGTTTTCAGTGATTTCAATGGCGCTGACTTCGCCAATTTTTACACCACGGTATTTGACCGGAGCTGTTGCCTCAAGTCCTCTCAAAGAGCCTTTAAAAAGTAGTACAAAGGTTTGTTCACGCGCTTGAAGGGCAATATGATAAAAGAGGGCGGAGCCTACCAGCAAAAGCGTAAGCGCTCCCGCGACAAAAAGCCCTGTAGTAGTATGGTAGCGTTCCCTGCGCATGGGTGTTTAGACGACCATAAATTTTATGAGTGCAGCCATTACTATCATCCAGAACGCAGAGCGAGTCAATATACGGGATACCACGCGCCGCTGCTGCGTGCGATAGATAGATACGTAATAGTAGTAGTAGCAGGCTCCAAACGCCGCGATTGCGCCAAAAAAGAGTGTTTTAGCCAGTGAAATTAAGTATTCCGCCAGCGAAAAAGAATTATCAAGATGCGCAAGATACTCATCGAAATTCGTTCCCTGCAAATAATGAAACGAATAGTAAAGACTGGTGAACGAAATCGCAAATAAATAGATATAGAGTAACAGAGCCGTCAGCATCACGCCAAAGAGGGTGGGTAGAACATATTCGGTCATGACATCATCAGGCGTTCTTTGCTGGCGCATGATACGAGCGGTTTCATCAATCGCATTCAGCGCGGTCTGTACGGAGAGCACAAGGCCAATAAAAATTGGCAGCATGTCATTAATCAGCATTGCCTGAGCGTACGCCATCGCCTGGCGCTGAAGGTTGTAGCGTGCCAGAAGGGAACGGGCACTGATAGATGCCGACATGCCGGCAAGCAGGCTGATAATAGACAGCGGCATAATAATTTTTGCGCCGGAGTGATAAATTATTTTTTGGATGGCCATCAGAGAGACAGTGATGCGCAGTAATAAAAAATCGCGAAATGCAGAACCAAGGTGCCCAAGAAATCCAAAAAAAAGCACCAGAGAGCGAATCAGCTGCTGCGACAGTAAACCAATTCTAAAAAAAAATCGCATGCAGACCTCATCCGTGTGTCGCTTCATTATCTATGGTAGAGCTTGCCATATTCTGAAACCGATGGACAAGCCTTAAAACAATAGCACCCTCCATGATTGAATAAAATAAATACATAAAATATAATGCAAAGCCATTTAAGTCCGTATGACCGGTGTATTGGAGCAAAGCATGCTGGAAAAAGTTGAAAAATCTCATGATGTTATTTACCCCCTGCATGAAGCTGCAAAGGCAAATGATTACTTTACCGTCATGCGGTTACTTAGGGAAGGCGCAAACCCCTTATTCGCTGATTCACATGGAAAGACCGGGTCACAACTGGCCAGTGACCGCCTCGTGGTTAATGCACTGCAAGAAGCGGAAAACGTCGCCCGTGCTCAAGTATATGTACTGGAACTTCCTAAAGAAATTCCGCTTTGTGAGCTACGCCCACACATGTATCCGTCAGTTAATTACGGTTTTCAGGAGGAAGTCTGGATACGCGTGAAGCTTTCTGAAAATCTCGCACTTAGAAGTGATATACATGATGTTATCGATTATCCGGTTCCATCCTTTTTTCTGAAAAAGCTGCTCGAGGTCGCTCGTGAACAAAATGTAAATTTAGACAGTAGACTCATGCGTAGATTACTGGATGTTAATGTGCGCAGTTATGACGTTGAAAATGTAGAAGCGCTGCTTAATCATGGCGCTACGTACTCGCAGGAAACGCTTGATGAAATTCATTCAACGTTTATAAATCCAGATACCAGCTTAACGCCAGAAGCGCTGCAGGCGAGCGTATCCATTTTTCAGTTATTACTGGCACGCACGGGAAATATGGAGCACGACAACCTGCCACAGGCTGTCGGCACCTACCGATGGACGCGTTTCCGACCCTTTAAGTTCCAAAATCCCAATCAGTGGGAAGATCTGTTGCGTGGATATGATGACATGCCTGAGTGGGCGGTTTTTGCGCCGCTGACGAATATGTTCAGCAGAATTCCGAAAACGCCTCGAATGCCGTGCCTGCCTCTGGCTACCGAGCTGAAAGCGCATGTTCGGCTGGAGGATATCCCTGACTCTAAACGCGTGAGCAAAGGCTTTTTAACAGGCGCATTCAGACAGACCACTGACAGGCCCTTGGAATTAATGGCCGTGCTAATGGCCATGATGGTTAACAACTCACCAGTAATGCGCCATTTTTTACAAGGCTTGACTGATCAAGCACTGCATACACATGCTGACTATATGCACGCTGCGTATAGTTTCTTTATGTTATGGAAGGATTTTATTATTTTAGCGAAGACAAAAGAAACATATACTGCGAAACATCATCAATACTGTGAGTCACTTAATCAGCAGGGTATACAAAAGGGCTTACCGAAACGTGATGCGCTGAATATGGTTTTTAGTACAGATGAAATACGATGCATGGAAGAAGAGTCAGTTGTATTCAGCAGGTTAACGCGAAATCACACGGCCATCCTTGCAAAATCTGCACTAAGAGAGGCAGAAGTATGGTTTGATTGTTATTTACAGGCTTTTGTGAAAACGCTGCAGGAAAATGGTATCGAACATGCCGCTCATCTGACAAGCCAAAAAAAGTGGATTAACGTTGAGGGCATACCGTCACTTGCACTTCTTTGCGAGCGAAACATTCAACAGCATTCGAATACACAAGGCTTTTTTTCGCGTTCCGAGCCCCCCCGGATGCAGGCGTCAAGCTCCTCTGAAGTCGAAAGACCCTTAAGGAATGATGCAGGATGTTCCTATGAATCTTGAAGCAGTTAACACACTACCCGGTGGAGGTTCCATGCGTGCTTTGGTTGTTGGATTTTTGGTTACACTTTTTAGTTTTACGGCACTTGCGGCTGATAATCGCGAAGCAAATATGGCGCAGGATGTGCTGCGAGAGGTAAATGCCTGGCGTGCGGCGCACCATCTTCAATTGCTCGTCATGGATGAGAGCATGTCGAGGGAAGCGCTTGCTCACAGCCGAGAAATGGCCAACCACAAGGTTCCTTTTGGACATACTGGCTTTGGTCAGCGTATTGCGCGCATCTACAAAACTGCAAAAATGCCGATGGGCGGCTCAGAAAATGTTGCATACAATTATAAGGATGCAAGGGATGTTGTGCGCAATTGGTTGACAAGTCCCGGGCATCGTCGCAACATCGCCGGAAACTTCAATAAAACGGGCGTGGGTATTGTGCGTGACAGCCGTGGAAAACTCTATTTTACGCAGATTTTCTTGCGCGATGCGCCGGTAAAAAGGAGGCATTTTGGCTGAAGGGATACGTATTTTTTTAGGGATAAATACCTGTATTACGCCTATTGAAGCGCTGTTAAAGAGACTTGGCCTTTGTGTGCCCTCTAACTTAATGCGTCTCACGGATGCTAAAAACCTGCATGTGACCCTGCAGTTTATCGCGGCTTTTCCATCAGAAAAGTTATGCGAGCTTATCAAAGAGGTTGAAATGCTGGCAGCGAAAACGGCAGTTTTCTCGCTGCCGCTTCAAGGTCCTGCCCCGTTTCCCTCAGCGCGCGAACCCACCCATCTCGTCCTCCCGGTAGCCTCGAGCGAGCTCTCAGCACTGGTGTCAGCATTGGCATTAATGCTTGAGGCTTTGGGCATCGCGCCAGAGTTGAGACCCTTTCAGGGGCATATCACGCTTGGAAAGATTCACGACTGGACGCGGCTGCAGCCGTTTTTAGACCCGTTTAAAGCACCAATGATTGACACGCGTATCATGGTGCGGGAGATAATGCTTTATCAGAGCACGTCTCTGGAAGGAAAATCAGCGTATACGGTCCTTAAGCGATTCGCGCTGCAGGGATGAAGTGAACTTTTTCAGGATGAGAATCATGATCAATCAATACCAGGTAATTGCCGTAACCGCAGGCCTCTTAACCCTTTTTTATGTGTTTTTGACGGGATTTGTTATTGCGCGTCGAAAAGCCGCACGTATCCCTTTCAAAGATGGCGGTGATATCGTTTTACTGAGCCGTATTCGTGCGCACGCGAATTTTGCAGAATATGTTCCGCTCTTTCTGGTGCTGATGCTGATGGCGGCGTCACAGGGGTTGTCGATGACGGCAACAATTGTGCTTTGCGTGGGCTTTTCACTCGGCCGTTTTCTTCATGCCTTTGGCGTAATACGTGAGCACCTCAGTCAGTACCGCCACCGCGGTGGGCGAACGGTTGGCATGCTGCTCACGCTGCTGTCACTGATTTTTCTGGCAATGTATCTGCTGTTTTTTTCGAGCCTTGGGTTAGCGTAAAAAATGCGCATCATAAAAGCGATATTGTTGATGCTCTGTGCATCTACAGCACTGTGTGCAAACATACCCGATAAGGAGTTTAAACGCCTTCTCGGGTCATATCGCGCCTGTTTTCTCCTCTACAGTGTTGATGAAAAACGCCTTGTCACTGCGTACAATCCTGAAAATTACTGCAATACCCGCCTCTCACCGGATTCCACCTTCAAAATAGCAGCATCTCTGATGGCTTTTGATAAAGGAATCATTACTCAAAAATCGGTGTTTAAATGGGATGGTGTACAGGAGGGGCTTCAGGAGTGGAATCGTAATCAGACGCCGCATTCATGGCTGCAGTATTCTGTGGTGTGGGTCACGCAACAGCTGACAAGGCAAATGGGGCTTAAGACCATTCAACACTACCTTAATGCTTTTCACTACGGTAACCGTGATTTCTCAGGCGATGCTGGCATGCACAATGGTCTGACGCACGCCTGGCTCAGTAGCAGCTTAAAAATTTCTGCCATGGAACAGATGGATTTTCTGAAAAACATGGTGAATGGCTCATTGAAAGTATCGCCGAGAGCGGTAAAAAACACCATTGATAACATGTACCTTGGAACGCTTGTTAATGGAGAACGGCTTTACGGAAAAACTGGCGCAGGTCGTAACGGACGGAATGAGCGCTTGCCAAACCCCTCTCAGTTACGGGATGGCTGGTTTATAGGCTTTGTAGAAAAAGGTAACAGGCGCTTTATTTTTGTCAGCAATTTAACAGACAGGGCGGTGGTCTTACCTCATTCGAGCGATGGACAGCCTGCTTTCGTGCCCTATGGCTCACAGGTACTGAAGCCTCTGGTAATCACGCTTTTGAATGCTTTTTTCTCATAAAGCATAATACAGAGCTATAGTTAACAGACATAGAACATCCTATTGAGCCAAGCATGAAGCGTCTTTTGATGATTTTTTGTGCATTAGCCTTATTCAGTTCGAACATGTATGCACAGCTGAGTCTGCGCGATAAAATCGGCCAGATGTTGATTATCGGATTTGATGGCAAAACAGTAAGCCGTGATTCTCAAATCGTTAAGGACATTCAAAACGATAACCTTGGCGGTGTGATTCTATTTGATGTTGATGTGAGGACTAAACGGCGCGGCAAAAACATTGAAAGCCAGGAACAGGTCAAGCGTTTGAACCATGATTTGCAATGTGCTGCCACAGCCGCGAGCCTTGCCCATAGGCGTCCCTTACTGCCATTGATTATCTCGATTGACTATGAAGGCGGTCAGGTGAATCGCCTGAATCCTGTGTATGGTTTCCCTGAGGTTCCACCAGCCAAAGCGGTTGGACAAAGCGGTAAAACCTCTGCAAAGGCTGCGGCAAACACCATGGCAGATGTTTTGAAGGAGGCAGGATTCAACCTGAATTTGATGCCGGTGGTAGATGTCGATGTGAATCCGAATAATCCCATCATAGGCAGGCTTGAACGCAGCTTTTCAAAAGATCCGAATGACGTGGCAATGTTTGCTCACTTGTATGCAAAGGCATTGCGCAATAACGGCATCCAGTGTGTCTATAAACATTTTCCGGGGCATGGCAGTTCAACGGCTGATTCGCACCTTGATTTTGTCGATGTGACCGACTCGTGGAAGTCGCTTGAGTTAACGCCCTACAGAATACTGTTACAGGAAAAGGATGGATGCGGTGCCATCATGTCGGCACACGCAGTCAACCGACAGCTTGATAAAAGCGGGACTCCTGCCACTCTTTCGCACACCATTCTCACGGAACTTCTGCGCAAAAAACTTGGATTTAACGGCGTTATCATGACTGATGACATGCAGATGAAAGCCATCAGTGCCCATTATGGGCTGGAAAACGCCATTACAATGGCCATTAATGCGGGGGCCGACATGCTCATTTTCGGCAATAACCTCTTAGAAAAGCCCCAAACACCGGAGGCATTGATTGATATAATTGCGAGCAGGGTTGAAAGCGGTGACATTCCTCGCCAGCGCATTGAGGAAGTCTGGAAACGCATTGAGGCCTTCAAAAAAACCTTGAAACCCATGCTGCCATCCGACTGCGAAACATAACGTGCCCTTGTCGCATGAAATGACGTATTTTGGTGAGTGTAAGAATGATTGACATGACCATGTCCCGAAAATAAATTTTTTTATAACCAAATTATTTGAGTCGCATACTTTCTGAGGAGATATCCAACACATCTGAAGGTGCCTCTTTTGGCATTGGCATTGGCATTATTTTGGCAAGGTTTATTACATGATAAACATACCATTTTCATGCCAGTCATACCCTGCATCGATAGAAAAAAGATGTCCATCCAAAGAAAAGTAGCGATTGTAAACTTCATTGAATTTAGCCTCACAGGGAATGGGAAAAGCCGGAAGATGCCCATTTTTAATGGCAAAATTAATGTCGCTATAGAGTCGTGCAATAACTTCGAGTTTCAAATCCTTCATTTATTTAATTAATGGGTTAAAGACTTCAGAGAATTGTGACGGATGTACTTTGCCATGAGGCTCTAATGCCGCTGGATAAAGGCTACGGCGCATCAATTTATCTATTAGTTGAAGCTTATCATTCCATAGTTCTATCAGCTTGATTTTTTCCTCTGGTTTTAACGCAATCCATCTGTTCATTATTGATAAATGTATATCAGATATCTTGAAAAGACCAGCTTGCTGATTTTTGAACCATGGACTCTGTAGCACTGTCATGTCTTATGGTTTTATTTTTTTTGAATTATGGCTTGAGTTTAACATTACAACTCCTTTGGGTTTGATAAAAGATCCATTATTTGTGGTCGTGTAGGCTATTAAAAATCCTAGTAGATCTGGCAATACATATAGTTAGCTATATATATTGACAAGCTTATTGTCTCCGGGTAATCTGCCTTTCGAGAACTGACTCTCTTGTTTAATATTTTGAAAGGATATCAGATGTTAATAAAAAATATGCTTTTTATTTACCTGCCTTCATTTCTCTTCACCGGATCCGCTTTTTCAGGCACTCATGCTTCCTTACTTGCTGTTGTAGAAGAAAATGCTAATCATGTCAGTGTCTATCATCCGGAATCTGGCAAAAAGCCTGGCAGTTTGGAAATTGGCTTTTTACCGCTATTGGCTGGCTAGTGCGTTGTAATTAATTTGTATGTAATTTTACCAAAAAAATCATCTATCGACAGGGGGAACAGCGATGCCAGGAGACAATGTCATTATTACAGAAGCGGCATTTCAGACGTTGCACGATTTTGAAAAAATGAGAAAAGCGTTAAAATTATTGAACAAAATTCAGAAAAAAAGCGAACAACTGCTGTCTTTAGCTAAAGGTAATGCCGAGTCCATAGAATACAGAAAAGGTGAATTTTTAGCGGGATTTTATCGTGAATGTACGGCAGCCATAGGGGCATTTAATGAGCGTTTCTCAAGGTTCTCCGGAGATAGTGACGAGTATTTGCATTGCGCCAGTATGCTGCTGAAAGTGGAATTATACTTGTTGGCCATGCATTTTGATTCCAATATAGCGGTTAAATGTAGAACAAAAGCAGGGGCAGTTCGCGCAATATACAGTTGCACTTTGTTTGTTGCACAGGAATGTGCAACGCAGTTTATAAGAGGACAGCATCGAACTAAATTTGAAAGAGAGGATGGATTTGATTCACGCTTGACTGAGTCCAAAAAACTATTGATAAAATTCAAACATATAGTTGAGCCGGATGCTAGTTACATGGAGGACATTCAATTGACTTTATTGATGGCGGTTTATGCGCTTAAAAATATGGCCTTACCATTATCGGACGCTATTTTGGCCTCCGATATGAAAATCAGCCCACCTGGTGCTGACAATTTAACCCCCTTAGAGATGCATTTTTTAAGCAAGCTGTCCCCGTCTTGTAAGCTTGGTATTCCACAGGAGTGGAGGGTGGCCATGCTCCAGTTTAGCCGTTGGTATTGTCAACAGAAGGACGATCAATCTTGGCTTATCATCCCGTTATCGCAAGAGCAGTGTTTTAAGATAGACCTGAGCTGTTTATCGAGTTTGGATAAGAAGTTTATCCATACACCAGATCTCTTATTTATACCTGCATTAAAAGCTATTTTAATGCAGGTGTTGGAAGTGGAAAATGCCTTTGATCCGGAGCCGTCGCATACCGCGTCCTCCTCCGCTTCTTCCTCTTGCGCTCCGTAGAACGCCGTTGAAAAAATATATTAAATACAAGGCATTAAATGTAGCTGTGGCCAAGGATGCAAAGCCCGGCATCAGATGATGTGAGGGCATCCATTTCTGACTTGTGTGACGTAATTAGCATTTCAAATACCTATGGTGCCTGTTTGACTACAGTGAGAAATAATTGGAATTATTTCCAGGTAATGGCGTTGTTTCATTGGTTTCCTTGTTCTGCAAATAAGCCATCCGCCTTTTAATTTTAGCCTTGCCGCCATTATTTTTTCAGGATGAACATCCATGAGCGGTAGTGAACTGCCAAAGATAGTAGACAAAACCTGGGATGATATTGAAGCGACCATTGCAGCGAATGAGGCCAGCGATTTGCCTGCCGGCATCAGGGAGTTCACGATTTCCTGTGTCCGTCTTGCTGTTTGGCTGACTAAAGCCCTGTTTGAGCAAAAAATAAAATTGTCCAACCTGGAGATATGTGCAAAAACCGATACCATTAACCAGCATTATTTAACTTTGGACAAAATGATGCAATTTAACAACGAATTATTATTGTAGATTCCTTCTATTCTGAAGGGGGAGCGCGCAAACAAATCTCTGAATTGTTGCTCCGTTCTTTCCCTTCCTTTAGTTATCGACATGATTAATACATCTTCAACAAATTTGAATTCCGGCGTATTTTCGTTGATAACGCTTTCAAAAACCATGAGCATAGCATCAATAGACATGGCATTGGCAATGTTATTCAAAATAATCAAGGCATTTTCATCGTCCCAGTCATGAAGAACACGTTTCAGTATGTAAAGATCAGCATCGGATGGAACAGATTGAAAAAAATCACACGGTTTAAATAAACTGCGTGTTGCAAAACCTGCTGGCGGAACTAGAACGGATTTTTGAGTATGTTCAATTACATGTGATTGATCACAAAAAACACCCTGTATTCCTGAGTTTTTGATAAGAATATTCCGTAATAACCCACCTTGGCCGCATCCAATATCCATAATCGTATGATACTGTGAATAATCAACACAGCTGGAAAGAGTCTCTTCTTCAAATGCTGAATAATTAGACATGCCTTTATCAAATAGTTCCTGATAACCTGCTTGTGATTGCAAATATGGAAAAAACTCCATATTCAAAGCTTTTTTACAACCAGGCTCTCCAGTTTCCAGTGTGTAATCCAAGGCATCCAGGCAAGTGCTGAATACATCATGGCTAAACACAAGCAAGTCGCGAACGGATTCATGTGCCGTGGAAACCATTAATTCTGATAATGGGGTTAATTGATAGCGACCGAAAGAGTCTGTTGCAAAAACAGCATGTTTTTCCAGCAACTTCAACAGGCGCATTAGCGCATTTTCATGTAAATTGAGCTTTTTTGCCAACTGTTCTGACGTGTGCGGACCATCCACCAGACAATCGGCGATTTTCAGCTTTGCAGCAACGCGCAATGCTTTGGGCAATACGTAAGAGTAAGCGATATGTATTAATTGTTCTCTGCTTGATGAATCCATTTTTTCCATCCATTAAATTTTCAAATCTTCTAATCGCCATAACCCAAGACTCTTATCCTCATACATGCCGTTGTTCTGCAGGCAACCTTCAACAATTAATTGATACGGTTTTGGTAAATTAAAAGGGGCTTTTTCCAGGTTTATCGGATACCAGTCACCTGTTGTGATATCTGTATTACCATGGCTTTTTGGAAAGGTGGTAGTTAACAACCAGGAAGCACCTGATTTTTTGAAGTTTTTTAATGCTTTTAAACTGTCTTCATGGGAAAAATGAACCAGTGCATCCCGACACATAATGAGATCAGATGCTGGTAGTGGATCCCGGGTAATATCAGATTGAAAAAAAGTGAACGTATCGTTATCCTGATATCGAGATGTATGTTGCTGAATCAGGCTCTCAACGATGTCAATACCGATATACCGTATGGAGGATAAGTTTAGTTGAGTAATCCAGTTCAAATCTCCACATGGTGCATCCAATAAAATCCTGATTTTATATGTTGTAAGTAATTCGTTTAATTGCTTGTTTAACAAACGGGTTTCATGATGGCTTGATCCTTCACCAGAAACAGATTCTGTCGATCCCCAAAGCTTAAGAGAAAGAATTTTATCAAAGGTTTCTTTCAAAGTATAAGAAACGCCATTATGTTTTTCTTTTTCAAAATACCGTGCATCAAAGGATACTTGGTCTCGACGTATTTTGTCATATTCCATTAGAACTAATTCCGTTAGCTGGCAAGCTAAGCAATCTATTGATTAAGCATATTGAAGTCAAGAGAGCTGCTGGTAGAACGCACTAAATCCTCATCACATACACTTTTCATAGCTCACTACCTGCACAAAAAACGCGCCATTTTTGTAATGAATGCATAATGCCGGGGCACATGCCATTTTCAAGTACAAGCCAGTTCTCTTGTAATAACACTACCGGAAACCAGATGAACTGTGAATTTTCGGCAGTCATGCGTGACTATATAACCTGCAAGAAATTACCCTGTTGCCTTTACATTTCATTTTGGAAGTAACAAATGACCTTGTAGCAGCAACCACCTTCAAACTTGAATATCACTCTCTTTATCTCAATACAGCGCAGCATAATAGATAAAGTGTTTTAGAGTGCCTGGTGTTTCTATAATAAGCAGTCTTGACCAGTCTATTGACTTGCCTGCGATATGTGCGCGCCCTGGGTCAGGAATTATACGAGCTATTTTTCCGCATTGTTAAACAATATTGATTGAGTGATTTTTGAAGTTATTATATTATGAAATTGGATAAAATTTTTCTGTTGTACATCAGGAGTTATGGATACTAATCCACATCGAGCCGCATGAAATGGCAGGTTTGTCATGGGGAGACTATGTCAAAAGATGTTTTTTTTCGCACGCTTTCAGAGCAGTGTTACGTGCACGTACCTTTTAAAGTGCCTCACGGCGCGGTTGATTTAGCAGTAGCGGCTTTTTTCCGTTTTTTGCAAGCACCAGCAGCCATAAAAACGCACATTGACTTCAGCATTGCACCTTTGCATCGCCGCGGTGATGTGGGTTATAAACACCGTCTCGCGACCGATGACATCTATAACGATGACAAAGAATTTTTTCATTATCATCCAGCGATAGAAAGCCACTATGCCGATTTTTTATGCGAGAACCCAGTGGTTGCGGATTTGATTCAATGTGCACGACCTCTATGGGACGCGACGGCCACCACTGTCCGCGAGACGCTGACGCGTTTTGAGAAGCATTCACCCGGTATTGTGAACCGTGTTTTTGACACCACAAATCCGCATATCCTCCTTCGTTTTTTGAAGTACGACTGGACTGACTCGGGAAGAAATCTTGCGAAACCACACTTTGATGCCGGTTCCTGCACACTTGCGATTGCCGAAAGCACGCAGGGTCTGCGTATTGGTCGTGATGCAGACACTTTAAGTCTTGTGAACCATCGACCCGGTCAAGCGATATTCATGTTTTCCTCCAATTATCGGCAATTACTTCAGAATGATGCCTTTCAGCCTGGCTGGCATGATGTAATTCAAATCGATGACACCCTTAAGGGGCGGCCTTTTTCGCGTTGGGCCATTGTTGCTTTTATCGAAGCCCATGGTGTAAAAGCGCTGTCGCGCAATGAGACCCATAAGTGGGCATTAAACGGTTAGGTCACTCATCGCTGTCGGGATGACAAGGTATTTTGCATCGACTATCTTTAGTATCAGGATTACCTGTATAAACGGATAAGTAAACATGCAAAAATTGTATCTGCATATAGCTTTCGGGTTGCTGTTTTCCGTCGCATCATCTGTCGCGTTATCGCTGTCAGAATCTGCTATACAATCGCAGCAGGATATTCAGGATGCATGCCGGGCGCAGGTAAGTGCGCAATGCATGAGCAAGCGCTGCCCGGATAAAGTGGACGATAACTGCAAAAAAGTCTGTGATGACATGGCAGATAATCAGTGCCGCTGGGCAGGTGAGTAGGGCGGTTAACGCCTCATTGGCGCGTTTCCTTCCATTTCAAGCCATTTCAAGCGGGGATTTGCAGCAAGCGCTTCGCGACCGGCTTGACCAATGAGGTTATAGCGGACTCCAAGCCCATAAAGGCTCGTGTTTTGTGACAGCGCAAGAGCACCCGCATCACCAATTCTGTTGTTATCAAGGAAGAGAATTTCAAGCGTAGAAGACTCCGCAAGAATGATGGCGCCCTCATCATCAATGCCGGTGTTCTGCAAGGTAACCGCAAACAGTGAGGGATTAAGGCTGACCGCTCGCAAGCCCTTCACGCCCGCGTGATTCTTCGGCACCTCGCACCCCAAAAGATTAGCAAAAACCAACCGTTTAAGCCCCTGAAGGCGCGCTACGTTCATGAGGCCTTCATCGTTAATGCCGGTATTACGGAGAATGAGCTCTGAGAGTTGATTCATGCCTGCAATAGCTTCTGCGCTCTGATTTCCGAGGTTTGAGCACTGAACGTAAAACCTGCGAAGCTGTGCCATTGTGGCAATGGCCCGCAGCGCAGAAGGGCGCAGGGAAGTATCAAAAAAGTTAAGTTCGGTGAGACTCCTGTTTCCTGCAAGTGCACCTATGCCTCGTGTATCAAATACATCGCCGCTGATGCTGAGCGCCTCAAGAGAGGTATTTGCAGCAATTTCGAGGGCGGTATCGACTCCCAGTTTTTCATGACCAATTCCGAGATGGCGAATGTTTTTATTCTGAACAATCGCTATGATGCCTGCATCATGAACTTCGCTCGCATCAAGCGATAAAGCAACAAGATGCGGGTTCTGTGCGAGTGCCATGGCTCCGGCATCTTTAATGGGGTTATGGGAGAGAAAGAGAATCGCAACAGAGGTATCGACTGCCAGTACAGCCGCACCTCGTTCGGTAATGTGATTATCGTCTAAATCAAGTCCTATGACGTGGTGTTTTTTCGCAAAAGCCTTAACAGGAGCAATGTCCTCATCATTGAGATTGCAGGAATATAACGAGAGAAAATCAGCCCATGGCTCGTAGTGTGCCTCAAGATTGTCAATACAGGGGTTGGCCGCGAAAGCTGAAATCATGGATAACAGGCAGGTAAGCGCCAGAGCGCACGTTAATTTTCGTTTCATCTGTTAAATTCCCTGTAAGTACGCCTTCCTATACCCAAAGAGGGTATACTAGAGCCTGTCTTAACTCCACAGGGAATTTAAGTGCTATTTTCACTTCCCATCATGAAAGGATGGGCGCTTTTAAGGCAGCCTCTTAATGCGTGATTTTCTGAACACTCCCTTTAAAATAGGAAGCCTCACCCTCAAAAGCAGGCTGATTCAAGGGCCGCTGGCGGGATTCAGCTGCGCACCTTTCAGAGAGCTTTTTTACCTGTTTGAACCACCGGCGTACTGTGTCTCAGAAATGCTCTCAGCGCATGATGTCGTGCATAAACATGAACTCCAGTCGCGCTATCTTCGGCGCTCACTTAAAGAAAGTATCCTTTGTTACCAAATTTCTGGAAATGATGCGCGCTTGATGACAGAGGCCGCCATCCGTCTGGAGGCACTCGGTGCAGATATGATTGATATCAACTGCGGCTGTCCAAAGGCCAAAATTCGCAAAAAAGGGGCGGGAAGTGCTTTGCTCGAGGCTCCGGAAACGCTTGCGGTGATTGTGTCGAGCATTAAAAAAAGCATTCGCTGTCCACTGAGTGTGAAAATCCGCCTTCAGGGAGAGGCGCCAGACCTCGAGCTTGTTAAAAGGCTTGAGGATGCAGGCGCCGATGCGTTGATTATTCATGGAAGGCGCTGGCAGGATAATTATGACACTCCCGTAGATTTTCAGCAGATTGCAGCCTTGAAACAACAGACAAAGCTGCCGGTAATTGCGAATGGGGATATTTGTGACTACGAAAGCGCAGAAGCAGCATGGCGTGCCACACGCACTGATGCCTTGATGATTGCAAGAGCCGGAACGGGAAAGCCGTGGCTGTATGCATCCTTGTTAAAGGGTTCAGTCCATTCTCCAACAATAGCGCATCGCATTGAGCTGTTCATGATGCACCTTGAGGGACTTGCCGAATTAGAGAGCGAATACCAGGCCGTTTTACAAAGCAAAAAACTGGTGCGCTATTATTTTAAAGCAGTATTGACGGCTGATTTCCTGCAGGTTTTTTATAATCAGCGTGATTTGATGAGCATAGAAAAAATGCTTGCTCATCAATTGGTTTAGAGTATCTTCCCCTATAAAAAATGACCAGGAAAGCAAATGAATATCATTGAAACTGAAAGATTAATTCTGAGAACCTGGGAGGAGGGTGATGTGAGCAATTATTATTCACTCAATCAAGACCCAAAAGTGGTTGAGTTTTTACTCAATATGACCTCAATAAGCCAGGCGCAGACATTTATCGAAAAAATGAATCACCAGTTTCATGCTCATGGATACACTTTATTTGCACTGGAAGAAAAACAATCTGGAAAGCTGATTGGGTTTGCAGGGTTAAATGCCCCAGCATGGAGTGAAAAATTCACCCCATGTGTTGAAATTGGCTGGCGATTGAGCTCGGCCTTTTGGGGAAATGGTTATGCAACAGAGGCTGCCAAAGCCGTTCTGGCTTATGGATTTAAAACGTGTGCGCTGGAAGAAATTCTTGCGTGGACTGTTCCAGAAAATTTCAAATCCATACGTGTGATGGAAAAAATAGGGATGGCGCGAGATTTAAAGAGTGATTTTAATCATCCCGAGATCCCTGAAAGCCATCGACTCTCAAAACACATACTTTATAGAATTAAGCGCAAATAGTTTCATGCGTAAAATCCCTTAAAATTAATTATTTTTTTAATTTCTTTGAATCAAGATGGGGTTTAGGTATATCGACCGTCAGAACCTGTGATTGATACATGCTGTGTTTAAGTCCCCCCTTTATCTCCCTGTCAACATAGTCAGGTAACGATGCAAGATTATTATCTCTGATTATATCTAAACGGGTAGCAGACAGATTTTCTGCACTAAAAATGAAAGCGGGAACAGCGTAAGCGCTCAGTAAACCACCCCTGCCGCAAGCATCCTCTATTCCCTCATTGAAACCTGCAAACAACACAAGGTCGATGTATTTGCATGGCTCAAATACACCCTGACCAACATCCGAAATGCAAAAACCATCGAACAACTCGAAAAACTCCTGCCCTGCCATATCGATCGGAACCTGCTGGCTGATATGCGGAGTCTGCTCGTGTTTTCAACCCCTGAATAGGTGGGGTTTACTGAGCGCTTACGTTGAATTATCTACTTGACTGTGTTAAAATTGCGCAGATATTCACTAGAATGCACCCCGAAAGAGGTTATAAGATGCCCAATCATGACAATACAAGCCATGGCAAGAGAGCCCTGATGCAGGCCATAATCGGGAGGCTTCGAGAGTACGCCGGCGGCTTCTTTGTTTTCCGAAATAAAGAAGTCAATGCGCTGATAGAGAAATATCAGGGCGCAGAAAACCAGAATTACCTACAGTTGGTTGGTGAGCTTGCACGCATATCAGACGGGCGTGACGGAAGGTTTTCAAGGGCCAGGTCGGATATCACCAAAATGGTGAGCGACTACATGGGAAGTCTTGGCGCCGCCCATTCCTCCTCTCAGAAAACTGTAAGCTTGAGTGCAAGTTCATCAGGCTTGATTCAGGCCTCCTCCCTATCGTTCTTGGAGCCCGAGAGCGATGTCAGTTTTTTGTTTGGCTCTGACAAGGCCGCGATAGTTACCCGGATTGCTGAGGATATCCTTGCAGGCGACTGGCGGCAGTATAACAATCTTATTGGTATCGCCAGGGCCTTCCGCATCGAGACATGGGACGCGACGTCCGGGCTCATGGAGCTATGCGAGACGCTGATGGTTGGTGAGAATCCCTCATCCCATGCCATGGTCCTTGCAGGAGCATTTTACCATGAGGGCAGCCTTAATGTGCCGAAGGACTACGCCCGCGCCAAACTGCGTTATGATTTCGCAGCAGCGCTTGGGCATGCGGGTGCCATGCTTAACCTGGGGTTAATGTATGAGCGCGGCGAAGGCGTGACGAAAAACCTCGATTCTGCCAGAGAGTATTATGAGCGGGCAGTAGCGCTCGGGAATGCGGGTGCCACGCTTAACCTGGGGTTAATGTATGCGCGCGGCGAAGGCGTGACGAAAAACCTCGATTCTGCCAGAGAGTATTATGAGCAGGCAGCAGCGCTCGGGAATGCGGGTGCCATGCTTAACCTGGGGTACATGTATGAGCGCGGCGAAGGCGTGACGAAAAACCTCGATTCTGCCAGAGGGTATTATGAGCGGGCAGCAGCGCTCGGGAATGTATGCGCCATGCTTGACCTGGGGTTAATGTATGAGCGCGGCGAAGGTGTGACGAAAAACCTCGATTCTGCCAGAGGGTATTATGAGCGGGCAGCAGCACTCGGGAATGTGTACGCCATATTTAACCTGGGGTACATGAATGAACTCGGCGAAGGCGTGAAGCAAAATTTCGCTCGCGCCATAAAGCATTATGAGGAGGCAGCAGCGCTTGGGCATCCGGGCGCCATGCTTAACCTGGGGTTAATGTATATGCGCGGCCAAGGCGTAACGAAAAACTTCGTGCTTGCCAGAAGGTATTTTGAGAAGGCAGCACTGTACGGAGATGCGGACGCAATGCTTAACCTGGGGTACCTGTATGAGTACGGCCTGGGCATGAAGAAGTGCAACTTCGATCGTGCCAGAAGGTATTATGAGGAGGCAGCAGCGCTTGGGCATGCGGGCGCCATGCTTAAGCTGGGGTTAATGTATGCGCACGGCCAAGGTGTAACGAAAAACTTCTTGCTTGCCAAAAGACATTTTGAGAAGGCAGCACTGTACAGAGATACGCGCGCAATGCTTAACCTGGGGTACCTGTATGAGCACGGCCTGGGCGTGAAGTGCAACTTCGATCGTGCCAGAAGGTATTATGAGGAGGCAGCAGCGCTTGGGCATGCGGGCGCGAAAAAGGTGATTGAGCGACTGACCGAAGCTCAGCGGCAAGAAGACCTGAAGAAGCCACTGGGTGAGGGCGTGGTAGCACTTGTCGCACAATTTTTCCATGACAAATTTCAAGTAACACCAACCGAAGTAACGGGGATTCATGGGGATGTATCGGTTAAGGTATCCATCCCCCCTGGGAAAATGGAAGTGCTGCGCGGCATTTTCCAGGAAGTGGGCGCATGCATTGCATTCAGCGCTGAAATTATCGATGCAGACCTTATGTTAACCATCACAAGGGTGAGTTATCAGGACTATTGTGGTCTTGTCCAAAAGAACCCGGTTGTCGATGGGCTTTCGCTGACAGCTTCATCCGGTGAAGATGATGCGGGCAGACATGGAAGACCGGAAGACGAGACCTGTCAGGAAGCTGCCGGTACACGCGTCGATGATACATGGGATGCGCAGAAGGGTGCCCCGGCCCAAACAGCCGGCGCATCCAGCTCCTTTCATACCTTGTTTGGCCAAAGGGGGGGGGGTGGCAGCAACACGGCAGCTAAGCGGGGCCCGGAACACGAAACCCTTTGGACCACTAGACAGGGTTAGTTAAGATATAATTCTCGCAGAGTTAAAGGAGTCGAAATGAGCGAGAAACGCAAACGTTACATACCTGCGGAGAAGGCCAAAATTGCATTAGAGGCAATTAAGAGCGAGCAGACACTTGCACAGATAACGTCCAGATATGGCGTGCACGCAACATAGGGCAATACCTGGAAAAAACAGGTTCTGGCGTATCTGCCAGATGCGTTCAGCGACAAAAGTGGCGAGGTAGTGGGTGTAGGTGATGGTTTCGGTTGAGGCTTCAGGAAGCTCCGGCGTGGCAATCGCCTCGTCAAACTGCAGGCACAACTGCTCCACCGATCGCCGGCTTTTGTCCCAATTGCCGTCTTTCCACAAACTTCACGGAACTGCCTTCCACATTTCCCGCCATACGGTTGTGCTGGTATACAAAACTGCCATAGCTTATCCCGTTCGCTTCACAGTATGCCTTTTGGGTCAGCCCGTTCGCCTTCCATGCTTCTTAATGATTGCGCCAAAAACCGTGTAGCCTGACTTTGAAAGACTTTGGCCTATGCGAGGTAATAAAAGTTTGTAATACAGCATCAAGGTAATTAAAATGTGAGCATCAAATTCACATGAGAGACAGAATGAGAAGAAACAATTCAGGCCGTAGGGGCAAAAAACGTTCTGCTACAATTATTCCCGCACATATTCCTGAGGTAATAGTATCAGATTTTAGAATTAGCGCTATTACCGTCAACAATGTTGAAGAATCAACAGGCAATGTTAAGCATGACCTCGAACTAATAAAACAGTACCTGCCACAAAATTCCCATCCGTTGTTCATACAACTCAGGCAATCATTTACCCCGGACGCCGCAAATAAAGTGCGCTCGGTCGTTAAAATTGCAACGCGTTTGATTGAAATGCCCACAACATCCACGGAAGAGCGGCTGTATTGTGTCCTTGCCCGATGGCATATACTCAACGAGCTTTTGTATCTCGAAAATCGGTTTAGCTTTGGAGATGGTGCGAAAAACATTGAGAAGATAACGCTAAGTCTTGACGAGATAGCAAAGGATGATGAGCTTATTGAAAGCTTCATTGAAGCATTTGCCCGTAATATGGACTCTTATCCCGTTGAGTCACGGGAAAAACTTGCTCTGGCTCTCAGTTGTTGCGCAAATCTTTATCTATATATACCGGGGCTTTACGCTAAAAAATTTAGCGAGGAAAGTGGTCTTTCTTCTGACGTCAGTGAGCAACGCTGGGAAAAATGCCTTGTTCTTTATCAAAAAGCGGTAAACAGGTATAAAAAACTGAATAGTCTGGTTGGCAGTCTACTTCAAATACAATTACAGTCCTTGCTTAACCAGGGCCCGGCACGTCCTTCTGGGGTACAAACCAGTGCTGGAATCCTCGCTATTCGCTCAGCCCTTGAACCTGCGAGAACCCAGATTGACAAACTGAACACAGAATTAATCCTCAAAGCCCTCCCTCCAAAAACATCACCGTTCATGCATGCTTTTCTGAGTAATCCGGGATTTGATGCTCCTTATCTTTCAAGCGATGCCTTAATGACAACGGCAGTATTCGTCAACCTGGTGATTGCTCTTCGCAATCATCCAGCCGCTTTTGAAGATTCAGGGCTGTACTCGGCAATTAGAGAATGGATTGGACACCCGGAGAGGTTGCGGCATGTATCGAAGTTACTGTTAGAAATGACCAATAACCATATTGGAAGCCTTTCAAATTATGAGAAAACAACGAATAATCTACTGGATATTTCAACAGATTTTCCGTTATTTCAGGTCTATTTTGAATCCCAAAAAGTACTTGTTTTCTTTTACAAAATGTTTGAAAACGCCCGTAAAGATGAAGAAGCAGGCTTTTGCAACAACATCGTGATTGAACTTTGGCAATACCATCAGTCTTGCTTCAAACTTGGCGCCTTTGATTATTACCAAAAAGCTAAAGAAAGCGATATTGGCGCATATCACCTGCAAAGAGCCGCATATTTTGAGAGCTTTTCTACGATTGGGGAGCGATTGACAGGAATTTTACAAAGGGTGTGTCGTCAGGAAAATCCCGAGGGTCTTACTGCCGTACAGATTGAAAAGTTGTATCAACATCGCTTTAAACACCTTCAAAAGATGCTGAAGCTGCAATATGCCAGTCTGAACATGATGCTTTTGGAAAAGAGACTCGATAACGTTGAACAATGCATTCAAACTGTTCACATCATTAAGTCTATGTTGTCGCAATCAAGTATCGAATTGAACAGCCTGAAGCCTGCGATAGATGTCGTTGATAAGGCAGGCATGCCAGATAATAACGCCGAATTGGTGCGGGATCTTTTGGCAGCAGCACCCTCTGATTCCTTAAAGCTGGCCCGTACCTTGTGGTTTATGTTGAACACCTTTTTAAGCATGCCTGAAACAGTAAGCCTCGGTAGCGAGGCAGTTGAAGATATTTCAGGGGCGCTCGAGATATGCAATGCGTTGCTTGCGGGCCTTTCTGAGCCATCAGTATCGACCATTTCGTTCTCTGAGATAGCGAGAATCATGGATGAAAAAATTCCTGCCGTTTTACCCCGAATATCCACTGGAGCTCTCTCGCTCCGCTTTGAGCTGGCAAAAAGCCTTGAAACACTGTTTGAGCGTTTTTCAAAGCTTCCTGATGGACGTCGTTTCGATGAATATCTCCTGCAAACTGCAGTTGGAGTGATTAAGGCGCACCTCACAAGGGTTAAGCATAATGCCCGAAAGGCTCTAGAGGAGCTTCATGCACCCAGGGTTCGTGCTTTGATTGCATCTTTGGATCAAGCCCCCCAACGCCCGTCTACAGAGCGTCCCAAGGCACCATCTTCAGATGACGTAGATACCGTGGAAACTTATCTTCAGTGCCCGATATTTCTTGCGCTTCTTGAAAAAAGCCTTCAAGTAAGAAAGAACTGGGAACAGGTAAATTTGGCGGCAGTGTCCAGGCTCTTTGTGCAACTGACACAGGCAGAGTACACGGAACGACTGCAGTGCAGCGTGTTCATGCTCTTTGTCTTAAGGTGTCAACAACAAAAAAGTAAGTCGCGAGCAGATTTGGCCGAAATGTATTTGGCCCTTCACAATGTATTTTTGGCTATTCCGCTACAGGGGGATTTTATAAAAAATCCTCGGCTCAAAAAAGCGAGCCTTGCCGTTCTTGATATGTTTCTCAAAGAAGTATTGTACTGGTCAGAGGAGGGGGAGCCGGGGCGCGCAAACAGCGTACTTTCTGAAGCAACCGCTTTGTGGGAGGCAGTGAAAGAGCTTTGTGCGCCGGATGAGCTTGCCTGTTTTGATAATCAGATATCCAGTACGGTAGCAGCCAAATCGACCAGGGAAAGTTATCCTGAGCTGCTGGCATTTTTGAAAAATCCACACATCTCTGCGTTTCAAGTGAAAGATTTTTGGCCGCCACAGAAAGGTCGGCAGGAAGAAGCTGACAGGCTGCAGAAATTCCAGTCTGCATGGTATGCGCTTTCTTTTAACTCCGGGATTATTCAAAAGAGAGAAGAGGCAAGGGCGTTGTATCAAGCATGGTTGAAAGATTTAAGCAGCTGTGAGGTGAAAACCACCAGAGATTTATTAACCATAGCGTGGCTGGATCATTTTCACCGGTTTTTGGCCAGCATGCCTTTATCCGCCAGGCTTCAAGTGCACCCGGAAACGTTAAATACGGTTCAAGTGCCTGAGTTTTCACAGAAAATATCAGGCAAAGGTAAAGCCAGTGCCGTCACGCAATCCTCACGATTGAAGGCCATTGAGGAGTATAATCAAAAGAGTGCGGCTAAAAGTTTAGCGCCTAAACCTGCAAAACGCACAAGGGGGGTTGGAAAAAAGGGGAGAAAACCCGCGCCGCTTTTGGATGCGCATACCGCAGCATCCAGTAGCATACCAGCCATTGTTGTAAATGCATTACAAGCGTCTGTTGACAATAACCATGCACGAAACGATTTTGGCACATCAACAGCAGTTGCTTCCACCGCCGACAATGCTGAATCTTCAAATGTTCCGTTCATCCATTTGCCGGCAGGGTACCAAAATCCTCCCTTTGTTCAGCATATTCTCGAAACGATAGAAAAAAAGGGATACCAGGCATACATTATCGGAGGATTTGTTCGGGATACTTTGCTCGGATTGACGCCAAATGATGCTGATTTGCTGACCGACTGCCCGCCAGCCATCCTGCAGACTCTGTTCACAGAGATACAAAAGAGCAAATATTGTACTGACGCAGAGGTTTTCCATCTGACAAATCCTGAAGACAGTTCACTGGTAATCGATATAACCTGTGGTCAGGGCGATACGCCGGAGAAGTTATTATCCAACGGCGATTTTACTGTCAATGCCTTTGCTGTGAACGCACAATGCAAGTTGCTCATACCTTTTCCTGAGAGCGTTACTGATTTAAGGAACCGGGTGCTGCGCACCATTATCCCGTTTGATGCATCCATCAAAAAAGACCCTGCTCGACTGCTGCGTTTAATAAGGCTTTGCAATCAACTTCGATGGGAACTGGACTCTGAAACCGTTGAGGCGATACACCGTGTGCGTCATAACCTGTCTTCACTCTCCTTGATGACACTCGTAAAACAAATACGCAAGTGTTTTCCAATAAACGCTGATATTGCCCTTGCCAATCTGGAGTCTTTTCTCAAGTGTGACTTGTTTCCCGCCATTTTTAGCGAAAAACCGGTCGTGACGCCTGCTTCACCAGCGTTAACTGATTTTATCAAAAGGGCGTTTTTGGTCATTCTGGCTGGTGATGAATTTGAACGGATGGAAGATTTGCTTGCAGTGGCTTCCTTAACACTAATGGCCCCGAAAAAGGAGATAATGGCTACGATTGACACATGGCTCAAGCGGATCGTTCCCGAACAAGACCAAAGGAAGGCGGTGCTTTTGAAGTCCTGGCTGCCGATAAAAGTAGCGAAATATCATGCTTTATCGCCAATTAAAATGTTTAACCCAGGGGCTTGTGAATTTGATCCGGTTAAAGCGCTTGAAACGCGACAAACCGCATCAATGATTGTTGCTGCTCAAGACTATTATACTGATATAGGCGCGGATTTTTGGACGAAAAAAAGGTATTTTTAAGAGCTATTCTTCTATTATAAGAGGAGAATAGGATGACCAAAAAGCGAAATTATTACACTGCATCAAAAAAATCAAAGATTGCACTTGCTGCCATTGAGGGGAAATTGACCCAGGCCCAGTTAACCAGCGAGTACGGCGTGCATGCTACCCAAATTAAAGCCTGGAAGCAAACGGCATTGCAAGCGATATCTGACGTGTTTTCCAACACTCGCGACAAAGATAAAAAAACACAAACAGAACTTATCGATGCCTTATATGAGGAAATTGGTCGGCTCCAGGCACAATTGTCCTGGTTAAAAAAAAAATTTCCATCTGAGCCTGGATGAAAAACGCAGACTCATCGATAGCAGCGCTGAAATAACGATCCGAGAGCAGTGCATGCTACTCGGATTGAGCGTTTCCAGTTACTATTACAAGGCGTCTTCCATATCAGCAGAAGATGAGCGATTAATGACGCTGCTTGACGAGCATTATCTCCAATATCCCTGTGAAGGCAAAATTAAGCGCGCACAATGGCTATCAAAAGAGGTTGGTTATACTGTTGGTAGACGTCGTATCAAGAGACTCATGGAGGTCATGGGGTTAGAAACCGTCTACCCAAAGCCAAATACAAGCGTACCCAATAAAGAGCACACCGTGTACCCCTATTTATTGCGAGATATCGATATCACAAAACCCGATCAAGTATGGGCGGCGGATATCACATACGTCAGGATGAAAGGCGGTCACGTCTATTTGCTCGCCATTATGGATTGGTATAGCCGCTATGTGGTTCAATGGGCCGTTTCACCAACGCTTGAGGCTGAATTCTGTGTAGAAGCACTTAGAAATGCTTTGCTGAAAGGACGATGTGAAATCTTCAACACTGATCAAGGGTCACAATTCACCTCAAGTGACTGGATAAACACGCTAAAAACCCACAGGATCTCCATCAGTATGGATGGGCGAGGTCGCTACCTTGATAATATTTTTATAGAGCGTTTATGGCGTAGTGTTAAACAAGAAAAACTCTATCGATATTCTTTTGAGTCAATTGAAGAAGTTGAGCTGGCATTATGTGAATACTTTGATTATTATAACCACCGAAGACCGCACCAGTCCTTCAGATATTTCACACCAGCGGACATGTATTTTCAACACCGTAAAAAAACATGAGCTCCGTGTGTCATGGCTTACCCACAGGGTCAACAGGCCTATCCGAGACAATGAAAGCTCTCCTGGCCTATGGACTTGTGGATAAGCCATTCTGAGAGCAAGGTGATTAGACTAACAAGATGGGAATAGCTCTTATTTTCCCTGAATTTTGTTCCAGTGCCCCGGACCTATCTAATACAGCCTGTCGGAGTTCGTTTTTTAGCGCTTCAGACGATAGAATGGCGGCCTCGTCATCAAATACGCCGTATATAATGCCGCAAGAGCCTTACATGCTGGCGTTTCAGTGACTTGTTTTTGGGGGTTATTTTTGACGGACTGAAGCCGTTTCTCATCATCGCTTAATTCTGCCTCTGTCGCATGGGAAATGGTGGTGTTTTCAGTTAATACCATGCGTATTGGTTTTACCAGCCCACTGAGAAGCTCAATCAGAGGTGCCAGATCCCCCATGAAACTTTCTTTGCTCCCTGTCATATATTGCGTGGGATGGCAGCAGACCAGTTTAATCGATAACCCGCCTGCCTCGATAATTCCTCGCAAAATATCCGTTGAGTCAAGATTTTCTAAAGAAAAAGAGATGAAGGTGCAAGAGGTGGGTCACGGTTACTGACCCCCTAAGGTATAATTTCCTGATTTAGATAAACTCTGTTCAGTTATACCGTCAGCATCAGGGAACAGAGGGGCATGAATTGTTGGTGGATCTTGAGTAATCGATGTTGTTGCATCAATTTTTATCTCACGTTCGGGCTCATTGTTTCCAATAGTATGCTGCTCATTGATTTGATTGTCTGTACTGAAGAAATTACGCACATTTTCAATACCAATTTTTATAGAAAAATATGATTTTATTGCAATGAAAGCCGGTATTGTAAAAGGAGAAACGGCCAAGACACCTATTGCTTTTCCAAGATTTCTCGCAATGTAATTCAATCCTATGAGTAAAAAATTAACACCATTAAGTCGATATTGATTCCAAGTAAAAGCAAAACTAGATACTAACTGATTTTTATCAGTAAGACCCATCGCATGCATCGCCCATTGATGAGTTCCTCGTGGAGCAAAATACCCGGGGTTACCAGCTATATAAGTAAATGTAGGTAATTTTATTTTAATATATGGAATGTCTATTGCCTCCAAAGTAGGCATGAGCCACTGAAAACCAAGGGTGTACGCCATTGCTTGCTTACATAATTCAGACGACAAATACAAAGGATAACCAACAACCTTAGTTTTTATATTTGAATAATTATATTTTAAATTTTGTACTTCATTTTCATGGCTTGGCATCTGAATCCCCGTAAAAAACAACAATCTTTGTACATTATACCCAAATTTTATTAAGGAATTATTAGGGCGTGTCATCAATTAACTCGGCCCGAGTTGCTTCAAATGACCTGTTACCGAAGAGGAAGGGTAAAGTGGAACTTCGCATGGATTTATATTTAAAACATCAGCGTATACGTTACCTACGTTATTTTACAGACCGCCGGTTAAGTCCATAACCCCGTAAATTCAAAACTGATTTTTATAGAGGCAGGGCGATTATTGATCTAATAACTTAGATTATATATACCCAAAAAACTTTAGGCTATGCTACACCAAAGGAACAATTTGCAACCGGGGTTTAAATGACAAATAGAAATAAAGATAATGTTTATCAGGTTTATGATGAAATTATTGATTGGTTTGACAATGCTCGCAAAAAAGATCTGAAAATGGAGAAAACTTATTTAAACTTTATTCAAAAGCATCTTCCACGTAACAGCAAAATCCTGGATGTTGGTTGCGGGACGGGAGAGCCTATAGCAAAATTTTTAATTAATGCAGGTTTTGCAGTGACTGGAATAGATGCCAGCAAAAGAATGATTGACAGGTGTAAACAAAGATTTCCAAAGGAACGATGGCTGATAGCTGATATGCGCACGTTAGATTTAAATGAAAAATTTCATCCAGTCATTGCATGGCATAGTTTTTTTCACTTATCCCATGAAAACCAGCGCAGCACATTAAAATTACTGGCGTCTTATGTACATCAAAATGGTTTATTCATTTTTACATCGGGACCCTTTGTACGGGACAAAAAACTTGAAGTAGCTCATTGATTAATAGACAATCCCTGCGTTTCTGTTCAAGGAAAAGGCATGGAGTCATGGAAATCAACGAGCTGAGCGGTATATTAAACGGATATTTTAGTTGGAACAAGGCAAGAATGACCTGTTTCGCCTGTATGCTGGTATCATTGTTCAAAGTAAGAACGGTCAATTTAAGCGAACTGGCCTGTGGCTTTGAAAGCGAGGCAACAATAGAATCGCGCTACAAGCGTATCAAGCGATTTTTCAGGGAATTCACAATATGCTTCACCGCTCTGGCCGGATGGGTGATGACTTTTTTTGATTTTGACCAGACGCCGTTGTATCTCAGCATAGACAGAACAAATTGGCAGTGGGGCAAGCAGGATATCAATATATTAATGCTGTCTATTGCCTACAAAGGGATAGCCATCCCTCTCATGTGGGATTTGCTGCCCAAGCGCGGGAACAGTAATACCACAGAGCGTATAGCCTTACTTAAGCGTTTTATAGAGCAGTTTGGCAAAGAAAGAGTTGCCTGTCTGCTGGCTGACCGAGAGTTTGTTGGAAACGAATGGTTCTCATGGTTGCGTAGTGAAGGGATCTCATTTTGCATTCGAATCAAAAGCAACACTCAAACCAGCAACAGCTTGGGGCTTGACGTTAATGTGGATGCTCTTTTCTACGATCTGAAGCCTGGTGAACAACGAAAACTGAGGGGTGAGCGCAGGCTTTGGAAGCAAAAAGTCTGGTTGAGCGCGCTCCGGCTTACAGATGGTGAATTACTTATTGTTGCAACAGATAAAGAAGTTGATTCACCTATCGAATTGTATGGCCGGCGCTGGGAAATAGAAACCCTGTTTTCCTGCCTGAAATCGCGCGGCTTTAACTTTGAGGACACGCATATTACAAAGCCGGAGCGTATTTCGAAGCTGATAGCACTTTTAAGCATCGGCTTTTGTTGGGCTTATAAAGTAGGTGAATGGCGCAACGAGCAAAAAGCGATCAAAATGAAAAAACATGGTAGAAAAGAGGTCAGTATTTTTCGTTATGGTCTTGATTTTCTACGTGATGCGGCTCTCAATGCAAAGCAGAATATCTTGAGTTTAATTGGTCAGGTGATGGCCTTCTTGAGCATCGAGGCACCGACCGAGGCGTTGATATGATTTTTTGTCCCGTACAGAGATCGGGACCAGAATACGGTGAAGTTTGGAGTGATAATGGGGGGCATGAGCTATATCATGCATCACTCTCTACTGAAGAATATCAACAACTCCTTATCGATAATCATTTTAAAGTATTGGTACAGATCCAGATTGCGGTGAAGCGACCGTTTGGGTTGCACAAAAAAGCCAGTTGCCTTAGCGAGCAGAATCTGCTCTGCGCCTTATTAGATTAAGTCTGATTATCTATATTAAGGGAACCCTCGGGAGAATCGTTCATAACGTTCACAACGCAGAGCAGGATCGTAATATTTCCGCTCCCTGACGGTCACGACTCGGATGGATTACTCTAAATCGCCTGTAAAACAGACCATAACCCCTCGATCTGCATCGCGGGGTTGCTGTCGCCAATCAGGAAATCTGGCAGGACAAGTTGGTTTTAGGTTTAAACAGATCGGGGTTATTGGTTTTAATCTTAAGCGCTTCTTCTGCCGGTAGTTGCACTCCAAGAAACTTGATATCAACATGGCAAGTTCGCTTTTCGCCTCCGTCTGTTGAAGGTATTCTCATCACAAAATTCAGTGATAAATCAATGTGATTGAAGTATTCCTTAAAAAAACCGTCTTTTTTTTGGGCGACCTTTTTTTCTCCAATGGCGGAGTTCCAGATTAATTGAAGTTCATTTTCCAACGATGCTACGCCATCACTCAGTATGTGAAGCCTAATACTCTCCATAGGCAGTCCATCAATGCTGGTGATTCTTATATTGCCATTTATTCCCGGAAAAATTTCATAAAGTCTCTCTGACTTGGCAAAAGCGAAAGCGTCTCGCAATATACGCACTTGAGTATCGCGAGTATCCAGCTCCCTGGCAAAATCCTGACGTTCGACTGATAGCACTTCATGTGCACTGGCTGACATATCACTCTCCCTGTTTATATGATTCGGTCTGATGGTATATTTTAAAGAAAGATAGATCAAGAGTGGGGCTGTTCATTATTTCTGCCGGCACCAGAGCTATTTAGAGTGTATTGGAGCGCTTTTTTTAGCGGTTCAGGCCACAACGGTATGATAGCATCGTCATCAAACTCACCACACCCGATGCCGCAATGGCCATAGTGGACTCAATGGCCACTGCATTACGGTCAGGTCAAACGGATTCAGTCACGTGGGCAGGTTGAATCCGTTTGAGCCCCCCCCAAGTCTGATTATCTACACAAGATCTCAAGCGTTTTAAGGGCCGAGATATTGCTATCAGGCCTTAAAACAACACCAATCGAACTTTTAGTTATCTTTTTACACAAAGAAAATTGACAAGCAACTTAAGGCAAAGTTATAGTTTACGCACCAAATGTTCATTAATGAATCAAATAATGCAGTCAGAGGTGGTTATGTTGAAAAAATTAGTGTTACTAACAACGTTGCCCATGGCAGCATTTGCATTCGATTCGGGGCCAATCACGCGTGAAAACAGGCTAATATTGTACAGCGAAAGCGGTCCAATAGACAGTTTTGAATTTACTCTTGCACCTCAGTCGATGGTGCAAGATACATACAATCAGACATTCGAGCCATATTCTGTGTATCCAATGAAAGCGTGGCACGGCCTTACATCAAATTTCTATCGCTATACACGCTGGGATGAGAATATGGGCTACATGACGTATTATAAAGCAATTATCACCGTTTGGCTTCCCAGAAAAAACAATTCCAAAGTTGCGGATTGGGCAAAGGTTCAACAAACAGCGGTGATGAATGGTAATAATAATGGAAAGGTATACGCAAGCGTTGCCGGCAGTAGCGTTGCAAGCGCGCCTGAGCAGCTGAATTTTGCTTTTATGGGGCAACTAAGGATAGGAAATTATATCTGTGACAATGTCATTATTGCACAAGGACATAGCCGTGCAGCATCGAGTAATAATTGGTGGATTTACAGTAATTATTGGCCCAAAAATGCTGATGGTACACCTAAAAAATTCGCATACCACAAAAATCGCATAAAATGTGTTTCAGGAGATGAAGAAAAGCTTTTTCGGGTAAAGCCTTATGCCTTCCCAAATGTATTCAGACTGTCTCCAGTTCACGCTTGAGGTGCAATCGGTGGGCTGGGTTGAGTGCCGCGAAGCCCGGCATCGGGTATCGCTGTTGGCCGGATGTTTTTTTCGTGCATCTTATCCCGCGCTTATCAGCGCAGGCTACGGCGCTTTTTTCGAATAACTTATTGTATATAAAAGATTTTTTGTAGGCTGGGCTGAGCACGGCGAAGCCCGGCATCGGGTATCCCCAAAGGCCGGATGTTTTTTTCGTGCATCCTGTCCCGCGCTTATCAGCGCAGGCTACGGTATTTTATTGATAAAACAACAACTTACAAGTGGCAACGGTCTTGAGCCAAGAACTCAAGGCAGTTAAGTCTGATTATCACAATAATCAGACTTAAGATGAATGAATACTTCGCGAATTCAATTTGTAAGTGCAATCGCTCTTCTTTTAAAATATCTCTGCCGGAGCTGTAAAAATTTCCTAACAATTACCAATTAACTTTACCCAATATTGTTATCTAAGAAATTTAAAAGTTCTTTTACAACCTCATTAGGAGATTCGCGCTGTAGCATATGACCGCAATTTAGAAAAGTTATACGATTTACATTTTTAATTACAGAAGCAAGAAGTTGCGAATCTTCTTTTGTAACAACAAGTTCATTAATTCCCGACATAATTAAAGTTGGCACACTGATTTTATTAATATAAGACTGTGCATCATATTGTTTACATAATATAGCTTGTTGAAGTATCGAATGTATAGTTTGAGATTGACCAGCGAGCTCTGGCATTTGTTTTTGTAGCTTATCAAAATCGTTTTTTGCGTCATCGAGTAACAAGTCAAGATAGCCATTCCCAGCGATATTCATGGTTAATAAGGAAGATAATAAGCTTAAGCTTCTTATTTTTCTTGGATAATGTGCAGCAAAATACTGTGCTATAAATCCTCCCATTGAATGACCAATAATATGAGCGGATTGTATTTCGAGATGTGTTAATAAGGAGTTTAAATCACTTGCTAACAATTTCGGTGTGTAATCATCATACACTGAAGCATCACTTTGTCCTATTCCTCTATTATCATAAGTAATCACTTGATAACGACAGCTAAGAGGCTCAACAACATCATCCCAAACTTGATGATCACAAAAACCGCCAGAAATTAATACTATAGGGTCTCCTTTTCCTAGCACTTTAAAGAATATCGTTGTCTCATCCTCACATTTAAATTTAGGCATACAAATTCTTTATTTAATTTTCTTCAAATCGTTGATTGTGTGCTTGAGTTTGTTAAATAGAGCCTGCTATTCGCTGCACACAAGCACACAATGCCCCTCAAAACGCCACATTTTCGCTTCTCATCATGAAATGAGGACACGCCCTAACAAAAACCACTTAACACTATCTTCCCTCGCGCTTTTCCACTTTCAAGCAGCGCATGCGCCTTGCAGAGATTCAGCGCGTTGATAACGCCCATGTTTTCAGCGAGTGTCGTATGCAGGGTTTGGTTATCAACCATTTCAGCCACGCTTTTGAGAATCTCATGCTGACGAATCATGTCATTGGTTTTAAACATGGAGCGCGTGTACATCATTTCCCAGTGAATGGAAATGCTTTTAAGCTTGAAGATTTTAAAATCCACCTGTTGCGGATCGTCAATCAGTGCAAATTTTCCCTGAGGCTTCAGGATGTCTACCAGCGCCGCTGCGTGCTCATCAGTGTGCGTCAGGCTGATAACATAATCAACTGCAGGTATATTCAGGACAGCAAGCTGTGCTTTCATGTCTTCATTATGATTAATGACATGGTGCGCGCCATTTTCCAGAATCCACTTCACGGATTCGGCTCTTGAAGCTGTGCCGATTACCGTTAAACTGGTTAGTCTGCGCGCTAGCTGTACGAGAATGGAGCCGACACCGCCGGCGGCACCGGTAATCAGCAACGTGCCTTTTTCGTCTGGTGGTACCTGTAAACGGTCAAACAGGAGCTCCCATGCAGTCAGGCTGGTTAATGGCAACGCTGCCGCTTCCTCAAAAGTAAGGGATTGTGGCTTTTTGGATGCAATGCGCTCATCCACGAGGTGATATTCACTGTTGCACCCTGGTCGCGTCAGGTCGCCCGCGTACCAGACTTCATCGCCGGGCTTAAAGAGCGTCACCAAAGGCCCCACTGCCACGACCACGCCTGCCGCATCCCAACCGAGGACTTTAGGAAAGCCTTCAGGAGGAGATACATTGCGACGGATTTTGGTATCGATGGGATTCACTGCAATAGCGCGAATTTCCACGAGAATATCATGCCCTTCAGCGACCGGTATTGGCAATTCGACATCGATAAGTGCATCCTGCTCCGTGATGGGAAGCGATTTGTAATAGCCTGTTGCTTTCATGATGCCACTCCTTTGCGTGCTGGCCGTAATAAAAAATCGACGCACTCCCTTGAATGTGATAATGTCACGATTATCCTAAAAAGATAAGGGAAGGTTTGCATGTTTCGCGATAGAAGCGCTTGTATGAGTATGTTTGGAGGCTACCATGTTTACGGTCCCCCTGTATATACAATGGCCGTAATACCAAATAACCTGACCGAGGCGTCATCAACAGAATTTACAAGAATGAAGGTTAATTTTGAGGAACTGCAGGTGCCTGTGCAAACGGTAGAGCCAGCTCCCACAGAAGACGCTGAACAAACAGCAATTTCGGTTTCATCGCTGCGTTAAACTGATTTATCCCCTTGGTATACAACAGATATATGTCAGGTAACATGAAAAACATCAAACATTTTATTGCCCTTCTCATTTTCTGCAGTCGCTGGCTGCAGGCGCCGCTGTACCTTGGCCTGATTGGAATCCTATGCGCCTATGCGTATCGCTTTATAGCTGAACTTTTTACCTTGATTGGTCACATGAACGCACTGGGTGACAGTGAAATCATGCTCGGCGTGCTCGATTTGATTGATGTGGTCATGATTGCCAACCTGCTCATTATGGTGATTATGGGTGGCTATGAAACCTTCGTGTCTCGCCTGAATCTTCAATCGCATCCTGACCAGCCCGAATGGCTTGACCATCTTGATGCTGGCGCCATGAAAATTAAACTGGCGCTCGCGCTGGTGGGGATTTCTTCGATTCATCTTCTGCGAACCTTTATCGATCCGGCTAAAGCCGGCTTTGATAATGTTCTCTGGCAGGTGGTCATTCATATTACCCTTCTTGTCTCGGCACTTGCCATTGCATGGACAAACCGACTTCTGGCGGTAGAGAAGGCAACCCACTGACCGTTTATGCAATCTTGTCAATCCATTAAAAGCGTCTATGTTGCCAAGCCGGAATGCCTGCCTGCCCTGCAGCAGGAAATAGGCAGGTGCTTTACTGTAAAAGACAGTCTTTTATTTTCCGCTGAACCCGCAATTGAGGCCTGCTTTGCGCTCGACATCTGGGAGGATATCGAGGTTCTGCCTTTTGCCTCCATCTCTGAGGCGGCACGTATTCTGCGCGCTCATGGCAGATTCTGGTATTTTCACCCACTGGAATATGTGCGGCGCGGTCGTCTAATTGAAGAGCAATTGCCAAAATTGCCTGAGTTACACACACCCTTCAGGCCTGATATTCAGGTGCCAGCCATAGGCGCTTTCACGCTTATCGACAGAAATACCCTGCTCCTCGCAACCAAACGCCTCAAAAAATGGCCCGATGGCAAGAGTTTTTTTGTGGAGGATCGTGTCAATCCGCCGAATCGCGCTTATCTTAAGCTCTGGGAAGCACTATTTGTTATGGGACGAAGCCCGGAAAAAGGTGCGCGGGTATTTGACCTTGGCGCATCTCCTGGGGGATGGACGTGGGTTATGCAAAGTCTTGGCGCGCAGGTTACGGCGGTCGACAAGGCAGCACTTGACCCCAAAATTGCCGCCCTTCCCGGCGTGACCTGTCTGCAACAGAGCGCATTTTCGATTGAACCAGCCACCTTAACTGAAAAAGTAGACTGGGTTCTCTCAGACATTGCCTGTTACCCCGCAAGAGCCCTTCAATTGATAGAAAAGTGGATAGACAGCGAGCGCGCAGGCAACCTTATCTTTACCATCAAACTTCAGGGAGAAACTGATTTTACCGTGTTGAACACGCTCAGAAAGATACCAAACGCCCGTGTATTAAATCTCTACTGGAATAAACACGAAGCGACTTTTTTGTATCCAGTTCCCTAGGGTCTGTTGACAATTGGTGACACGGCTGCAAACCACGTCAATTTGTCCAAATTTAACCTTGAGTTCGTTAAATAGAGCCGGCTATTCGCCTCACTCAAGATAAAATTTGGCCTAAATTAACGTGATTTTCGCTTCGCACCACCAAATGTCAACAGACCCTAAGCTCATTGATTTTTCATGCACAAAACAGCACCTTGCAGAAATTCTCTCCTGAAAATGCATGCCAACCGTTTTTTAATCATCAAAACAGACCATACCTGAAGGCGTAACAGCCTCTTGACACGCGTTAAAGCATCCGTGAAGATGTCTATGATTTCTGCAGGAGTGCCATCATGAAACGTACCATGATTATTGCTGGCATGCTGCTCACTGGCAGCATCAGCGCCTTTGCCAAACCCACTCAACCATTCGTGCATCAGCCAAACGCGACTGAGACCGTGAAGCTTCAGCCGGTGAGTGCTCAAAAACCCTGTAAAAGCTGGGAAGATACGCGCTTTGATACGCTCTATGAGCGCATTGCCAAAACCCTCGAGGGCAACCAGAGGCCCCCTCGTTTATCGCCTTAAACCAGTGCGCGCCAGCTCGGCATTACTGAAATCATCAACAGCAATGACCTGCTGGCGCAAACGCTCTACTTCTCGCAGGCGGTGGCCTTCATCGTCATCGAGAATCCCTTTTTTAACGGCATCGTCAATCTGTTCAAGCAGCACAAGCCCATCAACTTTTCCTTCACGGTGCGCTCGCACGACACGTTTCTCAAGGTCTTCCACCGCACATAATGCGTGAAATGTCGCCTCCAGTCTGCCAAGCGGACAGTTCTCAAGGGGTTCGGAAAAGACATGGCGTGTCAGACGGGCACGTGTGTGATTGGGACGCGTCAGTATATTTGCAAGCACTTTCCCAAGGGCATCAGAGGGGCCATGCTCACGCACGCCAAAAGGCTGCAACAGTAGTCGTAACAGCGGACGCGCCCACTTGACAGGGTAGTTACGAATACAGACACTAAGCGCCTTATCGTATTCCTGAAACAGCTGCTGGCAGGACCAGTGGACAAGGGGTAAATCACCATCCGGCTCGCCGTCTGTGTGAAAACGCTTTAATACGGCAGATGCGAGATACATGGTGCTAAGCATGTCACCAAGGCGTGCCGAGGTGCTTTCGCGCCGCTTTAGACTGCCACCAAGGAGTGCCATTGACAGATCAGAAAGGAGCGCAAAATTCGCACTTTTACGTCTCAGTTTTTGAAAGTAACGTCCGGTCTTGCCGCCGGGCACATGACTGCCTCGACCATCCGTGAAGTGATAGCAAATCGTTTGCATAAGATTAGAGAACACAAATCCCACATGCCCCCAGAATGCCTTGTCAAAATCCTGAAGCCTGCCTTCTCGAAGCGCTTCCATTTCACGAAACACATATGGATGACAGCGGATGGCGCCCTGTCCGAAAATAATCAGACAACGTGTGAGAATGTTTGCGCCCTCAACGGTAATGGCAATAGGAGCACTCTGATAACCGCGGCCAAGGTAATTGTTTGGGCCAAGGCAAATGCCCTTCCCCCCATGGATGTCCATGGCATCGCAGGATATGCGGCGCGCACGCTCGGTGGTGTGGTATTTGAGAATGGCCCCTGCCACTGCCGGCTTGGCTCCCTGATCAATGGCCGCACAGGCCATGGTAAGCCCTGCGTCAAGCAGATAGGCATTGCCGGCAATGCGCGCCAGGGGTTCTTCAATACCCTCAAACTGGCTGATGGCCACATTAAACTGGCGACGTACCCGTGCGTACGCGCCACAGGCCAGTGCTGCCGCCTGGACGCCGCCACTGGCACTGGAAGGCAGACTGATGGCACGTCCGGCGCTCAGGCATTCCATCAGCATGCGCCAGCCATGGCCGGCCATTTCCGTGCCTCCAATCAGGCAGTCTATTGGCACAAACACGTCTTTTCCTGAAGTCGGGCCATTCATGAAGGCTATGTTCAGAGGAAAGTGTCTTCGTCCACGTATTACACCTTTGGTATCCGCCGGAATCAGTGCACAGCTGATACCGACATCAGTACCTTTTCCGAGAATATTTTCGGGGTCATAAAGCCGAAACGCGAGTCCTATCACGGTGGCTACCGGACACAGCGTAATATAACGCTTGTTCCATGTCAGGCGAATACCGGTAATCATTTTTCCATCCACTTCCTGACGGCACACGACCCCGGTATCGGGGAGTGAGGCTGCATCCGAACCGGCGTTTGGACCCGTCAATGCAAAACATGGAATTTCACGACCATCCGCGAGGCGCGGCAGATAATAGTTTTTTTGCTCTTCAGTACCATATTTGAGCAGAAGCTCAGCAGGCCCCAGTGAATTTGGGACCGCCACCGTAGTGGCCGCACTGGCTGAGCGGCCATAGAGAGTAACCAGCACGGACATCTGCGCTGTGGCTGAAAACTCAAGACCTCCATAGCGTTTCGGAATAATCATTCCTAGAAATCCGTTCTCGCGAATATACGTCCACACCTCAGCGGGTAAATCGGTCAGCTCATGCGTGATTTCCCATTCATCCAGCATGCGACAGAGAGTTTTGAGCGGACCGTCTATAAACGCCTGCTCTTCGGGCGTAAACGCAACCGCACGGTGGCGCAGAAGTGCGCCAAAATCAGGGTCACCACTGAAAAGGTCACCCTCCCAGCTGACAGTGCCTGCTTCAAGCGCTTCACGCTCAGTGTCAGACATGGAAGGAGCGGCTTTTCTCGCCTGATTAAAAAACAGCCGGGTAATCAGATTGCGTCGGATAATCGGGATGGAGAAAACCACGAGCACAAGCAGTATCACGCACATGACAGTCATTGCCGCGTGCCCGGGCTCTGAAAAAAAAGTGAGCAGCAGGAAGTAAGCGGCTGTTGCAAGTGTAAAAACAACCATGCTCGCCCTTCGGGCAATCAAAAACATCAGAGCGACTATACCCGCGATACCAAGCATCCTTTTCTCCTTTCAACCACCAGTTTTAAATACAGCACGCCGTAAACCTCAGACCGCAACATTTGCAGTTTGCATCATAAAACGAGAACTCACCTGTTAAATATAGCATCTATGCCTGTCAGAATCTCTTGAGCCGCAAGCTTTGGGTGCTCCATCGGAAACATGTGCGTCCCCTTTGTGACAACCGATGGAATATTAAAGTATTTTTGCATGTAACGTCTGTCAAAGGGTGTGACAACGTTACTCTCTGAGCCGCAAATCAAAAGCCCTGGTATCTTAAGTGCCTTTTCGTGGCGCGGGAGAATGTGCGGAATGGTACGAAAAATCCGGTATTCAACGCCCGGGTCAAAACGCAGGCTGTATCCGTTCTCATCGTGCTGCATGCCAAATTCTATATAATCGTTCAAGCATTCGGGCGCAAAGCGGCGAAAAAGCTCACGGGATTTAAGGTAGTTTTCAGCCTCGCGGCGTGTAGGCCAGTGCACGCGCCTGAGGCGCGTACGGTGCGCGGGCGTGATTCGGTCAATAAGTCCAAGCACCTTGGCGATATGGACTACATTCGATTTGAGACGACCTGGCAGCGGTGAGTCGAGCATGATTATGGCCTTAAAACGCTCAGGCTCCTCGATTGCGGCAAGCAGACTAAGTACGCCACCAAGCGAATGCCCGACGGCGATGACTGGCTCGTTACTCTGGTCGCGAACGCTCTGCAGTACTTCAAGCGCCAGCGCATCCCAGTTGTCAGCAACCGGGAAACGAGGGTCATGCCCCACCTGGTCAATATCAATAACGGTGTACGCCTTGCGCAGGCCATCAAGCATGGCCCGGTAACAGGAAGAAGGAAAGCCGTTTCCGTGCGCAAAATGAATAATGTGCTTCACCCGAGTGCGATTCCCATACTTTCACGCTTAAGTGCGATGGCCCCAAAAAAGAAATAAATTGCAAATATGCACACCATTAAAAACCCTATGCCAGGAAAATAGATGTTCAGTGCAATTAACGTCATGAAGGCGAGCATTGCCGGAGTTACTGCGACCATCACAAGGCGTGAGGCCACCGGCCATGTCAGCTGAAAGCGCAGAAAAAGGGATGACATCAGCTGTCCAATGAGGCTGACAGACAGCATCATTAACAAAAAGAAAAAGTAAATGACACCGACAAGAATCGGGTAAATGGTAATCATTGAAAACCACTTAATGCTGCCAAGACCACTCTGATCCGCCCAGTCCTTAACGACAAACATCTGACTGCCTGCATCATCAAGCGGCAGCTGAATTTCACGTGCGGCTCCATATTCAAGCGGGAAATTATCAAAAAAATGAGGTTGGGGAAATTGCAGCATAAGGCGGTTTTTAGTGACCAGAAAAGTGGTTCCGGGGTCTGTATCTGAAAAACTGGTGATTTTACCGGTGGTATCGATAACTCCAACCACCTTGCCATCTTCACCCGTAATACGCCATGGCATGGGTCTGTCTACCACAACACTTCCATTCTGTATGTAAAGTGGCGGTAGGCTTTCGAGGGGCTTTAAAACGGTATTATCAAAGTAGGCATTGAAGCGCACGCCAACATGAACCGCTACCGGAATGGCAGCAACAGCAGTGAGCAGCAGGAAATAAACAAGCCCAAGCCCCTTCCAGCGCTTGCCGACATCGACATAAAGGCGTGGCGAAAAAAAAGACATCCATACTGCCTGCCAGTAACTGTAAACCGGCGCATCCGCATCGCGTAATGCTGTCACGTTGGTGTTCATGCTTTTCTCCTCTGCACCAATGTGCCAGTATATCTTTAAATACAGTATCTATTCACCATATTTTGAATGCTTTAGGGGAAAAGTCAGATTTGAGCACAGGTTGTGCGAACGCATTACAAAAAAAGCGCAGCATACACCGGTATGTGAGTAGTTTTTTGTAATGCGTTCGCACAAGATGCGCCAAATATGGCTTTTCGGTTAACGTGGTGAATGGTTACCAAATACATACCATTGCATCTGCCAAGGAGCACCTTTATGCTGGCTGCAGAAATCCTGGCTCCAGGGCCTGAGAATGAAATATGCCTCATGGAAAAACCGAGACCGGTCTGTGGTGCGCATGAGGTGCTCATCCGAGTAGAAGCGTTTGGCGTAAACCGTGCCGACATCCTGCAGCGGCAGGGTAAATATCCGCCACCTCCGGGGAGTGTCAGTACACCAGGGCTTGAGTGTGCGGGCAGGATTGCGGCAGTTGGTGAAAATGTTTGCAACTTCTCAGAGAATGACGCGGTATTTGCACTTGTTGCAGCCGGAGCCTGTGCGGAATACTGCCTTGCCGATGCCCGCCTTGTGCGCCCGATTCCACGCGGATGGTCGTTTATCGAGGCCGCGGCCCTTGCCGAGGCGCTGGTCACCGCGCACGCTACGGTTTTTGAGCTCGGCGCGCTTAAATCCGGGGAAACACTGCTCATGCATGGCGCTGGCAGCGGCATCACCTCCCTTGCCATACAGATGGCGCGCCTCATTGGGGCGCAAATCATTACAACGGCCAACCATCCCGAAAAATGTGAAAAAGCACTCCAGTATGGTGCACACCGTGCCATCAATCATACAACTGAGGATTTTCTGAGCCTCTGCGGAGAATCATCCGTAGACGTTGCTGTGGATTTCATCGGTGGTGATTACGTCGATAAACACCTCCGACTGCTGAAGTCGTGCGGGCGTCTCATACAAATTGCCTGTATGCAAAACCACCAGTGCACGTTTAACCTCGCGCGTCTGGTGCAAAAACGCCTGTGCCTGCAGGGGTTTGTCCTGCGTTCTCAGGCGGCAGACGAAAAAGCCATGCTCTTTACGCGCGCCATCAACCGATGGTGGCCGGCCCTGCAGGAAGGCGCCATTAAGCCGGTAATCGATGCAGTATTTCCGTTTGACGAACTGGCGTCGGCGCATCAACGCCTGCAAGACAGTCGGCATTTTGGAAAAATCATTGTATGCCCGCCCCTTCGCAGCTCTTAAAACAGGCATTTCGGCTGACAATACACTACACTGAAAACAGAAACATCTTAATGAAGGTTGGTTTGCGCTTGTCCATGAGGTCGCCTTCAATATAACGGAAACGACTTTGAGAGCAACGGATGCTACAGCCAGCATGGTCTGGTATAACCTTGCAGTCATAGTCCTCTACGCGACAAGCGGGTTTTTGGGGCTGATGCTTTCTGTGCCACCGGGTTATGCCACTGCAATATGGGCCCCTTCCGGGATTGCCTTGAGTGCCCTTCTTGTCTGGGGATTACGGGCATTGCCCGGTGTTTTTCTCGGCTCGCTAATCCTGAATACCTGTGTCAGTTTTCAGCTTTCCGGCCAATTAATCGATGGCACCAATATCGCGGCGGGTCTCATAACCGGAACCGGCGCCAGCCTTCAGGCGGCATTTGGCTACTGGCTTGTGAAGCGCTTTGTGGGTTTTGACAACCCGCTGCACCTGCCTCGCGACATTCTGGTGTTCGCCATGCTGACAGGCCCCGTATCTTCCGTTGTTGCCACTACCTTCAGCAACACGGGCCTTTATCTGATTGGCAAGATAAGTGCCGAAAACCTTCCCACTAACTTGTTTACATGGTGGACGGGCGACAGCATCGGCATTCTCCTTTTTACCCCAATTTTTCTTATCGCATTTGCTGAACCCGCAAAAATCTGGCGAAGTCGGATTCTTCCGGTGCTTTGTCCGTTGTGCCTGACGTTTTTAATTGTAATAGTCGCACACATTTTTTACAGAAACGCAGAATTTGAACGTGTACAAACAAAGTTTGAGGCCACAGCCCGCCACCAGTTTGACAGGCTTCAGGAGCTGCAGGATTTAAGTACCGTTAAAACGCTCAATCCTGACATCATGAAAGCCCTTTTTGATAATTTCAGCCATTTTTCAAGCCTCAGCATCTTTGCAGGCAAGACCCCCCTCTTTGTGTGGAATTCGCCTGAATCCGCGGCCGAAAAAAAACTGTTTACGCTAACACTGCAGCACATCACTTCCGGAAAAACCATAACTTTTCATGTTCGTTCTTCCCCAAATTACATGGGCAGTGAATATTCATGGTATGTCTGGTCATCACTTGCCGCAACCCTGTTCTTTTGTGCCCTGATGAGCATAACGCTGCAGATACTCTATGGTCAGCGTTACCTGCTGCAATACCTTGCAGATGCCAAAACGCTGCAATTACGCACGGAAAAAGCCAAAAACATGCTGTTACTTAATGCCGCAGGTGAGGGGATACTCTGGATTGACACGGATTATCGCATTACCTTTGTGAATCCCTCGGCAGAACGCATGCTCCAGTATTCCTGTGAGGCTCTGCGCGATGAACCACTGGCAGTTATCCTGCATCAAAATGCGGCGGCACCCTCCGCTCCTGAGGCACCTTTTTACCGCGCCATCCATGAAAAAACGCTCATACGTGAGCGTGAGGCCATGTTTCTTAAAAATGACAATGAAACCTTATGGGTTGAGTATACCTGTATCCCGATAGTGATTGAAAAAACGGTAAGAGGAGCTGCGATTATTTTCAGCGATATCAGTGAGCGGGTTGAAACTGAAAATCAGCTGCAGCAGCTCGCCCACAACGACGCACTAACAGGCCTTCCTAATCGCACGAGTTTTTTCAGACAAATGGAGCTTGCCATTGCGCGCGCCCAGCGTAACAAGACCCGTTTTGGCGTGTGTTTTATGGATGCTGATAATTTCAAATTGATAAACGACACCTGGGGACACGCTTACGGTGATAAACTGCTGACAGAATTGCCGCATATTCTCTCACCCCACCTGCGAGATGTTGATTTTCTAGCGCGTATTGGCGGTGATGAGTTTGGTCTTATATTCGAAGATGTAAATACTCATGAAGATATTGTCATTATTATCCATCGCATCCTTGAAACTTTCAAAAAACCGCTCAAAATTCGTGATGAACAGGTTAAAACCTCACTCAGCATCGGCGTTGCCATGTACCCTGAGGATGGTATTAATCCTGAAACCCTCGTTCGTCATGCAGATTTGGCCATGTATCAGGCTAAAAAAACGGGAAAATCCACCTACAGTTTTTATACGCCCGGCATTCATTCAAACGGGAATGAAAACCAGAGTATCAGTGCGGAAATGAGTCGCGCTATCGATGATGAAGATTTTACGCTCTACTACCAGCCGATTATTCATGCCAAAACTGGAGAAATTACCGGCATTGAAGCACTCCTTCGCTGGCACGGCGATACCCTGAGCCTGCTGCCGTTGAGAAAATCTATTCGGTTCGCTGAAGACCGCGGCTATATTCACACCCTTGGCAACCGCATTCTGGAGAAAGCCCTTCAGGAGTATCAGGATATTATTCAGATAAACCCGAATATCCCACTTTCCGTTAATCTTTCGGTCAAACAGGTTACGGCTCCTGGGTTTGCAGAGCGCATCGAGCAGCTTTTGACGAAATATTCCATCAGCCCGGGGCAGCTTGCCTTTGAATTGACGGAAACCGCGTTTATAGAAAATCTCGAAAGCGTACTGGAAGTCATGCGCGGATTAAAAAGCCTTGGTATAGCGTTCTCTCTGGATGATTTTGGGGTGGGTGCTTCCTCGATTCATCTCCTGAAAAAACTGCCGTTGTCGAGCGTTAAAATAGACAGCTCTTTTGTTGGTGCCATCGAAATCAGCGAAGATGATGCAACGCTCGTCTTAAGTGCAATACAACTATCACACGCTCTTGGTTTTAAGACGGTTGCAGAAGGTGTTGAAAAAGACGCTCAGGCAGTAATGCTTCGTGAATGGGGGTGCAACAGCATTCAGGGGCATTTTTACGCAGAACCCATGCCGCTTCAAGAACTTTTGAAATGGATACGAAACCACTCACAAAAATCAGAAAGCCCTTGAGTACTTCATGTTTCACAACTCACCTAAGCTATAACTTGTCATCAACCGCGTATTAACGCATTATCTCGCCAGACAGGGTGTGGACCATTTTGTGATGGCGGATGTGTTAAGGATTTTTGCAAGGGTTTCAGTATGAAAATAAGCATTAAAGGGTTAAACCGGTCACGGGTGCTGGTTGCTTTATATGATAGAGCCATCAATACAGCTCCATCCGCTTCACATCAAAAATCCTTAATCAGTGAAAGGATAGCGCGTGCAGACTCCCTTTTAAGCCAACAGGCTTGCAGCAGTGGTTCCGATGTTTTTCTGTCATTAATAGACCTTGGAGACGGTTCCAGAACCCTGTGTGTCACGTTCTCTGAGAATGCAGTTAATGTTAATGACAGCGCTTACAACACACTCTACGGCAAGCGAGCGGCCGAAGATGCCATCACACAGCTTTACAGCGAATTACCTGAAGGTATAGACCTGTCTTTGCAAACCATTGAACATTATGAGGCTCTGTATTCAGCCCAATTTGGATATGCATGGAAAACACCTCGAAGAAGTATACCTCCTTTCAACACTGAGGTGTTTGAAAAATTTCTAATCAAGACATGCTTTAACACGGAGGCAGTTACTCCCGTGATTGTGCAGTACTCCGGCTGTATTCAAGCCATCGCCAAAATTTATGCCAGTCATGGGTTTGATGCCTCAAAGATGTTGACCCGGCATCTGGTACAGCTTGTCAAATCTACCGGTGTATCGTCTACTGATGCGACTACAAGTCTTTGTTTTCATTATTGCCTTGATTATATTGCGAAAGCTGATAAACAAGATTCTAAAGGCGTGTTTTCATGGGCACCCAGTGTGTCGGTTAAGGCAATACCTTCCGCGGGAACTCAATTAGCCCCCTTTTTATCAGCTGCTTTTTATGCGAGAAACTACTACGCGTTTGACGCAATAAACAGTGATTTATTTTCCTGGTGGATTGAGCATAATCCCATTCACATTATCGATATCCTTAAAGCGATTCTAATACTACCCAAAAGCCAGAGCAGTACACCGATAAATGATTTTTTCAGCAGGCTGTCTGTGGCGCTCGTGCCAGATGATTTTTATGACAGGATGGCAGTGCTATTCATCAACCACCTGATTAATGCCTCATTTACACCTGAAGAATTTATTACAGTGTATATGGCCGTGGATGAACAATTCCAAAACAAAATACTATCAACACTCCTGATAGACCAAAAGCAGGCACTCATTATTCTCAAAAAATTGTTTGATGCTCAAAAGGCTGATAATTTTTCAACCTTATTTCCGAGGCGGATAATAGCCCAGTTAAAAATATTAAGCCCTGCCACGCATCAATATGCAGAAAATGAACAATGGTGTGTCGCTGAAGATGCGTGTGACAGTCTGGAAAGCGATTTAACATGCCTGGAGCACATTTTAGATAATCAAACACTAACCCATGATGAACGGCAACGGGATATTTACGCCCTCAATCACCTGCAAGCCGCGTTGGAGTGTCCCGATAGCGCGGAGTGTGTTCTGCAGATGTTTGAAAAGATTCCACTCAAACACTGGGGTGAATTGTTTATTCTTTTTGGTGTAACAATCGTGTATTCGAGATTCCCGGCGACCAGAAGTTCAACCTCAAGTGTTTCTGACACACGAGTCAGTCTTTCATCCGCAATAAATCCCTGGCTTTCTCATCCTGATAAATGGGAGACTGTTCTTTACGGCTGTCTCGAGGCCGTACTTCATGATTTGACCACTCAAAAGGGACGCTCGGGTGCGGCATTAGGCGAGTTGGACCGGGCTTTTTTTATCAGCGAAAAACATGTTCCGGGGCTTTCTGAAAACGTGCTAAAACGCTTTTTTCTGGAAAAGGCTCCAGCCAGTATTAAAGTTTTTATGGCCATTAATGACTTATTGAGATGGACATCTTTTCCACTCGCGTATTTTTCACAAGATACGCTTTATATGAAACTGGCCTCCTTCTTACCGGAAGATACGCGATTAAGAGCTCAGTTGCTTGCTGATTTGTTTCGCTATCAGAGAGGGTTTGCGAAGAGTCTCGAATATCCTTTTGTCAGAAACAACGAGGAATTATGCCTGACCGCCATCACGTTAATGCAAAACTATGAGGGGCCTCTCTTAAACCTGTTTCAAATGATCCCTTCACATCGTTTGAAAGTTATCTTTAGTGAATTGCATCGACAGAGTCCCGAAGAATTTTTGATGCTCTTAAGAAGCGTACTGACAGGTCTCAATGCATCCCCGATATTGGGCACTGATTACGTCAGACTGGTTCTCATGCTGCTGTCTGGTACGGAAAAAAGTGACATCGATGTTTTCAACATGATTGATACGACTCCTGATAAAGAAAAATTAGTATCACAGTTTCTTGAGCCGCAGTCTCTGTACGATATTGAATGCTATAACGATGCCTATAAGTGGATTTTTGGCATCATACATCACTATGCACCGGAGCGATTACAAAGCATTGCCGCTCAGCTTATTCTGCACCATATCCATCAAGACAATTTTGGTTTAAATCTTGAGATTGATAATGCTCTACAGGCGATTCTAAGCGTCACAGACAACACCTTTGTGTGGCCAGAGCTTGAAAAGCCATTTTTTACCGATTACGTAGCGAATCGGTTAAAGACCGCGATTAAGAAATATACGCCATCTGATTCAATAAAGGCGCTTGCCTATTTCCTGCCAAATGCCGACAGACTATTGGTAAGTGCGCTTTTGCACACTAAAGCAACGCCTGATAACGTTTCACACAAAAACACGCGGTATCTGGATGATTTGGTGAGAATCTATGGATTTGCTCATCTGTTGGCACTATGCCGCGAACTTGATTTAACACAGTGCTGCACGTATCTCGAAATGAAATTCAGCGCGTGCCCCGAACTTTTAGAGGTAACGGATACTATTGTTACGGCGTGCGCTGATGTTATAGAAGCATACACCCCTCCAATTAACGAAGCGAAGACACGGATTTTCTTTAAGAACCTGCATGCAGCCATTAGCGAGACCGCAAAAAATTGCAGAGAAAAACCATTTAATATTGATGTCTCACAAATAGCTATGACATCTGGTCTTCCTGAAGCAATACTGTCATTGCTGCCTGATTATCGGACTAAAATCCCCGGGCAACAAAGTGCGGCATTACTCTTAACAAACAGCTGGGAAAAAAGCGGTTTTACGCGGGCGGCGGCTTCATCGAGTGTCAACACTTCAATCGCCTCTTCAAGCGTATTCGCCCCTGAACTGATTAGGACCATCATCAGGGGCCTTTTTTAAGTGTACGCCTGAGAAGCTGGGTGTAGAGCGGGCCGTTTTTCGCAAGTTGCATGATGGTGGTAGAGGTCAGGCAGACAATCAGCAGCGGAAAAATCAACGCATAATTCCAGGTCATCTCAACAACCAGCACAATGCCCGTAATGGGTGCGCGCACGCAGGCTGAAAATAACGCGGCCATCCCACATACGGCAAAAATACCTGGATGCATGACGATTCCCGGAAAAAGCCAGCCAAAGACAAGGGAGGCCATGACACCAAGCAGTGTTCCCAATGCAAGGAGTGGCGCAAAGACCCCTCCGGGAACGCCTGTGCCGTAAGAAAGCAGTGTCATGGCAAAACGTACGGCAAAGAGCATAAGCAGCACCTGAAGCGATAATGTAACGCCAAGTGTTTCTTCAATTAATGTATACCCGCCGCCAACGGCATCCGGTACCAAGGGTGCAAGCAGCCCGGCAATCAGCCCAACTGTGGCTGCAAAGACAAGGCGCCCGCGTTTACCAAGGCAATCCATACGCTGTAATAGCCCCATGAGCCCATGATTAAAACCAAGCGCGACAAAACCTGCAAGTATGCCAAATAGAAAAAAAAGCCCAAGAGCTGGAAAATCGTTCTGTGCAAACACCGGCATACTGATGGCAGGACCACTTCCCAGCAGGAAATTATTGGTAAGCGTTGCCGCCACACAGGTGATAGCGACCATTTTGAAATGCGTAAACGAATAATCAAATTGATTGCGCATTTCTTCGATAACAAAAAGAATGCCGGCAAGCGGCGCGTTAAATGCCGTGGCAAGCCCCGCGGCGGCACCTGCTGCCACAAAGCCATCGCGCCTGAGCGGCGACAGCCGCCATGCGTCACTGATGAACGCACCCAGCGCGCCTCCCATCTGAATAGTGGGTCCTTCACGCCCAAGAACAAGACGCGCGCTGATGGCTAAGACACCTCCCACAAACTTAACCGGAAGCACTCGCATCCAGCGCAACGGACGAAGGTGCAGCAGACTGCCCTCGATTTCCTGAACCCCACTGCCGGCCGCTTCAGGAGCAAAATGCGACACCAGCAGGAAAGCGCCGACTGTCAGTAGCATCGACAGGAAGGCTGAAACAGGTAAAACCGCAATACCATGCGCTTTGAGGACCTGAAACAGGGCATCAATCAGATGAATACTGGCAGCAATCGCGGCCTCGAACCCGGAGCCGGCAAGCCCCGTCAGTACGCCAAGGAGGATGGACATCCCATAGACTGAGAGGAGTTTTTCACGCATGCCGCATGTCCTTCATCGTGAAAAGATTTCCCATAATCCGAAGACCCGCAGCCCCCTTCAGCGAAAGAATGGTTTCAGGATGAAACTGCAGTGCATGCACTGGAAGCGTTCGATGCGATACCCCCATGACAATTCCGTCCTCCGTTTCTGCGGTCACTTCAAGAACCTCTGGAACGCTTGTGGCGTGAAGTGAATGGTAACGACCTGCGGTAAAGTGCGACCCCAGCCCATCAAAAAGCCCTGGATTTTTAAGGACGCGAATGGTTGAAGCCTTTCCATGAACCGGGTAATCAAGCACCCCAAGACATCCACCGAAATACTCAACAATACCCTGTAATCCAAGACACACGCCAAAAAGAGCGGCGTTCTTCTCGAGTGCCATGGCAATGGTTTTTTCGAGCTTAAAATCAGACGGGCGGCCAGGGCCTGGCGAGAGCACAACCCAGTCAAAGGTTTCACGCGTGAGCCAGGTGTGTGCGAACTGATGCCGAACGGTCTGCACATCTGCACCAGTCTGTCGCAGGTAGTTGGCGAGTGTATGCACGAAAGAGTCTTCATGATCAACAAGCAACACACGTTTTCCACATCCGTTTTGGGGCATCGAATACCCCGATGCTCGAACCGGCAGCGCATCCGATTGTAGCATCTCCAGAAACGCGGAAGCCTTAAGACGAGTTTCCTGTTCTTCAGCAACGGGGTCAGAATCAAAAAGCAGGGTTGCGCCGGTGCGTACTTCGGCCCTTCCGGCTTCCACTCGTACCGTTCGTAAAACAAGGCCGGTATTCAGGTTGCCGTTTACACCAAACCAGCCGACCGCACCGGCGTACCAGCGTCTAGGCGACTTTTCGTAATCCTCGATAAACTGCATGGCCCATAGCTTGGGCGCCCCGGTTACTGTCACTACCCACATATGGCTTAAGAAGGCGTCCACTGCGTCAAACTCTTTACGAAGCGTTCCTTCAACGTGATCAACCGTATGAATCACCCGCGAATACATTTCAATCTGGCGCCGGCCAATGACCCGCACACTGCCAGGCTCACACACACGTGACTTATCGTTGCGGTCTACATCCGTACACATGGTGAGTTCAGAGGCTTCCTTTGGGGAAGCAAGGAGCGTTTCGATATTGTGCGCATCCTCAATTGCATCGCTTCCGCGGCGAATGGTACCGGAAATTGGACAAGTCTCTACCCTTTTGCCCGTCACTCGCACATACATTTCAGGCGAAGCACCTACCAGATACTCGCCCTCTCCAAGGTTTAAGAAAAACCCATAGGGAGAAGGATTTTGACGGCGCATACGGGTAAAAAGCGCACTTGGCGCGTCTTTACAGGCTGCATAAAAAGTCTGACTGGGAACCACTTCAAAAAGGTCGCCACGGGCAAAACGCGTTTTCGCCTCAGCGACAACTCCTGCATATTCTCCCGGCGCATGATCACCCTTTTGTTCAGGGGCGTTCCCCCCCATCCAGGGCGTAAAATCACCATCACGCGCGAGACCCTGCGTGGATTTGCCGAGGTGTCGAAATTCATAGCGCCGAACAGAGGCTACTTCGCGACGGTGGTCAACCGCGATAATTTCATCAGGAAAATACAGCACCATGTCGCGTGCATGCGCCTCTCGCGGCTTTTTCTTTTTAATCTGTTCAAACTGGAAAACAAGATCGTAACCAAAAGCCCCGTAAAACCCGAGGCAGGCATCTTCTTCCGTAAAAAGGTGAGCAAGCAACGCTCTCAGTACTTCAAATACTGAAGGCTGACGGCTGCGCGCTTCTTCAGAGAACTCGCCTGAGCCTTGAACAACATCCCACAGAGATACGGTGCTGGTCTCTGAATGTCTGTGCAAAAAAACACAGCTTTCAAGTACCGGTGTCAGTATGGCAAGAAGCACCTCACCACGTTGATTGAGGGCTTCAAAACGCAGGCTCTTTTCCTGGCAGACCATGCTGAGTGGCGGATTGCAAAAACCGATGTCCCACGACGTATAGCGCCCCGGGAACTCAAAACCAGAGGCAAAAACGCCTCCACGCAGACCATCGAGGCGTGAAACCAGCGGTTCAATGGCACCCTCATACACTATCGGGGTTTCTTCACACTCTATCTGTATTCCGCCGCGTGTAGCAAACTGGTGCAGCATGTGATGTTCCCCTTAAACAACCGCCTCTTTAACGCGAGCCTCCTTCCCGTCAGCCGCGCGGTGATATTCCGGAACCAGCTGCTGCAGCAGCGACAGCATCGCTTCCACATTATGGGTGTTGGCAGCGCTGTCTATCTGTTGCAGTGTGTCCTGTAATTCGTCCCAGCGTATTTCTCGAAACTGCCCCATAAAAAGCTTCTCATGAGCGGTAGGCTGCAGTTTTTCTGAAGGATGAAATAATTCCTCAAAGAGTTTTTCACCGGGACGCAGACCAGTGTATTCAATCTGAATATCGCGCCCGGGCTCTTTGCCGGCAAGCCGGATAATCTGTTCGGCAAGGTAGCTTATCTTGACGGGCTCTCCCATATCAAGTACAAAAATCTCTCCCCCATTACCATTCACCATGGCCTGAAGAATCAACTGGCATGCTTCAGGAATCGTCATGAAATAACGCGCCATATCAGGATGCGTTACGGTCAACGGCCCGCCCTGCCGCAGCTGCTTTTTAAAGAGTGGTACCACACTGCCGGCTGACCCCAGTACATTACCAAAACGAACCGTTACAAAGCGGGTTTTGACGCGGGCATTAAGGTTCTGGCAAAAAATCTCCGCCACCCGTTTGGTCGTCCCCATGACATTGGTAGGATTAACAGCCTTGTCCGTTGAAATAAGAACAAACTTTTCCACATCAGCCTGCACACTGGCCTCGGCCACTATGCGGGTTCCGGTGATATTGTTTTTAATTGCCACCGGCACTTGATGCTCAAGCAACGGTACATGCTTGTAGGCCGCCGCATGAAAGACAGTCTGCGGTCGATAGTCCTGAAAAATCTCATTTATGAGGTTTTTATCGGTTACACTCGCAAGGACTGGAATAATGCGTGCCGCCGGAAAGCGTCCTCTGAGTTCCATTTCAATGCGGTAAAGATTGTATTCGGCATGATCGAGCACCACAATCTCAGCTGGATTCAGCGCGAGTACCTGCCGGCAAAGCTCCGAACCGATGGAACCACCGCCTCCGGTAACCAGTATGCGCTTTCCAGAAACGGCTTCTCCAATGCGATCCCACTCGAGCGAGACCTCATCGCGCCCGAGCAAATCTTCGATGTTAACATTGCGAAGCGAATTAATTTCAACACGCCCCGAGGCAATCGCACGAAGGCCTGGAAGGGTTCGAAACGGCACCCGGCTCGCTTCACAAAGTGCGACAACGCGCCGCATCGCAACCGAACCTGCCGCAGGCATTGCAATAAAAATCAGCGTGATATTGAGCTCTTGAACCAGGCGTGGCAGGTCTTTGATGCTGCCTAAAACCCGCACTCCGTGTACTTCGAGCCCTTTTTTACGCGGGTTATCATCCACAATGCCGACTGCGACGTAGCGCGCGGTTCGCTTCAGTTCACGCACGAGCCCCTCTCCGGCGTGTCCGGCACCAATCACTATGACCCGCTCGGCATCAGCTGCCTTTTTGCGCACGGCACTCAGCTGGTCGCGGTGATAGCGTGCAATGAGGCGCGCGCCTCCAAGCGTTAGAATCAGCACCATGGAATAAAGCAGCAGAATGGAGCGCGGCAGGCCTTCAAGAAAGGAACAGAGATAAAGGAGCGGCACTGCCAGCAGGGGTGCCGCAAGCGCTGCTTTAAGGATACGCGATAAATCACTCAGCGAGCAAAAGTGCCATACGCCCCGATACACACGAAAATGGTAAAAGCACGCCATCTGAAGCACAAACAGCACGCCCAGTGACTTCATCCAGTGCGCGGTAAAATGTACAGGAATGTGCCAGCCCCCAAAACGCAGGCCATAAGCCACGAACCAGGCAAAGGGAATCGCCAACGCGTCAAACGCCAGAACCGGCAATTTTTTCCGAATCTTCAGCAGCAGTTTATGCATCCCTTCTCGCTCCATGACTTTCAAAGAAAAGCATTTTACCTCATTTTTACTGTTTCAGCACGGTCAGGTTTTACGGGCATTCGCTGGTATATCCGATACTGGTAACTGGAGTTATGACTCATCAATGTTTTAAAAACGCGCACCTCTTTCCACGCCTTTGTTTGCGAAAGCCTGCCCGCAAGGCACCTGTCTACGGCGAGCGTAAGCGTTTTACCATTCATAATCAGTTCGGTCACGATAACCATATCAGGGTTAGTGGCGAGTATATCCTTACAAAATGTTTCTGCACGCACCTTTAAAGGCATGCGCGCCATGACGCGGTTGTTTAAACAAAAAGAATCGATAAAAACCGCGTCAATTTCTGCAGGAATCTGACCACTGTCACCCATGACTATCCGTGTTTGCGGCGTGCTGTGAGCGCGAATCCATTGAAGGGTTTTAATGCGAAGCTGTTCATGCTGTAAAGGATTTTGAATATAATGCCGATATTCTGCTGGTGTGAGCGATGGTATCCAGAGCACGCCAGTTAAAATACCGACTGCCAGCAGAACGGCGTTTGGCGCCCGCTGGCTCAAAAAACGACGAGTAAACGCTTCAAGACCCAATAGCGGGAGAGGTAGAAAGAGCGCGAAGGCGGGTAGAAAAAGCCGGTTATCAAACGCTACGATGTCCTCGGCATGCAGAAGTGCCATAAGGTAGAAAACACCAGGCGCCAGAAGGAGAATAAATCGTCGGTCAAAGGACTTAAAAAGTATCGGTAGCGTGGGCAGCAGCCATATCCCAATGAGGCGTAGATATCGGTGTGCCAGTACATAGTGACTCTCGGAAATGCCCTTACAGTAAACAGGATTTGGGAAAAAACCGTTAAAATACTGCCAGCGCCACAGGAACCAGCTCCCCCACACAAGCGTCAGTGTGAGCGTAAACATAAGGATGCCGCGCCTTCCCTCAGAGGTACTTACAAGCGACTTGTCTGATAAAAACCACAGACCAAAAAGCAGCATGAATGCCGGTGTTTCCGGGCGCGTCATGCCACCTGCAGCAAGCATCAAGGCACAAACCATAAAAGCCGCAGGATTTATTGCATCGCGCGCTTTAGCAAAAGCGTTAAAACCAGCCGCACGAAAGGCAAAGACCGTGGCCCAGACTAACAGCGCCTGATAGACAGCGGTTTCAAGCCCTCCTACCGCCCAGAGCATCTCACCACGGTACAGTAACAGCCAGAAAACTGGTATCAGGGAGGGAATGCGCTGAAACCAAAAGCGCGTCAGCGTAAAAACGCCGGCAAGCGTTGCCAGTAGCCCAAGGGTACCGGCTACTTTGAGCCAAAGGAGCGGGTTTTGCCCAAGCCACAGAGCCCCCGCCCCAAGGAGCATGAAGCTGAAAGATGAAAATCCCTCCAGTGGTGATTCTCCATGGTTCCATACGATGCCGAGGCCTGCCACCAGATGTTTTGCATAACGCAGCGGAATCCATGCATCATCGACAACAAACGGCCATACCGCCTGAAGCTGGAATGCAGTCAGTAACCCAAGCATTCCGACAAGTGCGTAAAATACAATTTTTTCACGCATGTTCAACCCCCAACCGCAATTAAGGTAAGGGCAATAAAAAACAGGGCATTCAGGCAGGATGCGCGGTCGTGTAAAAAAACGAGCATCGGGTCATCTGTCAGGGGATGTTGGTGAAGAATCGTAATAAACCGATATAGACCGAAGGCTGCCGGCAAAAGTGGCAGATAAAAAACAACAGCCCCCGTATGCACTCTCAGGGTATATGCAACAAAAGACAGATAACTCATCAATCCCGTTATCAGTACCGCGCGGTCGAGTCCTTTTTGTGTATACGAGGCGAGAACGGAACGCGCAGCGGTGTCCTTGTAGAGCACTTTTTCCAGCAGACGTTTTGAGAGCGCGATACAAAGGCTTAAAAGCGTTGTAGTAATGAGCAGCCAGCGCGAAACCGGCAATCCGATACCGATACTTCCCGCAAGCACACGCAGCATAAAACCGCAGGCAATACAGACAACATCAAGCACTGGTACCTGCCGCAGACCGTTGTTGTACATCGCACTGAGTCCAAGATAGGCCAGCAGCAGGTAAAAAAGCGTCGATGAAACGGCAACTGCGGCAACCAGTCCTGCAAAGAGTGTGAAAAGCACGAGGCAGACAGCATGACGCACAGTCACAAGGCCTAATGCGAGCGGGCGACTTTTTTTTCGGGGATGCAGACAGTCATCCTTAAGGTCACGCACATCGTTCATAATATAAACCGCGCTCGAAACCAGTGCGAACGCGACACAGGCGCCGACTGCAGGCAGCAATAAATCGCGTGGCATACCGGCATAGACCATCCCTGGCAATACAAACACCGATTTAATCCACTGTTGTGGACGCATGAGTGCCAAAATGGCACCCCATTTTTTACTTGCCAATTTCCTTATCCCAAACATGCAGTTAGCCCTCAGGATCTGCTGTTATTAAATTTGACTACAGCCTCCAGTTGGCACCCTGCTTGCATTTTGACATTGATTCCGTATTATGGAAGTGATGTCCACTACTTGCAGTAGCATGTTGCCGGTGGCATTGCCCCATTGTCAACAGCCCTTGTGGGTTTCGGATTGTTTAACGTGAACCAGGGAATAGAGGTGAACCATGGGCGACAGTTACCGATTACCAGAAGATTTTGCTTTAAAACTCCTGCGTCTTAAAAAAGATTACCTCGACACTACTAAAGTCGATCTTGATACGGCCCCGCAGCCTTATGCTATCAGCACCATATTCGGTGCGAAGGATGTTAAGACGCGCTGGGAGCAATGTTTGATGTTTGAGCAGTGGATTTATGGGCTTAATTTGCATCTGCCCGTGCCTGAGAGCATACAGCACCCAGGTCAATCCACGCCAAAACCAGAGCCTGAAACACTTGATGAAGCCACCTGGAATACCCATTGTCGTGTACTGATTGCCTTTTACCTGTACATTGTCAGTAAAATTGGGCAGTACCTGCTTTCATCGCCTGCGATGGATATCCTGATTAAAGCGGCAATGAACATTAATCCTGCAAACCCTCTGGATGACGCGACACGTGCTGCCTGTCTTCGTACGGCAAGCCTTTATCTTTCAAACGGCGCGGCACTTCTTGCCATTAACAAAAATCTTCATGCACTTCGGGTTAAAAAAGTGCTTGATGATGGTACGGAAGTAACCCATCAGGTTCCAGCGATGAGGGAGGAAACATTTCTGAAACTGCAGCAATATGTCCAGGATGAGTGCAGAGCACTGGATGAGTCCTTCAGTGCAAGGAATTACCCCATAACAAACCTGATGATACCGGCACTCTCCATGCCCCTAAAAATTGCCGGTGGTTCGGCGGGCGTTCTGCTGGGTCACATTGCAGCAAACTCCACCAAGGCCATGTCCCTGCACTCCACAATGGCCGCAGGAATCACCTCAATTGCACTGGTTGCCGTGCCTTCGGCCGGCAAAGGACTGATGCTCGTGGCAGCGCCCTACGCCACAATAACAGCAGGCGCCATGTTTGGCATTACCGGGTACCAGGGCTGTTCAAAGATTGGGGAAATCGCCGGCAAGGGCATGGGCTTTGTGATTGGCCTGCCCTGTGATACCGGGGTTAAAATGGTAAGGCATTTATTTCATATGGCGCAGCTGGAATACTACTACCGCCAGCACGGCAAAAAACCGGTTCCCGGTTATTCTTTGCTGGATGGCAGTTTCGTTGCAGCCGATTACTTCAAGCCCATGCCAGACAGCGCAGCACCGGACATTCTCTCCGCTTCCGTGTCGTCATCTTCATCCTTGCCTTTACCCGCATTAGAAGGGTTTGAGTCGGCAGTGGAGATTGATGAAACCAGTCAATCTCTGCGTTTTCATATTGCCGGAGAAACAACGCTCGTGCCCTATGATGCCATTATGTCATTAGACAGCGAGCAAGCCCTGCCCTACCTTGCTGAACTGAGAGAGGTTCTCGCTGAGAAACCCCTCTATTGCGGTGAAGAAAGCCTGTTTGAAAGTCGAGAATCCTCTGCTGAAAGCTCAAGCTCCACTGATGCATGCAGGATGTAGGCAATCAGGGTGTGTCATCAATTACACTGGATTATTGGAATCAATAAACTGGTGTTCTAACGCAAATTGTGCTGCGAGGTGCTCCCCAAGCGCCTCAATGCCAAAGCGCTCCGTGGCGTGATGACCGGCGGCAAAATATCCAATACCAAGCTCATGAGCTTCGTACCACGTACGCTCTGAAATTTCCCCACTGATATAGGCATCAGCACCAAGGGCATGCGCGAGACTCAGAAAATCTTGAGCGGCACCCGTACAAAGTGCTACACGGCTAAAAGCGGCGTCAGATAACCCGGCAAACAGAGGTTCGCGCTCTAAAACGCGTGCTAATTCAGACGAAAGCGCTTTTTCTGTCATCGGGCGCGTGAGTGTTCCCATCCATAACAGATTATCCGTATTTCCAGCACGATGGCAGGTGATGTCACGCAACTGAAGCCGTTTTGCCAGTTGCGCGTTATTTCCAAGTTCCAAATGGCAGTCAAGCGGCAGATGGTAGGCAAACAACGATAAACCGGCGCTAAACAATGCACGAATACGTGCACCTTTAAGTCCTGTCAGCCTCAAGTCTTCGCCGCGCCAGAAATAGCCGTGATGCACGATAAGTGCATCTGCACCCGCTTCTGTGGCGCGCGCTATAACTTCTCGGTTTGCCGTAACTGCTGTACAGATTCTCGAAATGTTCTCCCGCCCCTCAACCTGAAGCCCGTTTGGCGCGTAATCTGAAAAGCTGCTGCACGCCAGCAATTCATCAAGGTAGCGGGAGAGTGCGTCACGCTGTATCACGATCCTTTCACCCGGCGAATGGTTGCGCCAAGGCCCGAGAGCTTTTCTTCAATGCGCTCATACCCGCGGTCAACGTGATACACGCGCTCGACAGTGGTTTCGCTCTGAGCGGCAAGTCCTGCGAGGATAAGGCTTGCTGAAGCGCGTAAATCTGTCGCCATCACTGGCGCTCCGGTCAGATGGTCAACGCCGCTAATGACTGCAATATTGCCATTCACCTGAATCTGGGCACCCATGCGCTGTAATTCCGGCGCGTGCATGAAGCGATTTTCAAAAATGGTTTCATGTACGGATGCAACACCTTCAGCAATTGTATTCATCGCCATGAACTGAGCCTGCATGTCTGTTGGAAATGCCGGGTAAGGTGCTGTCGCTATATCAACCGCTTTTGGCCGTTTGCCGTGCATGTTGAGTGAAACCCAGTTATCACCGCGTACAATCTCAGCCCCTGCATCCTCAAACTTGCAAAGAAATGCGGTGAGCGTTTCCGGGCGCACATCACGCACACAGACACGTCCACGGGTAATGGCGCCCGCGGCAAGGTAGGTTCCCGCTTCAATCCTGTCTGCCATTACGGCATATTCACCGCCACTTAGAAATTCGACACCTTCAACCGTAATGGTACTACTGCCGGCACCACTGATTTTTGCACCAAGCGTTATCAGGAAATTCGCAAGATCAACCACTTCCGGTTCACGGGCGGCATTTTTAATAACGGTTTTACCCTCTGCAAGCACGGCTGCCATCAGTATATTTTCAGTACCGGTTACCGTGACCGTGTCAAACATGACCGTTCGCCCAGTCAGGCGCCCATTGGGACAGCGCGCACGGATATAGCCGTTTTCAACAGTAATGTCTGCCCCCATCGCTTTTAACGCCTTGAGGTGCAGATTCACGGGACGTGAACCAATGGCGCATCCGCCGGGCAGCGATACATCCGCTTCACCAAAACGTGCGAGCAGAGGACCAAGTACTACAATGCTGGCGCGCATGGTTTTTACAAGCTCATAGGGTGCCACACAGGTAGAAAGGGTTGTCGCATTAATCTGTACGCGCCCTTCCTCATCCATCTCCGCCTGCGCTCCCATCTGGCGCAGCAGATTAATCATGGTTTTAACGTCCTGCAGTTTTGGCACCCGGGTGATAAGGGTATTGTCGGAGGCGAGCAGGGTTGCCGCAAGAATTGGCAGCGCTGCATTTTTGGCACCTGAGATTGTCACATCTCCATCAAGCGGTTTCCCACCGCGGATAACGAGCTTATCCATGTTCCTTCTCCCATTCGTCACGCGTCAGAGTGCGCATGCTGAGTGCGTGCACACTGCCATTTGCAATGTAATCGTGAAGCTTTGCATACACCCACTGCTGCCGTGCAACACGGCTTTTGCCCACAAAAACGTCTGACACTACAACGAGCTGATAATGGTAGCCATCCCCCTGCATTTTTACAAAAATCACATCACCACTGTCACGAAGCCGCTGCTCCAGTTCCTCATTACTAATCATTACTGTTCCTGCACATTTCCACGTAAAAGAGATTCCACACCGCAAAACCGTGATAACAAAGCAATCTGCTCCGGGATGGCAAGAAATTGCAGGGTTTTGCCGTTCTTGCGGCAAATTCGGTGCGCTTCGATTAAAAGCGCAAGCCCTGCCGTATCGCACCATGATACCGATGCAAGCGAAAGCCTGATATCCGCAGAAACCTGTTGTTCTACCCAGCGGGAGAGGCGCTCACGCTCCTCACCGGCATTGCCATAGGCAAGCTGCTCTGGCAGTACGTAATCTTTGCTCGCCATTTTCAGGCCGCCTTTTTAGTTCGCTGCATCGCATTGATGAGCGATTGCATGCTTTCATTGCGCAGAACTTCTGCAAACTGGGAACGGAAGCTTTGCAGGAGGCTGACTCCTTCCACGCTCAAATCATAGATTTTCCAGTCTCCACCTTTTTGCACCAGGCTGTAATTCAGAGGGATGCGCTGTCCGTTTGGGCGCTCAATAACGCTGTTTACGCGCAGAAAATGTCCCTCAGGCATCGTGCGAAGCGGCGCGAATTTTATGGTCTCACCAGAGTACTCAGCCAGCGGGCTTGAGTAGGTGCGAATCACAAGCTGGGTAAATGCTTTAGAAAAGGCGGCGCGTTCTGCAGGCGTTGCGCGGTTCCATGCCGTGCGCCCCAATACCGAGCGCGACATCCCGGCTACATCCACATGCGGCAGAAGATGGCGTTCAACGGTGCGGGAGATAACCGCCGGGTTGGTCTTGAGGCTTGCCTGATGCTGTTTAAGGTCGCTAAGAATGCCATTGGCAGAGGTTTCGAGCATCAAAACCGGTGAAGACTGGGCCCATAGTGCGCCGCAAAACATCAGCATCGGAATAAGAAGAAAGGGCTTTAAAAGTTTCATGGTTCACCTATTTTTTGATGTTAAACAGCAGCTGCCCAATCAGATTTTCAAGGATTATGGCTTCCTGGGTTTTAGCGATAACATCGCCCTCACGCAGAAACGGGTGTGAGCCACTGTCATCGTCAAAACCTGGTACAATACTGACATAATTAGACCCAAGAAGCCCTTCCGTCAAAATGCGCGCAGACGCGTCTTCGCGCGGAATTGGCTTGTCTGACAGAAGGCGAAGCGTTACCCTGGCATTCAGCTCGCCAGGCTGGAGCTCAATGCGCGACACTTCTCCGACCCTCACACCTGCAACGGTCACCGGGGCACGCACTTTCAATCCGCCAATGTCGCTGAAGTCGGCGCTGACCTCGTAGGTTTTACCCGCATTCAGCGCAGAAATACCGCTGACTTTCATCACGAGCACCATCAGGGCAAGCAGCCCAAGCACCATAAAAAGGCCAACGCTGACATCCACGTACCGTTGTCTGTTTTTCATCACCAACCCCCAATCATCATTGCCGTCAACAGAAAATCAAGCCCAAGAACTGCCAGTGAGGCATACACTACCGTTCGGGTTGTCGCCTGACTGATGCCTTCCGCGGTTGGCGTACAGTCCATTCCCTGAAACACGGCTATCCATACCACGACAAACGCAAACACCATGCTTTTTACAATGCCACTCCAGATATCCAGGCGAAAATTAACTGCACTCTGCATATTGGACCAGAAACTGCCTCCATCAACACCCAGCCAGTGAACGCCGATGCAGTACCCGCCGTAAATGGCCACCGCTGAAAAAATCAACGAGAGTACGGGAAGAGAAATAAGGCCTGCCAGAAAGCGCGGATACACGACGCGCCCGAGGGGGTCAACGCCCATCATGTCCATGCTCGCGAGCTGTTCGGTCGCTTTCATGAGGCCAATTTCTGCCGTCAAGGCGGAACCGGCTCTGCCGGCAAACAGCAGGGCGCTGATAACAGGCCCGAGTTCCCGTGTTACGCTCAGCGCCAGAAGCTGACCCAACTGGCTTGCCGCACCAAACTTTTGCAGCGTGTGGTATCCCTGCAAACCCACCACCATACCGATAAAAAGCCCCGAAACTACAATAATTACACACGAGAGCATGCCGACAAAGTGCAGCTGCATGCGCACTTCCGGCCAGAGCCTTTGCATATTGGGTTTACGCGCAAACACCCCTGGCAGAAAAAAGGCCGAACGCCCGAGCGTCTGCAGCGTATTCATGCCTGAGTGTCCAAGTTTTTCCAGCCAGTCAATCATCAAGCAGCTCCTCCAGATAGGGACGTGCGGGGTAATGAAACGGTACCACGCCATCTGCTTCGCCGTGCATGAACTGGTGTACGCGCGGGTCTTCAGACTGTTTTAATTCAAGCGGCGTGCCATGTCCGATGATGCGCCCGCCTGCAACGAGGTAAACATAATCGGCAATTGAGCAGGTTTCTTCCACATCGTGTGAGACTATCATGGTGGTGGTGTGCAGCAGTTCATTTAAACGCCGAATAAGTCGCACCAGTACCCCCATGGAAATTGGGTCCTGCCCGGTAAAGGGCTCATCATACATCATCAGCAACGGATCAAGTGCTATGGCGCGCGCGAAGGCTACCCGGCGTGCCATGCCGCCGGACAGTTCGGCGGGCATCAGGTGTGATGCGCCACGCAGACCAACCGCCTCCAGCTTCATAAGAACGATATCACGCAGCATGTTGTTATTAAGCGCAGTATGCTCTCTTAATGGAAATGCAACGTTATCAAAGACACTCAAGTGCGTAAACAGTGCACTTGACTGAAACAAAAGCCCCATTTCACGACGCGCCTCATACAGGCGGGCTCGGGGAAGCTTTTGCAGGTTACGCCCGTTTACAAAAATTTCACCGGCATCAGGCACGAGCTGTGCGCCAACAAGGCGCAGAAGCGTTGTTTTACCACTGCCGCTCGGGCCCATGATGGCGGTAATTTTTCCACGGGGTACGCAAAGGTCAATCCCGTCAAAAATGACACGGTTACCGCGCCTGAAGCTAAGACCGTATATTTCAACCAGGTTGTCTTGCATGTTGTTTACCATGTTCGTTACCGTGGAGTACTCTTCGCAAAAGCGCATTATACCGATAACCTGCAATTTTACGAGGTTTTACCACCGTTCGGTCTGTGGTAGAATTCGTGTACGCATGAATCGTACCAGGATATCCATGAACTTTTGCACGCTCGGTCTCGCTGTCATTGAAACCGAAGCCCGCGCTGTTTTCGAACTGGGGCAGCGCATTGACGCAAGCTTTGAAAACGCCTGCAAAATTCTTCTTTCCTGCACCGGGCGCATTGTTGTTACCGGCATGGGCAAGTCCGGCCATATCGCGAATAAACTGGCTTCCACGCTTGCCAGCACCGGCAGTCCCGCTTTTTACATGCATCCAGGTGAAGCGCTGCACGGCGATTTTGGAATGATAACACGTGACGACGTGGTTATCGCTATTTCTCACTCCGGCACCACCTCTGAACTTTTGACCTTCGTGCCACTTTTAAAGCGCCTTGGAGTGCCACTCATCACTCTCACCGGCAATAAGGAATCCGCCCTTGCATGTGCGGCTACAGTCAACCTCGATGTCAGCATTGAACGCGAAGCCTGCCCGCTTGGTCTTGCACCCACTACCAGTACAACTGTTGCCCTCGTCATGGGCGATGCACTTGCCATTGCGCTGCTGCAGGCGCGTGGGTTCAGTGCAGACGATTTTGCGCGCTCTCATCCAGGTGGTGCGCTTGGACGACGACTTTTACTGCGTATTGATGACATCTGGCACACCGCAGATGCACTGCCTGTGCTTGGCGAACAGGTTCTGGTTGCTGACGCTCTTGTAGAAGTCAGTGCTAAAAAGCTCGGCATGACCTGTGTCACTGATGCCACCGGCAGGCTGTGTGGTGTTTACACCGATGGCGATATCCGCCGCACCCTGACACGCCAGTGCGACATTCACACGACCCCCCTTCGGGAAGTCATGACCCGTGACTGCCAGACTGCATATGCGGGAATGCTTGCCGCTGAAGCGCTCGCGCGCATGCAGGAACATAATATCTCATCGCTCGTTGTTATTGACGCGAACCACCATCCCATCGCCGTTGTTCATCTGCACGATTTACTCCGTGCCAACGTCATTTAGGAGAAAGCCATGTCTCACGCCCTTCTGGAAAAAGCTCAAAAAATCTGCTGCTTGGTTTCAGACGTGGATGGCGTATTGACCGATGGGCTGCTCTATATTGACAATCAAAACAATGAACTTAAAAGTTTTCATGTACACGATGGAATGGGCTTAAAGCTCCTGATGGCTGCAGGCATTGAAGTTGCCATTATCACCACCTCACGTAATGCCGTTATCGACCACCGCATGCGCCAGCTTGGCGTGCGCCATTATTTTACCGGCCAGGTGGACAAGCGCGCTGCTTTTGACAGCCTGCAAAAGACCCTGGACCTTCCTGACGAAGCGTTTGCCTATGTTGGTGATGACCTCCCTGACCTCCCCCTCATTCAGCGCGTGGGGCTTGGTGTGGCGGTTGCAAATGCTCAACCGCGAGTTCGTGAATTTGCCGACTGGCAGACATCCAGTCCCGGTGGTCGCGGTGCTGTTCGTGAAGTGTGCGATCTTATCCTTGAGGCCCAGAGCAAAACGCTGGAAGCGCTTGAAAGGTACCTCTCATCATGAACAATACCCGCCAGGCCGCATGGGCCTTTCTTTTGTTACTGGCTCTTGCCTTTAGTGGCTGGTACCTTGCCAGCCAGAAACCTCCCGCCCGCCTCGATGAAGAAGGGCTTGCCAAAACCGTTGACACGATTGTCACGGGACTGAATGTGTTTCAGTACGGAGAAACGGGCAGACTAGAGCGTACACTCTACACGCCAAGGCTTGAGCACACCCCCGAAAACGGCACGCACCGCTTTGAAAATCCACGCGTCTATGCCCTTCAGGAAGACGGTGCTCCGGTTGAAATCACCGCAAAACGGGGAATATCCTACCGTGAAGGACTTGAGGTAACGTTCATCGATGACGTACTCATGCGCCAGATGGCCACGGTCAAGGCCGCTGAAAGCACGCTTGAAACCCAGAGCATCACCTGGTTTCCCAAAAGTTCGCTGGCCATTACCGATAAAGCGGTAAAATTTAGACAGTCAGGCAATGAGGTGCACTCGGTGGGCATGAAGGCGCACCTTGAAGAGCGGCGCGTGGAGCTGCTGCACACGGCAAGAGGATTCTATGCACCCCCTGAAAATCATGCATAACCGGTTACGTCTTACCCTGCTGGCAGCCTTGTGTCTGTCAGCACCATTCGCACTCGCGCTGCCTGAAGACCGCCAGATGCCGGCTCAGCTTGCCGCTGATTCCGCTGATCTCAGTCAGCAGAACCACCGTGGGGAATACAACGGGAAAGTGGAGTTTGATCAGGGCAGCACTCACCTGCGCGCGGCCAAAGCTGTCACTGAGGGTAACCTTAAAAACGAACTGATTATGGCAGTCGCCATGGGAGACGATGGCGAGCAGGCGCATTTCTGGACAGAAACCGCCAAAGACAAACCACTCCTTCATGCGTGGGCCGACACCATCCGCTACCTTCCGCTTGAACACCGCATTGAACTTATCGGTAATGCGCGCATTACCCAGGGTGAGAATACCTTCAGCGCGCCTGTTATCACCTATGACACTGAAAAACAGCACGTGACATCACGCTCAGAGGGCAAGGGACGCACCACCATTTTGATTCACCCGGAGAAAAAGGCATGAAGGGACTGGTTGCCACACAGCTTGAGAAATCCTTTAAAACTCGAAAAGTAGTCAAGGGAGTCAGCGTCAACGTTCAGCGCGGAGAATGCGTAGGCCTCCTCGGACCCAATGGCGCCGGGAAAACCACCTGTTTTTACATGATTGTAGGCCTTATTGCCCCGGATGAGGGTCAGATATTTCTGGATGAGGAAAACATTACGCATCTGCCGATGCATCTTCGCGCACGCAAGGGCATTGGCTACCTGCCACAGGAAGCATCGGTTTTTCGAAAACTGAGCGTTGAAGACAACTTGATGGCGATTCTTGAGCTTCGCGCCGATTTAGACCGCGCCGGACGCGAAGAACGCCAGGAAATGCTGCTTGAAGAATTTCATATCGGGCACATTCGTAAAAGCCTTGGAATGAGCCTCTCAGGGGGTGAGCGGCGGCGCGTGGAAATTGCCCGCGCGCTCGCCATGGAGCCTGCGTTTATTCTGCTTGACGAACCCTTTGCAGGCGTTGACCCTATTTCTGTTACAGACATTAAACGCATTATTTCTCACCTTTGTAAAAAAGGGATTGGCATACTTATTACTGACCACAACGTACGTGAAACGCTCGACATCTGCGAGCGCGGCTATATCGTCAGCGAAGGCAGACTGCTTTGTGAAGGCACGCCCGCCGCCATTCTCGAAAATCCTGATGTGCGTGCGGTCTATCTTGGTGAGGAGTTTTCACTCTGAATGATGAACACCCTACCCGTTTTTGAATCCCTGATGGCAGGGAAAGACTTAAGCGATGAAGACATGCGCGCCATGCTCTTTGCCTGCATGCAGGGCACGCTCTCTGATGCGGAAGTGGCGGCTTTTCTGGCACTTTTGCGCATGAAGGGTGAGAGCGTGTCCGAACTCGTATCAGCGGCGAGAGTACTTGAAGAACTGGCTCATCATGTCAGCCTTGGCGAGCGGCTTGTAGATATTGTCGGCACGGGTGGTGATGGTAAAAACACCTTTAACATTTCAACCGTGAGCAGCTTTGTTGCGGCCGCGGCTGGCGTTTCTGTCGCCAAGCACGGCAACCGGGCGGTATCCGGTAAAAGCGGGAGTGCTGACTTGCTGACGCTTGCGGGCTTTAACCTGCAGCCGGATGAAGGCACACTTAAGGCCAGTATGAGAGCCTGTAACATCGCCCTGCTCTTTGCGCCGCATTATCATGAAACCCTGCTACGGGTTCGCCCCGTTCGTAAGGCGCTTGGGTTCAGAACGTTTTTCAACCTTCTGGGGCCGCTTATTAATCCTGCGCGCGCACGCCTGCAGGTGGTGGGGGTCTGCAGCCCATTGCTTCAGGAATCCATTGCCAGAGTGCTGGCCGAACTTGGCCGTGAACGTGTGCTGGTCGTCTGCTCTGAGGATGGTCTTGATGAAATCAGCCCCTGTGCGCCTACGCGTGTGGTGGAATATGCCAACAAGCGTTTTAGCCACTGGACGCTCTATCCTGAAGCGTTCGACTGTCGACACCCCTCTCTTGAACCCATTATCGTAAACAGTCCCGCCGAGAGTCTCGCGCTTGCAAACGCCGTACTCGAGGGCTGCCCCGGCCCCGCGCGTGCGGCAGTCATTCTTAATGCCGCAGCCGCCATCTATTGTGCGACCCCAAACCTTGACCTGAAAGACGCCATCGAAAAGGCCAAAACCGCTATAGATTCCGGTGCGGCGCTCGCATGCTTTAACATGGCGTCCACACTCTCACACACTGGAAGTCCTTCTTAATGAGTATTCTTGACCGCATTGCCGCACACAAACGTCTCGAAGTTGAAGCTCTCAAAAAGCAACTGAGTGAAGCCCAACTGTTGCAAAAACCGAGGAGTACAGTGCGTGATTTTGCCGGCGCGCTGCTCGCGGCTCGCCCTGCGGCCATCATTGCAGAAATCAAGCGGGCTTCCCCCGTGAAAGGGCTTCTTTGTGCTGACTTTGATGTTTCAAGAATTGCAAAAATCTATGCAGAGCATCATGCCGCCTGCCTTTCTGTGTTGACTGACAGCCATTTTTTTCAAGGTGCACCTGACTATCTTCAGATAGCAAAAGAGGCCTGCCCGCTGCCGGTGCTTCGAAAAGACTTTATCATTGATGCATGGCAAATTGCTGAAAGTTACGCTTTAGGTGCAGACTGCATTTTGCTGATAGCATCACTCCTCGATGATACTGAGCTTCGCGACTTTTGCGAAATGGCACAGGCGTTAAAGCTGCATGTTCTTGTTGAAAGTCACACCGCCGAAGAATTTGAACGCGCACTGCGGCTGCCAACTCCCCTGATGGGAGTCAACAACCGCAGCCTGCATGATTTTGATATATCGCTGACACGGTCAATCGAATGCGCCAAACGCCTGCCTGATGGGAAAATTTTGGTGGCTGAAAGCGGCATTCATACCCGAGAGGATGTTGAATTACTGCAATCGCATCAGGTGCAGGCGTTTCTCATTGGCGAGAGCCTGATGCGGGCTGAAGACCCGGGCCTGCTGCTTGAGACGTTAGCCGGCAAACAATAGCCCCCTCTTTCACCCGCTGGTGTTTTCATTTAGGATGTCGTTTCTACAGGTTGCAAGGAGCAAAGCATGGCCAGTTCATCAAAGGAAGTCTCACAAACCGTACTCAATATCGGCATTGTTGGAGCCGGTACTGGAGGCATGTCAACGGCCATGGGCCTGCAGATGCCCGAATTCAAAACCACCGCCTATGAAGCCAGTGATTATCTTGGCGGGCACATTAAGAGCGTGCGCGTGGACCTTGGAGATGGACGCAGTGAAGTCGTTCACATGGGGGCTCAGTTTATTCCGGGACCGGATTTTTATCCGCAATTCTGGTCATATGTGCACGACCTGCTCAAAATTGAGCTAGAGGAATACGAGCTGACGATGTGTCTCGAGGACATGCGTACTGGTCGAAAAACCGTTCTCCCCCCGCTTTACCATGCCCCTGCTGATGATGATCCCCATAATAATACCCTCGACACCCTTACCTGCGGAATCTTCCAATGGATGCGCCGCCGCAGGCCCCAGCCTGAAACACGCCTGAATCTACAAACCATTTTTAATGAGCTTGGCAAGCTTATCGAATTTAAAAAAATCATCGACAGCTCTCTTGATTCGCATGAAATCATGACAATGCAGGAGTTTATGCAGCGCACACGTCTGACGCACCCACATATTTTCACCCGCCATTTCAACACATTCAAGGACCTCATTATTCCGCTGATGGCCGGTGCATGGGGAGACAGCTTCCAAAACATGCTGCAATCGCTGCAGCATTATTCCATGGTCTACCTTGGCATTGGCGCCCAGGGCAACAACAAGTGGTATCGCATTCCAGAGGGCTTGAGCACCTTTATTAATGCCATGGAGTCCTTCTGCAGCGGCACCACTTTCATGCGTAACCAACTCATCAGTGAAATTGAGCCAGTGATTGTGGACGGCAAACTTAAGTACAGTTTGTATTGCAATGGTAAATTTTTTGAAAACGAGGACCGTACGCCTGTTCTTCATGACCGGCTCGTACTCTCCTGCCCCGTTTTCCATGGACGCCAGCTGCTTGCAAAAATGCTTGAAATGCACGGAGGCGTGTTTGATGAATCCGATGAACTGAAGGCACAACGCGCGAAGCTTCAGGAACTGGTCGATGCGATGAATGCGGTTGAATATTATCCAACCACAATTGTCTTCCATCGCGATGAGCGCTTTAAAGTCCCTGAGGATACTGTTGTGTATGTGCGCTGGGATGGCAATCATGCGGTCACCACCATGCGCCTTGGCGAAGTCATGAAAACCTGGGTGTATGATGACCAGCCGGAAGCAGATAAACCACATCCTGACAGCATTGTAACGGTTGACGGCACCCCCCTTATTGCGCACCACTACCATCCGCGCATGAACATGCACTACTTCCAGTGTGAACGCAAACTGCACGAACTTCAGGGCGTTGCGGGCCTTTATCACGCCCACATTATTGCGGGCCATAACGACTCTAACAACAGCGCGCAAACCGCGGGCACGGAAGTGGCTGTGCGCCTGAACATGGAGGCGGGCTGTCTTGAGCGTAACGCCGTGTTACAAATGCATGCACAGCCGGTGATTGCGTGCGTGCAGAAAGGCTGCATCAGCAGCGGACCGAGTACACACGGCACGCATTTTGTGGATATCCGGCTGGATGAGGATATTTCAAGCTCTGAGGAAGCAGTGGCCTCTTCAAGTTACAGATAACCTTCTCATGGGGCATTCTCACTTCAGACTGTCGATGCCCCCCTGCCTTTAGAAAGAGAGGGAAGTCCACGGGACGAAAAATCGTTGTCTTTCCGGAGCTCATGCTGGAGTTAGCCCCGTGCCGACACATGGATGGGTTCCCTGCCTGCGCGGGAATGACAGGATTCGGGTTGTGTACGGAGGCCAAAATCTCTCCCACACTGTCTTCCCCGCGCAGGCGGGGACCCATTCGGGGTGTGGTACGGAGCCAACGCATGGAACGATTCAGCCTGGTCACGGTACAAAAATACACGTGAATCCCCCGGCGCGGAAAAAATGTCCCGTACACAGCATCTTTCCTTAAAAATCAACGCATCTGTGTACGGGACGAAAAATCGTTGTCTTTCCGGAGCTCATGCTGGAGTTAGCCCCGTGCCGACACATGGATGGGTTCCCTGCCTGCGCGGGAATGACAGGATTCGGGTTGTGTACGGAGGCCAAAATCTCTCCCACACTGTCTTCCCCGCGCAGGCGGGGAGCTGCGTTCACATTTGAAGTGCAACACTTTGTTAGAAAAGACTTCAGCGGGAGTTTTATATCCCAGACACTTTCTTGGTGTCAAATTGAAACGTGCTTCATGTTGCATGAGTTCTTCTTCACTTAAGGATTGGAAGTCCGTTTTTCGGGGCAGGAATCTTCTGAGCCTTCCGATGGCATTTTCAACTCCGCCCTTTTGCCACGGTGAATACGCATCACAGAAATAGGTCTGAATACCGTATGCAGCCAGCTGGTGGTGCTCGGCAAATTCGGTTCCATTATCGAAGGTCACGGTTTTAACCGCGCCCTCAGGCAGGCTGGAGAAGAGCCTGCCAAGCTGTTTTGCAATGGGAAGCGCTTCCTTCGTTTGGATTTTGGATAAAAGCAGAGCGCGTGAGTAGCGTTCGTGGGCAACGAGAATCGCGCCACCCTGTTTGGAAAACTGCATCAAATCAACTTCCCAATGCCCAATCTGGTTCCGTTTCAGTACCCTTTTGGGACGTTTGTGTATGGAGACTCTGTCCTTGATAAACGAGGTGGATGAGTGTTTTCTCTTTGCCTTGTGTCGCCGGGTATAGCGTTTGGTAGGCAGGAAATGGCGCCAGCCATACTCTTTAGTGCGTTTTATCTGGCCATAAATAAAACGATAAATTGACTCATACGAAATAATAGGGCAACCTCGCTCCTGCGCCAGCCTCTTTGCGACTGCCTGTGGAGACCATCCCATAGCAAGAAGGTCTAACACAGATTGGCACAATGCAGGCTGGCGCTCCAACCTGCTTCCACGCCACCTGCGTGCACGTGCCTGAACATCCGCATAACTTACGTCATAGCCTTTGCTCTTCGTCGTATTACGTCTTATTTCACGAGATAGGGTAGATGTCGAGCGACCCATAACTGACGCGATTTTGCGGAGTGAATATCCTTCTCTTTGTAAAATGGATATTCGGCATCTCTCCTCCGTAGAGAGGTGATTGTATTTTTTTCCCATAGCAACACCGAGTATAAACGATGTTGCACTTCGTTTGTGAAATCAGGGGACCCATTCGGGGTGTGGTACGGAGCCAACGCATGGAACGATTCAGCCTGGTCACGATACAAAAATACACGTGAATCCCTGGCGCGGAAAAAATGTCCCGTACACCGGGAAAGACACAAGATAATACAGGATGTGTTTGGAAAAACATATTGGCGGTTTTATTCGTGAAGTTACTGCGGAATGACGGAGCAGGAGCTCTGCCCGCTTGTCCACGTAACGGGTGATTTTGAAACGCGGATTTTCCAGTGGCCTGTCACGGTTTGGTTGCTGAATCAGAACTTTCTAACCGGCCTTTACAGACGTTTCTGCATCAATTTTTATCGATATTTTGATAATACCACGTACACGGATAAACCCTTTGTGCACTGGCTTTGACACAAACCGAATGGACTTCCACAGAACCCGAAGATTCAGACTTTGAATGTAACATAAAGAACCCCAGCAAAACATTGTGATTAATTATGAGTTCTTTTATGCACAATATAAACTTAGTTTGTTAAATGCCATTGCCCTAATCTGTGACAGGTTGACCGTCATGCAGGCCATCAATCAAGGTCATGTGCACAAAAAATTTGTTTTCATGTGCTAAATTTAGCATAATGTCACCCCATTTTCTGATTGAGACCCTATGACACATCCCGAACTCTCACTGTCGCTTTTAGAAGAACTGGTGGAACTTGCTGAATCCTGTAAGGAAGGCAACACCGCCAATTACATTCCGGAACTGGCTCGGGTCGACCCGGAACTTACGGCAATTGGTGTCGCGCCTTTAGGTGGCGATATCCTCTGTTACAGCAACCGTACTCCTCTGGAGCCAGTCACGCTGCAGAGTACCGCGAAAATGATTCCCCTGATTGGTCTTCTGGAAACCTGTGGGCCTGCTCAGTTTTTTGAATGGGTCAAGGTGGAACCTTCGGGTGATGATTTTGCGTCTATTACACGTCTTGAGCAGTTTGGCCCAAAGCCTTCCAATCCAATGCTCAATGCAGGCGCCATAACCCTGTGTTCACACATTCCAGGAACTGGTGAAGCTCAGTTTGCATGGCTTGAAACCTGGGTACAAAAACTGTTTGGTCGCAGGCTTCGAATTAATCCGAGCGTTTTTGCTTCAGAAAAACGTACAGGGAATCGCAACCGTTCGCTTGCCTACCTGCTCGAAAGCCGTGAACGCCTCGGGACATCCGTTAATGAAACGCTCGATTTATACTTTGCGCTCTGCTCCTATGAGGCAACCCTTGAAGAAATGCTCTATCTACCCGCCCTGCTCGCCAACCAGGGACGCTGCCCGCATACGGGGGAGCCGGTTATTTCGGTAGAAACCTGCCGAATTGCCATTGCCATCATGGCAACCTGTGGTCTGTATGATGAAACGGGCACGCACATGGTACGTACCGGAATGCCTGCAAAAAGCGGGGTTTCAGGCTATACACTTGCCGTAGTTCCCGGAAAAGCCGGAATTGTGGTTTCGAGCCCCCGGGTAAATGCCAAAGGCAACAGCATACGCGGTGAAATCATGCTCGAAGCTCTTTCAAAGCGGATGAACTGGCATTTTGCAACTGTCTAACAGAGCTTCTTAGTCCTTAAGCGAAAATGAGGAAACGCCCTAATCGACCATCTGTGCCTCTGATGCCGTTTGCATGGCTATCGCTTCAAGTCCCGCAAGGTGTCGTCCCTGTCCCCAGACGATGCCTGCGGACTTCAGCACGGTCCACTGTTCAGCTTCCTCCACTTGAGTCGCAATGACCTGGATTTCCAGGGTTTTCGCCATGGCCACAAAGTGATGGATAAAAATCTGCTTGCTCTCATTCTCAACGAGATCGCGTGCAAGACTGCCGTGCAGTTTAACGTACAGTATCGGCAGGTCCTCCAGATATTCCATGGAGCCAAAGTGAATACCGGCACTCTCAATTCCAATACCAATGCCCTGCTTTCGTAACTCCAGCATCATGCCACGCACCACTTCAAAGCACTTCAAGACGAGGCTTTCAGGAAATTCAATTCGAATTAATCGTCGCATTGGAGCTGGCAGTTCCGCAATTTTATCAAGATACTGCTGACGGTAGAGCACGTTGACGACCGTGTTTGCTGAAATACCAAGCGAGAGCGGTTCAAGGAGTGCCGGATCAGCGCCACTCAGGCTGTCCAGCACCAGAAAATCAATTTTCCACGCAATTTCAGCCTGCTCTGCCAGAGGCAGAAGTGACGCGGCGTTGATTTCTTCGCCATGCCGCCCAATCAGACGCGCAAAGACCCGACGGTTTAACACACGCTGTCCATCGGTAATTTTTTGCCAGTAAAGCACCATTTTACCGGTTGAAAGTGATGCATTAAGCGCATCTTCCCCTGGCGCTTCTGCATTACCTGCAGCGACATGAACGCCCTGCACCTGTTCGCGTGCTTTTGTCAGAGCCACATCAGATTCCCGAAGAAGGGATTCAACCGGTTGTAAAAAGCGCCACGCTGCGGCACCGATATACGGCTCGCACTGCCCAATCGGGGCAAGACGCCCGGCGATGCTCTGCTGCAGCTGCACGCAGGCCTGTGTCAATCGTGCCGCATCCTGCTCCTGTACAAGAAGACCAAACTGGCTTCCACCAACGCGCGCCATGCACATGACAGGAATTGTTTCGGCGAACTCGGCAAGCGCCGGCGGCACCTCAAGCAGGGCTTTATCACCCTGTACATAGCCATCTTTCTCGTTTAATTCAGAAAGGCCGTCAATCGCTACAAACACCAGAAATCCTGGCGTAAACTCATCGTCATCGGCAAGGGCGGTCGTCAACTGATGCAGAAAAAAACGACGGTTGCCAAGACCTGTGAGCATATCCTGAAACGCCTGCTGGCGCAGAAGTTCCACGCGTCTTGACTGCTCCTGAAACACATTCCGAAGCCTTCTGACCATCTGATTCATGGCAAGCGTCAGTTCACGAAATTCGCGCGTTTTAGGCAGTGTTCCCTGAATGGTGTATTCATCGTTCAAAAGCGCATGTGCCTGTGCCGTTACCCGCCGTAAGGGTTTTAAAAGACTTCTGACAAACAGGATGACGAGACCAAGTCCAAGCAGCACAGAAACAAGGTTCCATGCAATAAGCTGCAGGGCATGTGTCCAGAGTGACCAGAGGGTACTGTGTGTCTCAGCATAGACTTCCACGGTCCCGGCATTTTGGCCCTCACCCAGTGAGGCATGTCCCACTGGCGTTGGCAGATGCATAATCCACGCAAAAATTGACGGGATAGGGTTGGCCTTTGCAGGCGCTTTGACGTCAGCAAGGACGGTTCCCTGCGCATTTTTTACGATAATGCGCGATGCCTCGCCTTTATTGACCACATTTTGCAGGTCGCGAGAAAGGGTAAGGGTAAGGGATTTGTTTTCATTCGGAGCAGACGACAGGGACGCGCCAAGAATGGCTGCCGTCTCATCTGCGTTGCGCTTCAACTGCCCTTCAAAATAATTTTCTGCGTTATGCAGCGAAATGAAAAGGGTTCCGGAAAAAGCAACAATCAACATGGCCAGAAGGCCAAACGTCATCCTGTGTGCAAGTTTCATGGTTGAGACTCATCCTTGAGGTCTTATCAGTTAATAATATACTCGGGAATTCGTAAAATGCCAGCGAATGGTTGTCGTTCATGACCTGCCGCGCTATTCTGTTCTAAACAGTGAATACTTTCGAGACAGTCTCCATGGATGCGGCTTTGTTTTTTATCGTTTTGATAATTGCGCTTGCTCTGGCATTTGACTTCGTCAACGGCTTTCATGATGCTGCCAACTCCATTGCCACGATTGTAACCACCGGTGTTCTTACACCGCGAAAGGCCGTCCTCTGGGCCGCTTTTTTCAACTTCATCGCCTTTGCCGTTTTTAACCTGTCCGTTGCACAAACCATAGGCAGCGGACTCGTCTCACCGGGTATTGTAACAAACCCCCTGATTTTTGCCGCTCTCATTGGCGCTCTTACGGTCAATCTTGTCACCTGGTACAAAGGACTTCCCTCCAGCTCCTCGCATGCCATTATCGGCGGGCTCGCGGGTGCGGCAATTTTCTCGGGAGGCATGGATGCATTGAACATTGAAGGCCTTGCCAGGGTGTTCGCAGGCATCCTGCTCGTACCGCTTGCGGGTCTGATGATTGGACTGATATTAACGCGCTGCATGCTGCATTTTTCTCCTGACGAACAGGCGACCAGACAATCGCGTTTTTACGCAGGGATGCAGCTCGCTTCCTCCGCGCTTTTAAGCCTGTCGCATGGCAGTAACGATGCACAGAAAACCATGGGGATTATCGCGGTGCTGCTCTATACGAATGGGCTCATCGGCGACACGTTTTATGTGCCACTCTGGGTGGTTCTTTCCTGCCAGACCCTGATTAGCCTCGGTACGCTCGCAGGAGGCTGGCGCATTGTACACACGATGGGGCAGCGCATCACTGAACTGAACAGACTGCGTGGTTGTGCCGCAGAAGCGGGAGCTGCCACCATGATTTTTCTGGCCACACAATGTGGCGTGCCCGTTTCAACCACACACACGGTAACCGGTGCCATTGCCGGTACCGGAATCAGTCGAGGACTGTCTGCTGAGCAGTGGCACGTGCTCAGGCGCATTTTCTTCTCGTGGCTGCTTGTCATACCGGCAAGTGGCATCATTGCTGCCTTGATTAATTTACTCGCGACATGGGCAGGGCTTTGATATCCTCTCTCAATCACCGATGAGAGGTATTCATGAACGATATCCCGTTGACCGTCACCCAGCTAAACCGCAACACCCGCGCCCTGCTGGAAAAAGGGCTTGGAGAAGTACGCGTCAGCGGTGAAATTTCCAATCTTGGCAAACCCGGTTCAGGACACCTGTACTTCACGCTGAAAGATGCAGGCGCACAGATACGCTGCGTGTATTTTAGAAATTACCATTCGCCTCTGCACGCAAGAGCGCTTGCTGACGGGCAGGAAATCATTGCAAGTGGCCGGGTCAGTCTGTACGAAGCCCGGGGAGACTGCCAGCTCATTGTTACCCACGTGGAAGAAGCCGGTGAAGGCCTTTTATACCGCCAGTTCTGTGCGCTTAAGGAGAAGCTTGCCGCCCTTGGGCTTTTTGAGGCTGCCCGTAAACGTCCCTTGCCCCGCTTTCCCATGCATATCGCCATTGTGACCTCTGCCGGCAGTGCGGCACTTCAGGACATGCTGAGCACACTCTCCCGCCGCTATCCGATAGCCGCTGTTCGCGTGTATCCCACAGAAGTTCAGGGCGTTACTGCGCCGGCACAGATTATCAGGGCATTAAAGCATGCCAATCGGGATGCCCTCGCTGATGTCGTGCTGCTTGCACGTGGCGGCGGCAGCATGGAAGACCTTTTTGCCTTTAACGATGAAGCGCTTGCACATGCCATTGCCCAAAGCACCATCCCCGTCATTTCAGGCGTTGGACATGAAACCGATTTTACCATTGCTGATTTTGTGGCAGATGCGCGTGCGGCAACGCCAACAGCCGCTGCAGAAACCGCAACCCCTGTTACTCACGAGGCTCTCCTCACATTTTTTAATCAGAGCATTAAGCGGCTAACGCAGGTTTTACGCGCACGCATGGAGCGGGAGTGGCGCAGGCTTCAGCATGCAAAAATACGCCTCTCATCACCATCAAGCCTCCTGAATCGCTCCGCACAACGCCTTGATTTACAGGTTTTAGCCTTAAGGCATGCTGCGCATCGTACGCTTACAGAGCGTCAACAACGGGTTAAGGCGCTGCATCTGCGCTTAATGCCGCTGCACCCTGGTGCCCGCCTCGTCACATCCCGCGCGCGCTTTAATGCCCTGACGCAGCGCCTTGAGCACGCTATCAACTCGGCTCTGCGTGATAAGCGTGAAACCCTGCGAACGCTGCTTGTAAATCTGGATGCACTTAGCCCGCTCGCGACACTCCACCGCGGCTATGCCATTGCACTGATAGACGGGCACGTAGTCACTGATGCGAACAATGCAGCAGTTGGTGACCGTGTTCGCGTACGTCTTGAACACGGTCAGTTGATATGCAGGATTGAAGATAAAGAGGCTTCTTAACGCGGTGATGGTGTCTGTGTCTCTATATCAACGCTTGAAGCCGCCTCTGAGCGCTCGCGTTTGGCCACCTCAAAGTACGCTGGCGTATCGGCAAGGAAGAGCATATAAAGCGCACTCTGGATGCAGGGCTCTGTGACTTTTACCGCCTTCCCGTCCTTATCAACGGTGGTGTAAGTGGCTGTGAGGGGCTCGGATGTGGGATAGGAAGAACCAAGTACTTCCTCACGCGCTTTTTGAGCCGCCTGAGTCTGGGCCCAGCGCTTCAGGCTGTCCCAGAAGGGAATACAGCTTTTTGAGCGTTTATCGCCCGCGCGATATGCTTCCTGTACATCTGCAAATTTAGTCAGTGTACTTTCCAGAAGAATGTCATCGCGCCCTCCCTGAACATGACGCGCAAAGGCAAGAAGGCTGTCAAAGTTTTCATGGTTAAAGCGGCCATCTGGTAAATAGAGCCCATCCGTGCCAGCATGCAGCGTGTCAGGAAGGTCTTTTTTAGCAGGGCAATTGTTAAAACCATTTAAAGCCAAGTTAAAACCGCTGATGAAAAACCCTTTCCAGTAATTTGATGCATCTTCTTTCAATTCATCCAGCCGCGCTGTTACGCCTGAAGCACTGAAACAACTGATAGTGTCGACCGTTTCCCAGTGACAGTCGGAAGTTTCTCTCGTGCGATAAGCTGCCATCAATTCCTTGTTGACGGGAGTAACCGCATAAATATCACAACCTGATGCGCGATTGATGGCATCAACCAGTGCCTGATGCTTCGGGTTTTTTGGGTTTACCGGTACCAGTTCAGATTCTCTTGCAAAAAACCGTATGTGTGATCCCAGCTCAGAAACCGCTGCCGGTGCTCGCGTTCTGCCGTCCATCGCTGCACGGGCTCGAAGCTCTTCATCAACTTGTTTTTGCCGCTCAAGCAGCACACGCGCTTCTTTGGGTGTTGGCAGACGGGGTTTGTGTTTTCTGTGTGAACGGCTGTGACTTTTACTCTCACGTGCGGCTAAAGGCTCCATATCGGCAAAAACGGTTTCCTGCTTCACGGCAGCGAATGATTGGTGTTGCACACTTTCCGTCACAGAGGTTGCGGTTTGGTTAAAAACCGCAAGAAGCGTATCAAGTGAGACCATGCCTCCCTGTGTCTCGATGTCATTCGCGGATGAGTCGGGGGCCGGGCAGGTATCTGGTAAAGCCGCAGAACGTGCGTGCAGGCTCGCACCAAATGCCAGCAAAGCCACGAAAACCGCAAAATATCCAACGTTTCTCCCAGTTAACACGCGATTTTCTGAAGCAGGAGCGGGTGAAGGTGGCGGCAAAAACGTCTGCGCACGTCGCGCCTGTTGACTTCTGTCTAATCCATCAGTACCTCTTTGACGTCCTGGTACTTTATCGTGTTTTGTCATGCTGACTCCTTGTAAAAAACAATCGCCCTCCCATGGGGCAACCCTCGCAGTCAACGCAAAACGCCCGGTTTTGTCAATAAAAATTTAGGGCTTTAACATCCTTTAACGTCCTTCTCGCCAAAAACCACATACCCTGGTATGATTGAGCCTTTTTCCATCAGGATGTTTTGCAATGCCGCCGTTTCTTTTAAATCCACCTCAGAGCGGGCATGGATACTGGAGCCATCTTGCAAGGGCCGCCCTGCCGCTTGCGCTTGCAGAATACTGGCAGCAAAATCCGGGCGTCATGCTGGTGGTCACGACCGATAACAATGAAGCCGATGCTTTAACGGAGTCATTGCGCTTTTTTTTGCCGAAAGATACGGAGATACTCACTTTTCCCGATCGCGAAACCCTTCCCTATGACCATTTTTCCCCGCATGAGGATATTCTTTCAGAGCGCCTGTCGACGTTGAGCCGGCTTAAACGTGCACAGAAACTGCTCGTGGTCAGCGCCTTCAGCACCCTGATGCACAGGCTTTGTCCGCCTGAGTTCCTGCACCAGCATCTGCTCGTATTAAATGTCGGGGACACCCTGAACCCGGATACCTTTCGCGAACAGCTCACGATTGCCGGCTACCAGTGCGTCAGCAAGGTACTTGAACATGGCGAGTATGCACTGCGCGGCGCGATTCTCGATATCTTCCCCATGGGAAGCACGCATCCTTTCCGAATTGAACTCTTTGACAATACCATTGAGAGTCTTCGCTGCTTTGACGCTGAATCACAGCGCACGATTGAAAAGATAGATGCCGTCCGTATTCTGCCGGCACGTGAATTTGGCAAGGATTCTGAGAGTATCGGGCGGTTTCGCGGTGCGTGGCGCGAAGCCTTCAGCGGTAACCCGAGCCAGTCACCGGTCTATACTGCGGTCAGTGAAGGTCAGCTTCCTGGTGGCATCGAATACTATCTGCCGCTCTTTTTTGAGAAGACGGCGACGATTGCTGATTATCTGCCAGAAGACGCACACATCTTTCTCGCGGGTGACACACGAAGCGCCGGCATCCGTTTTGAGGAAGAAATTGATGCGCGTTACGAGCAGCTGCGGCACGATTTGCAGCGCCCGCTCCTGCCGCCACCGGCACTTTTTCAATCAACCAGTGCACTTGAAGAAACGCTTTCACGCTTTCAATGCATTCACATCACCGCAACTCCCCCTAAAAAAGCGCGGGATATCTTCAATTTCAACACCCTTACCGGGGGGCTCTATCCTGCGAACCGCAAAAGCGAACAACCGCTCGAAACCCTCGCAAAACACCTTCAGACCCGCGATACACGTTTTCTGCTGATGGCCGAAAGCGCCGGACGGCGCGAAGTGCTTCAGGAGATGCTCTCCAGAAGCGGCATACGTCCCGGTGTTTTAGAGGGCTGGGTAGATTTTCTGCAAAGCACGAATCCCGTGAGTATCGTGGTTGGCCCGCTTGCAGAAGGCGTGGTGTTTAAGGATGCCGCTCTTGAGATAATCGTGGAATCCCAGCTTTTTGGGGAGCAGGCCGTCCCTCAAAGTCGACGCTCACAAAAAACAATAGACCCCGACCTTATCATCCGCTCACTCGCAGAGCTTCGAGAAGGCAGTCCCGTTGTGCACCTGCAGTTTGGGGTTGGACGTTATGAGGGGCTTCAATACATTGAATCGGGCGGGACGCGCGGTGAATTTCTCGTCATCCGCTACGCCAACGATGATAAAATCTATGTGCCGGTCACTTCCCTTCACCTCGTAAGCCGCTATACGGGACTTGACAGCGAACATGCCCCCCTGCACCGTTTAGGGACGGATCAATGGCAGAAAGAAAAGAAAAAGGCCGCTGAAAAAATCCGCGATACCGCAGCAGAGCTGCTTGATATCTACGCGCGCCGGGAAGCCAGCAAGGGCGTTGTATCCACCCTTCCTGCAACCGATTATGCCCTATTTGCCGCCGGGTTTCCTTTTACAGAAACCCGTGACCAGGCACAGGCCATTGATGAAATCGTGAAAGACATGCAATCAACCCGACCGATGGATAGACTTATCTGCGGAGATGTTGGTTTTGGTAAAACAGAAGTCGCCATGCGCGCGGCCTTTATCGCCGTGCAAAACGGCCATCAGGTGTGTGTGCTGGTACCTACCACACTGCTTGCAGCACAGCATTATGATACCTTTCGCGACCGCTTTGCCGATTTTCCCGTTAATATTGCGCTGCTTTCGCGCTTCAACAGTGGCAAGGAAGCGACCCAGGTGATTGAAGGCATGCAATCCGGGCGCATCGATATCGTTATCGGTACTCATAAGCTTTTTTCTGCAAACATCGTCTTCAAACGCCTCGGGCTTTTAATCATTGACGAGGAGCATCGCTTCGGCGTGAAGCAAAAAGAGCACATCCGCGCCCTGCGTGCACATGTTGATGTGCTGTCCATGACGGCCACTCCCATTCCACGGACCTTAAACATGTCCATGACCGGCATCCGCGATATTTCGCTGATTGCAACCCCTCCGGCGCGCCGCCTTGCCATTAAAACGTTCTGGCAGCAGCGTAATGACACGACCCTGCGTGAAGCGGTATTGCGTGAAATACTGCGCGGCGGGCAGGTGTATTTTCTGCACAATAACGTACAGAGCATTGCCAAAACCACAGAAGACATCCAGACGCTGGTACCGGAAGCGCGGGTGCAGTTTGCCCACGGACAAATGCGCGAGCGCGAACTTGAGCGCATCATGTCAGACTTTTATCACCAGCGTTTTAACGTACTGGTATGCACCACCATCATCGAAACCGGTATTGACATCCCCTCTGCCAATACCATCATCATCGACAGAGCCGACAAGTTCGGGCTGGCGCAGCTTCATCAATTGCGTGGGCGGGTTGGACGTTCTCACCATCAGGCCTATGCATGGCTTTTTACACCGGACAAAAAACTGCTGACCTCCGATGCCATCAAGCGGCTAGAGGCGATTGTATCACTTGAAGACCTTGGAGCCGGTTTTGCGCTTGCAACTCACGACCTTGAAATTCGCGGGGCTGGCGAGCTCCTCGGTGAAGAACAAAGCGGTAACATGCAGGCGCTCGGATTTGGGCTGTTCATGGAGATGCTTGACGAGGCGGTTACTGCACTTAAATCTGGAAAAATTCCAGAACTTGCCAATCCGCTGAATCAGGGAGGACCAGACATCGACCTGCGTCACAGCGCACTGCTTCCCGAAGACTATATTGCGGATGTGCATACCCGCCTTGTGCTATACAAACAGATTGCGAGTGCGCCTGATACTGAGCGCCTTCGAGCCCTTCAGGTGGAAATGATTGACCGTTTTGGCCTGTTGCCAGAGGCCGCGAAACAGCTTTTCAGGGTTACGGAGCTCAAGCTGCTGGCCTCAAAGCTTGGCATCAAACGCATTCAGGCAGGCGGGAATGCTGGAAAAATTGAATTTGGAGAATCGGCAAATATCGATGCCGCCGCTCTTATTCGGCTGATTCAACTGCATGCAAAACGCTATCAGCTGGACGGTCCGACACGTTTGCGCTTTATACTTGATGGCGATACCCCCGAATCCCGTACAGCCGAAATTACGGCGCTGCTAAACGCGCTGACACCGCCTTAGCGCGCAGAGTACACCCTTTTATACACAATGGTATTATCTGCGCGCCTTATGACTCATCATCAACCATGCTATATTTTTAATTGTTATTGATAGGCGTCGGCGCTACAATTGCATTATTGTTGTTCTTTCCGGTTATTAAATGCCATTTTTTGTAACGCCATACCATCCACAGAGATACGCAGGCATCGCTGCTCATATTGAGTACTGGCAACTGTGCAAGCAATTGGGGCGCGCATTTAACTGCAATCCAAGAAGTATTTCTATGATTATAAGCGGAAAGGGGCGTCTGTCATCACCACTGCTTGACGGTACACTTAACTTTCACTCCGTCTACTTCTCAAGGCGGGTCATATCCTGTCTGCATTCAGACTTTCTGGCGGTTAACCCTGAAAAAAAATGGAACCTCTCTTTTTTGCACCGGCAAAAAACCAGCGAAGCTTCCTATTCTAATCTGCCTCGCGGTACCTTGAGTGTCGACCGTCTGCTGGCCAGTAAACCCTGCTTTGTCGACCCCCACCCGCAGGAGCAGATAAAAAAACGACATATTCTGATTTACGACTGGTCGGCTCGAGGCTGGGATGCAAACCGTGCAGCCCAGGTAACTCGACTGGGCAGTCAACTCATTGAAGCAGGTTATCCTGTGCATGTTATTCTCGCCGGCAGGCTTCAAAGGATTAATAAACCTGACCTGCTGATTGATATGCTGAAAGAAAATCAGCACATCTTTTCGGAGGATGAGCTCTATCAGGCGGCAGCCAGGATAAAAATACCGAGAGATAAACTGCATATTCTCGATTATCACGGGCTTAATGCCATTATTGACGACGCGACACCTTTAGACAGAACGCTGGAAACAGGCGATTGGTGGCACAATCTGAGTGACCACGAACAGAATGAGCTGGTGCAGGAATTACAAAATGTCTATCCTCCTTTTGAGGCCATCGTCTGCAAGACATTCCCGGATGATATTCTTATGGCCGAGCGGCTGGAGGAAGCTCTTAATATCCCTGTTGTGTGGCGTTTTAGTACCGTTAACCTTGATGAAGTTTTACTGAATGAGCTTGTAGCCTCAGAAATGGCTATCCGGCGCGGGTATTCTCTTAATCCTTCGCATTTTAACCGTATTGAGTCTCTGACACTGCACCCCTGTGGTGAGCGCCCCGCGCTCCCGGTCATGGTTGGAACAGTATTGCAGGCATGTACAGCACTGAAAGCATTAAATCTTGAGAACGCAGATGGCACCGTTCACTTGAATGCGGCGAGCGAATTTCATCGTCTTGAAACATTGAATCTGTCAGGGTCAGACATTACTAACGAAACCCTCGAGGCCCTGCTCAGAAAATGCCCTAATCTTAAGCACCTTGCGTTGGAAGGCTGTCTAAGAATCAACTGGAATTGTCTTGAATTATCACTGTTTAGGGGCATCGAATCCCTGACCTGTGAGGGTGACGTCAACCTGAATGCGCTTGCCGATGCCGCACACACTCTTAAAACATTGACTCTTTCACTGCACAAAATCCATGAGCGAATTACAAGCACCTGCGTAAGATTCGAAAGACTTAAGAATCTCTGCCTCTATGGCGATAAAATTCAGGCTGAAGACCTCGAAAATATCCTTGCAAGTGCTCAAAAACTTGTGTGCCTCGAGCTTGAGGATATTGATATTGAGGGGAGTCTTTCTGGAAGCACTCCTCTTCCCGCCCTTAAACGCTTTTTCTTTAAACGCCATGGGGAAAGCAGCAGGCAGCGAAAAACCACTTTCGAATCCATTTTAGCCTTACTGAGAAGAGCCCCGGAACTTAAGGAACTTCATCTTGGCAATATCAAGTTTGAAGTTTCGGAAAACCTCGCAGGTCTTAGCCTTCCTGCCCTCGAAACCTTAAAAATCAGCGCTCCAAACACAGGCCCAGACATAGAGCCATACATCAACAACGAGCATGTTGAAGGCCTGCTGCGTGCAACGAAGAATCTAACGACACTTGACCTCTCTGAATGCAGAAGTACAGCGGTTACAGGACCGTTCATCTGCGACCCACTGACTGCGCTGACGACACTAAACATCGCCAAATCATACCTTAACAGTGCTTGCCTTCAGGGCTTACTTCAAGGAGCAAGTGATTTAAGAACCCTTGATGCCTCTTACTGTGAATCTATCAACCCCCCCTTTTCCTGCGGCCCACTTACGGCACTGACAACATTAAATCTCGTCAATTCATTCATCAGCGGTGAAAGTCTTGAAAACCTGCTGCGCGGCGCCAAAAGTTTGAGAATACTTGACCTGACATATTGCCAAAATGTCGCCCATTTTTCCTCTGACACGCTGCCGGTACTTGAAACGCTGAATGTCGGTGGAGCAGCAATCACCAGCAAGAGTCTCTCGAGCCTGCTGCAGAATGCAAAAAACCTTAAAACACTGATTGCCTGCTATTGCCGGGGAATTTCAGACACTTTCTACTGCGAAGCGCTGCTGGCGCTTGAAACCCTCGATGTCAGTCATTCAAGCATCACCAGCGAATCCGTTGAAGGCTTACTGTGGGATGCCAAAAATCTAAAACATCTTAACCTCAGTCAATGCACATTTGATACATACAGTATTTCCTGCAGCCCGCTCCCTCTCCTTGAAACGCTTAAACTCACCAACGCAAGAATCACCAGCGCATCGCTTGAAAGCTTACTGACCAATGCCAAAAACCTGAAATGCCTTGATCTTGCCAACTGCCGCCTTGTTGATGACGGTTTTTCCTTCAGTTCACTACCGGCACTTGAAACCCTTGATGTCAGCCACTCAAGCATTAACGGCATGTTGCTCGAAGGCTTGCTGCAGGATGCGAAACATCTGAAAATGCTGAATGTCTCAGGGTCTCTCCTAATCAAAGATGATTTTTCCTGCGGCCCACTGCCTGCACTTGAAACACTGGAGATAAATAACATCACCGTGTCTCATACAACTCTCACACACATCCTGCGACAAGCCCCCAATCTCAAAACACTGAAACTGCCTGAGAACCCTCGATTCGAAAAAAACAATTTGCCTGAAGCGCTTCAGGAGCGTCTTAACGGCATACCTGCGGTTGACTATCCGAAGAGCAGCGTGACTTATCCCTTTTTCTCAAGTACCCCCTTGTTAAAAACCGCTTCTTCAAGCGAATCTCCCTCTGTCCCAACTGAATTGCCCAGCACAGACGCCTTCTCTACCCCCCTGGAAGACCCTGTTCATGACCGTCGCTCACATCTGGAAACCAAACCTGATGCAACTGGTTTAGATTTTCAGTATCGCGGCACCAATGCAACGCGCAATCAGGGAATGATAATCGAAAAACTCTCACAGTACCTGACACTCACTCAACACAAAACCCATTTTATCCCCCTGCTGCAAAATGGGATTTGCAATGGCCTGTGCGGCCTTTTTAAGGCGCTGTCGCCGCAGCAATGGCAAGCGTTCATGAATGAGATTGAGGCCTGGGACGGCAGAGAGGCAACGCTTACGCATTCGTGCCACCTCCATTTTCGCCAGTTACTGGAAGTCATAGAAAACCACCAGTTCAATCAAGAAGAGCCTCTCACATATGCAGGCGAAAATCTGCAGGACTTTCTCTCACAGGCGCGTGTATCGACTGCTGTCATTCTCAAAAATCCGTGGCATGCCATATGTGTGCATAAAACAGGCACCGATAACTGGCGGTTTTATGACCCCAATTTCATCGATGGCGGCAAAACCATCACCCCGCTTGCAGCACTTATGGCAGAAATCGTAAAAAGCCTTGGTACTCTTATTGCTGTTGAAAATGCACCCGAGCTGACCCCGGGAATCACTGATCCCGACCATTTCCTGGAAGAAGGCGGTCTGCTGGCACTTTGTATGTGTGAAAACCGTGAAGACATGCTCCGAACACTCAACAAAGACCCTGAACACTTCAGTCGAAATGCGCTTGACGGTATATTGTTGCGCAGAGTCGATGGCATACCAGCATGGCAAATCGGCGAAAAGCACCCCAATGTGCGTTTGCAGGTATTTACAGAGGGGTTAATCGAAGCATTTCAAAAAGAATACGGCGCCGAGGCGCCCGCATTACTTGCAAAAAGCGCTGAGCGTGCGGGCTCGAAACAAGCCCCTCCACCAGCCCCCGCACCCTCAGAATGCCGTCTTGATGCCGATACGGCGAACCCCAATACCCCGCAGCGTGCGAAGCGCATTTTCTACCCGCTGGCCAATGGCGTGCGTGCGCCTCTGGTTAACCGTTATCGCCTGCGGACGTTTGATGTACTTCACATAAACCGAGAGCCCTGCGGCCTCAGCGATGCCTTCAGGCTTGCCCTTGACGGAGAGCCGGAATATACAGAGGTGGATTACGAGCGCCTGCCGACGGTGGAGGCCATAGAGGGTCTTCGTGGACACGCTACTCCTGTTCCGTTTTACCTTGGCATTCAGGAACTTACACCAGGCGAGCACTGGCAGCCCCTCGCCTCGCTCTCACCGCGTGAAACGCTCAGCCATCTTCATACCGAGCCTGCCGACGCTGACATTTCACTCGCGTATTCAAAGCGCGATAATCAGTATTACCTTCGGGTACGCAGTGAGGTGCCATCACTCACCGTGCGCTTTGTCGTGCAGGAGCACGCGCCTGAACCAGCACCCTCAGTGCCTGAGGCGATACACGCACTGCAGCAGGAACTCATGGGATATGGCGAGGGGGCACTCGAAGGGGTTCAGCCTGAATGGAGCGGGAGCGACTACCTTCAGGCCATTCGCACCCAGAAAAAAGGCGCCTGTCGCCATCGGGCCGTGGCTTTTAAAGCCGCCATGGAAGCGCTCTTTCCAGCCATTCCGGTTCGCATCGTGGTCAATGACGTACACGCGTTTGCTGAAGTGTGTATTGATGGCTATTGGCTGACACTGGACTTTGGCGGCTATCAAGCCCGCCTGCAGATTGATGACAGCCATCGTCCGGCGGGCGATGATATTGATGCAGACCGCGCGGTTTTTGAAGAAGCGAACCTTGAGCCATCAGGCGCCCTCATCCCGGTTTCGCCGTCTGTGAGTAACGCCCGTCTTTTTGAAAGGGCGCTTGAAACCTGGAAGAAAAAAAGTGCCCGCATCCCGTCGCTGAGCGCCTGGTGCCAGCGAAAAGTGGCCTGCGGCGCGCCTCTAAAACAGCTCATTGAACTGCCCTCCGACACGGCGCTGCAGGGCCTGCATTATGCGCTGGAAAGGCATTGCCGCCATATCAGCCGCCCGGTCTTTTATGTGCACACGCCCGATGACCTCGTCTGTCAGGCACCTTTTGTGCGCATGGCGGACAATGGCCGGGAAGGCATCCCCTGCAGGGGGCCGGGAGGCCGTCTGTATGACTTTTTAACACAACCGTACACAAGGGATAACCCGCCGGTACTGATAGTCAATTACAGCCGTTTCAAGGCCGATGACCTCGTGCGCTTTAATGCCCTGCTCGATGACACGCGCCTTGCCGATGGCGTACCGGTGCCCAAAGAAGCGATTATCGTGGGCCTTGTCAACACGCGCCAGCCGGGCCGCTACACGGGTTCTGACTTTTATTCGCGCTTTGCCCTGCAGGTAGAAACCTGCCCGTTTGCAGAAAGCCTTCTCGCCAGAGCCCTGCCTGAGACACACACTGAGGAAATACCGCCTGATGCGGACGTCACCACCCTCGATGTCTTTCGTGCCGCCGACTGGAAAGAACGCCTGCTGGGGCGCTGGATTTTACAGGGAAGCGCGCTCTTTTTTGAAGAAGGCGAACTGGTGCGCGCCCTGAAGGAAGGGCGACAGACGGTCGTTATTACCAATGGCCTCTGGGAGAACCCTGAGTTTCTGCACGCCTTTCGCGAAGCGTGCGCGCAGCGGATGCTCGCATACAGTGGCGGCAGCCTGCCCTTCCCCGAAGGCCTGCGCTTTTACCGACAGGAAGGCTATGACTGGGAAACGCTGGTCAGCAATGTCACCACAAGCCACGGCCTGCATGCCCGTGCCGTTGTCTGCAACCCGCTGCAGCTGTCGCAGTTTTTTCGCCGGTATGCCTGCCGCGATGCGGCATTGTATACACTCCCGGGGCTCTTCGAAGCCCATCAGGGCCAGACGCTGCATGTGAACGTGACAGCCGCTCTCTCCGATGATGCCTGGGCCGAATGCTTAAGCGTGGCAAAGCGCTTTAACACGGCACTGCATCTGCATGTGGCGCCCGGCGTGACCCTGCCCGCTTTTCTGCCGGAGCCTCTGGCAGCGGCAGCATCATCAGACAGCCGCATGGACCTGACGCCGCCGCTGCCGCCCGAATGGCAGGCAAGCGCAACCGCACACACCATGGCCGTTGTCAGCGATGACCCCGATACCACCATCGCCCGGCTCACGCGCCACACCCCCGGCGTCTGGAAGGTGCTTGATGTATCAGAATGGTCGGCGGGCGATTTGACCGCCTCGCTGCGGGGGCGCTTCGATGCGGACAGCCTCGGGTTTTCATTCTCGGAAAAACGCAGTGCCTTTAACCGGGCGCTTGATGCCGGAGAATCGATTCTTCTGACCGGGCAGCTGACCCCGGACATTATCGATGCCCTCGCCGTGGTCTTTCTTGAGCGGCAACAGTCAGCGCCAGCGGGCCGTCTCATGGTAGTCACTGACAACCGCGATGCCCTGAGCTTTGCCGAGCCTCTGAGGCATGCCGTCTGTGCTGAAGAAAAAGCCGCACTCCTTGGGCTTTGCGAGGGCGAGCTCGAGCGCATCGGCGGCACCGCTGACCTCGCGGCTGAACCCTTAAGCGTGCTGCAGACGCGGCTCACGTTCATCCGACAGCATCCGGGCGTACCCTTCGCCAATGCGTGGGAAGGGCTTGAAAGCCTGCCCGCAGGCTTTCATCTGCCGCCCTTTAATCCAGAAACCTCGGCCGCAGAGGCCGCTGCCTTTAACGCGGCACGCCTCGCGCAGGTGAATGCCGTCCTGCAGGAAGCGCCCTTTATCTTTTTAACCGGACTGACCGGTGTCGGTAAAACGACCTTCGTCAACAAATACCTCGCACGCGAGGCAACCGTCTATCAGGGGGAAAATGCCCTTGCCACTGCGCTCAATGACCCGCGTGAGGGGCGAAAAATCATTTACGTGACAGAAGCAAACCTGCACCTTCGCCAGTGGAGTGAGTGCGAGGGGCTTTTTCACACGCCTCCCACCCTGCCCGTCAACGGCGAGCTGGTGACGATTCCCGACAGCATCCGCTTCGTCTTTGACGGCAACCCCGTCAGCTACGGCGATGACCGCAGCCTTGCGACGTTCTTTGTGCGCCACGGCAACGCCAGACGCTTTGACCCGCTGCCGCCGGCCTGCCTTTATGAAGAAGTCCTGAAACCCGTCTTTGCCGATACCCCGCTGCAGGAGCAGGCCGCCGCGCTCTGTCAGCCGATGCTCGATGCTTATCGGTTTATTGGTGAAAACGCCGATGATGAGGTGCTCATTACCCCGCGTGAGCTGCAGATGATGGCGCTGCTTCTGATAACCGCAGGCCCGCTGTTTCCCGATTGCAGCCTCGAGGCGCGTGCCCGCTACCACGCATGGGACATTGCCCGACACGCCCTGCCGGACGGCCTTCGCGCGCGTTTCGATGCGCGCTTTACACCAGAAAGCCTGCCGCAGGCGAAAGTCCCCCCTGCCTGCGGGAACTATCTGGTCACCCCTTCACGCGCACCGCTTATCACCGCCCTTGACCAGCTCATGGCACTCAAGGCCGCGCGCCACGCACTCGATACCCAGGATGAGGCCGAAGCCGCCACGCCCGAGAAGATGGCGAAACTCTATGGCGGGCTTGGCGGCCTCATCGTTGAGGGCGAGCCGGGCATTGGTAAAAGCGAGCTTATCTTCCAGTATCTTCAGCACAACGGCTTCCAGCGGCGCGGCATCAATGACTCCTCGCCCGGTGATGCCCGCAGTTACTGCGTTATCCCGGTCAGCATGAGCCTTGAGGAGCGCACCCAGGCGCTCTTAAAGGCTTTTCATGAAGGCACCATTGTCATCATGGATGAAGTCAACAGCTCACCCATGCTCGAAAAACTGTGCAACGGCCTGCTCATGGGCTTCGGTCCCGATGGCGAACGCCCCGAAAACCCGGGCTTTCTCCTCCTTGGCACCCAAAACCCCATCACCATGGCCGGCAGGCAGGCGCAAAGTACCGCACTCTCACGCCGCATGCTCACCATCACGCTCCCCACTTACTCCGGCGCGGAAATGGGCTTTATCCTTCGAAACGCCATCGGCATTCCTGAAGAAGTCGCCGATGACATGGTGCAGGCGTATGAAAAACAGCGCACTCACGCCCAAACCCGTCAACTCACGCCCATGCCCTGCTTTCGTGACCTCTTAAACCTCGCCGAACAGTACGCAGACGCGCATCAGATTGCAAAACCCGTGTTAGCTGATGAGGAACTGTACCGCCTGCGTGATGCTCTGGCACACCCGCCGGCTGTGGCTCCGGCTTCTGTAGCTCCGGCTGCCATGGGTGGCGCAGCGGATAGACAGGCGAGAAATGCGTTTACAGCTTCTGCCCGCCAAAAGGTAACCGAGCATTACCAGCCCTCTGCATGGAACGAATGGCGAGGCGAAAAAAACTGGCTCGCAGTCGCTTATACCGACCTGGAGCCGGGAGTTTATCGGGATCAATGTATGAACTTTTTTGGCGTCGACTTAAAAAGAAAAATCCTTGAAATCGCGGTCACTGAGCTGCTTGAAGCGCAGGGCGACCGTAAAAAAATCGGGGAAACACTCGATGCGTTGTGCGATTCTGGAGCGCTTGCCATACTCGAAAAAGGACAGGGGTTTACCAGCCGCATGTTCCCCTGCATAAAGACCAGCGCCGCCAAAGCGCTGGAGAGTATCCTTACTGAGATAAGCAACCCCTTGAATAGCACGGACAGCAAACCTTTATGAAAAGGCATGCGCTCACGCTACATTTGAATTTACAACAACACGCCCTGGCACTGAAAGAGCCACACGAATGGAAATATTTACCCATCTGGTCTATATTTTATACATAAAACCTGTGTGGAGAATGTGCCATGGAATACTCAAAACTGGTTCATCCCGGCATAAAAGGCGCAATGACAGCGTTACTGCTGCTCATGCTCCCGCAGTCAGAAGCGGCGACCATTGTCTATGATAACGGCAGTGCTCCCAAACAGATGCAGGTTGCGTGGCACGGAGGTGGATGGCATGGGGGAGGCTGGCATGGCGGTGGCTGGAACCGTGGCTGGCATGGCAACGGCTGGAACCGAGGATGGAATCGCGGCTGGGGTGGTCGTGGATTTTACTATAATAATTATTATCCTGCAGTCATTGGCGCCGGACTCATTGGGGCGGCGGTCTACAATCCCTACTACTATGGCGTCAACTGCAAGAAAGTCTGCTGGCGCACCGGTTACCGTGGTCGATACATTAACTGTCAACGCCGCTGCTGGTAGCATCATTACTTTGCCGGGCGAAAGTCCGGCATGCACCCTTGTTCTTCAACGCAGTTTTTAAATGCCTTAATTTCCGCTATGATAGCGCTTTTGCATTCAGGAGCGCGCGATGAAGGTTGGTCAGGACACGCTTGGCACCCGCAGTGAACTGCAGGTTGATGGTAAAACCTGTGTGTATTACAGTCTCAAACTTGCGGAAAAGACACATTTTCCCGGTATTAACCGCCTGCCTTTTTCTCTTAAAGTGCTGATGGAAAACCTCTTGCGCTTTGAGGACGGCTCAACCGTTACAACAAATGACATTAAAGCGCTCGCCGACTGGCTCAACACCAAAACCTCAAAACACGAAATAGCCTATCGTCCCGCACGCGTTCTTATGCAGGACTTTACCGGTGTTCCGGCTGTGGTAGATTTGGCCGCCATGCGCGATGCGATTGGCACCATGGGAGGCAATCCTGCGCAGATTTCGCCTCTTTCACCGGTCGACCTCGTTATCGACCACTCAGTAATGGTGGATAAGTTTGCAACTCCTGAAGCACTCGAAGAAAACACCGACATCGAAATGCAGCGCAACCACGAGCGTTACACGTTTTTGCGCTGGGGTCAGAAAGCCTTTGCCAATTTCCGCGTGGTGCCGCCTGGCACCGGTATCTGCCATCAGGTAAACCTTGAATATCTCGCAAAAACCGTCTGGAGCAGCGAGGAGGATGGGGTTACGTACGCCTATCCTGACACACTGGTCGGCACCGATTCCCATACCACCATGGTTAATGGTCTTGGGGTGCTCGGCTGGGGAGTCGGCGGAATTGAGGCGGAAGCCGCGATGCTTGGTCAACCGGTTTCCATGCTGATACCTGAAGTTATTGGTTTTCGCCTCACCGGCAAACTGCGTGAAGGCATCACTGCGACCGACCTCGTTCTGACGGTCACGCAGATGCTGCGAAAGAAAGGGGTCGTTGGCAAGTTTGTGGAATTCTTTGGCACAGGCCTCAGCGCCCTGCCACTGGCCGACCGAGCCACCATTTCGAATATGGCACCTGAATACGGCGCAACCTGTGGCTTCTTCCCGGTCGATGAAGAAACACTGCGTTACATGCGTCTGACGGGGCGCGATGACAGCACCATCGCGCTGGTGGAAGCGTATTGCAAGGCTCAGGGCATGTGGTATGACAAAAACACGCCGGAGCCAATTTTTACCGATATACTGGAACTTAACCTGGATACGGTTGAACCATCACTGGCCGGGCCAAAGCGTCCACAGGACCGGGTTAATCTTCACACCATGCCTGAACAGTTTGAGGCGTTTCTCTCAGAGACCGGCAGACTGGCAGAAAAGAACAAGTCCTTCAACGCCGGGGACTTTGATATGCACCATGGCGATGTGGTAATTGCTGCCATTACAAGCTGTACCAATACCTCCAATCCAAGTGTACTGATGGCGGCAGGCCTTGTTGCCAAAAAAGCGGTTGAACTTGGACTGACAAGAAAGCCATGGGTAAAATCCTCTCTGGCACCAGGCTCTCGCGTGGTCACTGATTACCTGCGTCACGCAGGCCTTCAGACGTATCTTGATAAACTCGGATTTAACCTGGTGGGTTACGGATGCACCACCTGTATTGGTAACTCAGGACCGCTGCCTGACGCGATTGCCGCCTGCGTACAGAATAACGACCTTGTGGTCAGTGCCGTCCTCTCCGGCAACCGTAACTTTGAAGGCCGCGTTCATCCGCAGGTGCGCGCCAACTGGCTGGCGTCCCCGCCGCTGGTGGTTGCCTACGCGCTCGCCGGAACCACAACCCGCAATCTTGCGGTGGAACCGATTGGGCGGAATGCCGAGGGGCGAGAGATTTACCTGCGCGACATATGGCCAACGAATGCCGAAATCGCCCATGAAGTTGCTAAAGTATCGGGGGCCATGTTTCGCCGTGAATACGCGGCCGTCTTTGATGGCGATGCCCACTGGCAGGCCATTAAAACCGGCAGTGGCACTACCTGCGAATGGGACAGCGCTTCTACCTACATTCGCAAGCCGCCCTTTTTTGACAATCTTGACGAACAGCCAGCCCCTATTGCGCCGATTGAAAAAGCGTATGTGCTTGCCGTTTTTGGTGATTCCATCACCACGGACCACATTTCACCAGCAGGCTCTATCAAGGCGAATTCACCCGCGGGTCAGTATTTGAAATCACATGGGGTTGCCGTTGAAGACTTCAATTCCTACGGCTCACGCCGCGGCAACCACGAAGTCATGATGCGCGGCACATTTGCCAACATCCGCATTCGTAACGCCATGACACCTGAAATCGAAGGCGGCTACACGCGCCACATTCCGTCCGGGGAAACATTGCCCATTTATGATGCTGCCATGCGTTACCAGGCAGAACACCACCCGCTCGTGATTTTTGCCGGCAAGGAATACGGTACCGGCTCATCTCGCGACTGGGCGGCGAAAGGCACACGGCTGCTTGGCGTTAGGGCTGTGATTGTTGAGAGTTTTGAGCGCATTCACCGTTCAAACCTCGTTGGCATGGGCATTCTGCCACTCCAGTTTCCGCACGGCGTATCGCGCAATACCCTTAAACTGACAGGCTCAGAGCGCATCAGCATTGCCTTTGATGACACCATCAAACCCGGCATGGAGCTTATGATGCGAATAGAGCGCGAGGATGGTCAGGTGGAGAATGTCCCGCTCTTATGCCGTATTGATACGGATAATGAGGTGGAGTATTTCCGCCATGGTGGTATTCTTCAGTATGTGCTTCGAAACCTCGCCCGCGAGGCCAGATAATCAAGGACGAACATGTATAAACGTATCTTGCATGCGACTGATCTTTCTCGAGATCATTACGCCCTTTGCGAGCAGGCAGCACTGCTCGCACGTCAGCTTAATGCAGAGCTGTATCTGATGCACGTGGTAGCACTGCCAGCCAGCCTTCAGCTTGCTCAGGGATTGGGGTTCGTTGAACTGGCCACCCCCTCAACGTCCGATGCCAAAACGGTGTTATCCGTACTTGGAGAAAATTTTGGCGTGCCGGTTTCGCGTCAGTTTGCCGATATAGGTGCGGTCACCGCACATGTGTTTGATAAAATTCGTGAGCTGAACATTGATTTGCTGGTAATTGGCAGCCATACGCCCGGAGGGTTTGCAAACTTTCTTGGCAGTAACGCGCAATCACTGGTCAATCATGCACCCTGTGATGTTTTAACATTGCGGGTCGGCGAGGAACACGCTGCATCATGACCGTTCTGGTGTTTGACATAGAAACCGTTCCTGATGTTGAAAGTGCCCGCCGTCTGCATGACCTTGAGGGATTGAATGACAGTGATACGGCAGAAGCACTTTTTGCGCTTCGCCGTGCAAAAACCGGGAGCGATTTTCTACCGCATTACCTGCAGAAAATTGTGGCAATCTCCCTCGTGATGGCTACAGGCAAGCAGGTTAAAGTCTGGTCCCTCGGTGATATTAACGCTGATGAGAAGGACCTTATCAGCCGCTTTTATTCTGGCATTGACCGCTACACTCCAACGCTTGTAAGCTGGAACGGAGCGGGCTTTGATTTGCCAGTGCTGCACTATAGAGCGCTTCTCCATGGTGTTGCGGCACCGACCTACTGGGAGGCTGGCGACACTGTCAGCGGGTTTCGCTACAACAATTACCTCAACCGCTACCACTACCGTCACCTCGATTTAATGGACGTACTATCTGCCTACCAGGCGCGCGCCAGCGCACCGCTCGATGACATTGCAACACTGCTCGGTTTTCCCGGAAAAATGGGGATGAGCGGCTCAAAAGTCTGGGAACAGTATCAGGCCGGCAACCTTGAGGGGATTCGTAACTACTGCGAAACCGATGTTTTAAACACCTACGGGGTTTATCTTCGGTTTGAACAGATGCGCGGGGTACTGAGTGCTGAGGACTATGCGCGTGCAACAGAGCAGTTACGTAATTGCCTTATGGAAGAATCCTCAAACCGCCCTCACCTTGGGGAATTTTTACAGCATTGGGAGGGTCGATAAAAACGAAAAACCTATTCCTCCTGGGCTTATTAGCCAAGGCTTCGGCGCCATTTTAAAATAAATAATTGAATTTAATGGGCTTTTCGGTAGGCTGGGCTGAGCACCGCGAAACCCGGCATCGGGTATCCCCGAAGGCCGGATGTATTTTCGCGCATCCTGTCCCGCGCTTATCAGCGCAGGCTACTGCGTTATTTTCAAATAACTTATTGTATTATAACTATTTTTTGTAGGCTGGGCTGAGCACCGCGAAGCCCGGCATCGGGTATCCCCAAAGGCCGGATGTTTTTTCGCGCATCCTGTCCCGCGCCTATCAGCGCAGGCTACTGCGTTATTTTCAAATAACTTATTGTATTATAACTACTTTTTGTAGGCTGGGTTGAGCGCCGCGAAGCCCGGCATCGGGCATCCCCGAAGGCCGGATGTATTTTCACGCATCCTGTCCCGCGCTTATCAGCGCAGGCTACGGCGTTATTTTCAAATAAATTATTGTATTATAACTACTTTTTGTAGGCTGGGTTGGGCGCCGCGAAGCCCGGCATCGAGTATCCCCAAAGGCCGGATGTTTTTTCGCGCATCCTGTCCCGCGCTTATTAGCGCAGGCTACTGCGTTATTTTCAAATAACTCATTGTATTATAACTACTTTTTTAGGCTTGGCTGAGCACCGCGAAGCCCGGCATCGGGTATCCCCAAAGGCCGGATGTATTTTCGCGCATCCTGTCCCGCGCTTATCAGCGCAGGCTACTGCGTTATTTTCAAATAAATTATTGTATTATAACTACTTTTTGTAGGCTGGGTTGAGCGCCGCGAAGCCCGGCATCGGGTATCCCCAAAGGCCGGATGTTTTTTCGCGCATCAGCTCACAGCCTGAAAATCGCGACTTTTTTCAAAGAAAGTCGCGATTGAAACCCTCAGAGATGGTAAAAGGCCTTCAGCCATTCTTTAGCGGCTTCGCTGATGGCGTTCTCTTCAAGAAGTAAAGCTGCGGCCTGCACTTTTTTCTCGACCTGTTGACCATATGCTTCATCCATCAGGCTCGTCCACTCCTGCGTCAATCTTGACTCAGGGATTTTCCCAACATTTTCCAGAACAATGTGCGCACGATGCCTTAAATACGCGTTCATCGCTTTTTCCATCCAGGCGACGGTCTCTGGTGTTAAACCGTGATGTTCAAGGCCTTTTCCTTCCCCAAAACCACACTCGAATTTTTTTGTACGAAGGTGAGCGTATTGCGGACCATATAAACTGTTAACCCAGTCCATCAATTGTTTACCCAATGCAATTCCCCGTTCAGAGGCCGGATTTTCATGAAGGCAATTTTTAATTGCATCAACCAGATTAAACCACGTTGTCTCAAATGCCTCTTTACTTTCAGGCGTTGAATGCTCCTTTAATGCAGTTTCAAATTTAACATAATCCTTCATTTCATCAGGTGTAAATATTTCTTTAACCCATGCATCTTCCAGTTGTTGCGTCATGTTATAAACCCCTATGAGTTCAATAATTTTTTGCCAGGGAATGGATTTATCAGGGATGCAATCAAGGGACAGACTGTCCAATATTGCACTCGCATCCAATAATGACGCCGCTTTTTCCCGCAAAAACCGTGACTGCATGGCAAGACGGTCAGGCAGCGTGTCATTCCTTGCAAGCAGGGCTTTAATCTGCGACAGCTCAAAACCAAAAAATTTAAGCGCAATAATCTGCTGCAGCCTTAATAAATCCGTTTCGGAGTACAAACGATAATTGTTACTCTGGCGCAACCCGGGTTTTAGTAAACCAATCTTGTCATAATGATGCAGTGTACGCACTGACACCTGAGCAAGTTTTGCCAATTCTTTTGCATACCATTGTTTCATCGTTTTTCCTCCTTGTTTCCAAGGTTAAGGTCTGACGTAACGTCATAGTCAACTGTTTTTTCTAATCATTCAAACCGAAGCCGAGCCCAAGGTCTGTTGACATTTGGTGGTGCGAAGCGAAAATCACGTCAATTCAGGTAAAACTTTATCTTGAGTGACTGTGTCCGGGACACTTTTTCCGCGCCGGGGGATTCACGTGAATTTTGGTACCGTGACCAGGCTGAATCGTTCCATGCGTTGGCTCCGTGCCACATCCCGAATAGGTCCCCGCCTGCGCGGGGAAGACAGTGTGGGAGAGATTTTGGCCTCCGCACACACCCCGAATCCTGTCATTCCCGCGCGGGCGGGAAGCCATCCATGTGCCGGCACGGGGCTAACTCCAGCATGAGCTCTGGGAAGACAACGATTTTTCGTCCCGTACACAGCTTGAGTGAGGCGAATAGTCGGCTCTATTTAACGAACTCAAGATTAAATTTGGATGAATTGACGTGGTTTGCAGCCGTGTCACCAATTGTCAATAGAACCCAACCTGCGCCAGCAATTTCAGCATTTTAAAAACACTGTTCAACCCCCGCCGTATGGTGTATTATTCCAGCACTTTTTGCGTTGTAACAGCTTGTTTTTACGAGGCGCGATGATTGAATTACGCGGAGTCTCACGGCATTTTGGCTCCACCCACGCCCTGCATGATGTCAACCTCTTTGTGCAGGAAGGCGAAATATTCGGCATTATTGGCCGCAGTGGTGCTGGAAAGTCAACACTTCTGCGATGCATGAATCTTCTTGAGCGCCCGACCATGGGCCAGGTTCTCATTGACAACGAAGACATAACCGCCTTAAAACCTTCAGGGGTAAATCGTATTCGCCATAAAATGGCCATGATTTTTCAGCATTTTAACCTGCTGGATTCCTGTAATGTTTTTGATAACATCGCTTTTCCCCTGAGAATCCAGGGGTATAACGAAGACGTCATCAAAGAAAAAATTGCCTCGCTCCTTCCACTCGTAGAGCTTGAAGAAAAAATACACGCTTATCCCGCAGAGCTCAGTGGCGGGCAAAAGCAGCGTGTTGCGATTGCGCGTGCACTGGCGTGCTCGCCAAAAATTTTACTGTGCGATGAAGCCACATCTGCTCTCGACCCTGAAACCACTCGCGCCATTCTCGATTTACTTAAAAAAATCAATGCACTTTATGGGATTACCATCGTTCTTGTGACGCATGAAATGGACGTGGTACGGCGAATCTGTCACCGGGTAGGTGTGATGAATCAGGGGCGACTCGCTGAGATTAAAGCGCTTTCTGCTGTTTTTGAAGATGATGAAAGCCTCGCGCACGCAATGTTTTACACGAATCTCAGCCCGCAACTGCCGCCCTGCCTCATCGAAAACCTGTCAAATACGCCCACTAAAACACCACTGGTGCGCCTGTTTTTCCAAGGGGCTGAAGTTAACATTCCGTTCATCAGCCAGACAAGCCGCGACCTTGGGCTTGATATTAACATTCTGCTGGCCAACATTGACCGCTATGGCACTGTCACTTGCGGCGTATTGGTCGCAGAGCTCTGTAACGGCCACAATCTGCTGGATGATTTTAATAAACGGTGCAGGGAATCTGGTTTAACCGTGGAGGTTTTGGGGTATGTCACCGACCATCTGGCATGATTTACTGACCGCTACTGGCGAAACGCTGTACATGGTCATAGTCAGCACCGCGCTATCAGCACTGGCAGGACTGCCTCTTGGGGTGGTACTCTTCTCCAGCGCACGCCTGAAGCCTAACCGAATTCTAAATCGACTGCTCTCCAGCATCATAAATATCAGTCGTTCAGTTCCGTTTATTATTCTGCTGGTTGCAATTATCCCGTTCACTCGGTGGCTGGTCGGTACCTCTATCGGGCTGCATGCGGCCATGGTGCCTCTAACACTCGGCGCCATCCCCTTTTTTGCGCGACTCGTTGATAATGCCTGCCAGGGACTGTCACAGGGTCTTATTGAGGCTGGTCTGTCGATGGGTGCGAGCACGTCCCAGATTATCCGGCGCATTATTCTGCCGGAAACCCTACCATCCTTAATACAGGCACTGACCGTAACAGCCATCACGCTTGTCAATTATTCCGCCATGGCAGGTACGGTTGGCGGAGGCGGTCTTGGCGACCTGGCCATACGGTATGGATACCAGCGTTTCAATCCATTTGTTATGCTGATAACTGTTCTGGTGCTGGTAGTGATTGTTCAGCTCATCCAGACTGGCGGTGACTGGGCAACGGGGCGAATCCTTCGCAGGCGCGCTTTACGCAAGGCCGCTTACTGACATAGTGATAAATGGAGACAGCATGCGTATCGTACGACTTTTACTAACGGCTCTTGTACTCACAGCCTGTGGTAAATCCCCCTCTAATACGCTGGTAATCGGCACGATTTCAGGCCCTGAAACTGAGCTTGTAGAAACCGCTCGCGATGTTGCGCAGCAGCGCTACGGACTTACGGTTAAAATTGTAGAATTTAATGACTATAACCTGCCGAATGAAGCCCTCCAGGATGGCAGTCTTGACGCAAACATTTACCAGCATCTTCCCTACCTTAATACCGCCATTAAGGCACGTGGCTACACACTTGAGCCTGCAGCACGCACCTTCCTCTACCCTATGGGCGTATACTCCAGCCGCTACAAATCCTTACGCCGTCTGCCTGAAGGCGCACTGATTGCACTGCCTAACGATCCCAGTAACGAGGCACGTGCGCTCCTGCTTTTAAAACGTGCGGGCCTTATCAGCTTGAAAAAAGGGCAAACTTCAACGATTGCTGATATCGCGCGCAATCCGAGAAAGTTGCGCTTCACAGAACTTGACGCCGCACAACTTCCGCGCGTGCTCCCCGATGTCGATGCCGCTGTCATTAATACTACGTTTGCCCTTCCAGCGGGACTTAAGCCAACAAAAGACGCCATCTACATGGAAGGAAAAAATTCTCCCTATGCCAACCTGATAGTCGTGCGTAAGGATAATGCCAAAAAAGAAGAAATCAGCCTTTTTATTAAAGCCTTTCAGTCACCCGAAGTGCTGGCCAAAGCCAGGAAGCTTTTTAAAGGTTCGGCTATACCTGCATGGTAATACATGGCAGCTGTAAGTTCTGTGCCAGACAAAAAAAGTCTGCGTGCCCGTCTGCGTAACGAAAGCGTCACTTCAACGCCGGATAGACGTTCCTATTTACGTGTCTTTTAAATTTTAACAGTCCGGTACACAGTGATGCGCAAAACAGCTAAAATGACTTAATATCTGCTTAAGCTAAGAGTGATAAGCTTAGCGTAAGAGTAAGCCTGAACAGCATGCCGTCATTGGGGGTATTATGAGCGAGAATGATCAGAGGAAAACTTTAGATTCTAACCCGTATGATACCTTTTATCAGGGTATTCCGTTTTTTGGGCGTTTTTTACGCTCCGACACACGGCTTAGAAATTTTCCATTTTACGATGCAAACCAGCGCATGCGCCTCGTCATGGAGTATCAGCTTAAAGTAGGTATTGACGCTGAAAAACTGCCAACAGGCTCCCTTTTTGACAGCTTTAACACGAACTTTATTGCAGAAGCCAACGCATTTACAGATGTAAAAGCACCAGATGGCACCCTGCTTTCCAAGGCACTTGCTGATAAACAGGGGCAAGCAGAGGCTAAGGCGGTAGAGGATGCGATAAGAAGCGCACTTGTAGACTCAAAAGCCGCCGTAGAGAAGGCCACCTTTGAGTTCACAGAAGACCTGAACGCGTTGAAAGAACGTGTGCAGCAAAAAACCACCTCTACAGCAGATGCTTTAAGCTACCTTGATGAGCGTAAAAAACAAGCACTTAAAGCATTGGATAAAGCCCATGAAGACGCCAAAAAGCGACTGGAAACAAGCTTTAGTGATGCAGGCTCAGACCTTAACACTAATCTTCAGAAGGTTATGAACATTGCTCCGTCTCAGGTTGGCGGCATCAAGAATGCCATGCTGGCGGAAATGGATAAAAAACACAAGGAAACTAAAGAAGCTGCAGAGAAAGCCTTCAGCGAAAGCACTGATACGCTTTCCAAAGACAACAAACGCCGTGAAGAAGAAGCGATGTTTGTAGCGGCTCTCTATGAATCCAGCAACCGCATGAAAGATATCATTGACGAACTGCTTGCCGAGAAAAATGCCACTCGAAAATCAATGACGCAATTAACCACCGATGTCGACATCGGCGGCATTACCCTCAAAGATATCTCTATCGGCGATCTAGACTTTATAGCCCTTGGTACAGGCGTTTTTCCAACCCGCGAAATAAACCTTAAGAAGAATAAGGACAACAAGATAATTAGTGTTGAAATGGAAATGCCATCTTCACTCAATATCCCCTACTGGATGGACCCGCGCTCTAATGCTGAATCCGATATCATGCGCATCGTAACCGTACTTTGCGTTGTCTGTGAGAAACCAAACGTAAAAGTAACCCATGAAGACCCCGAAGTCGCAATGCAGATGGGTCGACTCGCGTATTCAGCATTACGAAAAAACGGCAAGTCAGACGAAGAATGTTTTGTCTATGTCAATGGTCAGAAAAAAACGGCTGGTGAATTATTTGCAGGTCGTGATGCTCAACTGGCAGCCATTAACGATGCGGCAAGTAAGTTAAATGAAGCAAAAAGTACAGCCCAGGTAAAAGATACCAAAAATAGCCTTGGTATGATTCGTAAAGACATTGCCGGTATCCGTGCCGAAAAAGAAGCAGCCAAAACACCCGCACCTGTCCCCGGCCCATCTCTCTGATAATACAGGCACTTTGCTGGGCTTGTGATTAAAAACCTGTTATAGTAAAGGCGCTTTGGAAAGCGCCTTTTTTTGGTCTGCTGGCGTTTGGCGACAGACTTTGAATTGGGAGTTCACACTGTTTCAGGAGGAATCATGTCAGCAGGACGTATTGACGAAGTTGAACAAGATGGCGAAGTCGTAGAATCCCTGGTTATCGAATCTGCAGATGTTAGCCTGAGTACAAAGCTTGAGAGGCGGCGACGCATTGAAGATATGATGGATCTTAAACGCTTTAAGGAAGAAGAAGTTTGGGAAATCTAGCGCGCTCGTTCATTCTTTGATGAGCATACGCCCGAGGCCCGCATACACATCAAAGCGCACGGTTTTACCCGGAATTCTGCTGGTAGGTTCTGCCAGTGGCGGACTCTTTTGAGGCCACTTTACCACAACCGAGCGCTTTGCCCGACTAATGGCTATCGCCAACACAGCATGTGGATTTGGCTGTTTGTTAACCAGCTGCTGCAATATCTGCATGTCTTTTTGAACCAGCGCACTCTTTTGTCGAACGGGGTGCATGGGATCGAGATAAATGACATCAGGAGGAACCTCAGACTCGAGTTGAGTGAGCCATTCACCAGCCTCACCCTGCACCAGCGATAGATTTTCCTGCAATGAACTGCGCTGAAGGGCGTCTTCGAGCAAGGCATGCATCACCGGGTTTTGCTCTATCATCGTAACTTGAGCGCCTAAAGATGCGAGCACTGCCGCATCCCGACCCCATCCTGCAGTAGCGTCAACGATACGCACTCCAGGAGCTGGGCGGCAGGCACGAATCAGCGCATCCTGCCCGCCGCGATTATGCAACACCCGTCTGCGGCTTTTTTCAAAATCTGCAAAAACCGGTGAAAACCCCGGAAATTTCAATGACAGGCCAGACTCTCCAATACACAAACGTGGTTCATGGACATTATCAACTTCGAGTCCCAGGCGTTTGCCAAGCATTTCCGCCTGTTCGGCAAACGCCTCAGATTCAAACCCAATGCTCAGCATGTCAGGCAGCGGGCAGGAGCGAAATCGCAGCCACTCCCTGCAAGAGAGTATGAAGGCGTCGGAGCAGTGACAGCCGATTTGCCCGCAAACCCTTGTTGTCCACCATCACCATGACCGTATCAAAGAATGCATCCACCGGTTCACGAAGTGTCGCCAGTGTACTGAGGGCGGTATCGTATTCACCCGCTGCAAAACAGGGTAAAAGTTTCTCCTCACACGCCTGCAGTGCACTAAAAAGTGCCTGCTCTGCAGGTTCAGCAAACAGGGAAGCATCCACCTGAGAAGCTTTCTGCCCTTCCTGCTGGCTGAGAAGATTATCTACGCGCTTGCATGCCGCTGATAACGCTGCAGCCTGAGGCAGGTCTACGAAGTGTTTCAGTGCATTAAGGCGCCTGTCAAAGTCGAGCAGGCAGTCGCTCTGGCGTGCACGAACAGCCTGTATCAGTTCAATACCAACGCCCTGTGACTGATACCAGGCACTCATGCGGTCAAGGATAAATTGCTGAACTGGCTCTATGTTCTCATGCACAGTCGCCACTCTTTGACTGAGAAGTGCCGCCGCTTCTGTCAGCAGGCTTCGAAGCGAAACAGAAACTTTCAGTGAAACCAGTATACGAACAATGGCTAACGCGTGGCGTCGGAGCTTATAGGGGTCTTTTACACCGCTTGGACGCTTTCCAATAGCAAAAATTCCCATGAGTGTGTCGATGCGATCGGCAAGTGACAGCGCAGAACCAAGAGGGGTTTCCGGAAGGGTATCGCCTGAAAAGCGTGGCAGATACTGCTCATCAAGTGCGATGGCAACTGCTTCATTCTCGCCATCATGAAGCGCATAATATTTACCCATCAAGCCCTGTAATTCCGGGAACTCTCCCACCATTCCGGTCATCAAATCGCACTTGGAAAGCAAGGCAGCACGTGAGGCAGCACTTTTTTCAAGCTGAAGAACCGGCACCAATACCTGCATCAAGGCATCTGTGCGCGCGCATTTGTCGCCAAGGCTGCCTAGTTTTTCTTCGAAAATAACGTTGTCGCAGGCATCCCTGTGCGCTGCAAGCGGCTGGCTCTTATCCTGTGCGTAGAAAAAGGCGGCGTCACTGAGGCGTGCGCGCATGACCTTTTCATTGCCACGAATCACCTGCTGAGGATCTTTACTGACGATATTGGCAACGGTAATAAAGCGCGGCAGCAGCGCGCCCTTTTTGTCGCGGAGGGCAAAACACTTCTGGTGTGATTGCATGGACGCAATAAGCGCTTCAGGCGGCACTTCAAGAAACGCTTCTGGAAAGCCTGCCAGTAAGGCCTGTGGCCACTCAACAATCGAGCAGACCTCTTTAAGCAGCGCCTCAGGCATCACAGCAACCGCATTATTCTCAGCAGCGATGGTTTCTACCTGCGAAACCATGCAGGCAAGCCGTTCGTTAAATCCTGCAACGACAAACGCTTTAAGAAGCGCCTGTTCATAATCGCCGGCTTTTTCAAGCACAATGGCACCTGGATGATGAAACCGGTGTCCATAGGTCGTGCGTCCGCTTTTAGTGCCAAAAAATGAAGATGCTACAACTTCATCACCAAGGAGCATAACCACCCAGTGTACAGGTCTTGCAAAGGTATCTTCGGAGTTTCCCCAGCGCATTGGTTTTGGAATGGAAAGTTCAGAGAGTGCATGACGGACAAGCTCTGGGAGCAGTTTAGCGGCCGACTGGCCCTCTTCATGCACCTCAAGACCAAGCCAGGTTCCTTTGTCTGTTTCTATGCGCTGCAGCGCCGAAACATCTACCTGAAGCGATTTGGCAAAACCCTTTAATGCAGCCGTTGGTGCGCCACTCTCATCAAAAGCCGCGTTTAACGCCGGGCCCCGGCGCACATGTACGCGCCCCTCCTGAAAGGACTGCAGGTTACGAACGAGCACCGCAAGGCGTCTTGGTGTAGCGAAAACTTCAACCTCACCATGATTCAAACATGCCTTTGCAAACCCGTCAGTTAATCGCGCAGCAAGTTCCTCTGACAACGGCAAAACAGCGCCTGAGGGTAATTCCTCGCACCCAAGCTCAAACAAAAAATCATTGTGCATCACACACCTTCAACAAAGGAAATCCAAGCGCTTCGCGCGCATCGTACCAGGCTTGCGCCACTGCACGTGACAATTGACGCACCCGCAGAATATAGCGCTGGCGTTCAGTAACAGAAATAGCATGACGCGCATCCAGCAGATTGAAAACATGCGATGCCTTAATCACCATTTCATAAGCCGGCAGCGGCAGTTTAAGGCTCACGAGTCTCTGAGACTCTGCCTCATAGTAATTAAACTGCGTAAAAAGAGCATCTATATTGGCGTGCTCGAAATTATAGGTCGACATTTCCACCTCGTTCTGGTGGAACACATCGCCATACGTCAGAATGCCATTGGGGGTATTACACCAGGGAAGCGCAAAAAAATTGTCAACGTTTAACACGTGCATCGCAATGCGCTCAAGGCCATAGGTCAGCTCGCCAGTAACGGGCTTGCAGCTGATTCCTCCGGCCTGCTGAAAGTAGGTAAACTGGGAGATTTCCATGCCATTTTGCCAGACTTCCCATCCAAGCCCCCAGGCTCCAAGCGTGGGCGATTCCCAGTTGTCTTCTACAAAGCGAATATCATCAGTAAGCGGGTCGACGCCTAAGGCGCGCAGCGAATCAAGATAGCGTTCCTGAATATCGAGTGGCGAGGGTTTCAACACAACCTGAAACTGGTAATAATGCTGTACCCGGTTTGGATTTTCACCATAACGTCCGTCTGTTGGACGCCTGGACGGCTGCACATAAGCGCAGTTCCATGGTTCAGGCCCAATGGCACGCAAAAACGTTGCCGGATGAAACGTCCCTGCTCCTACCTCCATATCCAGTGGCTGCAAAATTGCGCAGCCCTGCTGTGACCACCAGTTCTGAAGGGTAAGAATTATGTCCTGAAAAGTCGCAGGCTTTTGCATCAGAGTCTCACGCTTAAAGAAAAAAAACGGGCAAATACGTGCTCACGCGCTTATTTGCCCTGGAGTGTATTACCCTTTGGACGCTTCAGCAATCATCTTCTGAAGACTGTCTTCTCCGGCTGCACCCGGTATAAACGTTGGCTGGGTGCCTGTTTTAAACGTGCCGTTCGGCGTAGCGCCGATAATAAGCGCGGGCGTACCCATAAGATGCAGTTTTTCAGCCAGCTCACGGTTTGCCGCCAGTGCTTTGGTGACAGCATCGCTGCTCATGTCTTTTTTCATGCGCGCAACATCTACACCTGCGGATTTAGCGGCATTTTCAATGAGCTTGTTGTCAAGACGTTCATCAATTTTAAAAAGCGCTTCGTGCATGGCCTGATATTTGCCCTGCATGCCCGCTGCAAGTGCTGCACGCGAAGCTTCATCCGAGCTTTCACCAAAAATCGGGAATTCTTTGTAAATCACTCGAAGGTTGCCGTCTTTTTTAACAAGACTTGCAATGACCGGTGCCATTTTTTTACAGTGAATGCACTGATAATCGAAAAACTCGACCAGTGTGACCTGCCCTTTCGGATTGCCGGTTACGGTCAGCGTATCTGTGAAGAGCTTAGGCGCGTTTGCCAAAATGGCTTCCTGAGCTTTGGCCTGTGCCGTCAGCTGCTCTTTCTGGCGAAGTGCCTGAGAGGCTTCAATCAATACTTCAGGATGGCTGACAAGATAGTCGTGAACCACTTTTTCAATGGCTTGTTTTTGTGCATCCGTCATTGCGGGTGATGTGGCACTGTCTGCCATCAGCACGGGTGAGGCCAGCATGGCCGCGAGCATGCCGACAACGGCTGTCGTTTTTCCTTTCACGTATTTCCCCTTAATAAAAAACACCATAATTGCCACGGGATCCTCGCACCTTAGGCGCTCAATTTCAAGACCCTGCAGCGCTAAGATTGGCATAGGCCAGTACCAGCCATTTAGAGCCATGCTCTGAGAACCGCACCTGCAGGCGCGTATTGGCGCCACTTCCCTCAACTGCCAGCACAACACCATCGCCAAAGCGGGCATGCACCACGGACTGACCCAGTCGAAACCCGCATTCCTGCTCCTGAAGCGAGACGCGCGACGCTGGTGCACTGCTTCGAGGCCGACTCATGGCGCCCATGCCGCCACCGCGCACTTCTTCCAGCAACTCTGCTGGCAACTCGCGCAGAAAACGTGAGGGACGGTGGTACTCCTCACGCCCATACAGGCGACGCATGCCGGCGTGAACAAGAAACAGGCGCTCTCGCGCGCGTGTCATGCCGACATAACAGAGCCTTCGCTCTTCTTCAAGGCGCAGAGGATCCTCTATCGACTGCCGTGCCGGGAATACACCCTCCTCAAGACCCACCAGAAAAACCGTAGGAAATTCAAGCCCTTTTGCAGAGTGCAGCGTCATGAGATGAACCGCGCTTTCAGCGCTGTCTGCCTGCATTTCGCCGGCTTCAAGGGAAGCATGGGCAAGAAAGGCCGAGCGCATCGGGGCACCCGTCTCGGTTTCGTTTTCATCATACTGAAACTGACGGGCAGCGTTGACAAGTTCCTGCAGGTTATCCATGCGGGATTCTGACTTATCCGTCTTTAAACGCGAGAAATGCGCATGCAGACCGCTTTTTTGCAACAGTGTCTGAATTTGTTCATCAAGCGGCAGATTTGTCGCATCCTGTTGCAGCGATTGTATCAACTGTACAAATTTTTCAAGCGCACTGCTGGCGCGTTGCGTAAATTCGCCGCTTGTCAACAACCCGGCTGCCGCCTCCCAGAGAGAGATTTCCTGGTCTCGTGCGTGCGAGCGCAGGGTATCAAGGGTTTTTTCACCGATTCCGCGCACGGGAAAATTAACGACCCGCTCAAAAGCAGTGTCATCGTGAGGATTGGCCATCAGGCGCAGATAGGCAAGTGCATCCTTGACTTCAGCACGCTCAAAAAAGCGCATGCCGCCGTAAATACGATACGCAATTCCAGCGCGCATGAGCGATTCTTCCAGTACACGTGACTGGGCGTTGGAGCGATAGAGAATGGCGAAATGTTCAGGAAGATGCCCGCGACCCATCTCTATACGGATACGCTCGGTCACAAACCGCGCTTCATCAATTTCGTTGAAAGCGTCATAAACCTGAATCCTGTCGCCGCGAGCACCCTCCGTCCAGAGCTCTTTACCCATGCGCCGCGTATTATTGCTGATAAGGGCATTTGCCGCTTCAAGAATGGTGGGGGTTGAGCGATAGTTACGTTCAAGGCGTATGACCCTTGTATCCGCGAAGTCGCGCGAGAACTGCTCAATATTTTCAACACGCGCCCCGCGCCAGCCATAAATAGACTGGTCATCATCACCAACAGCCATCACAGACGCGCCGCCACTCGCAAGCAGCCGAATCCAGGCATACTGGATGGCGTTGGTATCCTGAAACTCATCCACAAGAATCGCGCGAAAACGCGACTGATAATGCAGAAGAATGTCTGGATGGTCGCGTAACAGTTCATGGGCGCGAAGAAGAATTTCGGCAAAATCAACAACGCCGGCGGTCTGGCAGGCCTGTTCATAAGCCGCATAGATTTTCGCAAGTGTGCGGGTTGGGCCGTGAGGCGGCAGATGGATGTGGGCCGCACGCAGACCATCATCCTTTTTACCGTTGATAAAAGACTGAGCCTGCCGCGCCGGCCACTGTTCTTCATCAAGGTTTAACCCCTGAATCACCCGCTTCAGCAAACGCAGCTGGTCGTCACTGTCAAGAATCTGAAATGCCTCCGGCAGTCGCGCGCGCTCCCAGTGGATGCGCAACAGGCGATGACAAAGGCCGTGAAACGTTCCCACCCAAAGGCCCGCCGGAGAAAGTTGAAGTGCTTCTGAAAGTCGCGACTTCATTTCACCCGCGGCCTTGTTGGTAAAGGTCACCGCAAGGATTTCATGCAGCGAAAAGCCACACTCTGTCACCAGCCAGCCAAGACGGTGTACCAGTACACGCGTCTTGCCACTGCCAGCACCGGCCAGCACCAGGGTGTTTCCGGGTGGCGCACTGACTGCCTCTGCCTGTCGCGGGTTGAGTCCTTGAAGCCATATATCCTGTGACATTGCTGACATCCACTTCAAAAAAATTTTTGGCATTATCCCGAATTTCGGCGTTAAAGACAAAATAAATCAGGTATATTCATCGAGCTGAAACTCGTGTAGTATCATCAGCAATGTTTAAAGGACTGCCATACATGTGCCAGAAGACACTTTACCTGTTATTGCCCCTTGTTTTAACCGGCTGTGCCCACAAGGGAACCCTGCCTGAGGACCCATGGGAGCCTTATAACCGGCGGGTTCACACGTTTAATATGGCGTTCGATACCACTTTTCTAAAGCCCCCCGCGCGCCTTTACAAGGCGGTAGTCCCTCAACCGGTGCGCCGTGGTGTCAATAATTTCTACACCAACTTCAGTATGTCATCAACTGTGGTCAATGACCTGCTTCAGGCACAATGGACGATGGCCATCAAGGATACCTGGCGCTTTATTGCCAACACAACCATCGGAATTGGGGGAATCTTTGACCCGGCAAGCCATATGGGATTGCCTCCTCATGTGAATGACCTCGGCATCACGCTCGCGAAATGGGGCGACATGAATTCTCCTTATCTGGTTCTGCCCTTCCTTGGGCCTTCAACCCTGCGTGATACCTTCGCTCAAACCTTTGATTATTCACTCTTTACACCCTATCCCTGGATTCGTTCCAATCCAGTACTCTACTCCATGCTTGGCGTGCGCTACGTAGATTTAAGGGCGCAGCTGCTCGATACCGATCGCCTGCTTGCTGAAGCCCTCGACTCCTACACATTCGTTCGTGACGCCTGGCTGCAGCATCGCCGCTATCAGATTACCGGAGAAGAACAGGCCAATGAGGGCAGTCTTTATATAGAAGAAGAACAGGAATCCGGAGCAAGCCCTCTTGGAGGGGTGTAACTGAAGGCAGTCGTCACAAGAGAAATTGGATCTAAAATTGAAAGGATTTGCAGCCCGGCTTCTCTCGTGACAACGGCATCTAAAGGCCAAGGACTTCTTTTTCAAGGCAGCGCAGATAATCTCCTGCAATGTCCAAACCACTGAACGCTTCGATTTCACGCAGACACGTGGGGCTTGTCACGTTGATTTCCGTAAGATAATCGCCTATCACATCAATCCCCACAAAATAGAGCCCCTTCTCGCGCAGAACAGGTGCGAGGATAGCTGCAATTTCACGCTGACGCTCACTTATGGGAACGACTTCTCCACGAGCGCCTGCTGCCAGGTTTCCACGCATGTCGCCACTCGCCGGGATACGCGCCAGCGCATAGGGAACCGGTTCGCCATTAATGAGAAGAACGCGCTGGTCACCACTGCCTGCAATATCGGCAATGTAGCGCTGCGCCATGACGGTGACCGTTTCACCGTGGGTCAGGGTTTCAAGAATGACAGGCAGGTTCGCACCGGTTTTATCGACTCTAAAGACTGACCTCCCGCCCATACCTTCAAGCGGTTTAAAAACAACATCGCCATGGTGGGCATGAAACGCCCGGAGACTGGCCATATTGCGTGAGGTCAGCGTGGGCGGGCAGCATTGCGGGAAATGCTGGGTAAAAAACTTCTCGTTGCAGTCGCGAAGGCTTTGCGCCCGGTTAGCCACCAGCACACCCTCTTTAGCGGCTAAATCGAGCGCATAAGTCGCCACAATGTATTCCATGTCAAAGGGCGGGTCCTTGCGCATCAGGATGATATTAAAGCTAGTAAGCGGTACCGTGGCATGGGAGGTAAGTGCAATGGGGGTTGCGTTTTTATTGAGGCTTAGTTTTGAAACATGCGCCTTCGCCACTCCGCCCTCGACCTGCATGTCAGAAAGCCTGAAGACAAAAACCTCCCACCCGAACTCCTCAGCGCGCTGCAAAATGCGAAGCGTGGTATCTTTTGCCGGCTTTAACGTTGACACATCGTCCATCAAGACTGCAAGTTTCATGCGTTCACTCCACTTTCCATGCGTTCCCGTCCCGCGGCCAGTGCCGCGAGGCGCGCTATCACACCATATGCATAAAAACGATTCGGACACTCTTCCACAGCCAAATCATCACGCGGCATATTGCACGGATTGGCAAAGGCAAGTGGTTCAAACTGCATGCCGGGCGCATTTAGATTTTCATCAACACCGCGTCCGGTATGCACGCGATAAAATCCTCCCACAACGAATTGACCCAGCATATACACAACCGGCTCGGCAACCGCACCCTGTGGCATGGTTTCAAACGTATGCACACCCTCCTGAATCAGTACCTGTTCCACTCGGCGACTGCCCTTGCTCGCTGACATGCGGGTACGCGATTTTCGGTTCATTGCAAGGATTTCCGAGGCATCATGCACCATCATTACGCTCATGCCATACGTACCGTTATCGGCCTTTACGACCGTAAAAGGCGTTTCGTTAATGTCATACATCCGGTATTTTTCACGCACAATACCAAGAATACGGTCTACCTCATGAGCAACTTTCTCAAGCCCTTCCTGCGCCATAAAATCCACGCCACCCGCAACGCCAAATTCCGGGTTGATAAACCATGGATCCATCCCGGTAAGCCTTGAAAACGCATGTGCCACTTCCTGATACTTCGTAAAGTGTACTGATTTAAAACGCGTGGCCCAGCCAAGATTGGCCGCCGGTTCAACCGGCTGTTTAACGCCTTCAAGAATTTCTGGAACCCCGCTGGACAAGTCATTATTCAGGAGGACAAAACAGGGGTCAAAATCACTAAGGCCAATCCGGTCGCCACGCCGCAGGACAGGCTCCACGAGGATTCTGGCACCATTGGCAGCTTCCATGTAAACGGGCTCTTTCAGTGTTTCATCAAGGCTTCCAACACGTACCAGAAAACCTGCCTGCTGCAGAATGCCACGTAAGACCGAAAGGCTTTGCCAGTAAAAAAGATTGCGGCTGTGGCTCTCAGGAATAAGAAGAATTTTTGTGCATTCAGGAAAGAAGTCCTGTACCACTGATTGCATGGCCTGTACACAAAGGGGCATAAAATCAGGGTTAAGGTTATTAAAACCTGCGGGAAAAAGATTGGTATCTACAGGTGCAAGTTTAAAGCCGGCGTTGCGTAAATCCACGGAAGAGGTAATGGGAGGCGGGGTCATCTGCCATTGCCGGCGAAACCAGGCTTCGATGGTAGCCACCTGCGAGAGAATGACTTCTTCTACATGATGCAACGGCCCACATTGTGCGGTTTTAAGTCGTGGAACCGGGTTTTGCGGTTGCATGAACATATCCTCTTTTCCCAGACATTTGCGCATGGTAGCGCAGGTTTAGTGAAAAGGAAAATTCAGAGGCACTTGTGCTAACATGGCTAAATCATAAGGATATCATCATGAGAGCAGTATGAAGTTGCGTTTTTTTAATTATCCCCTTGTTCTTTTAGTGCTGCTTGGTTTTATATGGGGCTGTGGTTATTCACTGTCCCGATATGCATTAACTCACGGCGTGCCTCCTCTGGGCTATGCGTTCTGGCAAACGCTTGGACCGGCTCTGCTGCTTGGCGTGACGGGCGGGTTTCGACGCGGCGGGCGCCTTCGAAATCCTGCTGACTGGCGTTTTTTCCTGATTTGCGGCCTTGCGGGCATTGCCATCCCTAATACCAACATGTATTTTCTCGCACCCCATCTGCCTGCGGGCATGCTGGCGGTTCTTGTTAATACAGTGCCCTTAATCATCTATCCGATGGCCATTTTTTTAGGTCTGGAACGCTTTGAAAGCTGCCGCTTTTCAGCAGTTTTACTTGGTGTTTTTGGTCTGATGTCACTTGTAACCGCTCCCCTTTCAGTGAACGTCTATACTCTGGCGGCACTCTTGACACCACTTGCTTTTGCGGCCTGTTCGCTCTATATCGCAAACCTTGGTAAGCAGGCACCAGAGGCTCATGAATCTGCCTGTGGCATGCTGCTGGCAGCAACCCTGCTGCTTTTGCCGCTGGTACTATCAACACACTCGTTTTATCCCCTGAGCGTCTTCCCCGATACGGTACAAAGTGTGGTTCTCCTTGAAATACTCCTGTCAACCATTGGATATGTGCTCTTTTTTCGCCTGATTCGTCTTGCAGGCCCGGTTTTTTACAGCCTTGTTGGCGGTGTCGTTGCGCTCACCGGCATATTCTGGGGACGCATTCTTTTTGATGAGCGCCTTACACTTCGAGAAACACTTGCGTGTGCGTGCATTACCGGCGCTGTTTTTTTGTTATCATGGAGACAATCCAGACTGATAAAGGGGGAGGCAACCTGATGGAACAGTTACTCGTTACACAGGCTCACAATACCATGCAGACGATTACCTGGCTGCTTGCAGGCATTAACGCCCTGCTGCATCTGCTCTTTGCCGGCGCTGTTGCGCGCGATGCAGGAACGTTAAATCGGGCAGGCATGCCAACTGCTCTGGTTTCTGGACATGCGTGGGCTTTCGCAACACTCGTTGGGGGTGTTTTTACCGCAGTGCTTTACTGGTTTATCCACCATTCAACGGTCACGCGCCCCGCCAGTGGCGGGACACGTGTTACAGCGGAGCGATAAAGGCAGCTTAGAACGCTCCGGGACCGCCAGGGGCCGGAGATGCTGAAGGAGGCTCGCTGGATGATGAAGCGGGGGATGAAGAAGACCAGAGACGAGATAATAATCCGGGTTGTGGCGCGGGTTTAGACGCCTCTTCCGCACGCGTCCATTCTTCAATGGCTTTCTTGCGAGTCTGTTCCGCAATTTTCAGGTCGCATTTTTCAATGGCAGCAGCAATGCCAGTCCAGTACGCGCGGGCATAGCCTTTAGATTCAAAGCCCTCAATATTCGAGAACAACGTATCTTCTCTCAATGAATCACAAGCAATGGTTCTTCCTTTTAAATAAGACTGGAACGCTATCAGAGCTTCTCTTATTAAGGAAGCATTGTTATCAAAAACTTTCTGAACCTGGCTAAGACCAATTATGTGGCATGGCTTTATAAACGTTTCACAGGACGTAATGGCTTCCGCATTCCTTCCACCATATTCGACATTCTGAATATAAGCAATCACGCACAGATAAGCGCCCCTCATGATGAGGGTTTTTTCTGGTATTGTGTGCGAAGTTGTGTGCAGATTATCAGATACCGTCGTCAAGAACTGCACCGGAATTCTGCGTTTATCTTCGAGAGCATCAACGGAAATCGTACCGTGTTTAACGTTTAGAGCATTCCGCAAAAGTTTGAGATTTTCTGATAACTCATCAAAGCTGACATCCCTAAAACCATCACCTAAAAAATTATCCGGCATTTTATGGCTCCTTGTGTTATTCCATTTTGTTTCACTTTGTGTGCACATCTAACCCACAGACGCCAGTGTAAACGAAAAAAATAGCACCGTCATTCTGTTTTTTAGCTGTGTACGGGACCAAAAATCGTTGTCTTCCCAGAGCTCATGCTGGAGTTAGCCCCGTGCCGGCACATGGATGGGTTCCCGCCTGCGCGGGAATGACAGGATTCGGGGTGTGTGCGGAGGCCAAAATCTCTCCCACACCGTCTTCCCCGCGCAGGCGGGGACCCATTCGGGGTGTGGCACGGAGCCAACGCATGGAACGATTCAGCCTGGTCACGGTACAAAAATACACGTGAATCCCCCCGGCGCGGAAAAAATGTCCCGTACACAGGTTTTTTAGATTGCACGCGCACGGTTTCCATACGACAATATTCTTACTTGTGACCTTTGCGAATACCTCATGTCCTGTCTTCTGGCTCCCTCCCTGCTGGCGGCAAATTCGCTTGCATTGGGTGACGAAATCGATGCAGTAGTGCGTGCCGGTGCAGATATGCTGCACCTCGATATCATGGACAATCACTATGTCCCGAATTTAAGTTTTGGACCAGCGTTTTGCACAGCACTTCATGCACGTTTTCCGGCAACACCGATTGACGTGCACCTGATGGTTAGCCCGGTCGACACGATGATTGAAGCCTTCGCGAGAGCGGGCGCTTCCCGCATCAGCATTCATCCAGACGCCACAACACACCTTGACCGAAGCCTCGCACTGATTCGTGACCTGGGTGCCGAGGCGGGCATTGCCCTGAATCCGGCAACCTCAGTTGACTGTCTGCGCTATTGTATGCACCGGCTTGATTTCGTGCTGGTAATGACTGTTAATCCAGGCTTTGGCGGCCAGTCTCTGATTCCTGAAGTACTTCAAAAAATCGAATGGATTAAAACGCATTATCCGCAACTGCCCATTTCCGTTGACGGCGGAATCACTGTTGATAATATTGCGGATGTCGCACGTGCTGGCGCCACTCATTTTGTAGCGGGGTCGTCCATTTTCAATACACCGGATTATACGGCAACAATTCGCCTTATGCGGGAAAAACTCTCCGAACGGAAAGCATAATGAGACAAAAACTGCTGGTGTTTATACTTGCGCTCACCTGCCTGCAGCCGGTTTATGCGCTGAGTGGCAATGCGTACATGGAACGTTTTCAACGCTACCAAAATTGGTCTGAAAATCTTCCCGAGCTACCGGATGAAGCGTTTTACCGTTTCATCAGCGATGACACACCACTTGCTGTGAAATTACGAAATAAATGGCTTTATCACCTTGCCAGTAAAAAAGACTGGCGTGAATTTGATAAATGGTACCGACCGGGCGATGATGCTTTTCTTCGCTGCTTTGCGGCACGTGCGAAACTTGAAACCGGACACACTGAGGAAGCCCTTTCACTGGCAAAAACACTCTGGATGCAGGGAAACTCCCTGCCGCAGGCGTGTGATAAGCTGTTTGACATACTTTTCTCAAAGAAAATGATGGATAATGCGCTTGTCAGCGAGCGCATCGTGCTTGCCCTTGAGGCACGTAATCTTCCACTTGCGCGCTATCTCCTGACGCGCATGAACCCACCGCGCATGGATGATACCAAACGGCTGCATGCCATCTACCAGAACCCGGCAACCATATTGAACCTGCCACGTGGCCCGCTCTACAGCAGCTTTTACCTTTATGGCCTGACGCGCCTCGTATCTCTTAATATGGATAAGGCTATAACACTTTGGAACAATCCTAAAACCCGTACCATGTTAAGCGAGCATCAGCAACAACAGTTTCTGGCCCAACTCACCCTGTACAAGGCAATGCGTGGACATGCAGATACCGCACAATGGTTTTCGCGCATCAAGTCACCGTGGTACAACGATACCCTGCTCGGCTGGCAGATTCGTCATGCGCTGAAACATCATCAGTGGCAGGCAGTTTTAAAGGGCATTGATAAACTTCAGGACAAAGACAATGCCTGCTGGCGCTACTGGCGTGCTCGTGCGCTTGAAGCGCTTGGCAAAAAAGAGGATGCGAAAGTGCTCTATACAGCACTCAGCTCTGAGCGAAACTATTACGGTTTTCTCGCAAGCCGTCATGTTAAAAGTCCGCCGCAGTTTCAAAATGAGCCGGTCGTAACCGACTTAAAACGTCTGAAACCTTACGCACCAGTTACCAATACCATTCAATCACTCTATCTGAATCAAAAGCCGGTTGAGGCCGCACGCCTGCTCAATGAATTTTCAAGTGAACTGCCAAAGCGCGATCGCTCGGCACTCGCATGGTGGCTCACCGATACGCTGCAATGGCACGCACGTGCGGTGTACTTGAGCAGCAGCACGGATATGTTGAATAACCAGCTTGCGGTACGTTTTCCGCTTGCCTGGAAAGATTCAGTCAACCGTTATGCGCAAAAGTACCGTATTCCACCTGAATTTGTATATGCGGTCATACGCCAGGAAAGTGCTTTTCACCACGAAATCGTCTCATCAGCCGGTGCCATGGGCCTCATGCAGATTTTACCGCAGACGGGTAAAGTTGTAGCCAGACGCGAGCATATTCCATTTGATGGCAAGAACCCGCTTTTTTCACCCACCAAAAATATCAACATTGGCGTCGCCTATCTTGAAGAACTTGCCCGCCGCTTTGGTCGGCATCCGGTACTGATGGCTGCTGCTTACAATGCTGGACCGAGACAGGTGCGTTACTGGCTGTCAAACCATCCATCCAATCCGATGGATATCTGGATTGAAACGCTTCCCTGGCAGGAAACACGTAATTATCTGAAGAACATCATCGCGTTTTGTGCCGTATATCAATATCGACTGGATAAGAAGCCGGATTTAAAGCCATTTTTAAAGCCGGTTTCGTCTTAACAGGCGTTTAGTGAGGAATGTAGCACTCGTGCCCAGGCGAAGTCAAAACAGGTGAACTGAGATATGGCTGCAGCTAGAGCACTTTTTTTAACAAAAGCGCGTCTTCAATGCCTTGAACATCGTTGTAGTACCCTTCTTTCACTTCCGCCTGCGTAAATCCAAGCTTTTCGTAGATATGAATGGCTGTAGGGTTTGTAGGGCGTACTTCAAGAATGATTTCTTTCATACCGGGGCGTTTTAAAGTCTTAAGAAAATGTTTTAAAAAACGCTGTCCATAGCCTTTGCCCTGAAAATCTGGCGCAATACACACATTGAGAATGTGTGCGCTCCCTTCCTGCGTGTAGCGGGCAATCAGGTATCCTATAACGGTTGAGTGCTCGCTTTTATCTTCAGCCGATTGTGCAAGCACTCGGCAATCATAGCCAACCAGCACACAGTCATGAAGAATATCTCGACTCCAGGGGGCACGATGCGCCGCGCACTCAATGGCATAGACGGCATCGACATCCGAAAATTGCATCGCACGCACCCTGGTTATCATTTGATATACCCTCTTTTATTTTTCTTTGTATCTAATCACCACATTTTGAATGCTTTAGGGGAAAAGTCGGATTTGAGTGCAGGTTGTGCGAACGCATTACAAAAAAAGCGCAGCATACACCGGTATGTGAGCAGTTTTTTGTAATGCGTTCGCAAAAGATGCGCCAAATATGGCTTTTCAGCTAACGTGGTTAATGGTTACTTTTCTTTTTAGGCAGATACAAATCCGTAATAGTGCCTTCAAACGCTTCCGCCGCCTGCGCAATGGTTTCAGAGACTGTCGGGTGTGGATGAATCGAAAGCGCGAGGTCTTCAACATCACAGCCCATCTCTATGGCAAGCACAGTTTCAGCGATAAGATCGCCCGCATTAGAACCTACAATTCCGGCTCCAAGTATACGGCGGGTATCGGGACAGAACAGAAGTTTGGTTATCCCTTCTTCTCGTCCGATACTAAGCGCGCGTCCACTCGCAGCCCAGGGGAATGTACCCTTCTCATACGAAATGTTTTTAGCCTTTGCTTCATTTTCTGTAAGGCCTGCCCAGGCAATTTCAGGGTCGGTATAAGCAACACTTGGAATGCAGCGTGGGTCAAAATAGTGCTTCTTACCGGCAATAACCTCAGCCGCCACCTTGCCCTCAGGAATGGCTTTATGTGCAAGCATCGGTTGGCCCACGACATCACCAATGGCAAAAATGTGGCTAACATTGGTGCGCATTTGTTTGTCAACCGGAATAAAGCCGCGCTCGGTTACCGTAACGCCTGCTTTTTCAGCCGCAATGGTGCCGCCATTGGGCCGGCGTCCAACGGCTACCAGCATCTGCTGGAAACACTGGGGAGCACTGGGAGCGCCCTCGCCTTCCATGGTGACATAGAGCCCGTCTTTTTTGGCTTCAACCCCGGTGACTTTAGTCTTGAGAATAAACTTAACACCTTTTTTCGCCATGCGCTTTTGCAGCACGTTGACCAAATCGGCATCAGCACCTGGCATAAGCTGATCCATAAACTCAACTACTGTCACGTCTACACCCAGCGCGGAATACACCGTTGCCATTTCAAGGCCGATAATACCGCCACCAAGTACAAGGAGACTGCCTTTAATATCGGCAAGCTCAAGCGCCCCTGTAGAGCTGAAAATACGTTTATCTTCAGGAATAAACGGCAGACTGACAGACTCACTGCCAACCGCAATAATGGCATGCTTGAATTCAACACTTATTCCTTCAGCACCGTCATCAACGTGCAGTGAATGACTGCCGGAAAATGCGGCACTCCCTGTCAACACTTCTACCTTGCGCTGCTTTGCAAGTGCCTTGAGGCCACCTGTGAGCTTACCCACAACTGAATTTTTCCATGTCACCATTTTACCGGCATCAAGCTTTGGTTTACCAAAGCTGATACCAGCGTTGTCCATTTCATGATGTTCATCGAGCACGCGGGCAAGGTGCAGCAGTGCTTTTGAAGGAATGCAGCCGACATTCAGGCATACGCCTCCCAATGATGGAAATCGCTCAACGAGCACTGTCTGCAGGCCAAGGTCAGCTGCGCGAAACGCAGCTGTGTAGCCGCCAGGACCACTTCCGATTACGACAACATCCGCTTTCAGCGTCTTAGGCATGAGTAAAACCTCTAAATTACAGGAGAATACGACGGATATCCGCAAGCGAATCCGCGATAAATCGCGTGAATCGCGCAGCTTCCGCACCATCAATGACCCGGTGATCGTACGACAGTGACAAAGGCAGCATCAACCGTGGTACAAACGTGTCACCGGCATAAACCGGCTTGATACTTGAGCGGGAAAGCCCGAGTATCGCAACCTCAGGTGCGTTGACAATCGGCGTAAACGCCGTACCACCAATACCACCGAGGCTTGAAACAGTAAAACAGCCACCGCTCATGTCTGCAGGAGTAAGCCCCTTGTCACGTGCCTTCGCACTCAGACGTGCCATTTCCCGCGCAATATCACCAATCTGGAGGGTATCAACATCGCGAATAACAGGAACGACAAGACCGTTAGGCGTTTCAACAGCGATGCCAATGTTGCAGTACTGTTTGTAAATAAGATTCTCACCACTCGCATCGAGAGAGGCATTAAACTGTGGGAATGCAGCCAGTGCCCGACTCACCACCTTGCATACAAATGCAAGAATCGTCAGTTTATATCCGAGTTGTACGGTGCGCTCACTCTCGGTCTTGCGAAAAGCTTCAAGCTCCGTGATATCGGCTTCATCAAACTGCGTGACGTGTGGGATGGTTATCCAGGAGCGGTGTACATTGGCACCCGTGAGCCGTTTGATTTTATTCAATGGCTTGATATCAATCGCACCAAAGCGTGAAAAATCGATAGCCGGAGCCTGTGGCAACGCAAAGCCATTTCCGCCGGCGGGTTCTGCCAGACGCGCTTTCACATACGCTTGAATGTCCTCGGTAAGAATACGCCCCTTGCGTCCACTGCCTTTTACTTCTGACAGTGTCACACCAAGCTCTCTTGCCATCCGGCGAACCGCAGGCCCTGCAGATACCATGTCCTGACGGTTCGAGGGAATTTCAGGAGCAATGGCCGCCTCAACACGCAATTCAGCAACAGGCGCAGGAACAGAAGATGGCGTTTCACTCACGACTGGCGCAGGTTCAGGCATGCGTACAGCAGAAGACGCGCTTGTTCGGAGAGACAATACCGGGCTTCCCTGAGACACCTTGTCGCCAAGTGCGATGCTGACATGTTCAACTACACCCGCCATGGGGGACGGAATTTCCATCGTGGCCTTATCGCCCTCAAGTACCAGCAACGGCGTGTCTTTTTCAACCGTATCACCGACTTTGACCATGATTTCAATGACATCAACACCCGTTGCGCCACCAATATCAGGGATGGCGACATCCACCACCTGAGTCTCATGGCTTTCAGAAGCTATGGGCGCCTCGATGACTGGCGCGACTCTCTCAGGCGTTGGCTCAACTGCAGCGGGTGTCTCTGACACGGCTCCGACACTGCTTTCAAGTTCAAGCAGCACATCACCCTCGGAGACCTTATCTCCCACCTTCACAACTATCCTCTTTACAACGCCCTCAGCAGAGGAAGGCACTTCCATGCTGGCTTTGTCGGTTTCAAGTGTTACAAGCGGTGTATCGCGTTTAATGCTGTCACCGGGCTTAACGAGTATTTCAATTACATCAACACCGACGGCACCGCCTATATCGGGCACTTTAATTACGTTTGCATCCGCCATTCTTCTACCCCGCATTCAATTAGTGGCTTATCGGACAAGGCTTATCTTGATTAATATTAAAGCGCTTCATGCAGTCTTTTACGACAGATTTGGGTACGCTGCCTTCCTGCGCCAGTGCTTCAAGTGCGGCAAGCACGATGTATTTGGCATCCACTTCAAAAAAGTGGCGCAGCTGTTTACGGGTATCACTGCGACCGTAGCCGTCCGTGCCAAGTGTCACATAACGTGAATGCACAAACGGACGGATGGCATCAGCCAGCATGCGCTGATAATCCGTTGCCGCAATCACTGGACCCGTTCGGCCTTCAAGCTGCCGCTCAACATAGCATTTATTCGCTTCCCGCTCGGGATGCATGCGGTTTTCACGCTCAGTAACAAGCCCATCGCGACGAAGCTCTGTGAAGCTTGTCACACTCCAGATATCAGCGCTTACGCCAAACTCTTCCTGCAGCAGACGCGCCGCCTCAATGACTTCGCGTAAAATAGTACCACTTCCAAGAAGCTGCACATGTTTTTTACCCGGTTTTTTAGGGGACTGCAGCAGATACATACCGCGCAAAATCCCCTCCTCTGCCCCTTCTGGCATTGGCGGCTGCACATAATTTTCATTCATGAGCGTGATGTAATAAAACACATTTTCCTGGTCTACATACATGCGCTGCAGGCCATTCTGGATAATCACGGCTACTTCATAGGCATAAGCCGGGTCATAGGCCACGCAGTTGGGAATGGTGGATGCCAGCAGATGGCTGTGACCATCCTGATGCTGCAGACCTTCACCGGCAAGGGTAGTACGCCCGGCAGTTGCGCCCAGCAAAAAGCCGCGCGCCTGCATGTCGCCTGCAGCCCAGGCAAGGTCGCCAATCCTCTGGAAGCCAAACATCGAGTAATAAATGTAAAAAGGAATCATTGGCAGGTGGTTGTTGGCATAGGATGTTCCTGCAGCCATCCATGAACAGAATGCCCCAGCTTCATTAATGCCTTCTTCAAGTATCTGCCCGTCTTTCGCCTCACGGTAATACATGACCTGTTCATGATCAACGGGCGTATACAACTGACCCACCGGTGAATAAATTCCAATCTGGCGAAAGAGCCCTTCCATACCAAAGGTGCGGCACTCATCCGGTACAATCGGCACCACACGCGGCCCTAAGTTTTTATCTTTGAGCAGCATGGTGAGAATGCGCACGAATGCCATGGTGGTTGAAATTTCTCTGTCACCTGTTCCGGCGGTGACTGGTGCAAAAAACTCAAGAGCAGGAACCGTGAGCTTTTCACATGCAACGGTTCGCGCCGGGAGAAAGCCTCCAAGACTCTCACGCTGACGTTTCAGGTAACGCACTTCCGGGCTATCAGGCTCTGGACGGTAAAACGGCACATCGGCAATGTTGTCGTCACTCACGGGTATACTGAAGCGGTCACGAAACGCACGCACCTGTTCGATGGTCATTTTCTTTTGCTGGTGCGTAATGTTCTGCCCTTCACCGGCCGCACCCATTCCGTAACCTTTCACGGTCTTTGCAAGAATGACGGTTGGCTGACCACGGTGCTCTACTGCACTGGCATAGGCCGCGTAAACCTTCTGTGAATCATGGCCACCGCGATTTAAACGCCAAATGTCGTCATCACTCATGTGCTCGACCATCTTCTTAAGCTCAGGATACTGGCCAAAGAAATGCTCACGCACATACGCGCCATTATTGGCTTTGTATGCCTGATAATCCCCGTCAAGGCATTCTTCCATGCGCTTTTGCATCCAGCCTTCTTTATCGCGGGCAAAGAGCGCGTCCCAGCGGGTACCCCAGATGACCTTGATGACGTTCCAGCCCGCACCACGAAAGACACCTTCGAGTTCCTGAATAATTTTACCGTTCCCGCGTACCGGCCCATCGAGCCGCTGCAGATTGCAGTTGACCACAAAAATCAAATTATCGAGTTTTTCGCGCGAAGCGATGGTAAGTGCACCGAGCGACTCCGGCTCATCCATTTCGCCATCACCAAGAAACGCCCATACCTTGCGCTCACCGGCCTTGAGCAGTCCGCGATGTTCGAGATACTTCAGAAAGCGGGCCTGATAGATAGCCTGTAATGGACCAAGACCCATTGAAACCGTCGGAAACTGCCAGAAGTCACCCATTAACCAGGGATGTGGATAGGAAGAAAGGCCATTAACTTCGACTTCCTGACGAAAATTCTCAAGCTGCTCTTCGCTCAAACGTCCTTCAAGAAAGGCTCGCGCATAAATACCCGGCGCACAATGCCCCTGAATATAGAGCATGTCTCCACCGTTGGGAGAGTAACTGTCACCTTTGAAAAAGTGATTAAAGCCGGTTTCATAGAGGGTGGCCGCTGAAGCATAGGATGCAATATGACCGCCGAGCTCTGGCGCTTTTTTACCGGCGCGCAGCACCATCGCGAGCGCGTTCCAGCGAATCAGCGCACTGATGCGCCTTGCAATACCCTCATCTGGAGGAATCGCCTTTTCTTCATGCACCCTGATAGTATTGCGGTAAGGAGTCGTAGCAGCACCGGGCAAGGGTATGCCCTCGGCACTGGCTTTATCCATCAGTGCTTTTAAAAGATAAGCCGCCCGTTCACTTCCATCTTCTGCAAGGACTGCGTGCAGGGCTTCCAGCCATTCGCGGGTTTCAATCGGGTCAATATCAGTTTGCGTAATGTTGGGCATGCGGATTCCTCACGGTTTTCACGAATTATCAGGTGCATTGAGGTGCTGGTTTCAGGCGTTTTTGTATTACGCCAGAACAAGACTGCATGCACACATTAAGGTCAGCCTGGCAATCACAGGTCGTTTTTCGGCATTGTAGTGGATCGCGATAAGATTTCAACTCGCGCGTCAGCATCTGGCCCTTAACGTACTGCTCTCTCAGGTAGCGCTCAAAGCCTTTCATGGCGCTTTCAGAAGCCCCGAGCTGGCAATTGACGCAATTATTACGACAGACTTTTTTACAGGCTGCGAGTTCTGCTACACAGGCCTTCTGGCAGGGGCTCAGGTGTTTTGAAGGCGCAAGGCCTTTATCCGGGCTCACACACCCTGTAAGAAGAAAAACGGAGAATATCCCCGTTAATAGCCACCTGCAAGCATGTAAAATCATAGCATCCTGTCCTTAGAGCCACGCTACAAGGGTAAAAAGCGCCAGAACGACGAGCAACAACACCAGCGCATGTTCAACCAGCACTTCGGCCTCCGGCATGCCGGCGGGGTGTTCGGCAGATTTACCAAGTGCACGGGTTGCGGTTTCAGCGAGCAGGTGCGCGTTTTCGGAAGGTCCTTTTAAAAGTCCTGCCAGCAGAAATGATGCGCCCTGTTGAAAATTCCCAACGAGAAGGCAAAGCAGCGCTTCCATACGCGCCGGTACCCACTCCAGCAATCCGGCCAGAAAACCCATGGTGCGTTTCATGCCGTCTTCCCGCGCGCCAAGCGCAATCAGCCTATAGGCAAGCACACCACTGGCACCAGCCAGTATATACCAGAAAATTGGTGCAAAAAGCTGACCGTTTACCTGAGAAAAATACTCACGCGCCTGCTCACCCTCCTCAGCACCTTCTTTAGCAGGCTCAGGATAGAATGGATTCTCTGGACCAAGGCACAAAAAGAAAATGGCAAGCTGCAGCACAAACCCGACCAGACCGTATATCCAGCCACAGGAAACATACAGTATGAGTGCTGTGAAAAGCACCGGGAGCAGTACCATTGCGGCCATCGTCCACCAGGGCGATGCAAAAAACGGCACGGCGCCAACATAACGCCCGACTTCGGCGGCAAATCGCGAAAACCATGCAAAACGTTTGAAAGACACCTTGTGTACGAGGAAACGTTCACTCAGCAGACACAGGACGATAACAAGCAATCTCATGGTTAATCCTTGCGCATTTTATCTGAAAGGGCGATGGGTGTCGGATATTTAATAACCACCGCATACGATGACACGATAAACGTCAGAATCGTGGTTGCCTGAATCAGGTTTGAGGCCGCTTCTGATATCAGCCCCGAACCGAAAGCCATGCTTCCCACCAGTATGGAAAATTCACTCGCCTGCCCAAGACGCATGCCTACTTCTGCAGAAACCGCTTTTTTCTCTCCGGCATAACGCAGCAGTGCGTAAAATAATGCGGGTTTTACAACCAGCATCAGTCCCCCCAGAAGGATAGTTGGGATAAGCACCTGCGCGAGGAATCCAAAATTAAACACTGCACCAATGGCAAAAAAGAACATGACCAGGAAAAAATCCCGCAGCGGCTTCAGACTTTCAGCGATAAAGAGTGAAATGGGACTGGAAGCAAGCGACACCCCTGCTACAAATGCGCCGATATCTTCTGAAAGCCCAAGCTGCTGACCGATAAATGACATGGTCAGACACCAGGCAATGGAGAGCAGAAAAACGTATTCCTGGGTTCGGTCAAAACGCGCGAGCAGCTTAACGAGCACATAGCGCTCAAACAGGAAGGCAAAGAGTGTCAGGAGGGGCAGCGCAATCCCGACCAGCATCAAATCATTCATCGAAAGACCACCGCCTTCCTTCGCGCCGTTGATGAGAATCAGCACGATAATAGCGATAACGTCCTGCATCAGGAGCACGCTAATCATGACCTCACCGGTGTGCTGGTGATGCAGAATGGTTGTGGGAAGCAGTTTCAGACCGATGATGGTACTTGAGAACATCATCGTGGCGCCGAGTACCCATGATTCAGTGACGCTAAGCCCAAACCAGCGCCCGACACCGTAGGCAATCAATGCAAAAAGGGTAGAACTTAAAAGTGCAATCCAGGTGACTTTTTTCAACATGTGCACAAGATTCTGCGGCTGCAGGTGAAGCCCGAGCAGGAAGAGAAGAAAGACGATGCCAATATCGCCTACCTGTTTGACCACGGTAACATCAGACACCAGTCCAAGGCCCCACGGACCCATAATGGCGCCAAGAAGGATGTAGGCAACAAGAAGCGACTGACGGGTGTAGAGCACCAGGGTCGAGAATGCCGCTGCACCGCCGAAGATAAGAAAGAACGTATAAAATACCGAGCTTGTGTGCATGCGCGATATGCCCCCTGAAACAAAACCCGCGAGTTACCGTTAAACTGTTAACTTTAAAGCAAACAGCGCCCGCATGCCAGCCTTTCCGCCTCCTTGCCCGCAATTTTCTTGATGAAACAGAGGAGTGTGGTATGCTGAAGCTAAGAACCATTCAACGGATTGCCCATGCGCTTCCTGAAGCAGATGTTTAGAACCGGCCTGCTCCTTTGTGCATTCGCGCCGCTGGCCACGGCCGGATGCGGTGCTTCCTGCTGCAGCGGGCATGGCGGCATTCTCTACTGTGACTCATCTGCCGGTCGCTTTGTCTGCCGAAGCGGCGAATATTCGACCTGTTATTGCACCCGCCACGCCATTATGGATTTACAGTTGATTGGTGGCTGTTGTCTGTGGCAGGGAGGCGTCATGGCGACTGATGAAACCGGCCTTGTTATCTGCAATAACGGCGGAACATCTGAAATCTGCAGCCTTCAGGCACCCGAAAAGGCCGTTGCCTCCTGGTAGATGCCCTCGACAAAGCTGCTTTTCTGAGTGATAATCGCGCTCTTTTGCCATTGGCTCTGAGGGTCTGACCACGAATGTCCGCACCGCTGATAGAATTGCAGAATATCGTTAAATCCTATGGCGAGACCCGGGTACTTAAAGGTATTGATTTAACCGTCCATGATGGCGAGTTCCTTACTTTGCTTGGGCCATCCGGCTGCGGTAAAACCACGCTGCTTCGTCTGATTTCAGGATTTGAAACACCGGATTCCGGTGAAATCCGCATGAACGGCGAATGCGTTAACCGCCTTCCCCCGCAAAAGCGCGACGTTCATACCGTATTCCAAAGCTATGCCCTCTTTCCACACCTCGATGTTTTTGAAAATGTCGCTTTTGCCCTGCGCTGCGCGCGGATTTCAGAAACGGATATTCGCGATCGGGTAGCTCAGGCGCTCTCGCTGGTGAGACTTGATGATTTTGCAGGCCGTTCCATTCGCCAGCTGAGCGGCGGGCAGCAGCAGCGCGTTGCCATCGCTCGCGCCATTGTCAACCGCCCCAAAGTGCTCCTGCTTGATGAACCCTTGAGCTCGCTCGACTATCGCCTGCGAAAGGCCATGCAGTCAGAGCTGAAACAGCTGCAGAAAACACTCGACATGACCTTTGTTTTCGTGACACACGACCAGGAAGAAGCATTATCCATGTCGGACCGCATCGTGATTTTCAACCACGGCGAAATCGAACAGATTGGCACCCCGCGCGAAGTATACGAGACGCCCAAAAACCTGCACGTGGCAAGTTTTATTGGCGAAGCCAACATCATCCCGGTCACGGTTGAGCGAATTGATGACAACGAGCTTTTTGTGCACATTGAATCAGTAGAAATCGCGTGTCGGCACAACGGGAATTTCGCGGTTAACGATGCACTGCACCTTGTGATTAGACCAGAGGACATCCAGGTATGGGACTCTTCTGAAATCAGTGATACCAATGGCATGCTGCCAGGACGGATTGTCGATATTATCTACAAGGGCTCAACGGTTGATGTAAAAGTTGCTCTGGCTTCCGGGAGAACCATCAGTGCTTCGGAATATTTCGACGAGGATGATGACAAGCTTGAGTATGCGATTAACGAAGCTGTCTGGGTGCACTGGCTCCCCGGCTGGGAAGTGTTGCTTGCACATGAAAACTGAATCCCTTTCTCCTAAAATATTGCTGCTGTGGCTCCTGCTTTTTGCCGCTATTCCGCTGCTTATGGTTGTGGTTACGAGCCTGCTCTCCAACGCAACCACACAGGTGGCCTCGCTGCCCTTTACCCTCGCGCATTACAAGGCGCTCTTTTCCCCACTGTTTGCAAACGTGATGCTTCGCTCGCTCCTGACGGGACTCCTGACCACTTTTATCACGCTCCTGCTGGCCTGGCCTTTCAGTTACATCATGGTGAAATCGCGCCACCAGTCGGTGATGATGCTGCTTATCATCATCCCCTTCTGGACCAGCTCGCTCGTTCGTACCTATTCGCTGGTAGCACTTCTTAAAACCCGTGGACTGTTAAACGCGCTATTGTTAAAGCTGCACCTTATCAGTACACCACTCCCCCTGCTTTATACCAATTTTTCTGTGATGGTTGGCCTTGTTTATAACCTTTTTCCCTTCATGGTTTTACCGCTTTTCACCAACATGGAGCGCTTTGACTTTCGCCTGATGGATGCAGCAATGGATTTAGGTGCAAGCCGTCTGCGTGCCTTCGTGAAAGTTTTTCTGCCAGCAACAGCGCCTGGCATTCTTGCCGGATGCCTGCTGGTATTTCTCCCCGCCATGACCCTCTTTTACATTCCCGGCGTCCTCGGCGGAGCGCGCTCGCTTTTACTTGGCAACCTGATTCAAAATCAATTCATGCTGCTGGATAACTGGCCGCAGGGAGCGGCAACCAGCACGCTTCTTACCCTGATGCTGCTCGGTATGCTGGCACTTTTTCGACGCCGTGGGGTATCGCTGTGAAGCGCCTTGCCAGAAAAGGCTTTGCCGCACTCGTGTATGCGTGTCTGTACCTGCCCATCTTCGTGCTTGTGATTTATTCGTTTAATAACGCGCGCTACTCCATGCAGTGGTCGGGCGTGACGACCCGCTGGTATCGGGCGCTTTTTAACGACAGCAGCCTTTGGGATGCCTTTTTGCATTCCACCCTTCTCGGAGTCTGCAGCGCCTTTGTGACAACGCTCCTTGGCACGCTCGTTTGTATACACTTCTTTCTGCACCGGGAGGTGCGCCGGCGCGTCCTGTTTTCACTGCTTCTGCTGCTCGTTATCATTCCCGACCTGGTTCTTGGGATTGCGCTGCTTATTTTTTTCAATGTTTCAGGCTTTCCCTTTGGCTTCTGGACACTTTTAACCGCGCACATTACGTTCTGTCTGCCTTTTGTGGTGTTGACCGTCAACAGCCGTATCCAGACACTAGACCCCAATCTTTACTGGAGCGCACTCGATTTGGGCGCGAGCCGAAAAAGCGCTTATGTGCGCGTGCTGCTGCCGCTTCTGTGGCCTGCTGTTTTCAGCGCCTTTTTGTTGTGTTTCACGCTGTCGTTTGATGATGTCATCATCAGTTACTTTGTGGCAGGCCCCGACTATAACATTCTGCCCCTCACCATCTATTCAATGGTTCGCACCGGCGTGTCGCCTGAATTAAATGCCCTTTGTACCATTACGTTTCTTTTATCGATGCTGCTTGTGATACTGGCGCATCGTCTTTCAAGGAACACCCCATGAAGCACCTGCTCACCCTGGTTTTAATGTGTTTATTGCCGCCACAGATTTTGGCTGCCGGGGTCGTTAATGTATACGCCTGGGGAGGAGAAATACCGGATGCGGTTGTACGCGATTTTGAGCGCACAACCGGTATAACCGTGCATTTAAGCACCTTTGACAGCAATGAAACGCTGTATTCGAGGCTTAAGGCAAGCCCCAGCGGCATGTATGACGTCATAGCACCTTCTGCCTATTTTGTTGAACGCATGAGGAGGCAGGGAATGCTTGCTCCTCTTGATAAACGCCTCTTACCGCACCTTAAAAACCTCGATAAACACTTTTTAAACCCGGAATACGACCCGAAAAACCGCTACAGTCTGCCGTTTATCTGGGGAACTACCGGAATTTTCTATAATCGCCGCACGATTTCACCCCCGCCTGAAGACTGGGAGTCCCTCTGGGACAAGCGCTTTAAAAATCGTCTGATGCTTCTTGATGATTCACGCGAAGTCTTTTCCATGGCGCTGCTGGCTTTGGGCTTTAACCCAAATGACGTTAATCCTCAACACCTGCAGAAAGCCTACGAAAAACTGCTGACGCTCGTGCCAAACATCCGGCTTTTTGCGAGTGAGAATATTCAGGCCATTATGATTGATGAGGATGCGAACGCGGGAGCAGCGTGGAACGGAGACGCATGGAAGGCACAGAAAGAAAACAGCGACATTGCCTTCATCTACCCCAAAAGTGGTTTTGTTATCTGGGTCGATTGCCTTGCAATCCCGGCTAATGCCCACAATCGCCTTGAGGCACATCGCTTCATTGATTTTCTGCTGCGTGCAAAAACCAGTGCCAATGTCGCACGCATCAGCAGCCAGGCCATTACCAATATTGCAGGACAAAAGCGACTTCCACCTGAGATTCGCAATAATCAAGTGGTCTACCCGCCTGAAGACGTGCTGGCACGCGGCACTTTCCAGCGCGATCTGGATGATAAGACGCTTGCGATATATAACAGTCTGTGGCAACGTTTAAAACTCGCTTTTTAATTTCTAACAAGCAAGGAGTGCTTCGTGAAAACAGTAAAAAGTATATCTGCTTCCCTGGCCATGGTGTCGTTGTTCACAGTGGGCTTTGGTAACGTAGCCCATGCAGACGAGAGCATGGCGGGATTATGTGCGCCACTCGTATGGCCTGCTGTTCAATATCCAGGCGGCCCATACAAAAATCTTTTTGACACGCTTAGCCCCAAAGTGTCAGCACTCGGTGAAAAAGTGGAGTCAATGGTTTCTGCGCCGACTGTACTCGCAAAGGAAGCCCGCTACGATGAACTGGTCGCATTCATTGAAGCAACTTTTCCAGATATCGGAATAAGCCCGCGTCTGTTACTCGCAGAATCTGACGGCACTGTCATTTATGACTCTTCTCAGGCAGGAAAGTCGGTAGTAAATGCCGATTCAAGTTGTGGCGCTCTGGGCGTTGTTGCACGCAACTCTTATGCATCATTCTGCACAAAGCAGGTCAATGAGAACCATAACACCCGCATAGACATGCTTAACGCGCAACTTTGGCCTTGTGCAACTGGCGTTGAAACCAAGTTCAGCACAAGTGTTGGTACGTTTCAAAACTATGTCGGCATTCGCATGGGTGCCTATCTTAACAACAATGGAACCGCGAGATACTCACAAAATCGCGCGTCTTAATCCTGATTTTAAATGTATTGTGGTTCTTTAAACCTTTTATCTGTGTACGGGACATTTTTTCCGCGTCGGGGGATTCACGTGTATTTTTGTGCCGTGACCAAGCTGGATTCGTTCCATGCTTTGGCTCCGTGCCACACCTCGAATGGGTCTCCCCGCCTGCGCGGGGAAGACAGTATGGGAGAGATTTTGGCCTTTGCACACACCCCGAATCCTGTCATTCCCGCGCAGGCGGGAACCCATCCATATGCCGGCACGGGGCTAACTCCAGCATGAGATCTGGGAAGACAACGATTTTTTGTCCCGTACACAGACCTTTTATACACAATTTCAGGGCAATCATTAGGTTGCCCTAAAATTGTTAAAATTAGTTTGATTATTGATGCTATTGTTGATATTATTTACAATCTTTAAATTCGATAATCGGTGGCAATCTATGGCGCTGTTTAATTTACCCTCAATAGAGCAAGCCTTTAAGGAACTGTTTCTTAAGAAGAAAGATGCTCCATTAGAGCTTACTGCTGATACAGTCATGCGTGGTCTCACCGGATTACCGCATGCGGGCGCAGACCGTTATTTAAGGAGCTATCTGCTGTTTGTATTTGAGTTTGCACTCAATACCCTTAAAGTCCTCTTTATTTTCCTGCCTTTTGTCGTGGGCAAAGGGCTTGGCAGGCTGGCAGAAAAAATGGCTGACACTGACTCGAGAATACTTGTTCCATACATGGGAAAAGTGGGTTATTTGATAGCGGGACTTGCGGTGATTGGCAGTGGACTCACCTATCTTGCGAGTCTTATTGCTTTTGCGGGCGCGTTTACAGGAGCCTGTCTCCTTGCATCAACGGATACAATCAAGGCTGCGGGTGAGCATTCGAACTCAAAAAGCTCCTTGAAAGTTACCTTGCCGGTAACTGTGCTGACAGTAATCGCGCATGCGGCACTCCTTTTCTTCTCGTGGCCCGCCTACCTTGGACTCTTTGGCTTAAAGTTTGCCACGCGCGCGCATGAAGAACTGCAGAAATCAGCTTATCACAAGGATTGTGCTGAAAAAGTTTACATGAGAGTAAATGTCGGTAGTGTCACAGATGATTTAAACAACCAACCAACTTCATCACCCCAAAACAGCCCAAGACTGTTTCAGGCTCAAGTAACCAAAAGCGATGACACTGCATTGTCTATTGGCGTGATACCTGGAGCCTCCACATAACGGCTATCCACGCCCTCCTGCTTTGCAGGAAGTGAAACTATGTCAGTATCTTAGACTCGGCTGATAAACTTAAGCAGGGATGCGCGATAAGACACCCGGCAGATGGCGATACCCGATGCCGGGCTTCGCTACGCTCAACTCAGCCTACGGAAAGCCTTTAAATACAATAATTTACTTGAAAAATGGCGCCGTAGCCTGCGCTGATAAGCGCGGGGCATGATGCACGAAAAACACCCGGCCAACGGCGATACCCGATGCCGGGCTTCGCTACGCTCAACCCAGCCTACGGAAAGCCTTTTAAATACAATAATTTACTTGAAAAATGGCGCCGTAGCCTGCGCTGATAAGCGCGGGACAGGACGCACGAAAAAACATCCTGCCAACGGCGATACCCGATGCCGGGCTTCGCTACGCTCAACCCAGCCTACGGAAAGCCTTTAAATACAATAATTTACTTGAAAAATGGCGCCGTAGCCTGCGCTGATAAGCGCGGGGCATGATGCACGAAAAACACCCGGCCAACGGCGATACCCGATGCCGGGCTTCGCTACGCTCAACCCAGCCTACGGAAAGCCTTTTAAATACAATAATTTACTTGAAAAATGGCGCCGTAGCCTGCGCTGATAAGCGCGGGACAGGATGCACGAAAAAACATCCTGACAACGGCGATACCCGATGCCGGGCTTCGCTACGCTCAACCCAGTCTACGGAAAGCCTTTTAAATACAATAATTTACTTGAAAAATGGCGCCGTAGCCTGCGCTGATAAGCGCGGGGCATGATGCACGAAAAAACATCCTGCCAACGGCGATACCCGATGCGGGGCTTCGCTACGCTCAACCCAGCCTACGGAAAGCCCTTTAAATACAATAATTTACTTGAAAAATGGCGCCGTAGCCTGCGCTGATAAGCGCGGGACAGGACGCGCGAAAAAAACATCCGGCCAGCGGCGACGCCAACCATAAAAACCCATTAAATACAATAGTTTATATAGAAACGGTTACTCCCTTGATTCTTTGGCTCAGGACCGTTGCCAGTATAGCCTTTATCCATCATTTAACCCTTGCCTGGAAATCTCCCCTGTGAGAGGATACACCCGCCCTTACTACTCGCAGGAAGTGAAACTATGTCAGGATTTAGCGATGCTCGGGAAACTATCCGCGCGACTTTTATAAAACTCTACCTCAAAAAAGCCGGCGCCAACACGGAAAATCCGTCTTGGACGGATATGCTTAGGGGTGTGACGGGCTGGCCCCATCCCCGCGCCGAAGGACACTTTAAAAGCTATCCATTCATACCTTTTGAATTTGTACTGAATATCCTCAAAATGTTGCTCGTTTTTCTGCCTTTTGCTGTCAGTGTTTTACTGGCAAAAGCACTTGCCGCCCCACTTTTAAACCTCAGCAGCGCCGCCCTTCGTGCCGATAGCATCAAAGAAAAAATCTTCGGTGCGTCGTGCGGGGTCGCAAGCTTCTTTCTCTTTGCGCTTTCCATTCCGCCAGCAATAGCTGCGTGGCTGGGTTACAGCGCCACTGCCATTAATGACAGCAGGGAGCTCGCGCGTGTGCATGTTGGCTCGATTGCATCATGGTTTAATTATGCGCTGTCCGTTGCTATCCACATGGCTATCCTGACGTTTTTGTGGCCTGTTTATCTCGGGTTTATAGGCGTAAAAGTGCTTACCCTGTGTAATGAATATCTGCAGATGAGCGCAGCTTATCCAGATGAAGTTAAAACCTTCTGGGAATCGGTATCAGACACTTTTTCAAACGGCATCAGAAAAGAATATGCCAATGTCACCGGCAGCCTTAACAGTATGTTTATTAACTCCCAATCTCAGACTGGTCCATCAGTCGTGGTTTATGCGGTTGTACCTGTTGCATCAGCCAACAACCATGCCGCCGCGCATTTTCCGCCCCCAGTGGCATTGTCAACCGTTACGCAACCCCCTTTATCTGCATCTTTAGATACACTTCCTCCAGCGGATAAACCTGAGACTCAGCTTACAAGTCAGTGACGAGTGCCATGGCTTCCCCACGCAAGAGCGGGGGAAGCCATGGGGGAGCATTTCAATCCACGGTCATTGTGTAATTAAAATTCACAGCTGAATTGCAGTTAGGGCGTAATGTCTATATAATGCCCATCTTGTTTTTCTTTGTGAATTTCTTCCATGCCTGATACTGCTCCCCAGTCGCCTGCAAAAGCATTTTTTGCTGAGAACTTTCTGAATAAAATTATGAAGAAACCAAGGGCCGCCGCCCCTTCTGCAGGGGACTGGCTGCGTGGATTTAGCGGCTGGCCGCATCCTGAGTCTGCTGGCTCGGTGGAAAGTTATGTATTTTTTCCCTTTGAAGGGATGTTAAACCTGTTAAAGCTCTTTGTTTACATCACCCCGGCAATTATGGCCATGCGCCTCATGGATGACACACTAATGCCCATGTATGAGGATGCGCTTGACAGCATATCAGGTCAGGAAGCCAGCATGCACGAGCGGGGCCGCGGCCTGTTAAAACTGCTGACCTGTGCTCCCCTGCTCCTTTTGATGAGCACCTTTGCGGCGGTTGCACTGACGGGTGGCTGCCTGACTGCCACGTCCGACATGTTTGAAAAGGCACATGCTTTCGGCACGAAATTGCACCCGAAACTTGGCAGCCTGTTTGGAGGGCATGTTTTTTTTCTGGCAATAATCATTCATGTCGCCCTTGGGCTGGAAATACCTTCAGCCATCGTTGGTGTTATTAGCCTGAAACTATTGTCTTTTTGCAATCAAAGCCTGCAAAACGGCGCGACTGGCAAATTTAAAGTTTCTTACGCTGCTGCCGCTCCATCAGGCGCATCAAGCGACACCTCCATGTCGCTGGCAGTTTCAGCATCTCCCAAAAGAAGCATTGCAGCCGACTCGGTGACACTGCCACTGTTCAAGGCGCGGGAACTTCAAAACGTTACCGATTATGGTGCAATCAGCCGGCTTCAACCGTAACTTCGAGCGCATCTGAAAGGCCTTTGTTGTCCACCACGCGAACCACGTAACGTCCGGGTTTTGCGTGCCAGAACAAAAGCGAATCAGGGGCGCTTTCGCCAGTCCATGCCTCATTCACAAACCAATAGAGGCGTGTTACATCGGCATCTGCAACAGCGGTGAGTGGAATGGGCTTCGGGCTGGCTGCATCAATGACATAATGCAGTCCCTGCGTAAGCGAGCTGATGCGCGGAGCACGTCCTGTACTGGCGGTATCCTTACAACCTTTGGCATACGGAGGAGGGGTTTTGCGCTGAATACCGGCGCGACGCAATACCTGAAGTAAATCCGTGGGCCAGAACTCAAACACTTCAAAACGAACATCCTTCTCGCCCCGGCAGGCGCGAAGCCCTGTTTTTTTATCTATGACCACTTCCCGGTGCAGCGTATCTTTAACTATGGGGGACTTTCCAGGGATAAACCAGGTACTGACCGTTTCCGGACACCATCGCGAAGGCATCATGCCAGAAACGGCGCAGACGTTCACGCGACGCAGATTAAGCCACGGCGGCGGCTCCCGGCCATTGTCAATAAATTGCGAAGGAAAGGCTTCTGCAATCGCTTCAGATGCTGCAAACAAGAGCGGTGCGGCAGCGCGCTTGCCCACGAAAGCCGCGTTGGCACGGTTATCAAAATTCCCGACCCAGACACCCAGCACCCAGGGGCCATATACTCCGACCGCCCAGGCATCGCGATATCCTGATGAGGTGCCGGTTTTCCACGAGAGTGGCAGGCGCTTAGAGAGCAGCGTAAAACCTTCGGGAGGCGGGGTATCGCGCAGGATATCCTCCACAAGAAAGCTCGCCTCCGCACTCAAAAGCCGCTTTCCAGAGACCAGGGGGTCTGATGTTTCCAGTCGCAGAGGCCGCCACACCCCACCATTGGCAAGCATCGCATAAAGCCCCACCAGCTCTTGCATGCTCATCTCCGCACCGCCAAGGCTCAGTGCAAGACCGTACCATGAAGCGGAGCGCTCAAAGTGCACACCGGCCTGCTCGAGAAAACCATAGAGTCCAGGGCTTTTCAGGCGGTTGGCAAGTGCTATTGCAGGGATATTACGGCTGCTCACAAGCGCTTCCCGCGCTTTCACAGGACCACTGAAATCCCTGTCAAAGTTTTCAGGGTTCCACGCACCAAAGCGGCGCGGAACATCTTTCAACAGCGTTTCTGGATGAATAAGCCCTTCATCGAAAGCCAGTGCATAGATAAATGGTTTCAGAGTAGAACCTGGCGAGCGGCGAATCTCTGTGCCGTTAATTTGTCCCTGCAGGCGGTTGTTGAAAAAATCGGCCGAGCCAACCATGGCACGTATGCCCATGTCGCGGCGGTCAACGAGCAGCAGCGCGGCATTGGACACCCCGGCCCCCAGGCATTTTTCCACATGCCGCTTCACTACCCTCTCAAGGAGCGTCTGCAAACGCGCATCGAGCGTGAGAGAGAGCGCATGCGAAGGCGTGCGCGGCCGATTCAGCACTTCATTCAATGCGTGCGGCGCACGAAACGGCACATGGTGGCTCAGTACGATGGGAAGGCGTATCCGTGATAGAGCACTGCCCGCATCCTCAAGATGCAGATTAAGTCGCGCATAAAGCCCTTCCCGCAGGTGAGCAAGCATTTTGGGGTCTTTGGGGCGCTTGAGCGGGTTTTGCGGAATGACGGCAAGCGTCAGCGCTTCTGCGGCTGTCAACGCTTTTGCCGGCTTGCCAAAGTAAATAAGACTCGCCGCTTCAGCACCTTCGATGTTGCCGCCATAAGGTGCAAGGTTCAAATAGGCTTCAAGCAGTGCTTTCTTAGAGTAATGGCGTTCAAGCTGAAGCGCGCGCATCATCTGCAGGCATTTACCCCGGAAGGTGCGCGATGGCATGCCAAAACGCAGGCGTGCGAGCTGCATGCTGATGGTGGATGCTCCAACCCTGCGGGCGCGGCGCACAAAAGTTTCAAAAACCGCTCGCGTAAGTGAGAGCGGATTAATGCCCGGATGGTGATAAAAAAAACGGTCTTCCTGCTCAAGGGTTGCTGAAATCAGCATCGGCGCCATCGCCTCAAGCGGTACAAATACCCGATATTTATCTTCACGCGTTAATGTAATGCGCAAAAGCGTGTGATTTTTATCATAGACCGTCGTTGAAAAATCAATCCCTTCAAGCAGGGTTGGTTTGGGTGAAAAAAAGAGTGCGGCTCCTGCGCTGACAAACAGCACAAAGCAGATTATGCTTAAAGCTTTTAACAAGGCTTTCACGGTACATGACTCGCTGATGCAGGGCGTGCCCAACATACCATAGGACTCATTATGAAATCATCCGTTTTCGCCCGTGCGTTGACAGCAATTCGCTCCACCTGGCACACGCTGGCTGGCGAGATTTCATGGACCAAACCCCGATGGTGCTCGCGCCTGAAGGATACCATCTCCAAAAACCCGCGAAAAAGTCTGCTGGCATTGGGCATCACGGTACTTTTTAGTGGAGCGCTTTACAGCTATCTGCACCTGCCAACGCCCCCTCTCGCACGCGCGGTCATTACCCCTCCTGAAAAATCGTTGATAAAAGACAACATACTGACCCCGGCGCCCCTTGTCATTCGCTTTCAGGCCCCTGACCAGTCAGCACAGTCCGCGGCCCCGCTGCAGGATATCGGTAAAGTCCTTACTCGTGGCGTTATCCTTTCCCCTGAGCACGAGGGAAGATGGAGCTGGAAAAGTGACTCGGAGCTCGTATTTACGCCTCTCAAAGACTGGCCTGCCGGAACGGCCTTCACTGTCGATTTAACCCCCTCTCTCTTAACACCCGGCCTTAAGCTTGCTTCTTTGCATGCCGATTTCAAAACACTGCCACTGAAGGTGCGCGTTAAGGATTTCAAGCTGTATCAAAACCCAACCAATCCCCTTGAGCGCGCCATTACTGCAACACTGCACTTTAATTTTCCTGTCAATCCCGAAAGCCTTGCCAAAGCGCTGAAACTCTTTACAGAGACTCCAAAGAACAGCGCGCTAGAACCAGAGCGCTTCAGTTTCACCCTGAAATATGACAAATTTCGACGCACAGCCTGGCTGCGCTCTGAGACGGTTAAACTCACTGACAGCCCGCGCTTTGTGGTACTGGATATCAGCGATAAAATTCTTGCTGCCAGCAGCGATGCCCATCTCGCCAATCCTGAGCGTCTGACACTGCTGGTACCGGACAGAGCGAGCTATTTTCGCGTAAAGGCGATGGATACGCGCATTATTCGCGATGCAAACGATGTCCCGCGACAGGTACTGACGCTTGAAACCACACTCGGGGTAAAAGATGCCACTTTGCAGAAAGCCGTGCATGCGTGGCTTTTGCCTGAACACGTGTCATGGGATCCTGATAATGCGCAACACGCCTGGCAGTCGCCTGGAGAAGTTACACCGGAAATACTCGAAAAATCGACTCCCGTTCAATTGACGCCTGAGCCTTCAGGCCATCCGTGGTCTACTCTCCATGGCTGGCAGTTCGATGCTCCGGCTTCGCGCTATGTTTATGTACGATTGGATACCCCGCTCAAAGCGTTTGGCGGGTTTAGCCTTTCAAGGCCTTTTGAGACAGTTCTGCAAGTTCCTGCCTATCCCAAAGAAGTTGGCTTTTTGCATAAAGGCTCTTTAATGGCGCTTGCCGGCGAGCGCAAGCTCTCTGTAACCGTGCGCGGGTTGCCTGCGGTTCGGTTTGAGCTTTCGCGCGTGCGCTCAGGGGATATTAATCATCTGGTCACACAAACCCGCGGCGACATGTCGAACCCGGCGTTTGTAGACTCCTGGTTTGGGGCTCAGAACATCAGCGAAGTATTTAGCGAAATTCAGCCTTTTGACGCATCAAATCCTGCAAAGCTACAGTATCACGCACTGGACTTTGACCGCTATCTGAAAAAAGACGGCAAGGGTTTTCAGGGGCTTTTTCTCCTGCGCGCGCAGGGTTTTGACCCGGTCAATAACGTGGCACTTGAGGCCATGGCCACCCGCCTGATTCTCCTCACTGACATGGGGCTCATTGTTAAGGACAATGTGGATGGCTCACATGAGGTGCTCACCACTTCCATCACCGAAGGCGGCCCGGTTGCCAATGCCGATATTACCGTACTCGGTAAAAATGGGCTGCCGATTGCGAGCAGTCGCACCGATGCGCAGGGTCATGCGCATTTTCCGCCTCTCACGCAGTTTACAGACGCCGAGGAGCCGGTGGTGTATCTGGCACAAAATGGAAACGATGTGTCGTTTATCCCCTTCAGCAGCGGCGAGCGGCAGTTGAATTTTTCGCGGTTTGATACCGGTGGCCTTTACAGCGGCAATCAGGGAAGCGAGTCTTTAAGCGCGTACCTTTTTACAGACCGCGGCCTCTATCGCCCGGGCGAGACCATTCATCTGGGTGCGATTGTTAAACAACTATGGCTACAGCCGCAACCGGCAGGCGTACCGCTGAAAATTCAGGTCGCCGATGCACGCGGCACGCTGCTGGTCAATAAGGCACTGGCACTTGATAACAATGGCTTTTTTACGCTCGACATCCCTTTAACACCAACTTCACCCACGGGGCAGTATGACGCATACCTGTATCTTGCCAAAGACGCCCTTTCCCAGAGCCTTCTTGGCAGCGTGAGCCTGCGGGTGGCGGAATTTGAACCGGACAGCATGCGCATTCGTGCAGAAACGCTGCCAGCCACTGAGGGGTGGGTGAATCCAAAAGATCTGCGCCTTAAAGTACGCCTTGCAAACCTCTATGGCGGCGCAGGCGTCAATCGCCGGGTCACCGCCCGCATGACGCTTGAGCCTCGACCGGTGCAGTTTGAAGCATATCCTGATTTTGTCTTCGCCAATCCTTTGCAAAAACCGGGCGACAACCCAAAAACCGTCAGCCTGACGCTCCCTGAAGCCACCACCAATGACGAGGGCGTGGCTGAGTTTAAACCCGACTTTCAGCAATTTGGCAACGCCATCTGGTTTGCACGCTTTTATACAGAAGGCTTTGAACCGGACAGCGGTAAAAGCGTAAGTACGGAAGTTTCAACACTGATAAGCCCGCTCTCGGCCTTTGTGGGGTATCGCGCCGATGGAGCGCTTGGACTGCTTCATGCCAACACCCCGCGAAAGGTACATCTGCTCGCGGTTAATTCGGCCCTCAAACCAACGGCTCTTGAAGGCTTAACCCTTGAGCTTGTCGAATGGCGTCCCGTTTCAACACTGGTGAAAACTGCTGACGGAAACCTGCAGTACCAGACCCTTCAGGAAGCACGGGTGTTGCGAAGTATGCCCCTTGCCCTTAAGGAAGCGGGAATGGACATCAGCCTGCCGACAGATACCCCAGGCACCTTTCAATGGGTCATTCTTGATAAGGCGCGCACTGTGCTGAACCACATCGACTGGAGCGTTGCCGGTGCCGGTGCGCCCACCGATTACACCAGTGCGGAAATGGTTCTCAAAACAGATAAGGAAACCTATGCGCCGGGAGAGGAGATTACGCTGCAGATCAATGCTCCCTATGCCGGAAGTGGCGTGATGACCATTGAGCGCGACCGGGTTATGGCCGTACAGTGGTTTAAAACGGAAACACCTGAATCTGTTCAGAAAATCCGTGTGCCGGAAGCGCTTAAAGGCAACGGTTATGTGAATGTCATCTTTCTTCGTGACTGGAATTCGCCGGAACTTTTTGCAAGTCCCATGCGTTTTGCGCTGGCTCCTTTTTCTGTCAACCATGATAAAGAGACGCTCAATATTCGCCTTGATACGGCAAAATCGGCGCGTCCCGGAGACACCCTGAAGGTGCACTACCAGAGCGATAAACCCGCTCAGATGATTGTCTTTGGTGTTGACGAAGGAATTTTACAGGTAGCGCGCTACCACACTCCAGACCCGCTTGGCTTTTTCTTCCAGAAACGTGCGCTCGAAGTGCTCACGCGCCAGACGGTGGATTTAATACTGCCGCAATTTTTACATGCGCGCGAACGCTCAGCCGTTGGTGGCGATGAGGGCGATGATTATCTTGCGGGTCACCTGAACCCGTTTCGCCGCCGCGCAGAAGCGCCGGTTGCCTTCTGGAGCGGACTGCTCGAAGCAGGTCCCGAAGGCGGGACACTGGAGTGGCTCCTTCCTGATTACTTCAACGGCAGCCTGCGCATCATGGCTGTCGCCGTTGGCAGCGACATTGCAGGAAACGCTGAAACCCAGACCCTTGTTCGCGGCGATTTTGTCATTAATCCCGTCATGCCGACATTCGTGGCCCCTCTGGATACGTTTGACCTTAGCGCCACCATTGCGAATAATCTCAAAAATTCCGGTGAAAAGCTGCCGCTTGGCGTTCGCCTGAGCGTTTCTGAAGGGCTTACCCTGCTCTCTCCAGCTGAAATTACCTTACCCGTTGACGAAGGCAAAGAAGGTGTGGTGCATTTCCGCCTGCAAGCATCAAGGGTTCCAGGAACCGCGTCTGTACGCCTTGAGGTTCAACATGGTGACACGCAGGCACACATGGAATCCTCGCTCAGCATCCGCCCGCTCATGCCCCATGCCCGCACGGAAAAAATGGGGCTTACCCGGAAAACTGCGCTGGAAGTGCCTTTATCAACACACTATTTTCGAGCGTTTTACAACGGCGAGGCTGCGATTTCCACCAACCCGCTGATTCTCACTCAGGGGCTCGCGCGCTTTCTTGAAGCCTATCCGTGGGGATGTACAGAACAGCTTACAAGCCAGGCGTTTGCACGACTGTCACTGCTCGATGACCCAACGTTATCAAACGAACGCGCATCGGCTCTTGAACGCCTTTCTGAGGCCTTTGGCGTCCTTGCCTCGCGCCAGCTTGCCAATGGCTGCATCAGCTACTGGCCAAACCTTGGAGATACGAGCAGTAACCCGTTCTCAAGCGTCTATGCCATGCATTTCCTAACCGATTCTGGCGCAAAAAACCTTCCGGTACCCAAATCGTTGATAAGCGGCGGCCTTTCCTGCCTGCGCGAGCTTGCAGGTGCTGAAACTGCTTCCGCAGAACAGGCAAAACTTCAGGCATACGCCACTTATGTATTAACGCGAAACGGAATCGTCACTACACCGTGGGTCTCGCATCTCCTTGAAACACTTGATGCACACCCCGAATGGCACTGGAAAAAGGACATCACCGCGGTCTATCTGGCGGCCACACTCAAAGAGCTGCAATCCCCGGATGAGGCAAATCGTCTGGTTGCAGGCTACCATCAAGCCCCGGTAAGCCCAGATGATTTTTCCTTCATGAGCGGTGCTGCAGCGAATGCGCAGTATTATTATTTGCTCGCGCGCCACTTCCCAGACCTCTTACATGCAGCAGGTCTTAAGCCCGTAGAGTCGCTCGTTAAAAGTTTAGGCCTTGCAGAAGTAAATACGCTCACAGCGGCTTACACAAGCCTTGCCTTAAGTGCGATGGGCGACTCAGCAAACCCCGGCAGCGATGCTGACCTCGGTATCGCGGAAACACGCGCTGATGGATTGCGCCACATCCCGGCGGCGCGCTCCGGGTTTGTGAGCCTCTCTCCTGATGCCACCCGTGTGCACTTTGACAATCCAAAAGGGGTAGAGGCATTCTGGCAGGTCAGTCAGAGTGGATTTTCAACAAGGCTCCCGGAAAAGCCCCTCGTTGAAGGCCTTGAAGTTTACCGTGAATACCGCGACAGTGAAGGCAATGCCGTCACTCAGGCCGCGAATGGCGATGTGCTTGAAGTGCATATCCAGATTCGCGCGACTGGAGAGCCTGTCAGCAGTGTGGCACTTGTTGATTTACTCCCCGGCGGTTTTGAAGTGGTACGCGATTCGGTGACAGCAGAAAACATGGAATATGCCGATATGCGTGAAGACCGGGTAGTCTTTTTTGGGTACGTTGACACGGCAGCGAAATCGCTTGTTTATCGCATTCGCGCCATCAGTGCCGGAACGTATGGCATTCCCCCGGTGTTTGCTGAATCAATGTATACGCCTCGCATTCGAGGACTCGGCGTGAGCGGTACGCTGCAAATCACTGCATCTGGAGAATAAGTGCCAGCCACAACAGGCTGCCATACCAGACGCTGATGCGAAAAGCGCGGGTGCAGTCTTCTGGCCTGCGCCCCTTCGTCAGATAAAGCTGGCTTACGAGGGGCAAAAAAGCAGCGAGCCATGCCAGCCAGTAACCCGCTCCCGCCTGCAGGAAAACGCCCATAAAAAGCCACAGCGCCTGAGTCACAATCAGGAGCAAGCCCGTAATCAGTCGGTCATACTTCCCAAAGAGCAGTGCCGTTGAGCGCATGCCGGCACGTACATCATCTTTTACGTCGGCCATTGCATAGAGGGTATCGTAGGCAATGACCCAGAGCGTATTCGCAAACAGTAAGAGCCAGAAAAAGCGGTTAAAGGGTGCGCCTGATGCCACAAATGCCATGGGAATGCCCATCGAGAACGCCAATCCGAGCACCAGCTGCGGGGCATGAAAAAACCGTTTGCAGAAAGGATAGAGCCATGTAATCGCGAGCGCTGCAAGCGCCCATGGAAAACAGGCTGCAGGTAATTGCAGGAGAACTCCGAGTGCAGCGAAGAGAAGGACAGATAAAAGCAGCAATGCCGGTAACAGCCCCACTTCTCCGCTGGCAAGCGGGCGTTTGTCTGTTCGCGCTACAAAGCGGTCAAGGTGGCGGTCGGCGATATCATTGACCACACACCCTGCCGCACGCATGAGACAGGTGCCCGCGAAAAAAAGGATTAGGAGTGACACTGGCACGCCCTCGGGGTTTGCGAGCCAGAAGGCTGAGGCCGTTGGCAGCCACAGGAGAACGGTGCCTGCGGGTTTATCAAGGCGCATTAATCGACACAGTGCTGAAGGGTTCATATGGTATAGTTCTCAAGGCCCGGAAGCAATACTTCCAGAAGGTGAAAGCCCTCTCCTTCTCTCAGCGAGAATGCCGATAAGCGTGCGGGTCGTATACAGAAAGATGTGGCCGTGACCCCACTCATATGCGCATACCCCTCAGAGTCGAGCAAAACGCCCAGTCTCTTAAATTCCGTACGATGAACCTCATTATGCGCAAAGAGCAGCTTCCCCATCGGTTCATGGCGTAACCGGTCAAAGAAAAGAGCGTGTGCAGCCCACACCGAGGCAGGAATGACGGCCATGGCATACCAGCAGGGACTGGCTGCATCCCACATGCGTATCTCCCGACGAAACACTGTTTCTTCCTCAATGCCGAGGCATTCCCTGTCCCATGAAGACGCAGGAACCAGTGCTTGAGAAAGGAGTTCAAGTCGTGCGCATCCAGCGCGTGCGTAAAGACGCTCCGTCAGTGAATCCGGGCAGGTGAGCCAGGCATCCAGACCTGTATGTGCGGGTATCTCCGTAAAAAACGGAAACACTTTTTCCTGTAACGTCATGGGCGGGGCTTTGGGCAAAAGGGTTATTTTGCGCTGTCCCGGTTATCCATTGCAACCCCTGAACCCTTTCCAGACCAGACATACACACGCTGTTCATCAATGATATTTGCCGTTTCTTCAAACCCGCCCCGCATTTTGAGCGGTTCAATCGCGCTTGCGGCGATATTGATGGCATTGGGTTGGGCGTGTTTTTGCATGTGACCGGCAATGTCAATGACCCTGTCGCTGACCTGCTCAAGCGGGGTATCTTCATCGATATACACAAACCCGGCATTGATACCAAAACGCACACGAAAAGGCGTTTTCATTTTGCGCTCTTCGCGGTTAAAGTTTTCAAGCCTCGCTAATACGCACTGCGCTGCGGATACCGCATCATCTACCGAGCGAAAGCAGCTCATGATGCCATCCGGTGTCATCGCAAATTTGACAACGCCATTCTCCGAAAGGCATTGATTGACCAAAAGGTTATAGCGCTCAAAATCCCAGGCAGCGACGTGTTTATCTTCATCGCGCTTCATACCGGTAGAGTCCACAACGTCCATTGCAAGAAATGCGAGCTGCTGCCCCATCGAATCAAGCTGTCCCTTAATATGGATAAATTCTTCAAGCAGGCGTTTTCTGTCTTTTCCAGATGCCTGCTGCAGCCCTTTAAACCGTGAATCGATTTCCTGAAGCGCCTTCTTGCCAATCTGCGCCCTGTGCGTGTTGCGCCAGGCACTGTAGTCTTGTTCAATCAGCCGTCGCTGGTGTGACACCTGAATATTGTCTGTAAAGCGTGTCACTCCATCAGAGATCAGCATGAAAATAACAGCAGTGAAAAGCGCGCTAAAATCCACTCCCCAAAAGCGCGTGGGAATGGCTTCGCGCACAAGGTTTATCAGATGTCCAAGATAGCGTGATTCAATCTGCAGTATCAGGTTGGTCAGGGTGTAGTGGCTGGCGTTATTGACAAACTGTAACAAAAATCCAATGCATAACACCCCGATGATGATTCCAAGAATCAGGCGTAACCCAATTAGACACTTTATCAGCACAGAGTGGAATATGTTGTTCATGAGCGCCTCGCAAGCGAGCCTTATGAGCCTTTTGGTTCAGTATAGTCATTTTTTTGCAAACGCATGCGACAGAAGCGATTGACTATCAAGGTGCGGGTGTGGCCTGCGGCTTTCAACACAAAACGGCCATTGCAGATGTTCTGGTTGAAATGCGCATTAAATATCAACGCGTTTTTTGACTGCATGCCCTGCCAGCGTATGTCAGCTTCATTCACGGCGAATGTCCAGCGCCTTACGGGCTCTCCTTCGGTAAGGCTGCTACCCCGTACCAGTGTGAACCCTTTTGACCAGTCGGCATTCTTCGTGAGCGCAAGTAATGCGTAGGTTTCACCATGGGTAATGGCGAGATTCTTGCCAAGCGCCACGGCACTCGTTAGAGCATTGACGCGCAGGGTAAGTCGCGTTTGCGCCGTTAATGGCATAAATGCAGGAAATGCAAACAGGCTTATGAGCGCGACTACAGCGAGCACACACACAAGTTCGATGAGGCTTAAACCGCGACAGGCGCGCATTCAGCAGTGTCCAGAATGCTGCGTACATGGCCTAAATCCTGCCATGCCTTTTTTTTATCCTGAGGGTTTCGCAGCAGATAGGCTGGATGAAACGTCACACGGCAAGGCACTCCCTGATAGTGATGGAGACTTTCACGCAAACGATGCATGGGAAGCGTTGACGCACACAAAAAATTCCCGGCGAAACGCCCAAGCCCAAGAATTAATGCCGGTTTAACCGTTTCAATCTGGCGTATCAAAAAGGGGGTGCAGGCCGCGATTTCATCGGGCGTTGGGTCACGGTTATCTGGCGGGCGGCACTTGAGGATATTGGCAATGTAAACCTGTTGTTCATCCATGCCGATGGACGCGAGCATGGCATCAAGAAGCTGGCCGGCCCGCCCCACAAATGCCTTTCCTTCCCGGTCTTCATAAAATCCAGGTGCCTCGCCTATCACCATCAAGCGCGCCCTGGGGTTGCCGCGCTCGAAAACAGTCTGCGTGCGACACGCGGAAATCGCACAACGCGTGCAGGCGGCAACTTCCCTTGCAAGGGCATCCAGGTCCTCGGCAATCATTGAGGAAGCCGCAGGCTTTGAGGTGCGTAAAATCCAGCGTTCAATCCCGAGCTGCTGCAGGTACCATGGATGCAAATCGCGACGCATTATATTCCGAAACCAAAACTCTTTGTGCCATTATCCTCTAAGTTCTCAGGGATGGGAATATCGATGGGCGCACTCACTTGGGGAGGCGTAAATCGCCGTGCGGGCGGTACGGGGGCTTTCACACCAAAATCTTCCCTGAAACCCGAACACTGTTCAATAATCGCCCTCATATCAGGAAGGCACTTCAGGAGCGTTTCACACTGCATGCGGCTTAGCGACCAGCGTGCAAAAACGATTGGCATGGCCTGTACAGGCATTTCATGAAGCGCGTTATGAAGGTTTTGCAGGTACACAATGACGGACTCTGTCGGATGATTAGTCCAGGCCTGCAGGAGCATGCGCAACAGGTACACCACGATATGCGTATCCCCCTTAACCTCTGAGAGTGTCTGCCAGAGGGGAACGCAGGGGTCGTTCAGGCAAAGCGCATGACGCGCCTGTCTGAAGGCCTGCGCATCAGCGGCAACCGTAAAATGTGCGTCCATGATATCGCCGAGTAACGGGTATACCACATTAAAAAAGCGGAGATTTCCGAGATAACCTCTGACGGGCAGCGCACGTACAGGCGTTACCTGTGGTTGAAACCGAAACTGACTGGACATGGGCGGCTCGGTCAGCACATCATGGTTCGACAGCGGCTCCTCATCTGAGTCATTCATGGCCCCGGCATGCACAAAAAAGCGCGCTCTAAGCATCTGCAGCCAGTTCGCATCGACTGTTCTCGCAAAGTGGCTTTCTGCTATTTTTTCAAAGCAATCAGGCTTTTTACGCCAGCAACACCAGAGGAGCAGTTCCTCTACACAGGAAAAACTCGCCATCATTACTTCTCCCCCGCCACAGGGACTGTCGCCCATGCGAGCTTCGAGGTATGATTCAGCCGCGCGGTAACCGCTTTCAACGAGCTGTTGTCGCAAATCATGAGAGAGGTCAAACTGTGTGGCGGAAACATAGCCCACATCCATGAGGATGGTCTGCAGTGCGTGGCGTCGCAACTTAATGCGATCCTGCTCCCAGCCGCTGGCCGGGTCGAGAACGCCTGTTAAAAACTGGTAGATGTGATTAACGAGCCAGCTCTCGCGGTAGACGCGTTCGCCTAAACGATAGAGGGCGCTGCGCTCAGGCCCGTTGTCAAACTGCAGTACGAGTACCCGCAGGGATGTGCCATCGGATTCCAGAAACGTTTCACCCTCATCACGAAACACTTCAGTCGGTACGTTACTGAGGACCCCGCCATCGCAATACAGATGCCCATCAAAAATCGTTGGCTTATAGACTACAGGAATGCTCGCAGATATTTTCACTGCCTCACTGACTTCCGTGTGCGGTGTGGTTTCATAGGAAAAATAGCGCGTGGCGCGCAGCTCGGCATTCGTTGCGGTCACTGCGAGTTTTTCACCGAGTCCACTACCCTCACAGCGAACCCTTAAGGCTTCAAGGGACGCAAACGTCACTTGTCCGTCCCTAAAGACCTCCGATTCGAGAAAAAAACGCCCTTCCTCACTTGCGTGCAGCTGGTAGCGCTCTACAAGCTCCACTACCTTGCAGCTGATGAGGAGGTCAAGAGCGGCTTTGAGAGCTGTGGTATCAGAAATACCGCTTCTGTCCATCCTGTCAAAGCTGACAAGCCGGTCCTGACGCATTACGCGAAACTTTTCAAGAATCTCATCCGCCGAATATCCAAGATAACTGAGCAGCGCCATGATGGCGCCCGCAGAACTCCCGGCAAAAGCGACAGGATAAATCCCCTGCTCATGAAGCCTTTTACAGGCACCAATGTGAGCGAAAAGCTTCGAGCCTCCACCTGAAAACACAAACCGGTCAATTTCAGGGCGCATTTCACGCACAGAAAGGGTCGACTGATCGGATACCTGGGACACGGTCAATGTATCACTGAGTGCAAGCTGATGCAGTTCGCTGCCCTGCTCTTCTGAGGAGGTATTCTGCTCGGGAGAGGCTGGCGTCACCGTCAGTCCCCCGGTAAAAAGACTGACAATCCAGCGCCAGAGACGCTGGTACCAGAAGAGCGGTGTAACAAAAAACTCACCCTCACGCCATTCACGCATCAATCGCCAGCGTGTCTCATCGGAGGCAACCGGAATTGACAGCGGATGGGGAGTATCCAGAATAGTAAGAAACGCTTCTTCATCCATCGTGTGAATATCACGCTCAAGCAGCTCATCAATCACTGCATCCGTGAGATACACGCGTTTGGTATTGCCTGTTACACCGCTTTCAAAGTTTTCGGCGGGATTGCGGTATTTTTCATCCCCTGCGGGCGTACGGGTCTGATTGAGTCCCACAAGAAGCCCCTGCTCACCTTCATCGACTTCCATGCCTGTAAGCTGGTAATCCATGGAAAGAGAAAGTGAGTCCAGTTGCCAGTGACGGGTGCGCTTTCCATAAAGGAGCCAGTTCTTAATGCGCCCCCAGTAACTAAGCGCCACCTCGGCCGTATAGCCCCGGTATTCACTGGTATCGACGGCACTAAGATAAAATCGACTGGCATCCTCTTCATGCGGCGTTAAAAACCAGCGCAGGAAGCGCTCGCGCCGGGATGGTTCAAGGCGTGAAAAATCGATAATTATGCGTTCGTTATCAAAAAGATAATCGGCAAGTGTGTAGCGATTATCGGGAAAGAGATTATTGATGCGAAGCCAGCCGCCAGCAACTGTCAACAGGTATTTTTTGAATAACAACCGGTTGTTATCAATACGTTCGTCACCGTCTGCCGCCAGCACAGACTGCACATTCCCTTGAACCATCATACTCTCCTAAAGCACCCGGCCTCTTATTCCTACCATGAAAGCGCACCTCATTGAAAGTCGTGCAATTTTTCGAGGCCTGCGTTATAGTCGCGCGAGGAATGCCTTACAAGTCCAAAAAATGATAGACGCCCTCATGGATGGTCATGACGCGGATGTGGTGCAACAGGTTGAAACCCTGCTCACTTCTGCGCTTTCGATGAATGCCTCCGATATTCACGTTGAACCCTTTCAGGATGGATTGCGCGTACGTTTTCGCATTGATGGCCTGCTGCGTGAAATTGTCACCCTGCCGGCAACACTCGCGCCACGCGTAGTTTCCCGGCTTAAGATAATGTCAAACCTTGATATTTCCGAAAAACGCCTGCCTCAGGATGGGCGCTACCGTTTGCAGCCTGCAAATGAAAAACCAGCGGATTTTCGTGTCAGTACCTGTCCCGTGATTCATGGTGAAAAAGTCGTTCTGAGGCTCCTTGAACAGGGGAACACCAGCCTGCCGCTGGATGCCCTTGGCATGCTTCCAGAACAGCTTGTGCTGTTAGAGCGCGTACTTTCAAGACCACAGGGGCTTGTACTCGTAACGGGCCCCACCGGCAGTGGCAAAACCATTACGCTTTATGCCGCTCTCGTTCGGTTAAATGCCGTAATGCGCAACATCGCAACGGTTGAAGATCCGGTAGAAATTCTCCTGAATGGCATTAATCAAGTCGCGATTAACCCAAAGACTGGCCTCGATTTCGCCACCGTACTGCGCGCGCTGCTGCGCCAGGACCCGGATGTGCTGATGATAGGAGAAATTCGTGACCGTGAAACTGCTGAGATTGCTGTCAAAGCGGCGCACACCGGGCATCTTGTGCTCTCCACGCTGCACACCACAAGTGCTGCTGAATCGCTGGTTCGTCTGCAGCACATGGGCATTGCAGCATGGCTTTTGGCGACATCCTTAAGTCTTGTGATTGCGCAGCGTCTGGTACGTGTGCTTTGCGTGCACTGTCGAATACCAGACACCGAGGGGACATTTAAAGCCCAGGGGTGCAGCCGGTGCAATCAGGGGTATCAGGGACGAACCGGTATTTTTGAAGTGCTGAACCTCGATGACACACTGCGAGACGCTATTCTCAGGGGTGATAATACCCTCAAACTGCAGGCGCTATCACGCGAGTGCGGCATGTTATCTCTTAACAAGTCCGGTACCATACTCGTGCGGGCGGGGGTAACGACTGCCGAGGAGCTCTACCGTGTCACGGGTGAGGAAGCCGCTGATGCTTAATGAATCCCACTCCCTCACACTTTTTTACTGGAAAGGGATATCTCTGCGTGACGGACGGATGCGGGGCGCCATTCTTGCACACAGCCTTACTGATGTGCGTGAGCAGCTTGCCGCCCGTTCCATTTTGTTGCTGCGTGTCGCTAAAGAGACACACCATCCATTTTTCGCTCGCCGCCTGAAAGGACGCGATATTACCCGTCTGTGTCGACAGTTTTCTACCCTGCTTGCAGGCGGCATCCCGCTCCTTTCCGTTTTTGAGCTCACGCGTGCTGCCACGCGCAACAATACACTCAAACAGCTGCTTGTAACACTTTCCACCTGTGTCAGCCGTGGGATGGGACTTGCTGAAGCGATGCGCGCGCATCCGCACTGCTTTGATGCGGCAAGCTGCAGCCTGATTCAGGTTGGTGAGCGTTCGGCCACACTGGCCGGGATGTTTGACCGCATCGCCACCGAACGTGAAAAAACCGAACGACTGCGCCGTGCCATCGTAAAAGCGCTTGCCTATCCAGTCACCGTGATGATTATTGCGTTTGTGGTCAGTGTGGGACTGCTGACTTTTGTCGTGCCAGAATTTGAGCGCATGTTCGCACACTTTGGCACAGAGCTGCCTCTGCCCACGCGCACCATTGTGTCATTTTCGCATTTTCTAACAGGACCATCATTCAAACACTGGATAATCCCGGGCCTTTTCAGTGTATGTACAAGTCTTATGATGCTTCGTAAAAATCCGCGCGTGTGCCTTGCCGCTGAACGCATGGGCTTTGCCGTTCCGGGCGCAGGTCCACTCTTCGCGCGTTTTGCCGGCATGCGACTGGCAAGCCTGCTTGCGACCACAATGGGAGCCGGTATTCCGCTCTCAAATGCCCTTGAAGACATCGCTCAAACAACGCGCACCAGCCGTTTTCAGACAGGTATCAAAGGGATTTTAAGCGCTGTTCAACGTGGAGAGTCACTCTCGGCCAGCATGCAGAAATCCGGTCTTTTTGAGGAGCATCTGCTGGTCATGGTGCGAACCGGCGAAGACGCCGGTACCTTACAATCAAGCCTTCATGAAGCTGGTCTATGGCTCGAAGCCCATCTCGAACATCGGCTTGAGATCTTAAGCAACTTGATTGAACCCTTCATCATGGCTATTCTTGGACTCCTGGTTGGCGGACTGGTAGTCGCACTGTATCTGCCGGTTCTCACTCTTGGGAGGATTATCTGAACATGTTTGCACAGCTTTTGCAGCAATATCCCGTGTTTTGCGTAATCCTAAGCGGCGTCATTGCCCTAATCACAGGCAGTTTTTTAAATCTTCTTGTCTGGCGGCTGCCTCAAATGCTTGAAGCGCGAACGCGTGCAGAGTGTGAAATGCTCTGTGGCCTTCCTGAAACTTCCCGGAAAACGCTGAACCTTTTTACACCGCGTTCCTTCTGTCCACACTGTGCCACTACCATACCGGCATACTGGAACATCCCGCTGTTAGGCTTTCTTTTACTGAGGGGCCGCTGCTTTGCCTGCAAGACACCCATTTCATGGCGCTATCCGCTGCTGGAGCTTGCCACACTCTTACTGGTACTGGCCGCACTGTACGCCTTTGGTTTCAGTCTGAAGGGACTTTTTGCTGCAGGATTTCTCGTGATACTGCTGGCGCTGACAGTGATTGATATCGAACATCAGCTGTTACCGGATTGTCTGACACTGCTGCTACTCTGGGCAGGCCTTATCGCGAACCTGAATGGCTTGTTTGTGCCCCTTCAAACGGCGGTATGCAGTGCGGCAGGCGGCTATCTCGCTCTCTGGAGCATCGCCGGACTTTATCGGTTTTTTCGACATCGTGAGGGTTTGGGTGGAGGTGACATTAAACTATTTGCAGCTCTCGGTGCATGGTTTGGCTGGATGCAGTTACAGCTTATTCTGATGCTCGCAGCCTTTACAGGCGCCGTTTTTGGCATGCTTTGGCTTAAGCTTTCGCGAAAGCCAGAGGGCACGCCCATTCCTTTTGGTCCCTTCCTTGCTGCCGCGGGAACAGCGAGTCTATTCTCGGGGGACCAGCTTCTGAAGATGTACTGGCAATTTTTTAACTATTTTTAATCAAGGGGTTATTTTAGCTTCACGCATAAAAATGTTGCAATTGATCCCATAACGTGTAATTATTGCCCACCTATGAATAAGAAATCCTTTATCTCTCTGCTGCTCATCCTGCTCGCAGGCCTTATAATCTTTTATGCCTACAGGCCGTCTGCACCACCTGTGGTGAAGACTCCGAAACAGGTCAGTTTCACTGAGCTTCCGGGCTGGGACAGCAGCAATCATGTCCAGTCCTTCAAGGCCTTCCAGCGCTCATGCTCCGTGTTTCTGCGCCAGGCGCCTGAGAAGGAAACCGGCAGCCCGCCAATACCTCTCAAAGCCGGAGACTGGCATCCGGCCTGTAAGGCGGCGATGGCCCTGCAGAATGTGGATAAGGAACGTGCGAAAGCCTTTTTTGAAACCTGGTTTTCTCCCGTTGAACTGCCGGTAGAGGGGCTTTTTACCGGGTATTATTCGCCCCTGCTTGAGGGCAGCCTTAAGCGCTCTGCCAAATACTCTGTTCCGCTATACGCCATACCAGATGACTTAATCAGCGTTGACCTGACACCATTTTCGCCTGATTTGAAGGGTAAGCGCATTGTCGGGCGTTTTGCGCACAAAACACTTGTGCCTTATTACACCCGCCATGCCATCGATAACGGTGCCATCAAGAAGTCTGCACGCGTACTTTTATGGCTTAAAGACCCTATCGATCGCATCTTTCTTGAAATTCAGGGTTCTGGAATGGTGAAACTTGAAGATGGCCAGCGCATATACGTCGGATATGCCGCACAAAACGGCGCACCCTACACCTCCATTGCCAGGGTGCTCATCGATAAAGGCATCATGAACCGTGATAACGCGTCCATGCAGCGGATACGTCGCTACCTGACTGAAAACCCGGGCGAGATGAACCGTGTATTGCATCAAAATAAGTCCTTTGTCTTCTTCAGAATTTTAAATCAGGCCGAGGCATATGGTTCTCAGGGCGTGGCACTGACGCCTGGCTACTCACTTGCAGTAGACAGACGCTTTATTCCAATGGGTACACCACTTTGGCTGAATACCACCCATCCCGATATGGCTTCAGAAGATGAAAAACCCTTCCGGCGATTAATGATTGCTCAGGATACGGGCGGCGCGATTCGAGGACTGGTTCGAGGCGATGTCTACTGGGGTAGCGGCAGGAAAGCCACCTCTATCGCTGGTCGCATGAAAAACAAGGGATACTACTGGCTGCTTCTGCCACATGAAGTCGCAAGCCGCATTCCAGATACACTGGCGGCTGGCTGAAGCATGCCAAAAATACAGGCGGCAGCTTTCTGGAGACGCGATGCAGCCCCCCTGCTGCGTCTGGCACTGCCGCTTGTAATGACCGGTCTCGTAGAGTCATCCATCAGCTTTTTTTCGACGTTTTTTCTGGCACGCCTTGGTGAAGACGCCATTGCCGCAGGCTCACTGGTTGGCTGGTTTTTTGCGACACTGATGGTCATCCTCTGGGGAGGACTCACCTCGGTCAGCGTGCTGGTCTCACGCAAACACGGCGAACAGGATATAAGCGGCGTGGCACGCGTACTGCGTGATGGCCTTCTGCTCGCCATGCTTCTCGTTCCGCCAATGTTCCTGCTGCTCTGGAATCTCGCGCCAGTCTTTGGATTTTTTGGGCAAAGCGCTGCCGTGGTCGCGATGGCAGAACCTTATCTGCGTGCACTCGCCTTTGGGCTGCTGCCTGATTTTTTAATGCTCGTACTGCTGCAGTTTCTTTCAGGACTTGGGCATGTGCGCGTAACCATGGTTTTTACCCTGTTCTGGGTACCGGTGGCGATTATCGCCAATTATGGGTTTATTTTTGGCAAACTGGGACTGCCAGAGCTTGGCATGTCTGGTATTGGCTGGGGTCTGACCACCAGTTACTGGCTGACGACTTTGTGGCTTGCGCTTTATATTTTCTTCAACAAAACCTACCGAGTGTACATAAAGCCCCTGCTTCAGAGCGGGCAGCAAAGCATGCTGCGCCAGCTGATACGCATTGGTCTGCCGATGGGCTTAATGTATGCGCTTGAAATTGGCTTTTTCTTTGTGCTGGCGCTCTACATGGGCACGCTATCGAACACTTTTCTTGCTGCCAACCAGATTGTAATGCAGTTTTTAGGAATGATGATGGCAGTGGTTTTTGCCCTGGCTCAGGCGGTTACGATTCGCATGGGGCACCTGCTTGGTGAGAAAGACGTTCTTGCGGCAAAGCGGACTGTCAAGGCTGGAATTTTAAGTGCGGTGACGTTCATGCTATTGGTTGGGGCTCTTTATGTCTTTGCGCCCGACTGGCTGATTGGGCTCGATATTTCCCTGAGCGACCGTGAAAACGCCTCACTTTTAACCATTGCCCGACAATTCTTCCTGCTCGCGGCTTTTTTCCAGTTAGCAGAAGCTGCTCGCATCGTGTGTTTTGGCGCGCTGCGCGCCCTGCACGACACCCGCTTTACTCTGATGGTATCCATCATCAGCTTCTGGGGCATCGCGCTCCCCCTCGGCCAGCTGCTCTCCCGCATGCATGGGTTACAGGGAAGCGGCATGTGGCTCGGCATGTCTTTCAGCGCGCTGGCAAGCGTTTTACTGCTCTGGCGGCGGCTGGAAAAGCAATTGAATTCGAGCATTCCATAATCCCCGGCATGGTCTGTTAAATTAATCCTATGAAGCAGCCTCGGCTGATAAGTCCGGGAATGGATGCCTAAAGCACATCCTGCCAATAATGCCCGCCCTGTTGCCTCAATGAAAGGTGTTACCGAAGCACCTTAATAATCGGTTAATAATAACGGTCTAAAATAACCATATTAAAGTAGGTGTCCAACTGACTATCCTGGAGTAGTGACTTATCATGCCAACGCTCACCTCTGAACAACGAACAGCTATTCTTAATGCCGGTAAAAGCGTCTTTTATTCCTATCTTTGCCTGCATACGCTAAAAAAACAGGCGCTGTCTGCCATTAAAGCGTCAAATGAACAGGATACCGTCGAGCTTACCCTTGCGGGGTGTACTATCCGATTTTCTAAATTGGCTAATGAAGATGGCAGCATATCTCTCACGGTGACTGAGCCACAATTTTCCGAGTTACCTGAACTCAAAGGAATAACCGATTATTCAGGACAGGATTTGGCACAGATAATCGCGAGTCACTCTCCCGTACGCTTCTACCCTCGAGAGGAAGCGTTCTCTGTATCAGACGCCATGGGGACTCCGTTTGGTGGCCCGGATAAAATAGACCTTTACGAACTGCATATCACTAACCTTGGGCGTATTATTGAAAATATTGGAAGGCCCGGTTTCGAAGATAACATGCTGGTCTCCCTGACGACCGGCTCGGGTAAAACATTTACACAAGCCTTATGGATGCAGGTACTTGCCCTGTCAGGTCAGCGAGCAACATTCGCAGTACCGGCAAGCCTTCTTGAGCAGTTCAGACTGGATTTGACGCGCCTCTTACCAACCGGTTTTCTGGAGAGATACCATCAACAGATTCGCATTACCTCTGTTGACGATGCGTTAAATACGCCTGATATCGATAATACAGACTTCTACAGTTTTGACGAAGCGCATTTGATTGCCGACCAGGAAGATTTGTTTTTGAAAGCCCGCAGCATTGCCGGACAAAAAACCACCATGTTCCTGACAGCTACCCCTACCCCTGCATTGTCATCACTGGCTTCTGGTGACGATGCTCAGACGAAGCTTGCCACCGTTGCCAGTATGAGCAACGCAGAAAAAGTCGCTGGAGGGTATGCAGAACGCGTGCAAAGCACTGCGAAATCCGCACAATCAATCGAAGAAATTCATAGTCGGTCTAACCTCGATGGTCAATCCAACCGCAACAGGCTTATGGCCGATCTTTTCGACAGGCAAACGGGTTTTGATGCGTCCCTGCCCTTTGCTGAGGCGTATCTCTACCACACCAATCTGCGCGAGGTTCCACAGAGCGCAAATGAAAACGACCCTGGCAATGAGTTACCTGAACAGAGACTGCGCCGGGCGGTTCGATGGGCGGTACAGCCCTCAGCCTTTCAGGGAAAAACCCTGATTTGCGCTAACCATTTTGAAGACGTCGTCAACCTGGATTTATTGACAAAACAGTTTGCTGAAGGCACGCAGGCACTTCCCGGTTTTAACCAGCGCTTTTATGCCAACGGCAATCTCTTTGAGCGGGATAACACGTATAAATTTTTACAGGTATCCGGGGTCACTCCAGATGAGAGTGCCTATACCCAGTATGCAGCAAGCTGTTACCAACAGTTTTCCAGTGGACTGCTTGAAAATATCCGTCAGGTGAATAATGAAGCCGGTTTTGGCTGCAGTGACGAAGAAGTTATAACGCTTAGAAATGAAATCCTTGAAGGCCTTAAGAGTGCCCCCCTCGAAAACAGCAAACATGCCATAATCGACCTTGCTTTGTCGATTATGGCCTCAAAAGCGGCTAATGGCCGCGATAATCTGACCGATATCCTGCAAAATTTTGGCGGCAAATACCTCGATGAGCGGCGTAAAACGGATTTAAACGCCTTTTATCTGGAGCTCAGCGCGCAAGCTTCAGAAATGACTGAAGATTATCTTCGCTCGCTGCTTGTGTACGATGCAGACACAAATCCGCGAGGATTAACGCCCGCGCAAACTGAGGAACTGATTCCTCTTTTACTAGGCGTTAAAGACCGATTAAGATTTGGACCAGTTATTGGCCAGCGTATTACCGACAACTGGTATGCAGATGCCGGATTGTTTGATGTATTAGATCAAAACAATAAAACCCGGCTGCATGAATTCGCGAAAAAACATTATAAAAAATATGCCTTTAATCAGGTTGAAAAAAACGAAACCATCGAGCCTGGACAGGTGTTTAACGGTTTTAGAGAAGAAACTCACGGCACTGGTATCAGCAATGCTGACACGGCGTACACCCCAAAAATTCGCACCAAACGCGCTGTTGAGGCATTAAATCCCAGGGCTGAAGAGGCCGTTTTTACACCGGTTCGTTCTGAAGAGGATACCCTCGTTAATGCCGATAATCTCTTTCGCATGGGGATTACTTCACTCTATTGCACCGATACAAAAATTGCGGGCTTTAACGACCCTAACCTGCATCAGGTTGCAGTCCTTGCACACAGTCAGGAAAATCCTCTCGCAAATCCTGCCAACATCATTCAGGCGTATGGCCGAAATCGTGGCTTGAATCCCCACAAAACGCCGAACTTCTTCCTGATTACACAAAAAGGCGTACAGTGTCTTTTTGGGGATGAGGAGCTTAACAAGGATGATTATCAAGCCGACTATCATGAGGCATTAAGAAGGTTTAAGCCGGTTTATCTCGACAAGCTCGCACAGGAACTTGCCGACAATGTTCTTTTATGGATTGAAAGTCATCGAGATGCGTTACATGAAGTCGATGATGAAAAGCTGTCTGATGAAGTCATTACCTACCTTTTTAACACCCTCGATGCGATTAATAAAACGAACGCCTACCAGTTTAATCTGACGGTAAAAGACTTTTATGGCGTCCTCGAAAAGGCCATAGACACGCTGAATACTAAAAAATCTGAGATAGAAAAAGGCACCCCGCTGCCTCTGCTGGCTCGGGTTGTTGCCTGGCTTGCCTTTTGGGCTGCAAAAATCTTTCAAAGTATCGCTGCCAGAGAATCCCGGCAGGAAGTCGAGGAGCGCCTCGAGAATCTGCAAAGGAAACCGCAGAACCTTGATGAAGATGAAGATGTTGAAGAAATGTGGGATGCCGAATCCAAACGCGCCCAATTTTACCAAAAAGTGCTGGACATCCCTTTTGAGACGGTTAACGAGCATGATAACGCTCAAAAACTATTTGGAATGGGTATCTTGAAAGAGGCAAACGGATTAAAAGAGATTCGTGACAAATACTATTCAGCAGCCCTTAAAAATCCTATAGCTCTTATTGATAAAAATACGAGACAGCATCTTAATACAGAACTTAAAATTCTCATGGAAGGTTTATGCAGTTATATCGCGCTTTCGAAAGTTGAACACAAGGAAACCATTTTTAGCGCCCTGCAAGTTTTTCGCCATGACAATACGGATGAAAATCGCAATGCCGTATTGCGGCAAATTTTATCGCTGGAACTTAACCCAGAACACCCTGATAGAAAGCATCATCTTCAAAAAATCCAAACCATGCTTACTCAACTTGGTATGGCGCAACCCTCCAGTCTGACTGTAGAGGCGGCGGAAACGCTCGTAAAAAATAATCAAGAGGAAATCGTAACACGTTACATCGATGGTCTTTCGCGTAACCGGGAAAACCTGGAAGCATTAGCCATAACAGAATCCAGCGTGAAAAGTGCTGCTGAAAAAATACGAAACGCTGCGGCAAAAGACATTAAATCCCTCGTTCACCCTTTTATCACCGAAGCGGCTTACAAAAAAATGCTGGAGTTTGTTGATTCGCAATTTTCACTGGAAGAATTGCAAACCGCCCTCGGAACAACGGCAGAGGATGGCATCGCTCACTCTTTAAAAACATTCATTGCAGATACTTTAAATCCACCAGAAGATTATTATCAAAAATACTGCCTTCCAACGGTGGAAGCCATGCTTGAAAATCGAGAAAACTTTGACACGATGACTCCAGAATCGCTTCCTTTTGTCGCGAATCTGCAACACCTTCAAAGCTTTTATCAAGTGCTTCGTGAAAGTCATCTTCGATTTTATAACATGAGTGAGGCCGGGGAAATCGCGCATGCAACGAATGAAGCAGCGCCATTTTTTACCTCTCGTAACTCAGTAAACCCCGTTTTAAGAGGCGTTGCCTGTGGGTATGATGTTGCGTTATGTAATAATCTTGGCGATGACAAAAATAAAGCGATGACGCTCTATCTACAACGCATTGGAAATTCAACTCACTTCAATATCAAACAAGTCAAAGATGATGGTACCGTGGTTCAGACGAGCGATGTGAATCTGAATTTCGCGAGCGCAGAGATGAATAACGAACTTCAACAGCCGACCAACGGGATAACCTATATCAATTTAAAACCCCAGTATCTGGCCGCTCTTAGTAACCATTTAACCACTGTAGTCAATACTAATTTTGACAGCTTACTAAAGCCCTCCGTGAACGATGAGAATACTGCTGAAGGAAAAGTCTGGCGTAATCTTCTAGGCCTTCATGGCCTAAAGCAGGCTCTGCCTGTTTTCGACAGCACACAAAAACTGGTGCGCACACGCGAAATTGACAAAGCACTCGATGTCAGTACCACCATGCTTAAAGGGATACTAAAAAAAGAATTGCCACATTCATCCAATCCACTGGTTGCAAAGGGAAAAATGTTCAATGAAGTGCTGTCTCAGGAACGCGGACAAAATTCAGCTCCATCCCAGGCGCTACTGAAAGGAAAAGCGAGCCGCATTGAAAAAATGAAGGCTCAGTATGACTTAATAAAAAGGAGCCATGACGAGTATCGCATCACCGACCAGAGAAAAAACGCCTATATCTCAGAGCTTCATCGCTATATTGATTCTCGCGGCGAACGTGAGTCGCAAAACCAAAAGTTAAAAGCGAAGCCTTCGTTATTTTTTAACGAAGCACTCACAACCAAAAAAGTACGAATGGCAGAAAGGCTGATTCATAGACTCAATGAGACAACCACATTTGCTGATTGCCTCAATCTGGTTGAAGATGCACTTAAAGAGCATGCCCAAATCATGCGGGCTCATCATAAAAATCCAAACGCTTCATGCCGGCTCGGCAATATTCTCTGCAGCATGCATGAATCCTTGCTGGAAGCGCAAATACCCTACAGGAACTTGCCAAACAGCGGGGAATGAGCGCAGAGACATATTTTTAGATCATCGCTTAGCTGATAAACCTCGGAATGGATGCTTGAAAGTACATCCGGCCAATCACATCCGATGCCGGGCTTCGTGATGCTCAGCCTGGCCTACACCATCCTATTACATCAGGTGTAAGAAGTAGCCTGGGCTGATAAGCCCGGGAATGGATGGATAAATGTACTCCCGGCCTCGAATAACATCCGATGCCGGGCTTCGCGATGCTCAGCCTGGCCTACGTCATCCTATTACATCAGGCATAAGAAGTAGCCTGGGCTGATAAGCCCGGGAATGGATGGATAAATGTACTCCCGGCCTCGAATAACATCCGATGCCGGGCTTCGCGATGCTCAGCCTGGCCTACGTCATCCTATTACATCAGGCATAAGAAGTAGCCTGGGCTGATAAGCCCGGGAATGGATGGATAAATGTACTCCCGGCCTCGAATAACATCCGATGCCGGGCTTCGCGATGCTCAGCCTGGCCTACGTCATCCTATTACATCAGGTGTAAGAAGTAGCCTGGGCTGATAAGCCCGGGAATGGATGCATAAACGTACTCCCGGCCTCGAATATCATCCGATACCGGGCTTCGCGATGCTCAGCGAGATTTACACCATCCTATTACCTCAGACGTGTGAAAATGATGCCGTCAAAAAACGCCTCGACCATTTCGCTCGTTACAGCATCGATACCCGCCGGTTGCCAGCGCGGGTTTTTATCTTTGTCTACAAGCAGTGCGCGCACACCTTCGTAGAAATCCTGTGAACGCATAAAATGCCCGGCGAGTTGGTAATCCTCTTTCAGACAATCGGCCAGCGACAGTCCGCGCGTACGCTTTAAATGCGCGAATGTGACCTTAAGCGCCAAGGGCGATTTAGCACGCAGGGTTTCTTGCGTGCGTTGTGCGAAAGGCGCATCACAAGACGCGAGTCGCTCCAAAATACCCTCAACGCTCCCGGCGGCAAAACACTGGTCAATGATGGCGCGCTCAGGCCAGGGGCTGTAAACCGGAGTGTGCCACGGCGCAAGAATAACCTCCGGTGAAGTATCCTCCTGAAGGATGGCCGTCTGCACTTCCTGAAGTTGAGAAGACGGCACACACGCATAGACAAGCCCTACCTCATGTGCACGCCCGGCATCCAGCCGGTCTCCGGTTAACGCGAGATACATGCCAAGCTCGCCTGGCAGGCGATTTAAAAGATGAGAGGCGCCAATATCAGGAAAAAACCCAATACTGGTTTCTGGCATCGCAAACACGAAACGCTCAGTTGCAACCGGGAACTGACCATGCAGCGACACACCGACCCCGCCCCCCATGGTCATGCCATCCATCAGTGCCACAAAGGGTTTTTTGAGCGTGGCAATGCTCAAATTCATTGCGTATTCGTTTTCGAAAAACGCCATTACTTTCTCGGGATGCACGCGCCCGTTGTCGTACAGCCAGCGTACATCCCCCCCGGCACAAAACGCCTTGGAGGGAGTGGCTTTGAGCACGATGGAACGCACACGCGCATCTTCGTTCCAGAGGTGAAGCTGGTGCTTCAGCGCGCACACCATCGGCAGCGTCAGCGCGTTCAAAGCCGCAGGGCGGTTTAATGTCACCACCCCCACCGTTCCCGCTTCTTCAAAAAGAATATCGTCACTCACCTTATTTCCCCGTGAAAACCGCTGGCCGTTTTTCAAGAAACGCCGAAACCCCTTCCTGTTTGTCGTGGCTTGCGCAGGTTTTGGCAAAATGAATGGCTTCAAGGTGAAGGGCATCGTCCAGCGACAGGTCATAGCCGTGATCAATAACTTCCATCACGCCGGCAACGGCAAGTGGCGCCATCGCAAGAATTCCCTGCAGAATTTCTCTCGCACGCGCGAGCAGCGCTTCTGGCTCCACAACCTCACTGACAAGACCAAAAGCCAATGCCGTTTCTGCATCAATAAAACGCCCGGTCAGGCACAGGTCAAGCGCACGCCCCTTCCCCACTACCCGCGCAAGACGCTGCGTACCGCCAAAACCTGGAATCACCCCAAGCTTGACTTCCGGCTGCCCAAAGCGTGCCGCAGTACTCGCAATGCGCAGCGTTGCTGCCAGCATCAGCTCACACCCACCGCCAAAAGCAAATCCGTTAACTGCGGCAATCGAGGGTTTGGCCAGTGTTTCGAGCGCACGAAACACGCGCTGGCCCGACAGTGCAAAGGCATAGCCACTTTGAGCATCACATTCTGCAAGCCGCGTAATATCAGCACCGGCAGAAAATGCCTTCCCGGCACCGGTTATGAGAATCCCTTTTACCCGCGAGTCCGTTCGCGCGCGTTCAAATTGCACAGCGAGTGCAACCAGCACTTCAGTAGCAAGCGCATTCAACTTCTCAGGACGGTTTATCGTCAGTGTCAGAATGCCATCGGCATCGAGGGAATCAAGAATCCAGTCCATTATAGCTCCTACTCGAGTGCAAACTCGACATCAAGGGTTGATTTGGCGATAATTTCGCGCATGATTTCGTTAGTGCCCTCAAGTATTCGGTGCACGCGTAAATCTCTGAATATCCGCTCCACCTGGTAATCCCGCAGATAGCCGTAGCCGCCAAAAATCTGCAGGGTTTTGTCGCTGATGTCAAAGGCCGTATCAGTCGCGTACCGCTTTGCCATGGCACACAGCCGTGGGGCGTCAGAGGCTTTCCTGTCAAGGGCTTCAGCGGCACGGTAGACCATAAGACGCGCTGTTTCAAAAGCGGTCAGCATATCGGCATAATAAAAACGCAGCGCCTGCAGATTTTTCAGCGCCTTACCAAACTGATGACGCTCCTGCATGTATTGACGCACCATTTGGAGACACGCGAGCGCCCCTCCCAGTGAACAGGCAGCGATGTTAATGCGCCCGCCGTTCAGGTCATTAAGCGCCATGCGAAACCCATCGCCCTCTTCGCCAATGCGGTTACTGACCGGGATACGGCAGTTTTCAAAATACAGCATGCTCGTGGGCTGGCTGCGCCATCCCATCTTTTTCTCCTGCTTGCCGAAAGAAAAACCGGGCGTGTCCTTCTCAACAAGGACGCAGCTGATACCGTGATGCTTGTCTTCGCTGGTGCGCACCATGCAAAGATAGACCTCATTCACACCTCCCCCTGAAATAAAGGATTTCGCGCCGTTTAATACGTAAAAATCCCCATCGCGCTCTGCCCGGGTTTTCAGGGAGGCAGCATCAGAGCCTGAGTCAGGTTCAGTGAGGCAGAAGCTTGCCATCCAGTCCATGCTGACAAGACTCGGCAAAAAATGCGCGCGCTGCGCAGCTGAGCCGTGGTGGTCAATCAGCGAAGTAACCATATTGTGTATGGACAAAAATGCGCTGGTACTGATACATCCCGCGGCAAGCTGTTCAAAAATCAGTGCCGCATCCAGACGCGAGAGCGCGCTCCCTCCAACGTCTTCTCCGGCGAAAATTCCGCCCATGCCAAGACGCGCCGCCGCCTGCAGCACATCCCGCGGAAAATAGGATTCACTGTCCCAGGCTTCGGCATTTGGCGCAAGCTGTTCCCGCGCAAATTCACCGGCCATTGCCTTAATGGCTTTCTGTTCGTCACTGAGTTGAAAATCCATTGCCTTTCTCCTGTCGGCAGCAAAAAACACCTTTCACGCAATTTACATTATTCATATCCCTGCAATGGGTGCTATTATTGCGGATTTTTCATGCCTGTAAAAGAATAATAAGCAGCAATGTATGGAAAATCATGCGCTTGATGCGTCTCTGAGTGAAAGTGCCCTTAAGCTGCTCAAACGCCATTGGGGCTTTGATGCGTTTCGCAGCCATCAAAAACCGGTGATTGAAGAGGTTATAGCCGGAAGAGATGTGCTGGTATTAATGCCTACCGGGGGAGGAAAGTCGCTCTGTTATCAGCTTCCCGCTCTCGTGCGTCAGGGTGTTGGCATTGTGGTGTCGCCCCTGATTGCGCTCATGGAAGACCAGGTGAGCGCACTTAAAGCACTTGGAATACGGGCTGAGTGCTATAACTCATCACAAAACAGTGATGATGCACGCAGCGTTCTTGCGCGCCTTCACGCCGGAACCCTTGATCTTCTGTATATCGCGCCGGAGCGCCTGCTCAGTCCGGGATTTATCGAGCGGCTGCACGAGTGCCCTATTGCGCTTTTTGCCATCGATGAAGCGCATTGCGTTTCACAATGGGGGCATGATTTTCGCCCGGAATACGCAGAGCTTGGCGCCTTAAAACGCGAATTCCCAACAGTTCCCATGATTGCGCTGACGGCAACTGCTGACCGTCAAACCCAGCGCGACATTACAGAGCGCCTTAATTTTTCGCCGACCTTCTATGTCGCATCGTTTAATCGCCCAAACATTCACTATCAGGTGGTCAGCAAACACCAGCCGCTGCGCCAGATTGAGGCCTTTCTCAAAGAGCATCCTGATGAGCCCGGCATCATTTACTGCAGCACGCGCTCAACAGTCGAACGCCTGTCAGAGGCGCTTATCGCCCGAAATTTCCGTGCACGCGCCTATCATGCCGGCCTGCCACATGATGAGCGTCGTGAAGTACAGCACCTTTTTCGCCATGACAAGATTGATTTGGTCATCGCCACGATTGCATTTGGCATGGGCATCGATAAACCCAATGTGCGCTTTGTCATTCACCATGATATCCCTAAAACCATCGAGGGGTATTATCAGGAAACCGGGCGCGCCGGACGTGACGGATTGCCCTCAAAAGCATTGTTACTGTATGATCCGGCAGACAGCGCCAAACTGCGGGCATTCATAGCCGGCATTGCCAGCCTGCAGGTACAACGCATAGAGAGCGCAAAACTCGGGCACATGCTTGCTTTTGCCGAAGCCTCACACTGCCGCCGCCAGATTCTTCTGCGTTATTTTGATGAAGAGGCGCCAGAGCCATGCGGACACTGCGATGTCTGTGACCATCCTCCAGAAAAAGTCGATGCCACAGTAGACGCGCAAAAGTTTCTCTCCTGCGTGTATCGCCTTGGTCAGCGCTACGGGATGGGATACACCATTGCCGTACTGCGCGGCAGTCAGTCTGAGAAGATTGAAGCCGCGGGCCACCATGTGCTCAGTACCTATGGCATCGGTAAAGACAAACCGGAACACTGGTGGCGCCAGCTTGCATGGCAGCTTATTCACGAAGAATATTGTGAGCAGGACATCAACCAGTACAACATTTTGCGCCTCAAAAAAAAGGCGGGGCTGCTCCTGAAGGGACAGGCCACTCTGATGCTTGCCGTGCGCAAGGAACTGCCAAAAGCAGACAGAAAAAACGCCAGAGAAAAGCCAGCACAGGCCTCGAGCCCGCTTTTTGAGGCACTGCGCGCATTACGCCGCCGCATTGCCGAAGAAGAGTCAAAGCCCCCTTTTATGGTCTTCAGCGATGCCTCTCTCTTTGACATGATTGCCCTTAAACCCCGAACGCTCGGGGCATTTCTGCAGGTTTCAGGAGTTGGCCAGAGCAAGCTGGAACGGTATGGCGCCCGGTTTATAGAGTGTATCGCGTGTAACGAAGAGGCGTGAGAACGCCTCTTTAACGAACGCTAAACAGCAATCTTCACGCGTAAATCTATCACATTGGCATTGACGTTAATGTGCCCCGTCGTCAGCTGCAGGCGCTCACCGGCGGGCGTGGGCGCGCTGAGGTTAATGCGCGGCTTCGCAACGCCATGCCCGTAGATAAACTGAAGCGTTGCCTGCTTTGTCAGCGCATAGTCGGAAGAAATGGCAAGTGCGTACTGGTTATCAGACGGCAATGCGGGGCTTCGAAGCGTAGACGGGACCGGGTTGGTGTCCATTACGCCAATCAGCGACAAACCAAGCTTTTCGGTATATTGATGACGCACCACACCGATAAACGCATACGATCCACGGTATTTTGACTGAAAAATGAAGTCGCTGCCAACTGCCGTATTGATTAAATCCACAGTTTTCAGCGGGCTCCAGTCAGAGTAGAACATCTGCAGATTGGCAAGCCATGTTTTAGAGAAGAAATGGGTAAAACTCAGCACACCAGTTGCAGGCAGTGGCAGCGGCGAAGAATAATCATTGTTAAAGACATTGGTTCCATTGAGAATACTCGGGCCGGTGGTGTTCATTTTAATGGGGGAAAAATAACTGACTCCCACAAAATTAGTGGGGTTAACCACATAATACGCCCCCAGATTAAAACCTGTTTTGGTAGCGGAGGATTTGTTAATCAGGTTGGCATATGACAGCGGTCCGGTGGGAACTGCAAAATTGATTTCGTTGTTACGGAGCAAATTGATATTAAGACCCGCACCGACAAAGAGGCTCTGGCTTAAAGCCACCGACGCTCTCGGACTGATATCGACATCCCTGAGAACAGTCTGTGTGGTAATGTAGCGCAGGATAGAGTTATTCCCCCAGCGAAGGTTTGAAAAATATGGTTCGGTTACATCCACTCCAAGAACCAGTTTCTGGTTGATGCGGCGTGCAAAGCGGCCATACGGGAGTGCATCGGTCTGATTGGTGGTGGCGCGTCCCTCATCGTAGCGAAACGTGTTAAAGTTAATGGAGTTTCCACGAAACTTCATATTGAGGTTCTGGCCAACAGACCCAATAATAAACTCACTCTCCTGTACTTTAAAAAGTTCGGCAGGATTAGCATAGTTAAGCCCGGTAAAAAGCTGTATGGCATTGGCAAAGGCGGGAAGCGTTAATACCGATAACATCCCTGAAAAGACTGGACGGCGCATCAGAAATCCCTTTCAACGAATTGAAAAGAAGTTACTATACAATCCTCTCCATCCTGTTTCAATGCGCACGGGCAAGGCCCCTGCCCAACAGGCTGGCACAGGCCTCACAATCCATCCAGCCTGATTGAATTTTAAGATAACGCTGTAGTAGCGCCCGCGTTCTCCAAAATGTTGTTAATAATACATGGTATAATGCATTTAAACAGCCGCTATGCGGGATTTGATGTCTGGAGAAAACCAATGACGGTGTGTGTGTTCCCAGGGCAGGGGTCTCAGTGGGTGGGCATGGGGAGAGAGCTTTTCGAGCACTTTAAAGCACCTGTACGTGAAGCAAGCCTCATCCTTGGTTATGATATTCAGACACTCTGCCTCGAAGACCCCGAACACCTTCTTGATAATACACGCTACACTCAACCTGCACTCTTTGTAATTAATGCCCTTGCATGGCGGCAGTGGCGTGAATCCTTTCATGGTTCGATAAGCTTTCTCGCAGGCCACAGTCTTGGTGAATATAATGCGCTCCATATCGCCGGGGTGTTTGATTTTGCAACCGGGCTTCGGATTGTGCAAAAGCGTGCGGAGCTTTCAGCAACCGTTAACAATGGGAGCATGGCCGCAGTTATTGGGCTCGGAGAGCATGAGATTCAGCGGGTGCTTGTGCTGTCAGGATTTAAAAACCTCTACATTGCCAACTATAACAGCCCTTCACAGTTTGTGATTGCTGGCGACAGCAATGCACTGATGCGGGCTACGCCTTTGTTTCTGGAAGCCGGAGCAAAACGTTTTATTCCGTTGAAGGTTAATGGCGCTTTTCATACCCCGCTTGTGCGAGAGGCAAGTGAAGCCTTTGCGGAGTTTCTTCAAGATTTCTCGTTTAACCCACCCAAAATACCCGTTATCGCGAACCTGAATGCCATGCCCTATCCAGCCCACACAATTGCGGGTTACCTTGCGTGTCATATGATGCAACCGGTACGATGGACACAGAGTATTGAGCATCTCCTGATAGCTGGCGAGCAGGATTTTGTAGAGTGTGGCGCCAGAAAAGTACTGACTCCACTTATCAATGCCATTAAAAAAGGCCCTTCGATGCTGCCGTCATAAGCCATCTCGACAGCATCAGGGAGCCTTGATTCCCAGGGTCTGTTGACATTTGGTGGTTTACAGCCGTGTCACCAATTGTCAACAGACCCTAATCAGCGCCAGCATCGCACGGCTCCCCACCGGTTCAACCAGCAATCCGGGCGCCCGGGAATGGCGCGCGCCCATGGGCCAGGGCTGTTGGGTACACAGCGTCCATAGGCTGTCATGTGATATCCATGACCGCACCCCTGGGCGGCGTGTGTCAGTGGTGCCCACATCATCGCAATCACCAGCACGGCTCCTGCGATCAGCGGCATGGTCACAAATGGCGTTAACAGCGTGCGGATTTTCATACACACTCCTTGCATTTTCTTTAAAGGCATCCATTAAATGCGTTTATTTGCGCCGCTGTTTTTTATTTGAGGGCTGCATATGGCGTTTCAGGGTTTCACAGACCGTTGTACCCGGATGCCTCATTGCATAGGATTCAGAAACATACTGCCCGGTACCCGCATCCCTGTAGCGTTTATTGTGCATTTTTCTCTCCTGTCTGATTTCATAATAAATATACATTAAGTTTATTTATTAATCAAAGTCGACCGGGATAACATGCCAAACCGGGTTTTTATCATGAGAAAGCAGCAGGCTCAGGTTTTTGGGCTCCCGTCGCCTGGGAAACCACCAAAGTAGGTACTGTAGAGTTTGTCAAAAACACCGTTTGATTTTAACAGGCGAATTTGTGCATCAATACGGGTAATCAGGGCCTGACTATTGGGCAGGGTCATGATGGAGTAGCCACCGCCAAGGGGGAACGGGTTTCCAAGCATGCTGAAAATGCCTCGAGAATTGGCAACCCAGTAATTAACTGCCGTCTCGTGCAGCAGCGCCGCCTGAACCGTATCATCTGCCAGTGATTCGAGCAGCGTTTCAATGTCTTTATACTTTATCACCTGAAAAAGACCGGGAAATGCCGCCTGAACATATTCTGCAAACACACCAGCCCCCGTCTCCTCCCGAAGGATTCCGACCTCTTGCCCTTTTAACTGTGTAACGCGGTCAATCGCCAGTCGAGAGAGCACAATGATACGGCCATTACTGGGGAGATAGGGTATGCTAAAGAGGTATTTCTGCACGCGCTCAGGCGTTGGAAAAACGCCCATGATAAGATCTATCTTGCCGTTATCAAGGGCTGTAAAAAGCTCTTCCCATACCATGGGAACAATAACGCACTTTTCCTGCAATCCCTGACAGATTTTATTGGCTAAATCAACATGAAAACCCTGATTGGCAGACATCACCAGCGGCGGGTCGAAAAACATGACCCCTACTTTTAAATCGGCATGCGCCATGGTGGAAGCGCACAAACAGGCAACCCACAAAGAAATAAACCGCTTCCATGCATGCTTCATGACAATACCCTTTTCTTTGATGAGTGCTCCTGATGATTATATGATGATTTTTAACGTGAATCCAAGTCAGGTGTATGACAAGGAAGTCTAGGTGTATAGATGGTTTGGAAAACTGGGAAGTGAGAAAATCATTCATTACGCATGGTGCCTCCGGTTTACAAGAAGCGTTTTAGCGCCACCGCTTTTCCAGAACCACTTTTGAAGTATTTTTCTAAAGCCATTGCCTTTTCTTTGGTTTCAACAGCCACATAACTTTTCAGCTTTACAGGCAAAAAGCTTGCTGTAGAAGGCACTCTACCATCATTATGCGCTTTAAATCGTTGCTTTAGATTACTGCTAAAACCGACGTAGATGTTATTATTGGATAGTTCTAGAAAATAAACGTAGTACATTCGTTTTATTCGAAGATCGAAGAAAATTACCGCCAAAACCAGCATAAACATTTCGACTGGATAATTCTAAAAACAAATGTAATCCATTCGTTTTAAATGCCTCACTACGCTAAAGCTTCGTGAGACACTCCTGGTTCTAACTCACTTCTGGCGTGCCGCCCGAAGTTCGAAGAACGCAGGGTGGCGGAGAGAGAGGGATTCGAACCCTCGATACGTTGCCGTATACACACTTTCCAGGCGTGCGCCTTCAACCGCTCGGCCACCTCTCCAACGGCGACAAGGATATACCCATGGTTGTAAAAATGCAACCGTTAAAACTTCATCTTGGGCCGAACACGGCTTAATCCACCGTCTACAGCCAGCACTTGTCCGGTTATCCAGTCATTATCAGGATGCAGGAAAAACTGAACGGCCCGGGCAATATCAAGGGGTGTACCAATGCGCCCGAGGGCGTGCATGGCTTTGGAGGCCGTATGCGCCAGTTCGTTGCTTAAAATTGATGCTGTAAGCGGGCTTTCCACCATGCCGGGTGCAACAACGTTCACTCTAAGACGCATTGGTGCATAGGTTGCGGCAGCCGATTGAGAAAGGCCAATCACCCCCGCTTTCGCAGCGGCTATGGCTTCATGATTGGCAAGCCCTGTAAGGGCTGCGGCGGATGAAATCAGCACCACAGAACCGCCCTTTCGCATGTGCTGTCCCGCTGCACGTACGGTTGCAAAGGAGGTTGTTAACGATGCCGCAATCACCGCCTGAAATTCCTCGGCCGATGTGATGTGCGCACTTTTTAAAAGAAGCGAGCCGGCGCAATTGACTACACCATCAAGCTCACCCGCATCACGAAACACCTGAGACACCGCGTCAAACTGAGTCGCATCCAGCAAAAAATCAGGGTTGATTTTTTGACTGTCCCGCGCTGTAGTCAAAACTGTATCTCCCTGCTCACGCAAAAGTGTGCTTACTGCCTGACCAATTGCACTGCCTGCCGCAATAACGAGATAACGCGCCATAGTATTCACTTGCATGAAATGTAAAGCACCCACTATGATGAATTATCTTGAAAACTGCAATATCCGGCGCATCTTCTGCTCATGAAAACGTACTACATTAAATTGCTGCACGGAGCATCCTGGTACCTGGCATGGTTTGCCTGTATCCACTTTGCTGCAAAGGGTGATGCATGGACGGGAACAGGCATCACGCTCTGCCTCATTGCCCTGCAGATGCTCCTGCAGGCGCATAACAGGCTTCCATGGCGCGACGCGCTGTTCTTTACCGTGGCCTTGAGCCTTCTTGGTACGGTTACTGACACGCTGTGGCAGTATGCGGGCCTCGTGCAGTTTCATGCCAATCCCTTTCATGCGCCCGTTTCCCCTCCATGGATGACGGCTTTATGGCTGAGTTTTGGCGTAAATATCATCCTAATCTATCGTAACTGGCTGACACACTATCTGCTCTGGGGGAGCATTGTTTTTCCCTCGATGATCTTTGCCTACTGGCTTGGCGTAAGGGTTGGAGCTGCGACAGTAACCACAAATCCCCTCTATTTTTACACGGCTCTCGGCACGACATGGGCCTTACTCCTGCCGCTTTGCCTCTTTGTCTTTAATCACCTGCAGAGGAAAACTCAACCATGATAGTTAGCCTGGTCCTCATTGCCCTTTTCCTGCACATGTGCCTTTTCTGGGTGTGGTATCGGCGCACCAATAATCCCTCGGTTGTAGATGTCGGCTGGGCGAGCGGTCTGACGCTCGCGGGGCTTTTGTATCTCTTGAATGGTACACTTTCGTGGCGCTCGATTGTTTTAGGTGTCGCCCTCCTCCTCTGGGGAGTAAGGCTTGGAGGCTATCTCTGGTGGACACGCATCAGACGCAAAAAAGTGGATAAACGCTATCTGGCACTAAGTGATAACTGGAAAATTTCAAAACCTCTCGGGTTCTTTTTGAACTTCCAGCTGCAGGGAGCGTTGATTTTTGTGATTTCCCTGCCATGGTATTTTACAGCCTCTGCCAGCGTGTTCAGCATTATCGATGCAATGGGAATCGCACTTTTTTTAACCGCCCTTCTCCTTGAAACTACAGCTGACCGTCAGCTTCAGGACTTTAAAAAGAAATTCCCGGGCGAAGTCTGCAACCAAAAACTCTGGCGCTACAGCAGACACCCAAATTACTTTTCGGATTGGCTTGTGTGGTGTGCGTTTACACTTTTTGCGCTGAGCGCGCCTTATGGCTGGATAGCAATTGTCTCGCCGGTTATGCTCTATCTCATCATGACGCGCATCACAGCCCCCATGACAGAAGCGGGGTCTTTAGCCTCAAGGGGCGAGCATTATCGGCGGTATCAGCAGACTACATCCATGTTTTTCCCAAGACGCCCTCGATAACGGGGCGTCTTGCAAAAGCTAATGATAATGCCCCTGTGGCTTTCCGCGAAAGAGATAGTAGGCGTATGCCGTATAAGCGAGCAAAATCGGGAGCATAATGCAGACTCCAATGAGAATAAACACCAGTGTCGAGGCAGGAGCCGCCGCTTCCCAGAGTGTGACCTGATGCGGGATTAAGTAGGGATAGACGCTGATAGCAATGCCGACATACGAGCAAAAAAACACGAGAATACTGTATAAAAACGGCTTGTAGGCACTGCCTGCATTCAAGTGGCACCATGCGCGGTAAATGGACCAGGCGGCCAGTGCCGGCAGAGGACTTAAAAGAAGAATGTTCGGAAAATCATACCAGCGATGAAAAATCTCATCACTGTGCAGCGGCGTCCAGATGCTCACAAAGAGCAAAAATAGACTGACGAGCACCAAAAGCCCCCTGGCATAGTGCACCATTTTTCGCTGCAGTCGCCCATCGCTTTTAAAAATCATCCAGGTGGCGCCAAGCAGCGCATAGCCGCACACCAGCGCGAAACCCGTGCAGAGACTAAAAGGCGTGAGCCAGTCGGGATTGTGGATAGTCATTTGTGCCTCATTGATGGGAAAACCCTGCACAAACGCACCAAGAATCACGCCCTGAAAAAATGTCGCCGTCACCGAGCCAATGGCAAACGACCAGTTCCAGACGGGTTTGGATGTCTTGGCCTTAAACCGAAATTCAAAACTGACACCGCGAAAAATGAGGGCTATCAGCATCAGCATGACAGGCATGTAAAGAATCGGCAAAAGCATGCCATAAACCTTTGGAAAGGCGCCATAAAGCATTGCCCCGCCGAACACAAGCCAGGTTTCGTTACCGTCCCAGACGGGCGCGATGGAATTCATCATCGTATCGCGCTCGCGCTCACTGGTCGTAAACGGAAAAAGAATGCCAATGCCTAAATCAAAGCCATCGAGAATAACGTACATCAGTACGATAAACCCAAGAAGGACAGCGAAAATGAGCGGCAGCATTATTTTTTCTCCCGAAGCACGGTCATGTACTGGAACGCATGTTGCTCAAGGCTATCCCGCAACGGCACGTCCGGTCCTTTGCGTATGAGTTTAAAAAGGTAATACAGGTAAAAGCCAAAAATAATGCCGTAGGCAAGAATTAACAGAGAAAAAGAAATGATAACCTGTTCGACGGTGATAGCCGACACCGCATCACGCGTACGCATGAGGCCATGCACCACCCAGGGCTGGCGACCAATTTCAGCAGTCAGCCATCCTGCGATGCTCGCGATAAATCCGAGGGGTGCCATGGCCACACACACGCGATGGAACCACGCTGTATCATAAAGTGTGCCTCGAAGCCTGAGCACCAGTCCTGTGACGGCTACCAGCAGCATGAAAAGCCCAATGCCCACCATTGCACGAAAGGTAAAAAATACCGGCGCCATCCGTGGCCTGTCATCCGAAGGAACACTTTTCAATCCCTGCAGTTCTCCATCCAGTGAATGGGTATTTATCAGACTGGCAAGCTTGGGAATGCCGATTTCAAAATAATTTTTTTCTTCAGTTTGTGAAGGAATCGCGAATAACAGCAACGGCGCGCCCTTTTGCGTTTCCCAGACACCTTCCATTGCTGCCGTTTTTAAGGGTTGAAAATGGTGCACGCGAACCCCTGCAACATCGCCGGCTGCAATTTGCAGAGGCACCAGAATCAGTGCCGCCCAAAGGCTGAAAGACAGCGATGCCCTTGCAATGTCAGGGGCCTTGTTTCGCAGCAGATAATACCCGGAAACCGCCATCACCACGAAAGAAGTCGTTACGTAGGATGCCAGGAGCATGTGGATAAAACGCGGCACAAAGGTTGGATTCATGACTACCGCCCACCAGCTGTCAACGACATAGGCGCCGTTGATAACCTGGTAGCCGCTCGGCGCCTGCATCCAGGAGTTTGCGGACATTATCCAGAAAGCGGAGATAGTCGTACCAATGGCCACGAGCAGTGTCGCAAAAAAATGCACGACAGGCGGCACGCGCTTCCAGCCAAAGAGCATTACCCCAAGAAATCCTGCCTCAAGGAAAAAGGCGGTCAGGGTCTCGTAGGCAAAGAGTGCCCCGAGTACGTTACCAAACTGCGTGATGAAAGGCCCAAAATTCGTCCCTATCTGATAGGCAAGCACAATGCCTGACACAACCCCCATTCCGAAGGTCAGGGCAAAAATTCGCGTCCAGAATCTGCAAATTTCAAGGTAGATTGGATTTCTGGTTTTAAGCCATATGGCTTCCATGATGACGAGAAAAACCGCCAGCCCAAGGTTGAGCGTGGGGAAAAGAATATGAAAGCCAATACTGAAACCAAACTGTATTCGGGATAGCAATTCAACCATCATTTTCTGCTCGATACTTGACAGATATGGTCAATAAATAATGGCACAAGTTTAAAAGAACGACAAGCAAAAAACCCGTTTTATTGCTTGTTTGCACAACATTTTAAAGGCTCGAGCGAAAAGCACGAATTAAGCGCTGAGTGACATGGGTTTACTCAGTATGCAGCAAACATGACCTAGGCAGAGTTGCTCTCTGTTTATTATTGTATGTACTCAACTCCTTTTTGAATTATCGCGACGAAAAGTTATATTTGGCGCATCTTGTGAAGCCCCATAGTCAAAAGCGGATTTACCTGATATAAAGATGAAATGTTGGCTACAAGGAAATGGCTGGAATGATGCAGACCTTTACGGCAATACAATACCTGGCGCCCGTGTTAAGTGCGCTGCTTTTGTTTATGGGTTTTCGCAAAAGACGCGTTAATCTCGTACTGGCAGCCCTCTGGATAAGCCTGCTGGCGTTAATGCTGCAGTACAAACTCATGGGGCGCGCCATTCTCGGGGCACATTTTGATTATGCCAATGCCGTACCCTATTCTTTTAACCTGATTATCGTTGTTGCGGCGATTGTGTATCTTCTGTTTTCATCACCGCGTTTTCATGCGTATAAACTGGTGCGCATCGTATCCATCCTTTTCGCGCTTCTTCTCTTTAGCGCATCGACCATCCTTTTGATTAATCTCTGGGTGAATGCACGCTTTATGGAAAGCAGGCTTGATGGTACACCGGTTGTTCAGGTAGGCACCTTCAACAAGCCCGACTGGTGTGCGTACGACTATGTTTTTTACATCGTTGATACCAAAGGCCGCATTCGCTACCTTTGCCCCAATCACTATGGCCTTTTACCATCAACAGGTATTCTTGAAGCAGCACCTGATTTCCTCGTGGGGCAACTTACTACGCCGCCTAAGGCTAAAATACCCATGGAAGCTTCTGATTCTGTAAATTAATTGTACTCTTGTGTTTTTTTTGGTAATATCTGTCCCATTGTGAACGAGGGTTAGCAGGCCATGTATCGACTGTTCATCATACTGCTCAGCGTTTTTACCGCCCAGGCTTTTGGCATGGGACAAAAGCCTGACTGGAACAAGGCGATTGATAATGCGGTTTCGCGCTATGGTGCACGTACAGAACCTGAGCTTAAGCGCTGGTTTGAAAAAGCGCGGGTGAGTTACCCTCCCAAAGACATCGCCCTGCTTGCTTTCAAACAGGAACGTCGGGTTGAGCTTTGGGCCAAAGATGAGGCAACGTCCTGGAGGCACATCCACGATTATAACCTGACCGCCTTCAGCGGGCGCCTCGGTCCGAAGCTGCGTGAAGGTGATGGCCAGATACCTGAAGGCATTTATCGCCTGACGTCTTTTAACCCCTACAGCAGCATGCATCTCTCAATGATGATTAATTATCCGAATCAGTTTGATAAAATGCAGGGCATACGCGATGGTCGGCGCAAGCTTGGCAACAATATTTTCATTCACGGAAAGTCGTTTTCTGTAGGCTGTCTCGCCATTGGCGATCGCAATATCGACCAGTTATTTTTACTGACACGCCGCGTGGGCCTTGAAAACACTCGGGTGATTATTGCGCCAAACGACATGCGTGTCAGTAAACCTGCCACCTCGAATTTTGCGCAACCGCGCTGGCTTCCTGAGCTCTACCGCCAGATTTCCAGCGCACTGACTGAGTTTCCCGGCGGCACGCGCCTTGCCTCAAGCGCGTGACGTGTTTTTATTTTTTATGATGGAGTTGTTGTTATGCCGATAATTTATGCGTGGACACTGGGAGAAGTTAACACCAGGACACAGCCTGTTGAATTTTTTACCTCACCTGCAACACGGTTTCAAGGCGATTCTATTGAAGGTTATAATCAAGCAGCAAAAGAAGCTAAAAAGCATCGTAAAGAAGCAGCGAACCAATCACTCGCTTTGACGCTGTTTAAGCTTGAGGTTTCACAACATGTTTTAGACAGTGTTGGTGGTTTAAGACTTCAAACAGGGCTCATGAATCCGGACGGGGTTAGTCAAACCAGTGATGTGATTCGTCTACAGCTTCGTTATCACCAATTCAGTGAAAGTGGACATGTGTCTTATAACCTTGATGACGAAATAGTTTCAGAGTCCGGTTCTCTTAAAGACAAGCCTGACAATATTAGTGAACCACCTAAATTCCCAACAACACAGGCCAGAATCACTGAAGCTGATGTGCCCTGGTATTTGAAAGCCGCCCGCTGGATTGGTCAGCACATCTGGGGTTTTGGATGGCTTGCAGACTGGGCACAACCAAAAATTAATGATATTACGCGAGAGCATCAGTCATTTGAGCTTGAGTATGTTGTACCTCCTGCTAATGCCTCAATTGGGGGACAAACATCAACCTCGGAGCCCGTCAATAGCCCAGCACTCTTTGTAAATACTGTTACAGATACCGTATCCGACAAACAACCGCTACGTTCTCCATCTTTCTCTAATTCTTCAGGCAGTAACAGCAACTGATAATCCCTTCAGATATCCCGCATCCCCTTAAAAAGGGGCTTGCGGGTACTTCATCAGCGTGTGTTCTATTCGTGCTCAGGCGCCACAACGAAAATGCCTGGCGCGTTTCGCAGGTATTCGTTGTAATCCATGCCATAACCGAAAATGTAATGATCATCCACTTCAAGCCCGACAAAATCCGCTTTTTGCAGACCTTCCGGCACTCGCTTGTGATGTTTATCAACAAGTACGGCGCTCATCACTTCTTTAGCCCCTATAGCCTCAACTTCCTTGAGGATGGATGCAAGGGTGACCCCGCCATCTAGAATATCGTCAACGACCAGAACGGTTCTATCCTTAAGCTCAAGACGAGGCCTTACCTTCCAGTGCAACTCGCCGCCGGTAATCTCACCGCGGTAGCGCGTGGCATGCACATAATCGACCTCGAGCGGGAAATCAAGGCGCAGCAGCAGGTTCGCCATGGGCACGAGTCCGCCAATCATGACGCATACAATGACTGGATTTTTATCATGCAGACGTTCATGAATGGCACTTGCCATTTTATCCAGTGCGGCTTCGACCTGGGCGGTGGTGTAAAGACACGCAGACTTCGCGTAAACGTCCTGAATAGAAACCGGGATGCTCATGCATATTCCTCAAAGATAGTTCGCCCCTGGAGCAGTTACAGCTTAAATCAGGGCAATGTGGATGAAGGCGATACATTATACTAAATCAGTACGGTTCAGAGAATCCTTCTTGTAATAATTTTCTGTGTACGGGACGAAAAATCGTTGTCTTCCCAGAGCTCATGCTGGAGTTAGCCCCGTGCCGGCACATGGATGGGTTCCCTGCCTGCGCGGGAATGACAGGATTCGGGTTGTGTACAGAGGCCAAAATCTCTCCCACACTGTCTTCCCCGCGCAGGCGGGGACCCATTCGGGGTATGGCACGGAGCCAACGCATGGAACGATTCAGCCTGGTCACGGTACAAAAATACACGTGAATCCCCCGGCGCGGAAAAAATATCCCGTACACAGCATAATTTTATTAAACGCCCGTTGCGAGCGGCAGCGTGCTGACGGGCGCACGCAGCACCTGTGGACGGAGTGATGGGGCAATGCATTGATATTTCTGCGCAACCATGCAATAAAATGCCGGAGGTAATGGCCAGACCATTTTTCCCATTTCGTTTAAAAAGTCAAAACGCTTTATCCAGCGCATCGCGTGCACTGGAGGTGTATAGTAAAAACTCGAGAAAGCCGTCTGCTGTAATCCGCGGTGCATCAGTGCGTTATGCAGCAACAGTGAGGAGCTAAGGTGCGTATGCGCCTGCCCCATAAAAACCGCTCTGCCAAAACGCATGCCAGCCCCCCAAAGGCTCCAGGGATTGATGCCGATAAAGACGGCATGTCCCATCGGGCGAAGCACGCGGTCCACTTCATCAAGCAGATTGGTCTGCAATCCAAAAACCTCAATCCCAAAGGGTACGATAACGCAATCGAGGCTGTTGCGGTCAAATGGTAGCGCATTAAAGGCACACACCATCGCACTGCCCTTCTGCTCCACACAGGGACTTAAAACCCACTGTCTTGTAAAGGACATGTGTTCAAGCCATGGGTTGGTGCCACACATGCCAAGCTGCGCCAGCGTAAAGCCTGTAAGACTTTCCGTATGTTTCATGATTTCACGGGCAATGGCAAATCCTGCCGCGGTTCCCTGGGGGGTAGCGAACCAGTCGTGCAAAGCGCGATATTTATTTTTATGCAAAAGTTGCATGAATGCCTTTTCGGAAAACGCTTATCCTTTGTAACACACTCTGCCAAAATACGGCAAGATGACGATTTTAAAAGCTACCCTCCTGATGCGCAGGCACATCAGGGTATGTTTGTGATATCCCGCAGCTTTTCCAGCACCAGGGTCGGGTTTTCAGAGCGGGTAATAGAGCGCCCCATTACGAGGTAATCACTGCCGGCAGCAATGGCGGCCTCTGGAGTCATGATACGGCGTTGATCAGAGGCTTCATCCTCCGGCAGGCGTATTCCAGGCGTTACCGTAATAAATGACGACCCGCAGGCAGACTTGATGCTTTGCGCCTCAAGTGCTGAGCTCACCACGCCATCAAGGCCTGCATCACGCGCGAGAGAGGCAAGCGTAAGTACCTGCTGCGTAAGGTTTGTCGCGCAACCCGTGGCTTTAAGTTGTGCTTCATCAAAGCTTGTGAGCACGGTCACGGCAATGAGAAGCGGCGCATCCCGGCCGCTCAGTGCTTCACGTGCAGCCATCAGCATGGGCAGGCCGCCAGACGCATGCACATTAACCATCCAGACACCGAGAGACGCTGCAACGCGACACGCACTTGCGACGGTGTTGGGAATGTCATGCCATTTCAGGTCAAGAAACACACGAAACTGGCGCAGCACCAGGGCTTCTACCAGTTTCGGTCCAGCTGCTGTAAAAAGCTCACTCCCAACTTTCAGCGCACAAAGTGTGGGGTCAACACAATCTGTAAAAGCCAGTGCTTTTTCAGCGCTGTCAAAATCGAGTGCGACTATAAGGCGCGGCACTATTCATCTTCCAAGGCAAATTGCGCGTGCAGAGCTTCCTTAACCACCCCTGCAACGCGCCCCTGCTCTTCCAGTGTGAGATAAGGATGCATCGGCAGGCTCACCACACGGGCACTCGCACGCTCAGCTACTGGAAAATCACCGGGCTTATAGCCCAGATTTTTTAGGGCTGGCTGCAGATGCATGGCAATGGGATAGTGCACGGCTGTCGGAATACCCTTTTCTGCGAGCGCTTTCTGGAATGCCGCGCGTTCGCTGACTTCGAGCGTATACTGGGCATACACGTTCGTGCGCCCGGCCTTGGTAATGGCGACCTTCGCACAATTATCAAGGAGTCGGTCATAGCGTGCCGCAACTGCAGCGCGCAACTCTATTTCTTCAGGAAAAAGCTTAAGCTTTTCAAGGAGAATCGCCGCCTGTAGCGTATCCATTCGACCATTCATGCCAAGGCGTTCATGCACGTAACGCTCTTTCTGCCCATGATTGCGAATCTGGCGCAGGGTCTCAGCAAGTCTGTCATCATTTGTAAAGCAGGCACCAGAGTCACCATAACCGCCAAGTGGTTTGGACGGGAAAAAACTGGTACAGCCAATATCAGAAATACCACATGAAAATTTGCCATGGTATTGCGCCCCAAAGCTCTGAGCGGCATCCTCGATAACGGCAATATTATGCGCACGCGCAACCGCATTAATCGCATCCATGTCGGCACACTGCCCATAAAGACTGACAGGCATAATGGCGCGGGTTTTAGGGGTAATGGCGCGTTCAATGCGCGCGGCATCAAGGTTCCACGTGTCTGGCTCGATGTCCACAAATACCGGTTTCGCGCCGGCAAGAAGGATGACTTCGGCAGTCGCAAAAAAACTAAAGGGAGTGGTAATGACTTCATCACCGGGACCAATATCAAGTGCCATCAGTGCCATCAGGAGCGCATCGGTTCCACTGGAATTGACAATGGCGTGTTTAACACCAACAAAATCAGCCAGCTGGCGCTCAAGTTCGGTAATCTCTGGTCCCATGATGTATTGACCATGTTGCAGTACCGTGGAAATCGCCTGCAATACGCCTTCTTCAATGCGAAGGTATTGTTTTTTCAAATCGACAAATTGCATAGTTACCTCAAAAGGTTTCGCCTACTCGCCCTCAAGGCCAAGAACGGGCTTCATTTTACCCCATTGCTTACAACTTGGACAGTGCCAATGCAAATGTTTCCCGCCAAAACCGCAATAACCACAGCGGTATATGGGTTTATTGTCCATGAAACGGCTGGTAATATCGTATAGCATTTGCAGTTTTTCACGCACCTTGCCATATGCAGAATCAAGGTGCCACTGTATAAGTCGTGTAAGCCCACGAATCGACTGATGTGAATTTAAGCGTACTGCGACAAAATCAATTGCCGCTTCAAGACTCCTTTCACGCCGCAGGTAATCTGCCACTACAAAAATAGTAGAGGCTCTCGGCGCGTCTTCAATGCTTTTTTCAAGATAACGAATACATTCATCCATGGTACCACACTGTGTATGGCACTCTACCAGGGGGTCGATGATTTCAGTCAAAAAATCAACATCCTGCTTTGGAACACGCATTAGCGAACGAATGGCTTCCCGATAGAGTCCGTTATGCATCAACTGACGCGCCTGCATCAGGCTTGCCCTTACAGAATTCTTATCCGCCTGCAAAGCCTGTCGGATGGCGGCTTCGGCTTTATCCGGCTTTTTCTCATCGAGTGCCTTCTGAGCTATTTCACAATAAAAGTGTGCTGCCTGAACATGCATTGACTGACCAGTGGCGGATTCCAGCATCCTCAGAGTTTCCAGTGCCTTTTCCCAGGCTTTTTCCTGCTGATGAATGGTGAGCAGGCCCTGAAGGCTGCGAGTTTCCCGCACCCCGCCAAGCTCCAGTACCTCGTGAAAAATTCGCTCAGCCCGGTCAAGCACACCGGCGCTCAGATAATCCTGACCGAGTGCCATCAGTGCATCGCGCTTAAGGGCCCCTCCAAGCTGAGGACGCGCAATCAGGTTTTGGTGAATCCGTATGGCGCGATCCACTTCGCCACGGCGTCTAAAAAGACTTCCAAGTGCAAGGTGCGTTTCCACGGTATCGCTGTCGGCTTCGAGGAGGCGGATAAAAACATCAACCGCCTTATCGGGCTGCTCATCCAGAAGATAGTTAAGCCCCACCATGTACTCGCGCGATAGACGACTTTGTGGCAGAGGTTTGTCCGCCGCCTGTTGCCGGCGCGCAACCCACCAGCCTGACCAGGCGGCAGCGGGTAACAGCAGAGGCCACAGGTTAATCATAGGAGTCCTAATTCTGCAGAGGAATTGAGCGCAGATTTTTGATTTCCTCGCCCCGAAGCTGCAGCTGGTTCTTCACTGCACGTAACTCACGGGACAGGCGCCACATTCTGCGCAGCATTAATGCTACCCCGAGCAATATGCCAGCGCCAAGAGAAAGTGTCATGAGCACGGATATGGGGAGGGTTGCCTGATACAGATAAAAATTCACGGGAACCGCTGTAGCATTCAGTGCCGCGAAACTGACACCGAGGACTACCAGTAAAACATACACCAGCAACATCAGCATGCGCATCGTTCGTATTCCATGCGGTTATCGCAAAAAAGTGGTTTTATTGTGAAGGGATAATGTTTTTTTTTCAACTTTTTCTGCGGTGTTATTGAATCAATTGATTAAAGGCCGTAGCCGGGGCTTTTAAGCTTAGGCAGGGATGCATGATAAGACATCCGGTGCACGGCTATACCCGATGCCGGGCTTCGCCATGCTCAGCCCAGCCTGCCAAAAAATCTTTTAAATACAATAATTTATTTAAAAATGGCGCGGTAGCCTGCGCTGATAAGCGCGGGACAGGATGCGCATAATAAACATCCGGCCTTTGGGGATACCCGATGCCGGGCTTCGTGGTACTCAGCCCAGCCTACAAAAAATCCTTTAAATACAGTAATTTATTTGAAATGGCGCCGTAGCCTGCGCTGATAAGCGCGGGACAGGATGCGCGTAATAAACATCCGGCCTTTGGGGATACCCGATGCCGGGCTTCGCCATGCTCAGCCCAGCCTACAAAAAATCTTTTAAATACAGTAATTTATTTGAAATGGCGCCGTAGCCTGCGCTGATAAGCGCGGGACAGGATGCGCGTAATAAACATCCGGCCTTTGGGGATACCCGATGCCGGGCTTCGCCATGCTCAGCCCAGCCTACAAAAAATCTTTTAAATACAGTAATTTATTTGAAATGGCGCCGTAGCCTGCGCTGATAAGCGCGGGACAGGATGCGCGTAATAAACATCCGGCCTTTGGGGATACCCGATGCCGGGCTTCGCCATGCTCAGCCCAGCCTACAAAAAATCTTTTAAATACAGTAATTTATTTGAAATGGCGCCGTAGCCTGCGCTGATAAGCGCGGGATGGGATGCTCGTAATAAACATCCGGCCTTTGGAGATACCCGATGCCGGACTTCGTCATGCTTAGCCAAGCCAGATAAAGTCATGTATTTAATGGATTTTCTTTACATCGAAGCAAAAAAAATCCCCGCTTAAAGCGGGGATTTTGAGAGGCTCAGAGAATATTACTCAGATTCTCTGTTCGCCATTTTTTCCTTCAGCAGGTCGCCGAGCGTGGTATTCGCTACGGTTTCGCCACTGCGGGAGTACTTCTTAATGGCTTCTGCCTGTTCGTGTGCATCCTTCGCTTTCACGGAAAGCACGAGGGTGCGGTTTTTACGATCGACATTGGTGATTTTTGCTTCAATGGTATCGCCTTCTTTCACGACGTGGGTAGCATCATCTACCTTGTCTTCAGAAAGTTCGGTAACACGAATGGTACCAATGATTTCTGGTGCCACTTCAACTGTTACGAGCTTCGGCTCAACCGCAATCACACGACCACTGACAACCGTGCCTTTAGCGTTATCTTCCGCAAAGCGTCCGAAGACATCACCTTCAAGCTGTTTCAGGCCGAGAGAAATACGCTCTCTTTCTGCGTCAATTGCAAGAATAACGGCTTCCAGCTCCTGACCTTTTTTAAACTGCTTGACCGCTTCTTCACCCGGAGTGCTCCAGGAAATGTCAGAGAGATGTACGAGTCCATCGATATCACCGTCAAGGCCGATGAAAATACCGAAGTCGGTAATGGAGCGAATTTTTCCGCTGACTTTCTGACCTTTGCTGTGTGACTCAGAAAAACGGTGCCACGGATTGCCGACACACTGCTTCATGCCAAGGGAAATACGGCGGCGGTCTTCGTCAATTTCAAGTACCATGACATCAACCAGTTCGCCCATGGAAACAACTTTTCCTGGATGGACGTTCTTGTTGGTCCAGTCCATTTCGGACATGTGTACAAGACCTTCAACACCTTCTTCGATTTCAACAAAGCAACCGTAATCAGTGATGTTGGTTACTTTACCCTGAAGTTTTTTGCCTATGGGGTAACGGTCAACAAGATCAACCCACGGATCGTTGCCAAGCTGCTTCATGCCGAGGGATACGCGGTTGCGCTCGCTGTCGAAGCTCAATACCTTGACCTTAACATCCTGGCCGACTGTAAGTACTTCGCCCGGATGCTTGACGCGCTTCCAGGAAATGTCGGTAATGTGCAGCAAACCATCGATACCGCCAAGGTCGATAAACGCACCGTAATCGGTGAGGTTTTTGACGATACCATTGAGAATCTGGCCATCGTGCAGGGATTCGAGCAGAGCCTGTCTGTCCGCACTGCTTTCTTCTTCAACCACGGCCCGACGGGAAACCACAATGTTGTTGCGCTTGATATCCATCTTGATAACCTTGAACTCAAGCTCTTTGCCTTCAAGGTACGAAGGATCGCGCACAGGGCGCACGTCAACAAGGGAACCAGGCAGGAAGGCACGGATAGAACCGATTTCAACGGTAAATCCACCTTTAACCTTGCCGGAAATCAGGCCGGTGACAGTTTCGTTGTTCTCATGGGAACGTGACAGCTTGCGCCAGGCTTCCTGACGTTTTGCCTTTTCCCGGGAAAGCAGGGTTTCACCGTGGCCGTCTTCGACGGAGTCCAGGGCTACTTCAACGACATCGCCGACATGAACCTCCATTTCACCGTTTTTGTTCAGAAACTCTTCAACAGCGACGATACCTTCCGATTTGAGACCCGCGTTGAGGGTCACAAACGTGTCATCAATACCAATAACTTTTGCGGAAATGATGGCACCTGGATAAAACTGCGCGCCCTGTATACTCTGTTCGAACAACTCTTTGAAACTTTCAGTCATGTCTGTAAACTCTGTTAGTTAACTCATGGAAGCACGGAATCGCCCGACTTCCCCCCTTTTTAACCCCGCCGTACTCGGCGACACTAAAAAAACATTGCGCAAATTATAAGCGCTTATTCAGTAATTCTAATACACTATTGAACACTTGTGTAATCGTTAAACCAGTTGTATCTAATAAAACCGCATCTGCGGCGGGTTTAAGTGGTGCATGTTCACGCGCCATATCCCGGGCGTCGCGCCGGTGCAACTCTTCTACAACCTGCGCGAGGCTAACATCATTTCCTTTTTCTTTCAACTGAAAATAACGCCGTTTAGCCCTTTCTTCTGGTGCCGCAAACAAATACACCTTTAAAAGTGCATTAGGGAACACCACAGTACCCATGTCTCGACCATCCGTCACCAGCCCCGGCGCTTCGGCAAAAGCCCGCTGGCGTGCCAGCAGCGCATCGCGAAGGACCGCAATAACCGCCAGTTTTGAGGCATCTTCTCCACATGGCTCCTCACGAATCTCGCGGGCAACATCGCATCCCTCAAGCAGGACGCGCTGCTCACCATCGGGAAATGTTTCAAAGCGTAGATCAAGCGTATGAGCGAGTGCAGTCAATGCCTCATGATTGTTAAAATCAAGACCGCGTCTGCGAGCAGCCAGCGCCAGGACGCGATAAATTGCGCCACTGTCAAGAAGGTGCCAGCCAAGGTGCACGGCCAGTCTGTGGCAAAGTGTACCCTTTCCAGTGCCGCTTGGGCCGTCAAGGGTAATGACCGGTACGCGATTTTCAGACATCGTAATCCAGTTCCTGTATATCTAAATGTACACGATTGGCACATGCGACAAATCCTGGGAAGGATGTTGCTACATTGACGCAATCTTCAATAATTACCCCCTCTCGACTCGCGGCACCTGCGATTGCAAACGCCATGGCGATGCGGTGATCGTGAGCGGTTTTTACCCGGCCGCCACGCAGTTCACCCCCTTCAATGCAGATGCCATCAGGGAGAACGGTAACCGTAATGCCAAGTTCCAAAAGCCCCTCAGCCATCATCTGAATCCTGTCGCTTTCCTTAGTGCGAAGCTCCTCAGCGCCTGAAAGCGTAGTCACACCACGGGCCGAGGCCGCTGCAATAAAAATTGCCGGGAACTCATCAATGGCGTTCGGTACCAGCTCTGGCGGAATAGCAATTCCCTGCAGCGGGGCGTGGCGGACCTCAAGGTCTGCCACTGGTTCGCCACCATAAAAGCGCGTGTTCGTCACGCGAATATCTGCCTTCATACGCGCGAGAATATCAAGAATACCGGTGCGCCCGGGATTCATGCCAACATTCAGGAGCGTAAGTGCCGACCCCGGTATTATGCTCGCTGCCACCAGAAAAAAAGCAGCTGACGAAATGTCACAGGGCACGCTGAGGTCGGTCGCCCGAAGCTCACCACCTGGCTTAAGCGTCAGTGCATGCCCCTCTTTCTCGAGAGGCACACCAAAAGCCGCCATCATGCGCTCGGTATGATCGCGCGTAAGCCTCGGCTCTCTAATACGCGTTTCACTTGACGCATAAAGCCCCGCCAGCAGCAGTGCTGATTTCACCTGTGCGCTCGCAACCGGCAAGGCATAATCAATGCCCTTTAATGATTTACCACCGTGAATAATAAGGGGAGGTGTGCCGTTTTTAGAGGCGATAACTTCTGCACCCATCTGATTCAACGGCTCAGTAACACGCGCCATGGGGCGTCGCAGCAGGCTCTCATCCCCTGTAAGTACGCTGTCAAAAGGCTGTGATGCAAGAAGACCGGCCAAAAGACGCATGCTGGTACCAGAGTTACCGCAATCAATGGGGTTCTCTGGCGCATTCAGTCCATGTTTACCCACCCCATGAACCACTATCTGTCCGTTTTCAGGCCCCTCAATACGCACACCCATCGCTCTAAACGCACGCACGGTAGCAAGGCAGTCTTCTCCTTCGAGAAAACCACGGATTGTACTGGTGCCCTCGGCAATCGCAGCAAATATTATGGCACGGTGTGATATCGATTTATCACCTGGAACCTCGATTTCTCCCGAAAGAGACCCGGCCGGGCAACTTTTCCAGTCCTCACGCATGTCAGCTCATACTCCCGCAAAACAGGTTCATATACTCAATGAGTGCATCGACACCTGCTATGGGCATCGGATTGTACAGGCTCGCACGCAAACCACCAACTGCTCGATGTCCTCGAAGCGCCAGCAGTCCGTGTTCACTCGCACCCTTCAGAAAGGGTTCAAGCTGTTTTGCCTCTGGTACATCGAAACAGACGTTCAACACCGAACGAGCACGTTTCTGAATACGTGTTTTATAAAAATCCTGCTGGTCGATAAAGGAATAAAGACGTTGTGACTTTTCGCGGTTTCGCGCAGCCAGAGCCTTAACACCCCCCTCTTTCTCCATCCATTTAAGCATTTTGGCAGCCATCCAGATGTTAAATACGGGTGGCGTTGCGTAAAGCCCCGCCGAACGCACATGCACCCGGTAATCCATCATGGCTGGCAGCATGGGGGATGGCTCGCATGCCAGCAAATCATCACGCACGATGACAATGGTCATGCCTGCAGGCCCAAGATTCTTCTGGGCACCGGCAAAAATAAGGCCAAAACGCTGAATATCCACCTCAGTCGCAAACAGACAGGAGGTCATATCGGCAACGAGCGGGAGGTCTTCACATGCGGGCAATGTCGAAAGTGCTACGCCATTAACTGTTTCATTCGGCGTACAGTAAATAAAGCCCGTGTTATCTTCAAGCGTAAGTGAGGATACATCGGGAATATCCAAAAATCCCTGAGGCTCGGTGCTGGCCAGACAATAGGCGTTGCTGAGCCTTGAGGCTTCTGCAAACGCCATGGATGACCAGAGTCCACTGACCAGATAAGCGGCTCTCAGCTTTCCTGTAAAAAAATTCAGTGCACAGGCTGCAAACTGCGTGCGTGCCGCCCCTCCGAGAAACAGAATATGGTAGTTATCCGGCACACCAAGCAACCTGCGACAGTCATCAACTGTTTCCTTGAGCAGCGCCTGAAATGCGTCAGTGCGATGTCCGACTTCGAGTATCGACATATCGGCATAGCGGCATTCCGGCAGTTCGGCAGCTGCCTCCTGAATCACTTCAGGAGGCAGCATTCCAGGGCCCGCACCAAAATTAAAGCGAGTCTGCAAGTTCAGCATCCTCCGCATCGTCTGCATCACTCGCATCATCACCCAAATCTTCAATGCGCTGCATGCCGACAACCTGCTCGCCAGGAGCAACGTTTATCAGACGAACCCCCTGCGTGTTGCGGCCAATAACGGAGAGTTCACTAACACGGAAACGAACCAGCGTCCCTCGGTCGGTAATCAACATGACTTCATCGCTGTCCACGACCTGAATGGCACGCACCACACGCCCGTTTCGTTCATTGACCTGGATGGAAATAACGCCCTGACCGCCCCGGCCAGAAATTCGATACTCATCAACATCTGTACGCTTGCCGTAACCGTTCTCGGTGGCTGTGAGGATGGTCACACCGGGTCCCGCAACAACGAGGGACTTCACATGCTGGCCTTCAGCAAGACGAATTCCACGCACACCGCGCGCGGTACGTCCCATCGGGCGCACATGAGTTTCGTTAAAGCGTACTACTTTTCCAGCATCTGAAAACAGCATGACATCTTTTGAGCCATCGGTAATATCAACACCCACCAGCAAATCTCCCTCATCGAGATCGACCGCGATAATGCCGTTTGAACGCGGCCTGCTGAAGGCATTCAAGGGAACTTTTTTCACTGTTCCAAGGCGGGTTGCCATAAAGACAAACTTGCCCTCTTCGTAATCACGCACCGGCAGCATGGCGTTAATCGACTCATCAGTTGCGAGTGGCAGGATGTTTACAATAGGCTTGCCGCGTGAAGCACGGCTTGCCAGCGGCAGCTGCCAGGCTTTGAGCCAGTAGAGTTTTCCATGGTTTGAAAAACAGAGCAGCGTGTCGTGGGTGCTCGCAATAACCAGTCTGTCGACAAAATCCTCATCTTTGACATTAGTCGCTGACTTACCCTTGCCGCCGCGCCGCTGCGCCTGATAGCTGGTAACAGGTTGATACTTGACATAGCCCTGGTGCGAAATGGTCACCACCACGTCTTCCTCAGTAATGAGGTCCTCGATGGTCAGGTCTTCCTGAGAGGCCATGATTTCTGTGCGGCGTGTATCGCCAAACTGATTGCGCACTTCAAGAAGCTCGGCACGAATAACCTGCATGAGGCGCTCAGGTGAGCCAAGAATCTCAAGCAGTTCGCGAATGCGCTCTAAAAGCTCGCCAAATTCACCAAGGATTTTATCCTGCTCAAGACCGGTAAGACGGTGCAGACGCAAGTCAAGAATGGCCTGCGCCTGAACAACAGAAAGCCGGTAACCGGCATCTGAGAGTCCAAAGGCTTCCGGCAAGTCATCAGGACGGCAGGCGCTTGAGCCGGCGCGCTCGAGCATCGCTTTTACAAGCCCTGGCTGCCAGACTTTCGCCATCAGCGCGTCTTTCGCATCCTGCGGGGTCGGTGAGCTGCGAATAATCGCAATCATTTCCTCGATATTGGCGAGCGCAATGCCGAGCCCCTCAAGGATATGCGCCCGCTCCCGCGCCTTACGCAGTTCAAAAATCGTGCGGCGTGTGACCACTTCGCGGCGATGACGGATAAAATATTCGAGAATCTGGCGCAGATTCAGCGTGCGTGGCTGACCATCGACTAATGCTACCATGTTGATGCCGAAGACATTCTGCATCTGCGTGTGCGCATAGAGGTTATTGAGCATCACTTCGGCCACTTCGCCGCGTCTGAGTTCAATAACTACACGCATGCCCTGCTTGTCAGATTCATCACGCAGTCCAGTGATGCCTTCAAGTTTTTTCTCACGCACAAGTTCTGCGATTCGCTCTACAAGGCGTGCCTTGTTCACCTGATACGGCAATTCATGAATGATGATGGCCTGACGCCCGGTATCTTCATCGGTTTCAATGTCGGTGCGCGCGCGCAGAATCACCCGCCCCCGACCGGTGCGGTAGGCATCAATAATGCCGGCGCGGCCATTAATAATAGCCGCTGTCGGGAAATCTGGCCCCGGGATGATGTCCATCAGAGCGTCAAGCGTGGTTTCGGGATCATCGACCAGAGCCACACAGGCATCAATCACTTCTGTGAGATTGTGCGGCGGAATATTGGTGGCCATGCCCACCGCGATACCGGAAGAACCATTGACGAGCAGGTTCGGAACACGGGAAGGCAGCACCACAGGCGCGAATTCGCTTTCATCGTAGTTGGGCGCAAAATCGACCGTTTCCTTCTCAAGGTCGGCAAGCAGCGCATGCGACATGCGTGACATGCGCACTTCGGTATATCGCATCGCGGCAGGCGCATCGCCGTCCACTGAACCAAAGTTACCCTGACCGTCCACCAGAAGGTAACGCATCGAGAAAGGCTGTGCCATGCGCACGATGGTGTCATAGACGGCCGTATCACCGTGTGGGTGGTATTTACCGATAACATCCCCCACCACGCGCGCCGATTTCTTATACGGCTTGTTCCAGTCGTTACCAAGCTCGCTCATGGCAAAGAGCACGCGCCGATGGACAGGCTTCAGACCATCGCGAACGTCAGGCAGTGCCCGCCCGACAATAACGCTCATCGCATAATCAAGATATGACTGCTTGAGCTCGTCTTCGATATTGACCGTAATCACTTCTTTTGCAGGAGAAACCATAATCAGGACGCATCCTTATGCAATCGTTCACTGAAAACACAAAATTCCGGGTTCAAAGGATAACATATCACGCACATCAAATGTATCCTGCTCTGTAACCCTTCTGCAGCCGGCTCAGTGTTTATTTCCGATTTAACCGTAAATGTACCATAATGCATGCATTGGAAGTTTGACGCGGGGCGGTCATTTTTATATAGTCGCCCCCTTGAGGCATGCGGCCCACCGGCCAGCACATGAGGAGAAACAAATGACAGCAAAATCCGCACAACTGCACATCGCGGGGCATGACCCGGTGGAACTGCCCATGCTCTACCCTACGCTGGGCAACCCGGTCATCGACATAAATTCCCTTGGGGCGCATGATGTCTATACGTATGACCCGGGATTCATGTCCACCGCCTCCTGCGAATCCAAAATTACGTATATTGATGGCGACAAGGGCATCCTGCTTTATCGTGGTTATCCCATTGAACAACTCGCAGAAAAAAAAGACTTCCTTGATGTCAGTTACCTGCTGCTGAACGGCGAACTGCCCGATACCACACAAAAGAATCAGTTTGTGGGTCTTATTAATAACCATACAATGGTGCATCAGCAGATGTATCAGTTTCTGAACGGTTTTAGACGGGATGCACACCCGATGGCTATCATGGTGGGTATTGTCGGCGCGCTATCGGCGTTTTACCATGATTCTATGGACCTCTCTAATCCAGATGACCGTTACTGGTCGGCCATCCGCCTCATCGCCAAGATGCCGACACTGGCGGCCATGAGCTACAAGTACTCTGTCGGGCAGCCCTACATGTACCCGCAAAACCGCCTGTCCTATGCGGAGAACTTCCTGCACATGATGTTTAGCGTACCCTCTGAGGAAACTGTTCCGAACCCGGTGCTGGTACGTGCCATGGACACCATTTTTACGCTGCACGCAGACCATGAGCAAAATGCGTCAACTTCAACAGTTGGCCTTGCAGGCTCCACTGGCGCGCATCCCTTCGCCTGTGTGTCTGCAGGTATTGGTGCTCTCTGGGGACCGGCGCACGGCGGCGCGAATGAGGCCTGCCTCAACATGCTGCAGCAGATTGGCGATGTCAGCCGTATTGGTCATTTTATCGAGCGCGCCAAGGACAAAAACGACCCGTTCCGTTTGATGGGCTTTGGCCATCGCGTTTACAAGAGCTACGACCCGCGCGCCAAGGTCATGCGTAAAACGTGTCATGAAGTACTGGAAGCGGTTAATGCACACGACACCCCGCTCTTTAAACTGGCCATGGAGCTTGAGCGTATCGCGCTTGAAGATGATTACTTTGTAGAGAAGAAACTCTACCCGAACGTTGACTTCTACTCTGGCATTACTCTGAGCGCCATTGGCATTCCGGTTAACATGTTCACTGTGATTTTTGCACTCGCGCGCACAGTCGGCTGGATGTCGCACTGGCTTGAAATGGTCGCCAACAAGGGTCGCCTTGGCCGTCCGCGCCAGCTCTACACCGGTGAAACCTTCCGGGATGTAAAGTAATCTACAGCAAATCTCGATAAATGCCGGGCTTTAAGCCAGGCATTTATAATCCTTCCAGCGCGAGTCCTCATTCCGTATGAAATGAGGACTCGCGCTAACGCGGCGCAAAAACGCCAACAGCCTTTACTGCACGCTGCCAGCCGGAAAAATCACGGTCTATCTGCGCTCGGCCCTCAAGCGGCATCCATTCTTTTTCAGTCATGCTTTGGGTCATCAGTGCCTTTGGTGAGGGGATGACAGACGCGCCGAGTCCCGCAAGAAACGCCGCCCCCAGTGCCGTGGTTTCTATGTCATGTGGCTTTTGCACCACCACACCGCATTGTGATGCAAGATACTGTAAAAACCAGCCATTAGCCGCCATGCCGCCATCAACCCTCAGGGTTGATGGCAGAAACCCCGCATCATCACGCATGCATGCAAGTACTTCGCGGGTCTGATAACACACACTCTCCAGTGCAGCGCGGGCAAAGTGCGCGCGATTACTCTCGCGCGTCAGCCCAAAAATGGCGGCACCAGGAGCAGAAGTCCAGTAAGGCGCACCTAGACCGGTAAAGGCCGGAACCAGATAAACGCCGCCATTATCGGTCAGCGATTCAGCCAGTGTTTCTGTCTCTGAAGAGGTCGTAATAAGCTGCAGGGCATCACGCAGCCATTTTACGGTGGTTCCGGCATGGTACAGGCTGCCCTCCAAACCATAAGCAACCTTCCCCTGAATCGCATAAGCCACTGTTGTCAGCAACCGATGCCCTGAATACACCGGTTTTGTGCCAGTGTTCATCAGAAGGAAGCCACCCGTGCCAAAAGTCGCCTTACACATGCCCGGCTCAAAGCAGCGCTGCCCAATCAACGCAGCCTGCTGATCGCCCGCAACGCCAATCAAGGGCACTCGGTGCCCAAGCACACTGCTATCAGTAACGCCGTAATGCGCATCACTGTCCTTCACCTCTGGAAGTACGGATGCAGGAATGTCAAACAGTGCCAGTAAATCTTCATCCCAGGTTCGGTCTATAATGTTAAATAACAATGTGCGCGAGGCGTTCGTGATATCAGTAGCATGCACTTTGCCGCCAGTGAGGTGCCAGAGCAGCCAGGAGTCCACTGTTCCAAATGCCAGCTGTCCTTTTTCAGCGCGCTGGCGGGCGTCGGGAATTTCATCGAGCAGCCAGCGCAGCTTACTGGCAGAAAAGTACGCATCAGGAAGCAGGCCTGTCTTGCGCTGAATGCCATCGGATGCTTTAGAAAGGCTCTCGCAAAACGCATGGGTGCGGCGGTCCTGCCAGACAATCGCGCGTGAGAGCGCCTTTCCGGTCTGGCGGTCCCAGAGCAGCGTGGTTTCGCGCTGATTGGTCAGTCCACAGGCGACTGCCTCGCCCGGAGCCGTGCCATCCAGCACGCGCTTCAGGCACTCGAGGGTGGTGCGGATTATTTCTTCCGGACAATGCTCAACCTCGCCTGCTTTAGGATAGTATTGAGTAAGAGGCACCTGATGTGAACGCACCAGCGTGCCATCCAGCGCGTACAGCATGGCACGGGTGCTGCTGGTTCCCTGATCGACCGCGGCAATATAGCGCATTGGAATTCCAGAATTGTCTGTAATTCTAATAGTGTAAGCATTTTCAAGGGAGAGTGAAATATGGAGAGGACAGTTGATGTTGCTGTTATCGGAGGCGGCATTAACGGGTGTGCGTGTGCGGCGGATGCAGCGCTGCGTGGACTGTCCACAGCACTCGTGGAAAAAGGCGATTTAGCGTCCGCTACCTCCTCAAAAAGCACAAAACTCATACATGGCGGGCTGCGCTATCTTGAGCTTGGCGAATTCCAGCTTGTCAGACGCGCACTGAAGGAACGCGCTCGACTCATGCAACTGGCTCCCCATCTTATTAAACCACTGTCCATTGTTATTCCTCTGAACAAAAACACGCGCCCTCAATGGCTGATGCGCGCGGGACTTTTTATTTATGACAGGCTTGGTGGACTCGGCGAACTGCCGGCATCAAAAAAACTGCGCCTCTACAGGCACCCTGAATGCTTTGAACCGCTGCAGACACACTGTAAAAGCCTTCTGCAATACCATGATGCAACCACTGATGACGCGCGTCTCACCGTCAGTTACGCGCTTATGGCACACCTTTCCGGCGCCAGCATCCTGACGCATACAAGCCTTGTACGTGCACATGTTGTAAATGGACTCTGGCATTTGACACTGCAGCATGCCGAGGGCGATTTTCGTAAAATTGTCGCACGCGCACTCATCAATGCCACAGGCCCGTGGGCTAAAACCACCGACGCCCTGCTTGGTATAGATTCGCCCTGGCAATTGACACCAGTGCAGGGAAGTCACGTCTTGTTTCCCAAATTATACGAAGGCGAGCATGCCTATCTCCTGCAAAACCCGGATAAGCGCGTGGTATTTGTCGTTCCGTGGTATGGCTTTACCATGGTGGGCACGACCGACACGCCTTATAACGGTTCACTCGATGCTGTTCAGATAACTGAGGCAGAAAAAAACTATCTTTGCACAACCATCAACCGTTTTTTCAAGCTCACGGTCACGCCTCAAAACATCTGCGACAGTTTTAGTGGCGTGCGCCCGCTTGTTGCTTCTTCCAAACAGGATGCCCGCACCTTAAGCCGCGATTATGTCTGCCATTTTACAGATGCGCCGGCACCTGGGGTCAGCATCTATGGCGGAAAACTCACCACCTGTCGCGAACTGGCTGAAATCGCGGTTGACGCATTAAAACCTGTATTTCCTGATTTATCCCCCTCAAAAACCGCCGTTACTCCACTTCCAGGCGCTGAATGGTTTGGAAAGCCCTTTAGTGAGTATGTTGAGTATGCGCATAAACGCTATACGTGGCTTAATCCCGAGCTTCTTAACCGCTATCTTGGCAGCTACGGTACCCGTACTGAACACCTGCTTGGTGGTAAGAGGAGCATTCAGGCGCTTGGTAACGAAATTATCCCGGGGCTTTATCAGGCTGAGCTTGATTATCTGATTCGAGAAGAATGGGTTCGGCATGTGGACGATGTGTTATGGAGGCGCACAAAGCTTGGCCTTACTACCGACAGACCAGGCGCTCTGCGGGTGGCTGCATGCATTGAGTCCTCGATTGCCTTAATCTAGGGCGAGTCATCAATCAAGTTTTTCGGCTGCAAATGCGGCTTAAGAGATGGCCTGCTTTTTTTGTACGACAAGTGCTCGCTGCAGAACGCAAATAAAAGCCATAGCAACATATAGATGAGGGCATAACCAAAGGAGGCTTTTTCAGGTGAAAGTGCACCGAAGAGGGTGTCGGTCACGAATCGTCGAAAAGACACCTCACTGCCATCAGGCATGCGTATCAGGACCATCTGCTGTAGCTTCAGGAAAAATACGTGCAGCAGGTAAATCAGCAGCGCATGGCGCCCCATCAGAATAAAAGGATAAGCACCTCGACGCATGCCACAGCCTTCAATCAGGGCATAACAAACGGCATACACGAGGTACGAAAGCCCTGCGGTCATAAGGACATACGAGCTTGACCACAGCGACTTGTTCAACGGAAAGGTAAAACTTAAAACCCATCCTCCAAACATCAAAAGCAGACTAAAACCCGTAAAAAACAGTAGATTTTCAGCAACGTTCTGCGTACGCTTTAACTGGTAGCCCGCAAGGTTCCCAAGCAGTACGGAAGCAAATGCCGGCAGTGTGGTCAACAAACCTTCCGGGTCAAAATCTGGGCGGTAAAGGTGGCTCGCTCCAAAAATGGCGCGGTCAATGCCACCAATCCATGCAATCGCATCTCCCCCGGGCACGTGGCGATACAAGAGCCAGTAGCCGGCCAGTATCAGTACTGCAAGTATGAGCTGGGTTCTCGCGGAGGTTTTCATCACCAGCAGTGCTGAAGCGAGGTAACAAAGCGCAATACGCTGAAGAACGCCCGGCATGCGCACTGCAAAATCACTCAGATGATGGGGAAACGCATTCAGCAGCAGGCCTGCCATAAACAGATAGAAGGCTCTCCAGATAATGGCAAGATACAGCGCGCTCTGCGAAACACCCCGTTCAAGTGCGCTGCTTATGGCAAGCACCGATGACATCCCGAGAATCACCACAAAAAACGGAAACACACAATCGGCGAGGCTGCAGCCGTCCCATGTGGCATGCTTAAGGATATTCCATGTCTCAGGGCGTCCCGGGCTGTTAACCAGCACCATCAGGGCAATTACCAGCCCTCTAAAAGCATCAAGCGACAGCAGACGCCGGCTTCGAGCTTGAGATTCTGCTTCATGCATCCTTGTCATCAGGGGCATGGTGCTCACTCACATCCACAACAAGCGCCTGTTCAACGAGCTCAATCAGCGTAGATTCCGGCATGCTGCCAGCCTCTGAATAGATGGCAATCCCTTCTTTGAAGACGACAAGGTGCGGAATGGAGCGGATTTCAAACCACTCGGCAAGCGCTGGCTGCTCTTCGATATTCACGGATGCAAAATGCACCTGCGTAAATCGCTCAGATACTTTTTCGTAAACAGCGCCAAATTGTTTACAGGGCGCGCACCACGGCGCCCAAAAATCAACAAATACAATCGCATTTTCGCTGAGACACGCTTCAAAACCTTCCTCTGTCAGCGCATGTATGGACATCTGTCAGCCTCCCTGTTCCATGGCGTTAATAATTGCATCAAAAATGGCATCTACACTGCCAGTTCCCTGAATCCTGTGAAACTTCGGCGCATCTTTGCTGCCTGACTGTGACCAGGTTTCGTAATAATCAACAAGCGGCGCGGTTTGTGCGTGATAGACTTCCAGGCGCTTTCGCACTGTCGCTTCACTGTCATCATCGCGGGTTATCAGCGGCTCACCGGTTTCATCGTCAAGCCCTTCCTGTTTTGGCGGGTTTGAAGTCACATGGTAAACACGGCCAGAAGCGGGATGGATGCGACGACCACTGATGCGGCGCACGATTTCCTCATCGTCAACAACAATCTCGACAACCTGATCAAGTCGCACGCCAGAGTGCTTCAAGGCATCTGCCTGTGCCAGTGTGCGCGGGAAGCCGTCAAATAGAAAACCATTCTGGCAATCTGGTTGCGTGAGGCGCTCTTCTACAAGCTTCAGGATAATGGCATCGGAAACCAGCTGCCCTGCATCCATGACTTTTTTCGCTTCAAGTCCTACCGGCGAGCGCGCGGCAATCGCCGCTCGCAGCATGTCGCCCGTGGAAATCTGAGGAATACCATAATGTTTCACAAGGCGAGCAGCCTGAGTACCCTTGCCGGCACCCGGCCCGCCCAACAGCATTAATCGCATCTCTTCCCCTCTTATTTAAAGAATCCAAAGCGTGACGGGGGTGTCTTACACGCCGCGAGCTGCATCCGATAACTCTGCGCTCTGGCGCTGACCTTATGCGCTACCGGCACAAGCCAGTTTTTACTGCGCCAGGTTCCCCGTTGATAGCCCCCTATTCCCTCATGGTAGGCAAGATAAAGACTAAACGCATCATCCGGACGAATGCCGGCTTTCAAACGCGCCTCGTTGGCGTACCAGCCAATAAAATCAACCGCATCGGAAAAATCCGTGCGGGATGCAAAAATACTGCCCTGGGAATGGCGATAATGGTCCCACGTGGTTTTCAGTGCCTGACTGTAGCCATAAGCGGTGGACGGCCGCTTCCAGGGAATTATCCACAAAAGCTTCGTTCGCGCAGGCTGGGCCCGGCTGTCAAAACGCGATTCCTGATGAATAATCGCCATCTGAACTGGAACAGGTACGTGCCAGCGGCGGGCGACCGATTCAGCATCACGCTGCCAGGACGGATATTGTCTGAATATGTTGCAGATATTATTGACGTCACGCGGCGGCGGACTGGCGCATCCTGCGAGCAAAAGGGCTGCCAGCATCAAGGTATAGAGAGAACGGCGCATTATTCGCATCCATGAGCTTACTCATATTTTTGATGGCGTATTAGTAGCAGATTCTTAAAAAAAAAGCGAGGGTACCGGAGCACGCCCTAAACCCTGCTGCAGCGAATCCACAGCAGGGTCTTCACGTTAGCCGCGGCGCGGCGGAGTACTGCTGTAGCCGGCAATATCAATCGTATTCATACGAAAATCAAACGGTTTGCCACCACGAAGAACCGTAACCGTCACCTGCTGACCAGGCTTGACATCCAGAAGCTGGTTGTAGAGAGCATCATAATCGGGCACCGGGTTTTTATTGAGAGCCACGATTATATCCCCAAGGCGAATATGCCCAAAACCCTGTCGCTCAGTGCCGCGCAAGCCTACACGGGCTGCGGGCGTGTTCGGCAATACATCGCCTATCAAAACCCCCTTTTGCACGCCAAGACGCGCTGCCGTTGAAGCATCCACACGTTCTACGCCAATGCCTGCGAGAACAACACGACCATGGCGGATAATCTGGTTCGCGATGCGTGACACATCGTCTGACGGTACGGCAAAACCCACTCCGGCGGATGCGCCTGAGCGTGAGAAAATGGCTGTATTAAGACCAATCAGCCGCCCTCTGCTGTCAAGGAGCGGGCCGCCTGAGTTCCCGGGATTGATGGACGCATCCGTTTGAATCATCCCGCGAATGGCAACCCCGCCAATTCCTGGAACCTGACGACCAAGGGCCGAAACCACACCCACGGTGAGGCTGTGATCAAGCCCAAAAGGATTACCGATAGCGATGGTTTTCTGTCCAACAATCAGATTTGACGGCGATGCCAGTTCAAAGGGCGTAAAGTCTTTGAGCATCTGTGCGGTTTTTGGGGACTCAAGCGCCAGTACGGCAATGTCCTTGCGGGGTTCAGCACCGATGACGGTCGCCGGAACCGTCAGGTTTCCGATGGTCACGGCAAGCTTGTCAGCGCCGTTTATAACGTGAAAATTGGTGACTACATGCCCGGCTTTATCCCAGATAATTCCAGAACCCGCACCCGCCGGAACGTTCATCAACTGGTGTCCGCCATTGGCAACCGTTGCCAGACGGTGGACATAAACAACTTTTGGAGATGCTTTTTGAAACACCTCAATCGTATTACGCTCACACGGAAGTGCAGCATCGTCCTGCGCAAAAACGCTGCCGGTAGCGCCTGCAAGCGCAAAGAATACAGCCAGCCATCGGGTTTGACGCTTCATGAGATTCCCCTCTTTCTAATTCCGCTAAATCACGGCCCATAATGGGACATAAGCGCGCATAGTATGCCGTATTTCTACTTTTGTGACAAATTTTACCCTGATAACAATCACTGGAAAACGGTGTTTCGTCAAAAAAATGGCAACAAAATGTTAAAGTGAATCTTTTTTTGACGTTTATTTCGTATAAAAACGTCAAAAGCCTTTACTTTTTGAACAAAATGCGATAAGTTATATCACTTTTAAATCCATTTGAATTACATTATGAAAGTTGTACTGTCTGGAATCTCCTTTCAGGGAAGCCCGATAATCTGGGACTATGACGAAGCCACAAACACCGCCATCTGCACGAACACCACAACGACAATTAAAGATCCCATACTCTTCAGTGCGCTTGCCGCATTGCTCACAAGGGTCCAGGGTATCATTGTCGATGACACATCCATCCGCATTGATAACGCGAGTGACTTCTTCAAAGTTTATCCCATACGTGAAGCCAGAAAAGTTGTACTGTCTGGAATCTCCTTTCAGGGAAGCCCGATAATCTGGGACTATGACGAAGCCACAAACACCGCCATCTGCACGAACACCACAACGACAATTAAAGATCCCATACTCTTCAGTGCGCTTGCCGCATTGCTCACAAGGGTCAAGGGTATCATTGTCGATGACACATCCATCCGCATTAATAAAGCGAGAAAATTCTTCAAAGATAATCCCATGCGTGAAGTCAGAGCTGAACAAAAGCCTGCTTCATCCTCAAGCTCAGCATTTTTTCCACGCCGAAGCAGCAGTGACCCGACCAGCGAAAGTCCCAAACGCCCGGCCGGCAGCAGCAGCTCCGCCGGGGCACTCTCGCCGCGCAGTGTCCGATTCACACTGCCCACTGGCGAAGAGCTGTTATCGACGCTGTCGAGTGCCTCAAAAACGTCTTTTATCACGAGGAGTCAGAGTTCCTGCGATGATGAATATACCACTGACTCACTTGCAGACAGATCGGAAAGCACTCCCTCGCCTCACCCGGTGACTGAGCGCGATTTAAGCCTTGACAGCCTCATTCCTCATACAGAGAGCGGAGCAGACCTCTGGGGCAGGACGCTTTGTTATGAAGAACATTTTCTTGCTCATGGTGGTACCACCAGTCCTAACCTTCTTCCTCATGACGGGTATGTCTTCTCCGCTATTTCCTTAAGCCTTGAGGTGCAGCGCAAAAAAGGGGACATTCTTTATCCGCTGAAAAGCACGCTGGTTGGAAAAATCCGCACGCTTTTTGATATGTACCTGAATCCAGCATGGGCCGCCTTAGAAGTTTTAGACAAACAGGCCATGTATCCCAAAATTGCGTCCTACTTCCAAAACGCCATTGCAGGAGCCCTTAATAACAGTTCCTTAAACCGCAGGCCTACGCCTCTTGAGAGCATCTCAGACATTGATGAACTGCGTGAAGCTTTGCCATCAATACACTGTCTGAAAGCTGCCATCAAACATGAGCGAACCGCAATTGCAAGAATCATGCTGATGCCACTGGATTTCTTTGCAGACCCGACTCTTCAGGCTGCTGATGTCACGGGGGATGCAGATATTGCTCTTGTATTAAACCGTCTGAGAAGCATCATCGACAGCGATTCTGTACTGCGTCAAGAGGTGGTTAACTGTCTGCAGCAGATGATTACAGCGGTGGTCGAGTCCGGATTTACTGAACTGCACTTCAGGAAAGAGAGCGAACACCTCGAAACAAAGCTCGCGAGGAAGGAGCCCATCAACGGGCACCTGTCATTTCGACGAACGATTGAAGCATTTTTGCAGCCGAGGGACACGGATGCCTTCACCGAAGAACACCAGGCACTCCTCGATGAGACAGTGCGACAATGCATTATCACCATTAACAACCATCTTGTTACCAGAGACCCCAACATGGAGCGCGGAAAATCCTTCTCTATTGCCGGGGGAAGCCTGCCGCGAAACAGGGATTTTTATCTTTGCAAAGAGTGGCATGCGCGGCTTAAGGCATCGATGGATGAAAAACTTCCACAGACACGCGATGAAATTTTCGCGCCAGGCTCTAAAAAATCCAAAGGCCGCAGCGCTAAACTTGCCAAAACACAGCGTGAAGAGCTGAAGAATAATTTTGTAACGACGGTTTCCCTCTTTTTTGATGCGCGCATTCTTGAGCTCAACCGAGAACTGTCACGCAACAATTCTTCATCAGTATCCTGTTCCTCATCCAGTTCATCGCAACCGTATGAGAGGTCGCTGTCACCCCGTTAGATGCTGCTGACATTTGCATGATGTCAGAGGGGTTTACAGATACTCTGTGGAGTGAAGACGCGCCTTATCTCAGCCTTTTGCAGGGATGCATGTTGACTTTTCACGCTATTACGCCAAAATGGCCATTTTGGTAAAGCTGCCGTGCAATAGCCCGAACGCTGATGTCGCGTCGCAGACAAGGAGACCTTCCGTGACAACTGTTGCCCGCTTTGAAATCTCCTTCGTCCAGGTCCTGAATGAAGCGGGAGAGCTTGTCGCTCCCCTGCCGGCCTGTGTCGAAAACCCTGAAACCCTGCAGTCACTGTATCGCCTGATGCTTGAAGCGCGTATTTTTGACAGAAAAGCCATTGCGCTGCAGCGTACTGGAAAAATGGGTACCTACGCGCCTATCAATGGCCAGGAAGCCATTTCTACCGCTATCGGGCATGCCATGCGCGCTGAAGATGTGCTGGTACCCTACTATCGTGATTATCCGGCACAGTTCCAGCGTGGCGTGCGCATGGCTGAAATATTTGCCTTCTGGGGTGGGGATGAACGAGGCAGCGAGTATGCGAACTGCCCGGAAGACCTGCCGATTTGCGTGCCGATTGCCTCACAGTGCCTCCATGCCACAGGCATTGCATTTGCATTTCAATACCGAAAGCAGCCACGTGTCGCGGTTGCCTGCATCGGCGAAGGGGGTACCTCAGAGGGTGATTTTTACGAAGCCATCAACGTTGCGGGTGCATGGAATCTGCCGGTGGTTTTTGTTGTGAATAATAACCAGTGGGCCATTTCTGTCCCGCGCGACAAACAGACACGCACTCAGACTATCGCACAAAAAGCGATTGCCGGTGGTTTTGAGGGCATTCAAGTCGATGGCAACGACATTATCGCCATGCGCGAGGTGCTCGAGCGCGCCCTTGAAAAGGCGCGCAACGGAGGCGGTCCGACGCTCATTGAAGCGATTACGTGGCGACTGTGCGACCACACAACAGCCGATGATGCCACACGCTATCAGCCCTCTCCTGATGTCGATGCGGCACGTCCCAAAGAACCCTTGATTCGTCTGCGCCGTTATCTTGAAAGCCGCGGACTCTGGGATGCTGCCCGTGAAGCCGAGGCAGAAGCCCTGAGCAGTGCCAAAGTCGAAGCGGCGGTTACCGAATACCTCGAGCGCGCGCCGCAGCCTGTCAGCAGTATTTTTGACCATCATTATGCCACACTCCCGGATTACCTCGTGGAGCAGCGCGCCATCGCCATGGAGGAAGCGTCACATGCCTGATATTACCCTGCTGGAAGCCGTGTCCCAGGCGCTGGGTTACGCGCTTCAACATGATGAGAATGTCGTGGTTTTTGGAGAAGACGTTGGTAAGAATGGCGGCGTGTTTCGCGCCACGGCCGGTCTTCAGGAACGTTTTGGGGAATCGCGGGTGTTTGACTCGCCACTTGCGGAATCGATGATTGCGGGACTTGCCATCGGCATGTCAACGCAGGGCATGAAGCCGGTTGCTGAATTTCAGTTCATGGGATTTATTTATCCGGCCATGAACCAGATTATTTCGCACGCCGCGCGTCTTAGAAACCGCACTCGTGGAAGGCTCCACTGTCCGCTGGTGTTTCGTGCGCCTTTTGGTGGCGGTATTCGTGCGCCAGAGCATCACTCTGAAAGCACGGAAGCACTCTTTGCCCATATTCCGGGGCTTCAGGTAGTGATACCTTCTTCTCCAAAGCGGGCGTATGGTCTGCTGCTTTCCGCCATCCAAAACCCTGACCCCGTTATTTTTCTTGAGCCCAAGCGCATCTACTGCCTTGTCAAACAGCCGGTACCTGATGATGGCGCCACACTGCCGCTTGGCAAGTGCTTTACCCTGCAGGAAGGCGATGATGTCACCCTCATCAGCTGGGGTGCGAGCATGCATGAAACACTGCAGGCCGCGAAACAGCTCGCTGAAGAAGGCATTCATTGTGAAGTCATTGACGTTGCCACCATCAAGCCGCTCGACATGGATACCCTCATCGCGTCAGTCGAGAAAACCGGGCGATGCGTCATTGTGCATGAAGGTGCAAAAACCTGTGGTGTCGGGGCTGAAATTGCCGCTCAACTGAGCGAGCATCTCCTGCCAGACCTCCTTGCCCCTATAGTGCGGGTCACAGGCTTCGATGTGGTAATGCCCTATTTTCAGCTTGAGAAATTTTATATCCCAAGCGTGTCCCGAATCAAAGACGCCGTTATCAGCCTGATGGAGTAGTCCCATGAATATTTTTAAATTGCCAGACCTTGGCGAAGGATTGCCAGATGCCGAAATTCACGAATGGTTTGTCGCGGTGGGCGACACGGTCAAGGCTGACCAGCCCATGGTGTCGATGGAAACTGCCAAAGCCGTAGTCGATGTTCCCTGCCCGCATGATGGTGTGATAGGCAAGCTCTTTGGCAAACCCGGCGATGTGATTAAAACCGGCGAACCACTGGTAGCCTTTGAGAGTGACAGTGCCTCCACGCGTACTGACAAGGGCACGGTAGTCGGCAACCTTGAAGAATCGCATGAAGTCAGTGAAGATAACTTCACCATCGGCACCACTGGTGCGCGGGCAAAAGCGACAGCCGGCGTGCGCATGTTTGCTAAAAAGCATGGTATTGATCTTGCGGCACTCAAAGGCAGTGGCGAACATGGCGTCATAACCCGCGAAGATGTTGAGCGCGAAATCAGCCGCCGCAACACCCTCCCTCATGGCTTTGAGCCGCTGCGCGGTGTACGTCGGGCGATGCTCTCAAGCATGACGCAATCCCACCGCGAAGTCGTTCCTGTCAGTATTTTTGATGAAGCAGATATTCACGCATGGAATGAGGGTACGGATATTACCGTGCGCCTGATTCGCGCCATCACGCATGCAGCGAAGGTAGAACCGGCACTTAACGCATGGTACGACACCGCTCACAGTGCGCGCCGATGCTTTGAAGAAGTGCATCTTGGTCTTGCGATGGATAATGATGAAGGGCTTTTTGTGCCCGTGATTCATGATGCCGGAACGAAAACAGATGCCGCGTTGCGTGACGCCATTAACGGGTTCAAAAAATCGGTGAGTGAGCGCAGTGTACCTGCAGAGCAGCTTCGTGGTGCTACCATTACATTGTCAAACTTTGGGAAATTTTCCGGAAAATTTGCCAGTCCCATTATCGTACCGCCAATGGTCGCGATTCTTGCGGTTGGCAAGTTGTATGAAGGAGCGGTAGTACGCCAGGGGAAGGTTGAAGTTCACCGCCTGCTGCCGCTTTCCCTGAGCTTTGACCATCGCGCAATTACCGGCGGCGAAGCCACCCGTTTTCTGGGTGCTGTGATTGAGGCGCTGGCAGCGCCTTGATACATGTGAGGAAGAGGGAAAGAGGCCTCAGCAGGCACTCTGCTAAATCTTCTACATGCCATTCCTGGGCTGATAAGCCCGGGAATGGCTGCACGTTTATACATCCAGCCCACGGCGATATCCGATGCCAGGCTTCGCTTCGCTCAACCCAGCCTACCTATAAATGGTTGTTTTATCAATAAGATGCCGTAGCCTGCGCTGATAAGCGCGGGAATTGATGCACGTTTACACATCCGGCCTGCGGCGATATACGTTGCCAGGCTTCGCTTCGCTCAACCCAGCCTACAAAACCCATTTAAATACAATGATTTATTTGAAAATGACAACCGCTTGTATTTTCACGAATACTCTCTTGTGATTGTGTTTGCGGCTTCTTGAATATCTTCAAGGATATCCTGACGCTTCGTGTTCTGACCAAAGAAACGAAATCCTCCTGATGTACAAGGCGCAAAGAGGCAGCGAAAAAGCAGTGGAATACAGAGCGCGATATTAAGCAATATCCGCTTCCAGAGCGCACCACGGTGGTTGCCGATGGACTCCGGTGGCTGGTTTAAACAGGTATTAAAACCAGTACTGAATTTCCTAAAATCATCTGCTGTCGGACATTTTTGTCCTGAGCGTTCTGTCAGTGCTGCAACATGGTTCATTAAGTTCTTTGCAAAATCCATTGCCTCAGCTCCTGGTGTGGTTGAGGTTGAAAGGCGGTTTAGCGCACGCGCATGACGGTAAAGGCGCTCAATTTGGGTTACCAGAATGCGAAGCTGATTTGCAAAATTGCGATGTTCAGTGGGTATCGATTGGATGTAATTACTGACAACAGAAGAAATTTCATCAAATGGTTTTATTTCTTTCACCTGCGAACAATCACCAGCACCGTCTTCACAATCACCTGGAAAGAGCGCGCTCATCTTGACATGACTATCTCTTTCAGCTTCTGCTGTACTTGATTTATCACCCTCGTTGCCAGGCCCCTCTATAGTTGCAACTGTTCTATCAGGCGGATTTTGAAAGGATTCCGTGCTGCCAGGCAAAACAACTGACTGATTCCTGCGCCCAAGCTCCAGTAACGTGCTGTGTAAAGCACCCAGGTCATGTTCACGGGCTTGTGTGGCATGCACCTCAAAAGCCTGCAGCAGGTCGGCGGTTATGACACCATGAAGCTGTTCATGGAACACAACAAAGGTTTCCAGCAGCCGTTCGTTTTCCACGAGAATCTTTGCTTCCTCCCTGTTTGCAGAAAGTGCTTGTTGCTCATCTTCAAGGCGCGCCTGAAGGAGGTTATGTGACTGTTGCAGGTTTGCTCGCTCTGCTCGAGCCTGAAGCTCCGCTGGAACCCGGTTGATTTTATCAAGACCAGACAGATGCCCATGCAGACGCCGGACAGTTTCCTGAGACACCTGTTGCTCACTCAAAGCCGCTTGCAGCGCGCGCTTTTCTTGAGTTAATTGTTCATGGGCTCTTTTAACTTCATTTGTCAGGGGGTCCATTGCCTGCCTGCTGAAATTATTACCGTGCATAATGGTTGTCAAAACAGTCGGGCGTATCACCTTTTCTTTAGTCGATGCCTCGAGCGGCTCGAGCAGCTCTAAAAACTTCGCATACCCGTCGTCAGACTCCTTATCGAAGGAAGGACCTTTATAGGTTGCGAAACACGCGGCAATTGCATCATAAGGAACTTGCGTTGCATGCTGAAGTTCGTTGACCACATCTTCGAAAAGCCTGGTTTTAGAATTAATAGCGTCAATATGGTGTTGCCTTATCCCTCCCTCTATGCCAAGAAGCTCCATACTGCGTGCATGTATGGACGCTACCAGTGTTTGAATTTTCGCGTCTAATGCCGCTTGCAATTGCATAAAGCCTGCTGCTGTCAGTGCATGGTTTATGGAAAACTTATCATGAGGCAACTCCATTGCCACAAGTGCACGTTTAACTTTATTGCGATACCCTTTAGGAAGCGCTACAGGGCTCTTGATTGCCTGTAGTCGCGCAGTTGCCTCACGCTGTTGTGCTTCGATATCCTGTATGGAAGCTTCGATTGCTGCTCGCCGCTCCTCAAGGGATGCCAGCTTTTGACGAACATTTTCAAGCATGCCCTCTACTGCTTCGGGCTTCAAATTGGCAAGGGCATCTTGAAAGGCGGCATGTTCTCGTTCTTGCAATTGTTTATCCAGCTCGCGCAGCCCCCGCATCAGGAGGCGCTCCTCTTCCTGTGCTTTTTCAAGGTTGCGAGACTTATGCTCGTCAGGAAATTGATGTATCTGCATTATTATCTGCCGCAAAGACTGAAGGCGCGTCTGAGCACAAACCCGGGCTGTTTCAATGTCGCTTGAGGAGGGCGCATGATTTTGTGCATCCTTCCAGTCTTCAAACAGTCTGTCATATACGGGCGATGCCTTGCTTGATAACACCTCACGAAGTCTTTGCAGCCTCTCTAACGACTCGCAGGCGTTTTTAAACAACATGGATGTCACCGGCATTACCTCCATGCTGCCTTCAGTTCCAAAATTTACATAATACGCAGGCATTCTTGCAGATGCCGACACTGTCGTCGATGAGGACGAACTTGAGGATGAGCAAACGGGAATCTCGCTTGATGTAGCCTGTAACGTGGGGGAATAATTGTCTGCTTGAGCCCGAAAATCAGCGTTCAGCGCATCGAATTGTTCTTCACATACACGAATGGCATTCAGTGCTTCATGAGGGCTTGTTATCGATGCAAGCGCATCAAGTTGCCCTTGCAGCTGATTCAGTTTACCAGCATTGGATTCAAGATGTTCGTTTATCATGCATTGCAAGGTAACTGCCTCATTGAGCATGTTGAACTGGATAACACCCTCCTGATACTGCGCTAACAGATGCTTGCGTAAATCAGGCAAATAAAACATTTTCGCCTTAACTGTCTCCAGTAAACCTTCCAGTTGAGGCAGTTCAGAGCGTCTGACTGAGCATGTTTCCGAAGTCTTTTTACAAAAAACGGGTGTTAAAGCGTCAAGACCTTCAGGTATTTCCTTATCAAGCACCAGGAGGCGGCGAATGAAATCAACAAGCATCGGATGATTGGCCGGAAATGGCGAGTCTTCACTGTCGAGTGGCTCAAGAATGTGCGATTTAACGTTGACAAACTTGGCAAGCGCTACTCCCATAAGGCCTTTCTCAAATAAAGATGGCGCTTCATCGCTGTGGTATAACACCGGAAAAACGCTGCCATCCAGCGCCTGCAGGAACGATTTAACCCAGTCAAGATAGTTGCGCGCTTCCTGCTCTAAAGTCTCATCGCCTGTCACTTTTTGAGCTTCATCAATCTCAATCAGCACTCGCTGAACCCAGCGCTTCAGGGGACTTATTGCATACTTTTCTTGACTCATACGGCTACAACCTGTCTATTAACTTTAATCCATGATACCGGGGCAAGCTTAAAGAAAACTTAGGTGTCAAGTGCACCGTGGAATGAGGACATACCCTAAAAACGGTTCAAAACTGCGGCAAGGCGACATCCGGCCCTGGCAATTTGCGAACGGGTTATCTGTTGCGTTTGCCGTTTATAAGCAGCATCAGGAAGCACACCTTCATGCAGGCGATAGGCGACACGTGTCGCCAAAGCATGCGACTCATCCCTCCAGGCTCGAGGCTTAAACACCTCGTTCTCTGGATGGCAAACGTATTGGGTATCGATGGCGTGCAACAGCGATTGTCGGCGCATGCCGGCATTGCGGCCACGAGTATTCAGAAGTCCACCGCCATTATCCCACCAGGCATGCAGGTTGCGGGCTATGGGGTTTGGGCGCAACGGAAAAAGATTACCGCCCCGGTCACCACGCGGATTGCGCGCACTGATTTGCGTCACCGCATGCATGGGCTGGTGTATATCCCCCGTCACATGTAACAGCACATTAAGCGCAAAGCGCTTGTCGGCACGATTGGATTTTGGACTTTGCAACACCTTAACCGCATGCTCTAATGCCCAGACTGCATTCACCGGGTTTTGTGGCGGCAATGGCGTTCCGTCACGCGTGAAGGGAATATCGGCATAATGCAGGTGGTCATACCAGGTAATGTCACGATAGCGCAGTGTATCGAGCCATACAGCCGCGTCCGTGATACGTTGATTGCCGAGATTTTTATACAGCTTCTCCTTCGCCCCGGGCGTCAGGTGCAGGAATGCTACCTCGGCCACCAGACGGTGACCTGTCGCATTCCAGCACCAGGTGCTGGTTGACACAAGACAAAGGAGCAGCTGAACAAATAACTTCACCCTTTTCATCCGAGATACGGTGACCAGGCAGGCTCCTGCACATCGCCATCCCTTGAGGGCAGGCGCATTTGAATCCCGCCATCGATAGAAACCATCGAAAGTACACCCTTGTCATGAAAACGGGTTGCATACAGTACAAGACGGCTGTTAGGCGCTACCGACGGCGATTCATCAAGGCCTGAGGACGTCAGCGACAGGACACGCCCGCCCGGCATTTCCTGAGCCGCTATCTGAAAACCACTGTCCTCACGGTGCAGCATGACAAGGTAGCGTTTATTGGGTGTCCAGGAGGCACGGGCATTATAGTTGCCTTCATAGGTAAGACGTGAAACAGTGCCTCCAGCCAGTGAGAGTTGATACACCTGTGGCGAGCCGCCACGGCCTGAGGTGAAAATCAGCGACTGGCCGTCTGGAGAATAACGCGGCTCCGTGTCGATAGAATCCCCAAAGGTGCGCTGCGTCATCTGACCATTGGCAAGATTAACGGTATAAATCTTAGGACTGCCGGTTTTGGAGAGTACCACCGCCAGCTCTCGACCATCTGGTGACCACGCGGGCGCACCGTTGATGCCCGGGAAATCGGTCACCAGACGGCGCCTGCCGCTTGCGACATCAATGATAAAAATCTGTGCCCGCTTACGCTCAAAGGAGACGCAGGCAATCTGGCGGCCATCCGGTGACCATGATGGCGACATGATGGGTTCAGACGAAATAAGCAGGCTTTGTGGCCCATAACCGTCAACATCCGCCACTTCCAGTGAATAGCGGCTGCGCTCACCACTTCGCTGTACAAGTACATAGGCAATACGGGTGGAGAAAACGCCGCGCTCACCGGTCAGTTTTTGGTAAACTTCATCGGAAATATGGTGCGCCAGTGCCCGTAAATCAGCCCGCCCTACCTGGTAATTTTTTGCAAGCAGCAGCCGTCCCTGTGCGGCTGCGTCGAGAAGCTCAAAACGCACATCAAAGCGGTTCGCACCAATCGGCGTGACACTGCCTTTTAATACGCTGTCAGCTCCGGCCGAACGCCAGGAAGGAATGGCACCACCACTGCCGGCAGGTTCTGGAATTAAGCGAAACTGCCCGGAAAAATGCAGGTCATTGCGTACAATGTCCTCCAGTTCTGCGCTGTTACTGTTCGCGAAATTCTGAACCCCAATGGGGTATGCTGCCACGGTTCCCTGGGTCAGCTCGAGATCAAGGGCAAAAGCCCACTGGCTCAGACAAACAAACACGAGCGTGGCGATGGATTTGCGCACGATTTACCCCCTCACATTCTCTGGACGTACGGTTAAACTGATATCCCTGAAGATTTCAAAAGTATCTCTGTCAGATGGAACCGGCAATGGTGACGCCTTATATATGGCACTCTGAGCCGAACGGTCAAGCACCGGATCGCCACTGCTTCGGGTCAGTGTCACCTCAAGCACAGCACCATCCGGTGCCAGACGAATCCGAAACTGGCTGGAAAGACCGCTGTCGGCGTTATCCGGCAAAATCCACTGGCGACTGATGGCATTGACTATCAGTGCCTTGTATTTATTAACTTCCCCGGCAATGCGCGCCTGATTGGCCGCACGCGCCGCCACCTGTTCGGCTTCAAGAGCGGCTTTTTTTACGGCGGCCTCTCGCTCTGCCGCCGCTTTTTTATCCGCCTCAGCTTTTGCCAGACGTGCTGCTTCAAGTTTTGCCTGCTCTTTCGCTTTCTCATCAGCAAGCTTCGCAGCCTTCAAGGCTTCTTCCTGTTTTTTGCGCGCCTCTTCCTGTTGTTTTTTGAGAGCTTCCTGCTGCTTTTGGAGGGCCTCAAGCTGCTTTGTTTCCTGCGCTTTTTTAAGTGCCAGCTCTTTCAGGCGTCGGGCATCGTCTTCCAGCTGTTTTTTACGCGCAAGGGCTGCTTTTTCGGTTTCCTGCTTCAGGGCCGCGAGGCGTTTTTGCTCCTGAAGGCGCTGTGCCAGTGCCTGTTGCGCTTCTCGTGCCAGTGTCTGCTGGCGCTGGAGTTCCACTCGGCGCGAATTCTCACGCTCAGCTTTCAGTCGATTAAGCGTTTCATCAACAGCACGGCTGTCAACACTCACAGCCCGAACCACATCAGGAGACGGTACTTCAGGGGGCTTTTCCTGAATCTCTCCTGGGGTGTTGCGCGCTTCAAGCGTCAGTGCCGGAGTATCGGGAGTCAGGTCAAGCAACAGAAACAGCATTAATATACCGTGCAGAGCAAGTGCCGCTATAAAGGGTTTTTGATAACCGCCATTCACACTCATCCCACCACCTCCGCCGGTGTATCGGTGACAAGTCCTACCTGCTCGGCACCGGCACGCTTCAGGAGTGCCATGGCACCTACCACTTTCCCGTAGCTTGCCCCCTGGTCACCCTTGACGAGCACGGGAAGTTTTTCATGAGCCTCTGCTGCAAGCTTAAGCTCCGCCGCAACCCGCACTGCAAGCGCGTCAGGCGCCATCGGAACATCAGGCGTTGCACTCAGATTCAAAAAATAATCACCTTCGCGGTTAACCGAAACAATAATCGGTTCGCGCCCTTCAGACTGCATGGATTCGCTCACCGCTTTTGGCAAGTCAACCGTAACCCCCTGGGTCAGCATGGGGGCTGTAATCATAAAAATAACGAGCAATACCAGCATTACGTCGATGTACGGTACAACGTTAATATCTGCCATCGGACGGCTGGTGGATGTCTTTTTTTTCAACATGCCTTATTGTCCCCCTGCCGGCTGGCCGGATTGCTGCTCAATCAAGGCCAGTAATTCTTCTTCAAACACATCATAACGCCCAAGAAGGGTTGATGCCTGCGTACTGTAGCGGTTATAGGCAATGACCGCCGGTATTGCCGTAAATAAACCGAGCGCAGTCGCAACCAGCGCCTCGGAAATGCCGGGGGCTACCATGGCAATGGTCGCCTGCTGTGCATGCCCGAGCGCCTGAAAGGATGTCATGATACCCCAAACCGTACCAAAAAGTCCCACGTAGGGTGAAATTGAGCCAATTGACGCAAACAGTGGAAGATGCGCTTCCAGCTGTTGCGCCTCTTTGGCATGCCCAATCTGCATGGCGCGCTCGATGGATTCAAGCGAGCTGTTACCCTGCTTGCGACAGCGTATAAATTCACGAAACCCCGCATAAAAAATCGCGGCAAGTCCGTGACGCTCATCTACCCGCGCATCTAAATCGCCATAAAGCCTGCCTAAATCACCACTCTCCCAGAAACGGTGCTCAAAACGTTCAGATTCGGCTTTTTTCTGCCGAAAAAAGAGCGCGCGCTGAAAAATCAAGGTCCAGGAGGCAATGGACGCGCACAGGAGCAAAAACATGACGGCCTTAACAACAGGGCCTGCCTGAAAAAAATATCCGATAATACCTGCATGATTCGCCATGATAAAATCTCCGGAAACGATTTGTTAAATGACTTCAGGAATTGCGAGGCCAAGGTGCGCATACGCCCGCTGACTGGCAACCCGCCCTCTTGGTGTGCGCACAAGAAATCCCTGTTGAATAAGGTATGGCTCAAGGACATCTTCGATGGTGCCCCTGTCTTCACCTATGGCCGCAGCAATGCTCTCAACACCGACTGGACCGCCATCAAAGCGTTCAATCAATGTGCGCAGCAACATTCTGTCCATGATATCAAAGCCTTCATAGTCGATATCAAGCATTTTCAGCGCTTCATTCGCCATGACAGCCGTGACCACGCCCTCGCCCCTTACTTCTGCATAATCACGCACACGTCGCAAAAGCCGGTTGGCGATACGCGGTGTCCCCCGCGCTCTTCTGGCTATTTCACGCGCGCCGGACGGTTCCGTTGGTACTTTCAATAATCTGGCTGAGCGGGTCACGATTTCAGTGAGGGCATCAACCGAATAAAATTCAAGGCGCTGTACAATGCCGAATCGGTCACGCAGCGGCGAGGTTAAAAGACCGGCGCGCGTGGTCGCACCAACCAGCGTAAACGGCGGTAAGTCAAGCTTAATTGAGCGCGCCGCCGGTCCTTCGCCAATCAGAATATCAAGTTTGTAGTCTTCCATCGCGGGGTAGAGAATTTCCTCAACCACCGGACTTAAACGGTGAATTTCATCGATAAAAAGCACATCATTGGGTTCAAGATTGGTGAGCATTGCCGCAATATCGCCGGCACGCTCGATGACAGGCCCCGAAGTCTGGCGCAGGTTAACGCCCATCTCATGGGCGATGATGCTCGCAAGCGTGGTTTTTCCAAGGCCCGGAGGGCCAAATATCAGCACGTGATCAAGCGCATCCAGGCGCGCTTTAGCGGCATCGATAAAAATGCGCATCTGCATGCACACGCTCTCCTGACCGATATACTCAGAAAAGCTCAAGGGGCGAATGGCACGGTCAAAGGCTTCCTCGGACAGCGAGGTCTGCGCGCTTACAAGGCGGTCACTTTCCAGCATGAAGGGCGGCCATTGAGTTTAAATACTGGCATAGTATCACACGTCATTGCGAGAAAATACCACCCATGGATGCCTGTGTTAACGGGTACTTGCCATAAAGCGCAAACGCCAGCGCGCATCTATATCCAGTGAATCGACAAAAACTACGCGGCGAAGACTGGCGGTTTCACTGGTTAAACAAAGGTGCCAGAAAAAACCGCCATCAAGGCGCACTTTTAACCGTTGAAAAGTCTGCGTGCTGCCATCATGATGATGAAGAGTCCATCCCTCTTCCCGATGCGAGAGTGCGGCCATTTCTGGGTGGGGGAATGTGCGAGAACGTGAGAACCATCCATTCAGTAGAAGAAGTACAGTCCCTGCTGCCTGAAGCACGGTCGCGAGACTCGAGCGCCACAGGATAACACCCGCAAAAAGGTGCAGAATAACCAGCAGCTGACGATACCGGCGGGAAGGCTTAAACGGAATCGTTGTGGCGGATATGTTCGACAAGTTTAAAAAACTCCATGTCTGTCGGCGAAGCGTATCCCATTAACCAGGTATATAAATCCGGGTCCGGGCATTCAAGGAGCCGTTCGAGCGTATCAAGCTCTGCATCACTCAAACGAACTACACCCTCTGCAAGGAAACGCTCAAGAATGATATCAAGCTCAAGCATGCCGCGCCTCGCGCGCCAGTGTACACGACGGAGTGTGGCGTCTCTGGACATAAAAGCCTCTCAACCTCTGGGGATTCGCATGGTACACTGTCTGCTTTCAATCAACAATGCCTCTCTACGCCATGAATACGGTTATATTGAACGAACGCCCCTTTACGCTTGTACCGGATGAATGGAAAATTGCCGCGAGTCTTTCACATAATCACCTGCACACCCTTAGCGGGCAGGCGGTCATCACCGTAGACGGCGACAATGCCAGAACCTTCCTTCAGGGACAGTTAAGCGCTGACATACGCCTTGTTAATGCCGAGCGCGCGCAGCCTGCAGCACTTTGCTCGCTCAAGGGGCGAATTCTTGCGCTGATGACAGTACTCGAGTGGGAGGGCCGACTGCATCTTGTGCTGCCTGCTGATAATGCAGAAACGGTTCTTAACACCCTCTCGCGTGTTGCTGCGCTCTCACGCGTCAAGCTTCTCTCCGCCACTGATATCAGCGTCTTTGGATGTGTTGTAAACACCGGCATTGAGCCCGCATTGCCGCTCTCGAGCACGGCCTCCCCCTACAGTGTGGCCGCGCAGGACGGCATCATCGCCTGTGCACTCGGAGCAGGCGATTTCCTCGTGCTTGCGCGAGGTGAGTCTGCGCATCAATTGTGCGAGCCCTTCACTGCCTCAAACACACTTTTAGGCAGCCTCTCATGGCATTACCGCCAGCTTTTACAGGGACGCTTTACCATCTACCCCCAGTCAACCGATGTATTTCTGCCACATCGACTCGGCCTGCACAAAGGCCCTCATCTCGCATTTGACAAGGGCTGCTACCGTGGACAGGAAGTGATTGCGCGCATGCACTATAAAAGTACCGTGCAGCATCATTTACAGCGTTTTGTCTGTACACCGCCTGCGCCGTTACTGGCGGGTCAGCGTCTGCTTGACAAGGAAAGCGCTAAAGAATGGGGAGAGGTGGTCGATACCTGCCCTGACGGTGCCTCAGACTCCGTGCTGGTTGTAGCGAGCATGCGTGAGGGTTTTCCGCACGAGTTACGAGCAGAAAACCACGCAGAACCCTTTACCCTTTCAGCCACATCCGTTTAAGGACATTATCGCGGTTGATAAAATGGTGTTTCAGAGCGCCTGCCACGTGGAAAAAGAGGAGCACCAGTAAAATAATGGCGATACTCTCATGCACTTCCTTGAAAGTATGCGCCAGTTTTTCATCCACCGGTACACCCGGCAGCGGCAATGCGAAAAGCCCAAAATATACCGGTGTTCGCCCGGCAGACATGCTCATCACCCAGCCACTGAGCGGCATCAGAATTAAAAACACGTAAAACCCATACTGCACCGCGCGTGAGAAGAATTTTTCCCAGCGCGGTGAGCTGTCCGGCAAGCCCGGACGTCCTATATGCAACACACTGATAATGCGCAGAAGCATAAGAAACAGAATGGTCAATCCTGTGGATTTATGCACCATGTAGGCACTACCCTGCATGCTCTCTGGAAGGTCTCCCAGAAAGAAACCTCCAAAGAGCATGAGGATAACAAGCAGGGCAATGCCCCAGTGAAGTCCTTTCAAAACCGGTGACCAGTGATTGACACCTGCTTTAATCTGCATGATTACTCCCTGTTATTCTGTTGCAGTCATTTTTTCCGACATTTGCACCGTTGTTTGTGTTAAATCCAGCAGTTCGCGGATGGCCACAAAGAACATGGTGTAATTGAGCGATGAGGCAGCCCGTAAATCGGCAAGAATTTTTTTCCAGCGCTCAATAAGACCTTCGTTCTTTGTTGCCCAGATTTCAAAAGATTTTTTGAAATCACCTCGGGCACCATTAAACTGCAGAATGCCTGCTGTCAACTGACGATGCTGCCAGTCCAAATCATCTCTCAATGCTTCTCGCGAGAGTGATTCCCATTGATTTTCCGTTGGATGCGCAATCACACGCGAGCGAATCCAGGCGAGTTCGAGAAATTCACTGACCCAGAAATAGGCCTCAGAAACCTTTGGAATTTCCAGTTCAAGTTTTTGTGAAATATCAATGAGATCCATGGCGGCAAAAAGACCGCGGGTAATGGTAAGTTCATGCGTCAGAGATGGCGGAACGCCAAGCGACAGATAGTGATCGTAGTGGCTCTGGTAAATAGCACGATGCCCCTCGCCAAGCACGACCGGTGCTGTTGCTTTCAGTTCACGAAGTCCCGGAGCGTACTGTGCCACCGCATGGGTGATGTCCTGACGTGTGCGCAGGTTACGCAGGAACCAGCGGGTGGTTCGGCGCATGAGGCGCACATAGGTCATCATCATCTCATTCTGGTTTTCCGTAGAGACTTTACCGTCAAGCGCCTGAATCTCTTCCCAGATGGTCTCAAGGTCCATCGCAGCACGCGCAATCATGAAGGCACGCACAATCGCTGATACCGGAGCGCCGGTTTCATCCTGCAGGCGGTAGACAAACGTGAAACCCATCTCGTTAACGATGATATTCGAGAGCTTGGTGGCAATGATTTCACGTCGTAATGGATGCGCTTCCATCTGTTTGGCGCAGGATTTATGCAGGGCCTTTGGAAACATGCTGAATAATACGCTCTTCAAGAACGGATCTTCAGGCACATCAGACGCGAGAATCTGCTCTTTCAGAATGGTTTTGGTGTAACACATCAACACGGCAATTGCCGGTGCGCCTAATCCCTTGCCAAGGAGCTTGCGCTCAATCAGCGATTTTTCATCAGGCAGGAATTCAATGGCTCTGTCCAGTTTTCCTGACTGTTCAAGCTCGTTGATGTAACGGCGTTGCAGGTCAAGCGCACGCACACCCTGTGAATCAACAAGGCTGATGGCGCGGGGCTGGAGGTAATTATCCCGAAGAACGAGTGCCGCCACTTCATCGGTCATGGCGCTCAAAAGCTCATTACGCTGCTTCAGAGTCAAATCACCGGCCGCTACCATGGCATTCAACAAAATCTTGATGTTCACTTCCTTGTCGGAACAGTGTACACCGGCTGAGTTATCGATGAAGTCGGTGTAAATTCTACCCCCTTCAAGCGCATACTCCATGCGCGCAAGCTGCGTAAGCCCAAGATTTCCGCCCTCGCCAACGACACGGCAGCGCAGCGTATTGGCATTCACTCGCGTTGCATCGTTGGTGCGATCGCCAACATCCGCATTTGACTCGGTACTGGCTTTTACAAAAGTACCAATGCCCGCACTCCAGAGTAAATCAATGCGCGCCCGCAAAATGGCACGAATCAGCTCGTTTGGCTCAATTTCAGAAGCGTCAATATCAAAGCGCGCCTTCATCTCAGGACTTACCGGGATAGATTTCGCGCTGCGTAAAAAGACGCCGCCACCTTTAGACATGCGCTTTTTATCGTAATCATCCCATGTGGAGCGCGGCAGATTGAAGAGGCGTTGACGCTCTACAAAACTGCTTTTGGCATCGGGATTCGGGTCGATGAAAATGTGCTGATGGTTAAATGCCGCTACCAGCTGAATATGAGGAGAGAGCAGCATGCCATTTCCAAACACATCCCCCGACATGTCACCAATTCCAACAACCGTGAAATCGGTTTTCTGAATGTCGATATCAAGTTCGGTAAAATGGCGCTTGACCGATTCCCACGCACCTCGCGCGGTAATGCCCATTTTTTTGTGGTCATAGCCGACTGAGCCGCCAGAGGCAAAGGCATCACCGAGCCAGAAACCATATTCATGGGAAATTTCGTTGGCAATGTCTGAAAACGTTGCCGTACCCTTGTCAGCCGCTACCACGAGGTAGGGGTCATCGCCGTCATGACAGACTACGCCCGCAGGTTTTTGCACCTTGCCCTCAACGTAATTGTCGGTAATATCCAACAGGCTTCGAATAAAGAGGCGATAGCAGAGTATGCCTTCAGCCATCATGTCTTCACGTGAGGGATTAGCCGGCATCTGTTTAGGCACAAAACCGCCCTTCGCGCCACTCGGCACAATCACAGAGTTTTTAACCTGCTGTGCCTTCATGAGTCCTAAGATTTCCGTGCGAAAATCTTCGCGCCGGTCTGACCAGCGCAAACCACCGCGCGCAACCTTTCCACCTCGAAGGTGAACTCCTTCCACACGCGGGGAGCACATGAAAATTTCATAAAGCGGCATGGGTTTTGGCAATCCCGGAACCGCCCTGCTGTTCAGCTTGATGGAGATATAATTTCGCGGATTGCCCGCCTTGTCCATCTGATAATAGTTCGTGCGCAGAGTGGCAAGAATGGTGTGGACATACTGGCGGATAATGCGGTCTTCATCAAGGTTCGTTACGGCATCAAGATCCGCAATAATTTGTTTTGCAAGTGCGTCTGTACGCTCTTCGCGTGACTCCTCCTGATTGAGGACAAAACGCAGCTCAAATAGCTCCACCAGTTTACGCGCGAGTGCGGGGTTATTGTTGAGTGCGTGCTCAATATAATCCTGACTGAACGTAAAGCCAATCTGGCGGAAGTAACGCGCGTAGGTTCTCAATACACTCACCTGTCGCCAGTCGAGACCGGCTGCCAGAACAAGCTGGTTAAAGCCGTCGTTTTCAGCATCCCCAAACCAGACTCGGGCAAAGGCATTTTGAAAACGCTCCCGAATTTCATCAGCCTCAACATGCGCGATACCGGTATATTCGAGCGCAAACTCATTAATCCACGTAATTTTGCCATCCTTGAACTTCAGTACATACGGACGCTCACTGATAGCCCGTAAACCAAGCCGTTCCACAATCGGTAAAACATCAGAAAGCGGTATGGTGGTATCATGCTGATACACCTTCAGGCGAAAGTGGTTCTGAGGCTCATCTACCGGGCGGTAAAAGTTCATGCCAAGCGGCATTTCTGGTGTGAGGGTTTCCACATGCCGAATATCATAAACGGCTGTGCGTGGCGAAAACATTTCGCTATAAGCAATTGGAAATGCATCGCGGTATTTTACAAAAAGCTGATTGGCAGTTTCTTCGCCAAACGCATCCCCCAGCTGATGCTGCAAATCATCCGTCCATGAACGACCGGCTTCAATCAGTTTTTTCTCAATTTCCTGCAGATTAAAGGCTGGAATGGCTTCAGGGTCAAGGCGCACAATAAAGTGAATCCGCGCAAGCACTGACTCTGAAAAACGGGTATAAAAACTGATTTCTGTGGCGTTAAAGCTCTCGCGAAGAATTTCTTCCATCTCCTGACGCAACAGCGTGGTGTAACGCTCTTTAGGAACATAAACCAGACAGGATATGAAACGGCGATAGACATCCATGCGTGCAAAAAGCCGAATGCGTCGACGCTCCTGCATGTAGAAAATGCCCATGGAAATTTCGAGCAGTTCCGCTTCCGAACCCTGAATAAGATCGTCCCGCGGCAGCGTTTCAAGGATGTTAAGGAGCACCTTGCCCGCGTGACTTTTGGGGTCAAAGTGCGAACTGGTCATCACGTTTGCGACCTTGTGACGCAGAAACGGAATGTGTCGCGGGCTGGTGTTATAGGCCGCTGAGGTATAGAGGCCGATGATGCGACGCTCACCAATGACCTTCCCTTTTTTATCAAAACGCTTGATGCCGATGTAATCGGTATACACATCCCGATGCACGGTCGCGAGCGTATTGGTCTTTGACACAACCAGAATATGCGGTGACATGGTCAGCTCGCGGGCCTGGGGTGTCATTGAACTGATGCTTCGAGTCACGGATTTATTGAGTGTCGCGCGCAGCACGCCAAGGCCTGTTTGCGGAATGGCGCGCAGCACCATTTCCTGACCTTCCTTGCAAAGCTCGTAATCGCGCACGCCAAGAAAAGTAAAATGGTGGTCTTCAATCCACTGCAAAAATGCGCGGGTTTCGTTCACTTCTTCGGCACTGATGGTGGCAGGAATGTTATCCATTTCAACAATGGCCTCGCGGACACGCTCACGCATCACACTCCAGTCATCCACTACCGCGCGGTTGTCTTCAAGGGCCTTTTCAATCGTGCGATGCAACTCTTCAAGGAGCGAGCTGTCAGTCTGGCGGTCAATTTCGATAAACACAACCGCTTCGGTGATGTTGGCTTTAGGGGCGCTTCCCTCACGCGGCCATACAGCCGTTACTTCATTGGCCGCATTACGGGTCAGGCGCAGTCCGCCCATATGAATGATAAGGTGTGAGGCAAACCCCATGCGATTGACTATCATGCGCAGGGAATCAACGAGAAACGGCATGTCGCGGCAGACCACCTGAATCACCGTGTGCGTGGTCTGCCAGCCGTGGCATTCAAAATCGGGGTTATAAATACAGACTTTGTCGGTATCAGAGGCGCGCGTTGCAATCTGCGACCAGAGGTTAACCGCCGCGCCGTAAAGATCGTCCGTCTCCAATTCTCGCAAATCTTCAAGCGCCGCCGTTCCATAGAATTGACGCACAAATTCAGAACACATCACGGCCTGCTCTGGAGGCATGCGCTCCATAATCCGGGAAATAACCGCATCGATAAGCAGGGTTTTGCCTTCTTCAAATGTGTATGACATTCAATCACCTCGTTTCGCAGGGTAGTTTGCGATAAAAAATAAACGTGCGCTGCCACGATGCCTTACAAGGCAAGCCGTGAATCAACGCACCACAAATCCTGATAATGGTTCAGATTTTCGCATTGCGCAACCAAATGTCAACCACGCTGTCAAAATCCGCTCATCCAATGAAGACCCGGGTACCTGCCTGAACCCAGTCCGCAAGAGCGATGATATCCGTGTTACTGACACGAATACAGCCATGCGAGCCGGGAATGCCAAGCTGTGTGGTGTCCGGTGTGCCGTGTATATAAATGTAGCGCGCCAGACTGTCAACCTCGCCGCCAGAATTTTTTAACGGTTCAAGCCCTTCAAGCTGCAAAATGCGGGTCAAAATCCAGTCTCTATCGGGAAATTGTTCAGCAAGTTCTCTCGAATAGATTTCCCCGGTCCATTCTCTGGCTACAAAAACACTGTTCACCGCGGCATCAAGCCCGATACGGGAATAAATGCGGTGCCAGCCACGCGGCGTACATTCACTCCCCATTTTTTCGCCAAGACCTTTTTTAGCCGTTGAGACGGGAAACACCCACAGTAACTGTCCTTTCTCAAAACAATGCATGGTCTGTGTTCGGGCAGATATGTGAATCAGCTGGCGACTTTCTTCCGTTTCACCCTGCATATACACCTACTGTCTTAATGTTGACAAATTCCAGAATGCCCTCACGCGACAGTTCACGCCCATAGCCTGAACTGCGGATGCCGCCAAAAGGTAACCGCGGGTCAGAGGCCACCATCGCATTCACATAGCACACCCCGCTTTCTATCCCGTGCAGCGCTATCGCCTCTCCCCGCTTGAGATTGCGGGTAAAAACAGCGGCTCCAAGGCCAAAGCGGCTCTGATTTGCGAGCGACACGGCCGCATCGTTATCGTCTGCTCGTACAAGCGCAATCACCGGGCCGAAAACTTCTTCCTCAAACACAGGACTGCCAGGCTCTACGTTATCAAGCAGTGTGGGCGGGTAGAAAAATCCAGGACCCGCGGGGAGCGTGCCACCCTCGAGGAGTGTTGCACCGGCAGCAACAGCGCGCTGCACCTGATGATGCACGGTGTCACGCAAATCTTCGCGTGCAAGCGGCCCCATGCGCGTTGAGGGATGCAGCGGGTCACCGGTATGCCATTCTGCCATTTCATGTCGAATGTGAGACAACAGTGCATCGGCTATGGAATCTGGTGCTATTACGCGCTTCGCAGCAATGCAGACCTGGCCACTGTTGCTGAGGCGCGAGGTCACTACCGCACGGGCAGCCGCCTTCAGGTCGGCATCATCAAGAATAACATATGGGTCGCTGCCACCAAGCTCCAGTACCACTTTCTTCAAAAATCGCCCGGCCGTTGAAGCCACTGCACTGCCACCACGCGCGCTTCCCGTAAACGTAACTGCAGCCGTATGCTCATGCGCGATAACCTCTGCCGCCTGCTCATCACTCAGCACGAGGTGCTGAAATACCCCTTCGGGAAAACCCGCTTCAAGAAACAGTTCGGCAATCGCCTGCCCACAGCCTGCTGTTATGGGGGCGTGCTTCAAGAGCGCGACATTACCTGCCATCAACGCAGGAACAGCAAATCGAAAAACCTGCCAGAAGGGAAAATTCCAGGGCATGATGGCAAAAACCAGTCCGAGCGGCAACGGGTGGACGGTGCTTTTAACCGTTTCCGTTCGGATACTGCGTGGGGCGAGATAGCTGGCTCCTTCGGCGGCATAATGCTCACAGAGGAAGGCGCACTTCTCAATTTCCGCCTCTCCCGCCGTTACCGGCTTTCCCATTTCTGTCGCCATGCGCACAGCATGCAGCGGTTTTTGCTCACGCAGGAGAGCCGCAAGCCGGCGTAAAAGGCCGGCTCGCGCGGTGAGACAGGTTCCGCGCCAATGCAAAAACGCCGTTTGCGAACGCGCCATGGTTTCATGCATCATTGCCGTTGTTGCATATGCCACTGGCGGCAGGAGTGCACCTGTGGACGGATTTCGTGTCGTTATCATGTTATCTCTGCGAAAGCGTTGTAAACATTTCATTCTTGCACATCCGATTTGATTGTTGGTACTATTTTGTTTTGAGTTTCTCCAGCAAGGTGTGAACGGTCATTTTCGCGCGTTGCACAACTTATGCTCAACAAGGGATCTTCATGACAAACACCAGGGCAGCCTTTACGCGTTCCCACCAGTTATTGGCCTGGAGTGTACACCTCTTTACAGCAACCGCCGCATGTCTTGGCATGCTGACACTCGTTGCCATTTGTCAGCAGCATTACACACAGGCGCTGTGGTTCATGGCAGGCGCTGTAGTTATTGATGCGGTTGATGGCACGTTTGCACGCCGTGTACGCGTTAAATCGGTGCTTCCCAATCTTGATGGGGCACTGCTGGATAACATTGTCGACTACCTGAACTATGTCATTACCCCAGGTTTCTTTCTGTTGATGCGCCCGGGAATGCTGCCCGCTGATTTTGCAGTCTGGATTGTCATGGCCATTGTTGTGGTTTCGGCTTATCAGTTTTGCCAGTCCGATGCGAAAACGCCCGATCACTTTTTTAAAGGCTTTCCCTGCTACTGGAATATTACGGTCTTTTATCTTTACATTTTTAATACCGGCATGGAGACAAACACGCTGGTGCTCCTGACTCTCTGCATCCTGATTTTTGTCCCTGTTAAGTACGTCTACCCCTCGCGTCTTGATTATCTCACCGACTCACGCCGCCTTAAGTGGTTGATGCATGCTTTTTCCCTTATCTACGGTACGAGCTCCCTCATGGTGCTGTGGCACTTTCCGGGGCACGATAGGGGCTGGCTCATGGTTTCCATCGGTTATGTCGTGATTTATCTGGCACTCAGCATCTACAGAACCTGTTCGCCACTTTTGCAAAACCGATTTACCATGGCGAAGAACCATGCACCGGACAGTTAAATTTCTCCCTGTAGGTGCTTGCCCTGCTTCGCCGTTATTGTTGACATTAGATTTCAGGAGTTTTCATGGTACGTTTGTATTTACCAGTTCTTGCCCTTGCCGCCGCCAGTGCATTTGCTTCACCCTTTCCGAGAGGCTGTGAGGTCACAGGCTTTTCTTTTACACAAAACTACCTGACGCTTAACGAATCAGGGCAGCAGACTTTCTATCTTCTGCAAAACCGCAGCAATCGCCCGATTGGTATCCGCCGCGTAGAAACCAGTGACGAATTTATGACTCCCTCGCTTGATGTTGCACTGGCACCTGATGCGTGGGCCGCTTTTGCCTCGGATGTACAAAGCATGTATTTCGAATGTTTTACGCAGGACGCCGACAACGAAACTCCAGGAAGCTGTCGCGAACTGCTTGAAATCTGCCAATACCCAAGGGTTCGTTTTGCCCTCAGCAACATGGGCAACTACTGGGTTTCTGCCAATAAATCTCAGCAGGAAATTATCCAGGACGCTGTCGCCAAGGGAATTTACCTGCGCTGGTGAGGCTTTAAACGCTTGAGGAAATGCTATGGCTAAAACCCCATCATCCATGGTTCCACTGGGAACGTTCGCGCCGATGTTTGAGCTGCCGGACGTACAGACTGGAAAGATACTTCGACTCGCAGATATGCTCGGCGAGTATGCAACCGTGATTTGTTTTATGTGCAATCATTGTCCGTACGTCAAGCACATCGAGGATGTCCTTGCATCGGTATCCCGCACATACGAGGCGCCTGGTGTCTCGTGGATTGCCATCAATTCGAACGATGTGGAACGCTACCCGGACGATTCGCCACTGCATATGAAAGAACTCTGCAGGGAAAAAGGCTATACGTTCCCTTATCTTTTTGACGAAACTCAGGAAGTCGCCAGAGCCTTTGGCGCCGCCTGTACCCCGGATTTTTTTGTGTACGACAAAAACCGGACACTGGCGTATCGCGGGCAGTTTGATGATTCCCGTCCGGGAAATAACATCCCGGTTACAGGCAGCTCACTGACTGACGCTCTGGATGCCCTGCTGGCCGGCAACGCCGTATCTACAGCGCAAAAGCCAAGCCTTGGCTGTAATATTAAATGGAAAGATGCATAAAGGAAGGCTTTATCACCGATGCCGCATGTTTCGCCGAAGGCGCTGCTTGATGACGTAAATCAATTTGCGACCGACACACTGGAAGGCTACCGTCCATGGTACCACTGGCTTTGTCCCCGCAATGCCGGAGTCGCGCGTGTTGTGACGGAAGTGGGGTATTTTCGCGAGGGCAAACTGCGGCTTTCAACCCTCCTGAAACGGCTTGAACCGCCTCCAGATGCTCCAGAGCCCGCCCTTTCGGCGCGTCTTGAGAGTGTGCGTGAATATTGCAAAGAGGTCTTTCAGCGCCACCCTGAACTGTTATTCAACGCGATTATGTCAGGCTGTGCCATTCATACCATTGCCATCCTCGACGTGCTTCAGCTTTTCCCCCCGGAAGAACAGGGCATTTTTTTCCGCTGGACAACGGTTGAGACGCAGCGCAATGTTTTAATGCAATGCCTGCGTTTTCAAAAGCAGGCTTTCCCGGTACTTCTCAAGGCTGCTTTTGCCACGTCGCAATCACATATTGATGCGCATCAAGGCTCGCAACATCATCAGCTGATTTCTGATTTACTGACTCACAGCATGGTTTATGGGCATCGTACCGATGCACCACTGCTTGTTTATGCCATATGCTACCACGCGGAGCATGTATCGATAATTTGTGATGTTATGAAACATCTACCCAACGTGACCGCGATACTGACTCAGACGCTCTACACTAATTCGCTGGAAATCCCGCGCGGCAATGCGCTCTGGCATGCTGCTAAAAGACTTCCAGAGAGACTCGCTGAACTGCTGATGCTCATGCCTTTAGAGGAGCGCATACAAAGTGTGCGTGAAACCTTTGGAGAATCGGCACTCCGGTTTAATTTCGAAACGCTTGATGCCTGCAAAAACGCCACTCAGGACCTGCATCGCATTGCCCTTGAAAAGCCGCGAGGCGTGCCGCTCAAACTGCAATTCCTAAAGCCCATATCTTCCCTGTCTGTCTCCCCCCTTGAAGCGAAAGAGGACTTAACGCTCAGGGCCTGAGTGCACAAGGTCGAGCACATCTTCGCCACAGTAAGCGGCTATGGCCATGCGCGTGGCTTTGCGAAGACGAACTACTTCCTCCCATCCCGAACCCACAGGCTGTAAAGGCTCTCCAATGGTAACGGTAACGCTCGCCGGGCTAAAAAGGTATGAGCCAGTACGCAGCCATTTTCGGGTGTTGGTCAGTGAAACTGGAACAATCGGTACGTTACTGTCCACCGCCAGTTGAAAGGCACCCGAACGAAACGGACGCAGGCCACTTGCAAAAGTAAATGTGCCCTCAGGAAAGAGGGTGACTGAATCACCTGCAGCCAGAGCTTCACCAATCACGGCTGTATCCTCGAGATTTTTTGAAAACTCAAATCGGTCAACTGACAGCATACGAAGCTTTTTCAAAAAGAGCGAAATCCCCGGGCTTTTCATGAGCTCTTTTTTACCGACAAACCGCGTACCGGCAGGCAATACGGCTTGAAGCACCAGTGCATCCATGTAACTCGCATGGTTTGGACAATAAATACACGCTCCCTCTATGGGCTTATCACTAAGATTTTTCACACGTACAGGCACCAGCAACAACATGCATAATCCGCGCGCGCATACTTTTAACCAGCGTGCCGCCAGTTTCTCAGGCATGAGAAGTGCCGGGGCTGCTGACAGTAAACCCGGGATTGCAATTATCAGTACGCTGTAGAGCGTATAGAGTACTCGCATGAGAAATCGTGGCCAGCCACGCACTCGCTGGTAGAGGGAGCGCGCAACCAGTTTTGCAGCCTGCAGCGACATGCTGGCATGTTTGTCGCCTAAATCTCCCTTTAGATAGGCCTGCTTACAGGCAGAACGCTGCAGTTTGCCACTGGATGTTTTTGGGATGCTTTGTGGTGGCACCAGCACGACTTTGTCCGGTGGAACGCCGAGTGCGAGGCTCACTTCATGAGTGATTTTACCCTCGAGCGCATGAAGGCCTTCCTGACTCTTATCGGCGGTTTCCGCCACAATTACCAGATGCTCGGTACCCGAATGTGCGTTTGAGACACCAAATGCCACCACACATCCGCGACGAATGCCAGGAATTTTACCCGTTACATCTTCAATGGTTTCGGGATAAAGGTTACGACCGGCTTTAATAATCAAATCTTTTTTACGACCAGTGATGTATAAGTCACCATTGGCAATATAGCCCAAATCTCCCGTGTCCCACCAGCCATCGTGCCATGCCGCAGCCGTGGCCTTGAGGTTACGGTAATATCCCTGCATGGCAGATGCCCCTCGAAACTGGATTTCTCCAATCTGACGCTCGCGAACTGGCTGACTCGCTGCATCAACGATACGAATTTCACTGTCTTCAATGGTGCGTCCCAGAGAGACAAATTCTACGGCATCCCCGCTGCCCGCAGGCTCTGCATAGCCTTCTGTTTCGAGGCGCTCGCGCTTAACACGGTCAATAATAAGTTCCGAACCCGGCACTGGAAAAGAAAGTCCAACGGTATTTTCAGCAAGGCCATAGACTGGATAGAGTGCGCTCTTCTGGAGGCCATACTTTTTAAACGTCTCATAAAAGCGGAGCAGCGTCTGGCTGTTAACCGCCTCCGCGCCATTTAACGCCAATCGCCATGAACTGAGGTCAAGGCCTTCTATGGCTTTGGGGTCAATTTTTTTGACGCAAAGGGCATAGGCAAAATTGGGACCTGCGGAAATAGTTCCACGGTGATAATGTATTGCCCACAGCCAGCGTTCAGGACGATTCAGGAAACTAAGCGGAGAAAAAATAGTAATTGGGATGCCAAAATAGAGGCTGCCAAGCCAGCTCATCAGCCCCATGTCATGGTACAAAGGCAGCCAGCTGACAAGAGAATCGCGCGCGCTGACTCCCATGGCCTTTCCTGATGAACGTATGTTTGACAGCATGCTTTGGTGTGTTATCAACACGCCCTTAGGATCGCCCGTACTTCCCGATGTGTATTGCACAATAACCGCATCTTCCGGGCGTCTAACTGTGCGCGAAGCAATGGGCTCATCATTCCCCAGTGAAGAGGCCAGTACGACTGCGCGCAGGCTGGGCACACTGCTTTTCAGGAGTTTGCCGAGCATGGAGGCGCCGGCAAAGGTTACAAGACAGCGCGCTTCTGCGTTGGCGAGAATGCGCGACTCACGCATCGCGTACTCGAGCAGCCTGTCGGGACGAAACGGTGGATACAACGGCACAGGAATCGCGCCAGCGAGCAGTATCCCCATGAAAGTTTTAAAAAACTCAAATCCCGTAGGTAACATAATGGCAACTGCATCATCATTACCTACCCCAAGCTTTTTCAGACCAGTGGCAACACGCTTTGCTGCATCAAGCAACTCCCCAAAGGTGAGCGGGAGTTCTTGTCCGCCCTCCTCCACAAGGTACATGTGTACCCTGTCAGGCTCTTGTTCTGCATGGTGATAAAGCACATCCACCATAGTCTCCAGTGTATCAGGAGAGAGCAGCTGCAGGGTCGTTTCCTGCAGCAGAACGGATTTTACAGCCTCTGAAGGGAGGTCGGGTTTTGCAATTGCTGCCGCTTCTGCGATGGCACGCAGGGTATCTGACTGCGCCATTACCGCATCAGGAAAACGGATATCAAGGTTTTTTTCAATGCGGGTAAACAGTTCAACCTTACCAAGAGAATCTATACCAAGATCATTATCGAGCGATGCGTCAAGCGAAACGGCGCTAATAGCCCGTGACATTTCCTGCTCTTTAAGAAATTGGCGGGTAATAAAGAGAATAGCAGCTTCAGACTCTCTCTGACGGTCTTGTGATTCCATGAATCATCCTTATCTCATGCGGTCACTGAAGCGTAACCTTTCACCACGTACCCCGAAAAGTGATATTTGGCGCATAATGCACTATGGACAACCTGCACTCAAATCTGGCTTTTCCCCTTAAGCATTCAAAGTATGGTGAATTGTCACACTGAAGCAATGCATCACGTGGAAGGGGAAGCTTCAGGATGCGCTATGTACAATAATAGCACATCCCGAAAAAATGGTTACTTGGAGGCAACCACTTCAACCTGGAGGTAAGCAGTGACATCACCGTGTACCTGCACTTCAATCGTGTAAGCACCCAATGAGTGAATAGGACCATCTGGCAGGGAAATTTCGCGACGGGCGACATCAATTGAACGAGCACGCAGTGCATCGATAATGTCAGAAGCTCCTACTGAACCGTACAGCTTTCCTTCGTCGCTGGCCATCGCAGGAATCTGGATGGTTACATCGTTAAGAACTGCGGCACGCTGCTCAGCTTTTGCAAGATCCTGGCTGGCCTTTTTCTCAAGCTCCGCACGACGCGCTTCAAAATGCTCAAGGTTTTTTACCGTTGCGAAAACGGCTTTTCCCTGAGGAATCAGGAAGTTTCTTCCGTACCCTGGTTTAACATCGACCTTGTCGCCAAGGTTACCGAGATTTCTCACTTTTTCAAGAAGTATAACCTGCATAACACATACCCTCTGTTCGGGCACTGTTTATCAATGACAGACAGCGCCACACGTTCTGGTTTACAAATCCCCGACACCCCTTAACGGTGGCTGTCGCAATATGGCAGCAGAGCCAGAAAACGGGCCAGTTTGATAGACTTGGCCAGCTGACGCTGGAAGCGGGTTTGCGTTCCGGTGATACGGCTTGGAACAATTTTGCCGGACTCGGAAATATAGTTTTTCAGCATGACGATATCTTTATAATCAATCTCGTGCGCCGCATCGCCGGTGAATCGGCAGACTTTTTTTCTTCGAAAATAAGCAGACATGGGTGTATTCCTCTCAAACGTCGCGTTTGTCTTTTTCTTTATCTTTTTTCATCAGGGCGGATTCGCCGGTAATGGCTTCTTTCTTGTTGATGATAAGATTGCGCAGAATGGCGTCATTGAACTTGAACATGTTTTTAAGTTCGTCAAGCGCTTCCTGATTACATTCAATGTTTAACAGAATATAGTGTGCCTTGTGCACATCCTGGATGGTGTACGCAAGCTGACGGCGACCCCAGTCTTCTTTACGATGGACGATACCACCATGTTTGCCGATAACGGCTTCGTACCGCTCAACCATAGCGGGAACCTGCTCGCTCTGATCGGGGTGGACAAGAAATACAATCTCATAATGACGCATGAAGTCTCCTTGTGGATACGCCTTCCAGGAAAAGTCCGGTAAGGCAAGGTTAAAACCGCACGATGATACCTGATTCACCCTTTTTGCGCAACGCATTTTTTCAATACAGCGCCACTTCAGCATTGGAGATTTGATGAGGCATTGCTTTTGCAGACCTGTTGAGCTATAACGTTCAAAAAAAAGCGTTTTTCTCTCATGAATATACTGATGCTGCCTTTTGAGGAACCCCTGACCATTACCGTGAATGGTGAGAAAGTTTCCCTCGTTGCCTTTCGCACGCTCGAACACGGAAATATCAAATTTGGCGTTGAAGCTCCACGATCGCTCAAGGTGCACCGTGAAGAAATATATCAGGCGATTCTACAGAAACAGGCAGGCGCTCCATCCCGCGACGAAGACGCGTGATATCATTCTCGCGGGCGCGCTCTCACTGTCGTTCGCCCTTTATGCATTCACCTGGAATCATGCGCACACCCATTATCCGGGGGTAAATTATTTCGTTGATGCGCCACCGCTTTTCACCCTCCTGACTGGTTTGCTGTACGCAGGGTGCAGGCTGCAGTTTGGCACACATTCTCCTGTGACCATCCGAGTACGCGAATTCTTCTTTTTTACGCTGATGCTTTGCATTATCCTTATTATGACCAACGCCGTACAGTTCACGCCTTTTAAACCGATTGACAGCGCGCTGTATGCGTTTGATGGCGCCCTTCATCTGGACGTTTCGCATTCGATGACGTGGTTGCAGAGCTATCCGATTCTGGAGCGCTGGTTGTGGTTCTGTTACAAATACCTTGCGTATGAAATTATTACCATACCTCTCCTCGTTATTCTTGCAGGACACATCGAACACTTGCGTGAATACTACTTTATGATGCTGGCCACAGCCTTTGTGGGCTTTATGATTTACTATTTTTTCCCGACAACAGCTCCAGCGAGTATACTTGATAATCCGCGCTTTACCGCACAACAGTATGCAACCGGCCTAAAGTTTTGGCAGATTCACCACTATATCCCCCCGACAACAGGCGATGGAGGCATGATTTCCCTGCCTTCCTATCACGTTATCTGGGCTTTTCTCTGCCTGCGACTGACGCGAATGTGGGCCTTGGTCTATTACCCGCTTTGGATATATACAGCATCACTGATTGCATCCTGCGTGCTGCTTGGATGGCATTATTACATTGATATTGCCGCGAGTTTTGTGATAGTGGGATTATCCCACCATGTCTGGCAAAGACGCCGAACCCCTTAGCCCACGGTTTGTGACAGAAAAAAAACGGTTGATGATGAGTCCTGCCTTTGTACCGGATAATTTAGGGCGTGTCCTCATTACTTTCATGAGTGAGCCAACTATATCGGTAACGCAAACGGGCACGCAGACGTTAACGTGAAGGTACGCGCTCTTGCGCGCATTTGAATGAACGGCAACGGCCAATCAATACGTACTCGAGATAATGCAGGTGTAAACGCTACGCAAAGCTGCAAGCGCACTGCAAAAAACAATCAAACAACCGCGCTGGCGCGACAATAACGTGAACGTCTGCGTGCCCGTTTGCGTTTCCGAAAGCCTCGCTTCAATACCCGATAGATGCAACTTTGTACGTGTCTTTTATACCTTAAAAAAATTGTCCGGCACAAAGGGGTCCTGCTACGGCACCTGACTGCTATCAGGGTCTCTTAACTGTTTAAGAGACCCTGATGTGTTTCCCGTCATTCACTGACAGTTTCAGGCTTTACAACAAGGGCTTCGCGCTGAAAACGCTCACCAAACCGTGCGGAAAGTTCAGTAAACAACGCGCTAAGGCGCTCTTCACCGCAGCTTTGAGCATAGTGCATGGGGCCACCGCGAAAAGGAGCGAAGCCAGTCGCGAAAATCATGCCGGCATCGAGCAAATCGGCATCTGCAACCACCCCTTCCCGCAGACAGGCAGTGGATTCATTGACCATGCGCAGCACCAGACGCTCAGCAATTTCACGCTGTTGCTCAGGCGTGCAGCTGGCTTTGCCACGCACAGGACGCCCATCGCGGTAGCGATAGAATCCTTCACCGGATTTGCGACCGAGTTTCCCCTGAGCGACCATTTGACGCAGCTTTGCCGGCACGGTTCCACCAAAATGACCGGTCAGATTTTCGGCAACGGCAAGGCATACATCCATTCCAACAGTATCTGCCATCTCGACAGGCCCCATCATCATCCCAAACGCCTTTGCCGCCTCATCAATCGACTCACCGCTAAAGCCTTCCTCGAGCAGCTGCATGCACTCCATAAGGTAGGGCATCAGCACACGGTTTACGAGAAAGCCGGGGCTTGATTTAACCGGCAGGGGCAAACGCCCAATCTGGTTGACAAAGGCACACGCATCATTTGCGACTGAGGTCGAAGTCTGCTGGCTGCTGACCACTTCCACCAGTTCCATGCGTGACACTGGATTGAAGAAATGAATCCCCACCAGACGCTCAGGGTGCTTCATCACCTGGTTTATCTCATCGAGTGGAATACTGGAGGTATTGGTGGCGAGAATCGCGTCCTTACGCGCAAGCGCTTCCATTTGACGCATAATGTTCTGCTTGACCTCGAGATTCTCAAACACCGCCTCAATAATGACATCTGCCTGCGCCATCCCGTGACCATTGGGATCGGGGATAAGTCTGTCCATTGCATCCTGAATGGGGCGTGGTTTTTTAAGTTTTTTACGGTAGAGCGCATGCGCCCGGGCGATGGCAGGCGCAATCCTCTCGCTGCCGGTATCCTGAAGTGTGACCCGTAAACCACGCAGTGCGCACCATGCAGCAATGTCGCCCCCCATGACTCCCGCGCCAATCACATGCACATGTTTCGCTGCAAAGCCCGTGTCTTTGGCGAAAGCCTTAAGGCGTTCTCGCAGAAAAAACACGCGAATAAGGTTCTTGACCGTATCACCTTCTGATACCAGCCGTTCAACGGAATCGGCTTCCTTCAGATAGGCACGCTCCCCCGCCCCGCCTTCTTTCTCCCATAAGTCAACCACTGCAAATGGCGCCGGATAATGTTCTTTACGGATTTTCTTAGCCACCTGAGTGCGAAAGACGCGCGCGAGAAGCGGGCGCACCCAGACGAGATTGCTCAGAGCCTCGAGGAAGCCGGGTTTATGCGGTGCGGGTTTATTCTGCACAAAACGAATGCATGCACGGCGCAACTGACGTACCGGCACAACATCATCCACAACACCCAGCTGCTTCGCGCGGGAGGCAGAGAGTGGCGCGCCGGTAAGAATGACCTGTGACAGTGCCGCAAATCCACCGATGAGACGCGGCAGGCGCACGGTTCCACCCCAGCCGGGATGGATGCCGAGCAACACCTCAGGCAGTCCAAGGCGAGTATCTCTTGCGTCACTGGCAACGCGATAGCGACAGGCGAGCGCAAGCTCAAGACCGCCCCCCATGCAAAAACCGTCAATCATTGCTACCGTAGGAATCCCGAGCGCTTCAAGCCGGGAAAATACCGCCTGTCCTTTACGAATAAAGTCAACTGCCTGCGCGGGGTTGCTGAGGCCGGCAATCGCGTTGACATCGGCTCCCGCCACAAACCCCTTAGGCTTTGCAGACCAGATTATGAGCCCTTTGGCGTCACTCATCGCGGCAATTTCCTGCAACAGGCTGTTCAGCTCATCGAGCACTTCGTCGTTAATGCTGTTCACGGAGTTTCCAGCGCGGTCCATGCCAAGCCACACGATGTTTTCCGCGTCTTTTTCCAGACGCCAGTGTTTGTAATTACTCATTATTCCTTAGCCTCCGTCACATGTTCCAGATACATGGCACCACCCTGTCCGCCACCAATACAAATTGCAGCCATGGCCTTTTCTCCCGGCTCTTTGAGTGATTGCAGCGCATGCAGCACAATCCGTGCCCCACTGGCACCAATAGGATGACCCAGTGCGATGGCGCCGCCATCGGGATTTAGGGAATCAAGCGATGGTGCGCCGGGGGCTTTATCAAGGCCGAGCTCGTTCCGGCAATAGGCATCATCTTCCCATGCGGCAAGACAGGCGAGAACCTGGGCGGCGAAGGCTTCGTTAATTTCCCAGTGTTTGACATCCGAGGGCACAAGCCCCTGTCGCTGAAGGATGGGAGTTGCAGCGTGAACCGGTCCGAGCCCCATTTGAGCGGGATCAAGTGCCGCCCATTGTGAATCCACAATGCGACCCAAAACTTTCAGGCCATATTTTTTAACAGCATCAGCGCTTGCGAGCAGCAGCATACACGCGCCGTCTGTTACCTGCGAACTGTTACCCGCCGTCACCATGCCATATTTTTTATCAAAATAGGGTTTAAGCCCTGCAAGTTTTTCCGGTGTGCTGTCGCTCCTGACGCCATCATCAGCTGCATACACGCGGCCACGGCTGTCAATCATTGGCACTACTTCCTGCATGCGACCGTCTTTGACTGCCTGCAGGACCTTCTGGTGACTACGGGCGGCAAAGGCGTCCATCTGTTCGCGTGTAATGCCGAAGCGAAACGCGAGATTTTCTGCCGTTTGTCCCATGTTGAGTCCAACGATGGGGTCGGTCAGTCCGCGCAGAAGCGCTATTACCGGCGCCAGAAACGAGGGGCGCAGTTTCAGCAGCAGTCCGGCACGTTGTCCGGCTGATTTTGCGGAAAACCAGCTTGCAAGCCAGGCGGCCATTTTCTGGTTGAAAAGCAGTGGCGCATGGCTCATGGCATCAGTGCCGCCTGCCAGAACAAGATCACAACGTCCCATTGCGATATCCTGCGCCGCATTGTCAAGCGCCTGCATGCCGGAAGCGCAATTACGCATGACCGTAAATGCCGGAACGCTGCTGCCACACCCCAGTCGCAGTGCGACAACGCGCGCTATATTCGCTTCATCGGGGCCTGGCATCGCGCACCCAAGAATGACTTCATCAAGTGCATCAGGGCTGAAGGGCTGGCGCGAGAGCAGTTCCCGTCCGGCCATAACGGCCAAATCTCCGCTCCCAAACGGCCCAACGCCGCGCGCTTTCAGGAAAGGAGTGCGGCAGCCATCGACCACATACACCCCTCTCCCCGCCAAATTTGACTTCTGCTTCATCGTTCCTCCTGAAAAGATTGCCGTGCCTCGCGGCGCTTAGCTGCACCAAAGATAGCAGTATTCTAAGGGTTTTGGAAATTACCTGCGAAATCAATTTTTTGCGAAAAAACAAATTTTACCAAAAACCCATTGACGGGCGTTTTAGAGCTGCTATAATCGCCAACCATTGAACGGAGAGATGGCCGAGTGGTCGAAGGCGCTCCCCTGCTAAGGGAGTATGGGGGAAACCCCATCGAGGGTTCGAATCCCTCTTTCTCCGCCAAGAAAACGCGCCCGTAGCTCAGTTGGATAGAGTATCTGGCTACGAACCAGGGGGTCGGAGGTTCGAATCCTTCCGGGCGCGCCATATTCCGGGTCTTTCCCAATTACGGGGGCACTCACCATTAACAACAGAGCACCCTAACACGAGTTCTGTAATTTTCAAAGTTACGAAAGCCATAAGCTCTTCTTTGTATTAACTTCATCTTTCTATGAAACCCTTCTGTAATGCCATTTGACGGGTCTTTCCCAATTACGGGGGCACTCACCATTAACAACAGAGCACCCTAACACGAGTTCTGTAATTTTCAAAGTTACGAAAGCCATAAGCTCTTCTTTGTATTAACTTCATCTTTCTATGAAACCCTTCTGTAATGCCATTTGACTTTCTAAACCGCCACATGCGTACTATCTCTTCTTTCCATTGACAAAATGTTTTACCAAGCACTGCCAATGCTTTAAATGGACTATTTTTCAGTTCATCCAGCATATTTAAAAACTGAGGGATCATTTTCTTACACCAATCTTTATTCATGGATTTGTGTAAGAGTAACGCATGAATTTGTTGCTGGAACTGATATATAGCGTTTATAGCGGGATTGTCTTGAAGGAATGCATCCCGCTTAAGTCGCCGTTGAGGAGTCAATCTATCAGGTCGTGTACGCAGTAAAGCCAATATACCCCGATTACTTTTTATTTGGCTCGATAGTTCGCGATAGGTCATCATACATTGATGTTGAAGCAAGCGAATAACATGAAATCGGTCAGCCACAATTTTTGCATTGGGAAAATGTTTTTTTACAATAGAGCGGTAAGTACTACTTAAATCCATACAAACCACCTTGACGCGTTCTTTTCCGGTAAGGGAGGCCAGATAACTGGCAAGATCAGATTCACTTCGGCCTTTCACAATATCAAACACCTTATGTTTTTTCAGGTCACACAGCGTTGTGGCAAATCCCTGTTTTCGGCTAAAGAAGTGCTCATCAATACCCAGTACAGTTGGACATGGTGTATTCATCAACTCTTTAGCCTGCTCCTGATATTGTCGATGATACCAACGCTCAATCGTAGCTTTCCCTTTATTAAATTGCTGAGCAAGGTCTTTTTGGGAAATTCCTCGCGTGTGGTTATGAAATACCGCTGCCTGTAAACGCCAGGTTGAACGCTGATGCTTATTGATGCCAGGAAACTGCTGATTTCCGTAGCGCTGGCATGTATTGCAATACAGTTTATAGGCCTTAAATCGCAAAAGGCTGCGGCGATGACCAATTAATTCATGAGCTACGGTTCGTATATAAGATGCCTTTTTACGCACTGCTTTGCTATTGCAATGGGCACAGCGAGGTAATCGTTGATACGAAATATCCAATATCAGTGGTTGATAACCACTCACTTTTTGTATGGTAAATCCAGGTAAATTTAAGATAAGATTATGCTTGGGCACTTTAATCTCCAATTTGATCGCGAAATCAATTAGTTAGTCTAGACTAACTTGATTAAAGTGCCCCCTTATTTGGGGTAGAGCCCATTTGACTTTCTAAACCGCCACATGCGTACTATCTCTTCTTTCCATTGACAAAATGTTTTACCAAGCACTGCCAATGCTTTAAATGGACTATTTTTCAGTTCATCCAGCATATTTAAAAACTGAGGGATCATTTTCTTACACCAATCTTTATTCATGGATTTGTGTAAGAGTAACGCATGAATTTGTTGCTGGAACTGATATATAGCGTTTATAGCGGGATTGTCTTGAAGGAATGCATCCCGCTTAAGTCGCCGTTGAGGAGTCAATCTATCAGGTCGTGTACGCAGTAAAGCCAATATACCCCGATTACTTTTTATTTGGCTCGATAGTTCGCGATAGGTCATCATACATTGATGTTGAAGCAAGCGAATAACATGAAATCGGTCAGCCACAATTTTTGCATTGGGAAAATGTTTTTTTACAATAGAGCGGTAAGTACTACTTAAATCCATACAAACCACCTTGACGCGTTCTTTTCCGGTAAGGGAGGCCAGATAACTGGCAAGATCAGATTCACTTCGGCCTTTCACAATATCAAACACCTTATGTTTTTTCAGGTCACACAGCGTTGTGGCAAATCCCTGTTTTCGGCTAAAGAAGTGCTCATCAATACCCAGTACAGTTGGACATGGTGTATTCATCAACTCTTTAGCCTGCTCCTGATATTGTCGATGATACCAACGCTCAATCGTAGCTTTCCCTTTATTAAATTGCTGAGCAAGGTCTTTTTGGGAAATTCCTCGCGTGTGGTTATGAAATACCGCTGCCTGTAAACGCCAGGTTGAACGCTGATGCTTATTGATGCCAGGAAACTGCTGATTTCCGTAGCGCTGGCATGTATTGCAATACAGTTTATAGGCCTTAAATCGCAAAAGGCTGCGGCGATGACCAATTAATTCATGAGCTACGGTTCGTATATAAGATGCCTTTTTACGCACTGCTTTGCTATTGCAATGGGCACAGCGAGGTAATCGTTGATACGAAATATCCAATATCAGTGGTTGATAACCACTCACTTTTTGTATGGTAAATCCAGGTAAATTTAAGATAAGATTATGCTTGGGCACTTTAATCTCCAATTTGATCGCGAAATCAATTAGTTAGTCTAGACTAACTTGATTAAAGTGCCCCCTTATTTGGGGTAGAGCCAAAATATCTCTGAGTTCAAGTGTTGCAAATGTCAGGAGCCTCGCAAACTGGTGATGATAATCAGCAAGCTGTATGTAGTAATTAGCCATATCGAGAAAATCAGATTTGATTGCCTCTATAAACGGTCTGTATAATTGCAGCGACCACAAGAATCCCTGCCATACTGACTTTGCTTCATCAGACAAACTATTCCATTTGTATAGCGGCAATAAATATTGTGCTGACCAAGCCTTATCTGTCCGAAATAAAGAAATGACATGAGCAGACAGCAACACTCTCGCAGATCTAAATTTAGCGATTTTTATATCACAGAGTTCAGTGAAAATTGATTTAACATCTTCCGGAAGACCCTGCCCATCATTGGGTTTTTGGCGGAGCCACCGATAAATCAATGCAAATGTGATATGCCCGATGGGATGATTAATAGCGTGAGAAATATAATCATCAATTTCACCATTATGATCGAAATCCAATTGCAAAATGCGCTGAGCCAGCTTCAAAAAAAAACTATCATCACCCTCAAAGGTTTTCGCTGCGACTTCTAACCATCGGCTAACGCCGTGAGACAACGATTGCAAAAAGTCATTTGGTGCTTCTACTACAACTGAAGCCATGAAACGCCACGAACAGTCAGATAGTTTTTCCTCTGCCCACGCTTGTAATGCGTCACGCCAGCGATTGACTGGCCAATTATTTGTCTTCGCAAGCTTATATAAGGCATAGGCCGTCGCTTGAAAACTCTCAGAACACCGTCTTCGCCAGTCGTCACCTTGTGATTCATCTAAAACAGGATGAGCCAACAGGTAATCCAGTACACCACGCCTTCTGCGTGGCAAAGGAGTAAAGTTCTTTGGCTGAAACAGACCCGAGCCACTGCTCATCCAACCCGGAAATTCGTCACGCTCATCTGGCGCAAGTAACCACCCATATTTCATTTCAATCTCTTTGAGCCGTCTTTCCCCTACTTCGCTAAGCGCCACGCCTGTTTGAGCCACTTTCGCAAGTCGAAGAAATACACTATGCTCTATCGCTTTATGCGAATCATCTGTACTAATATCAGTACAATGCATATCACGGGGTAGTTCAGAAAGAATAGCCTGTTCCAGCTCCGCCATCATTGTTACATCCAATTGCGGTGCCAAAAATACCAACAACCGAATAGTTTCACGTTTAGTTTCATTTGACCAAAACCACCACCTTTCATCCGACAACAGCCAATCAAGCGCTTGGCGATGCGAAATAACTCCTTCATGTGCAGCAGCAAAAAACGAAAAGCGCTTAAATACTGGATATGGTACGTGCATCCATGCCTCAGCATAAATCCGCGCCCTCTCCGGCGAGCGCTTAGCGAGCTCAATCCACGCCTCACGTGTTAATTTGATCAATATGGTCCAATCTTTATAATTGTGATATTCGTTCTGCGGATGCTCAGAGATCGATGGTTGATGCCAGTATGAATCATCCTCTTTGTCATTCACAGCACCGAGCTCACGCCTTAAATCAAATAAATCGCGTAACAACGTATTGAAATCATTCAATAATGCCGGTAGGGCCTCCTTCCATTTCATATTCTCAGACAGTTGAACAAGAGCATCATGAGCATGGTGAGTAGATGCCAATACGACATCCCAGTTTCCAAGATCATTTTTATCATCATTCCTGAGACAGGAATCACTCAATGAAAGTAATGGCGTCAATATCTTACGAAGGGATAAACGCATTCCGGTGGTTAGCCCATCACGCTCAAATTGATTGATCCAAGAATAAAGAGAAAGATCATTGTTTCCCTTTTTTGGTTTTATATGCCCGTCGATCATCAAATACCAGAGTGTTCGCATTTCTGGACGTGGGATAGCGTTAGGTGCATTCTCTCTAATACGATCAAGTTCAGTCGCATTCTTTGTGCTTATAAGTCTATCCAGCTCTCCTAGACGCTGTTTGAGCTTTTGACGAAAAAAGTCGTGTAATTGACCGCCACGATTGACCAACCGAACTAGTAGCTTAGGATCATCAAGGTGACGTATCAGCCAACGGATCAATTGGATCGTCACTACATCCAATTTGCTGCTGTGATCTCCATCATCAACAATCGCCATTCGTGGCGAAAATAAGTATTGCTGGGACAATGGTTCTAACCAATCCAGCGATGGTACAGGATCAAGCTCAGCGAATCGCTTTGCTGGCAATCCACTCGGATCATTCAACGCCCATAGCATACGCCCGATAATATTATTATGTTTTGTGCTGGTTATCGGATTAGCAATAGCACACTCGACAACAATTTGTTCTTTGCTACGCACACCATCACGGTAAGCTTTAGCCCAAACACCCAGCGTGTTGTGCAAGTGAGTATGATACTCATCCTCGCGATATAGAATTGGCGTAACGTTCTTCGCCTCCCACCCATTTTTACATTCCACCTCTTCGCCATCGGCATAGCCTCCAAAAGCGAACATTTCCAGTGGCTTCTCACCAAGCAAACCTTCGGCAGCTATTGCATCAGTCATATAACGCAATACGGGATCATTTATACTGTAACCAACAAAACAAACAGAGAAATTGCGAAATAATTCACTAACAAAACGCGCAGCCCATCGTTCAATCAAGTAAGCCCGTCCGAAGTCACCGCTGGAAAGGATCAATTGATCCAGATCACTTTCTGTTGGCTCATTGGGTAACAAGCCATGCAGATAAACTAAACCATCCCAGCGAGCTTTCGGCACGGGAAGCAGCGGAGCATTGAAACTTTTAAACGAAAGTGATTTTGATGTTTTAACCTTCTCGAATAAAAGATCAAAGTTTGTAGTGATAAGCCTAATACGACCCTCACGGTTTTCCGCCAACAATAGTAAAGCTTCATGGGTGGCTGTGGCGTCTGGTGTACTGCTGCTGGGCGTTAAAATCTCCGCGAGCGCACTGCGCACAGTTTTTCTACCATCAACAATTGCTGCTTCTAACAAGTGAATAGCGATATCAAACTGCTCATTATTTATCGCAGCTTGTTGTATAGTGTTTGGTGTGACGGTAAGGTTTTTATAGATCATATCAATTAAACCTGAAAATCCAGGCAACCCAGCTTGATATGAAATACCTGCACCACAAAAAAACACGACTCTCCCATCTTCATGCAATTGCAGAAGACTGTCTGGAACTTCAGGGCCATTCTTGACAAATTGCACTCATAGCCCCGTGTCTTTCCGGCAAGCCCGCATTTTAACCAAAGCCCATCTCTCAGTCAAAATTTTATGCCCGCATATTCACCAACTTATTAATAAATTTAACATGTCCGGTTAGCCTTGCAGCCGCATGCTCGGACAGCCTGACGGCAAAGCCGATACATGATCGCGCTGCTATCTGCTGCAGGCTTCAACCATCTGGCATCCAAAACTCGAATGGAATTAAAGTGAGTTATATCTGAATGGACATACTTAAAACGTCTGTAGGATGAGCAAACAACTTCCCCTCACAAACGACTTTTGCCCCATATTTTTCATACATATGATTCAGGTTGGGTTTCAATGTATCCAACAAAATAAGACTGCATTCAGCCTCTACTGTTAGCCGCTTGGCCTCTTCTATAATCTGCTTTGCAAATCCCAACCCCCGATAGTTTTTGTCTACATATACATACATCAGTTCTTTTGAATGAGGCAGTTCATGCTCCAGCAATGCAAACATGACTACAGGTTGATTGGCAAAGGTTCCGATATATACGTTGTGTGCCAAGGCAGCCAAAACTTCTGTACGATATTCGATGCCCTTGTTACGTATATAACCCCATTCATCTTCTGCCCATTTGGCAGCAAGGGGCAAATATTCTCTGTGCTCACTTAATCGCACAAAATCAAGTTGATGCTTTATTCCAGCGGAACTGAATAACAACATATATTTACATCCTTTATTCAAGAAGCGATGAGTGCCTCGTTGGTGAATACGAATTTGTTTCTGGCATACTCACAAATAACCAGGGACATCAATCCAACCATCGCTCCAAACATATAATACCAGGCGGGTGCAACGAAACTTCCTGACTTGTTGACCAGCCACATCATAACGAGAGGTGTAGTACCACCGAATATCGATATCCCTGTGTTAAAAGCCACGCCAAACCCGCTGTATCGATATTGATGCGGAAATACAGCTACCATATACGCATTCAATGGAGCGTATGTAATAGCTATCAAAATTGACATCATTATCATACCAGCAACAATCAACAAGAGATTTCCAGTAGATAGCAGCAAAAATACTGGCATGCTTAACATCAAAATCAGTACCATTCCAAACTGGATAATTTTCTTGTGCCCTACCCTGTCAGCCAACATTGCGACAAAAGGCTCCAGGATGGCATCAACAGTCAGCGAAACGGTGATAATCAATGTCGCTTGACTCATGGGGATTTTAAAATACATATGCAAATAGGTGGCAGCAAATACGTAGGTTCCAAATGTAATAATACTGACTAACCACGAGATCCCTGCCACACCCAGCATGGATAACGGTGATTCTTTAATTGCCGTCAGAAATGGCAGTCGTGGTTTTTCTACGGGTGATATTTTTTGATACTCGGGTGTCTCGGCAACATGTGTACGCAACCAGAAAATCAGAACCCCGGCAATTAGAGCCAAAACGAAACCAAGCCTCCAGCCCCATACAGGCATGAATGAGGCAGAAAGAAAGGAGGCTACCAGCCCCGCCAATATCAAGCCCGTACTGTAGGCCGAGCTGGTAAGGCACCCATATAGTGCCTTTTTCCCAGAGGGGGCATGCTCCACCAAAAATACTGCAGATCCCGTGAACTCCGCACTCGCAACAAATCCTTGCAATATTCGCAAAAACGTTATCGCAAGCGGCGCAAATACACCTATGGCTTGATATGAGGGCACGAGTCCAATCATCGCTGTTGGGATGGCCATTGCCAATATGCTTAATGTTAAAGCATGCTTTCTGCCGTAACGGTCAGCTATGTATCCAAAAAAGACAGCCCCCAGCGGCGAAAGTATGTATCCAACTGCAAATACAGAAAATGCTGAAAGCAACGCAGAAAACTGATCTCCAGACGGAAAATAAGTTGCCGCAATCACTGAAGCAAAGTATCCAAATATGGCGAAATCATACCACTGGAGTGCGGTTCCTGAGGTGCCTGCTACAAGTGCTTTGATTGAAGAACTAATTCTCATTTTATTTATTCAACAGTGCTGAGATTTTCACATTTACAAATTAACCACTCATCCAAAGACTTCACGTCAAAACGCTCATAAAACCTCATTACGTCTTTTTGCGCTTTGGAAATCCACCACTCTACACGGTTACAACCACTGTCTTTGGCGTTGGACATCACTTGTTTGAATAATGCGCTCCCAATCCCCAGCCCTCGATATTCTGCATCCACATAGAGGTTCTCAAGATAAACGCCATTCCCTGCATTAAAGCAAATGTTGTTACTCATGATATTGTAAAGTGCAAAACCGACAACTTGCGTGTTTGCTTTTGCAACTATCGCAAAATGGATTGGGGCCTTGCACAATAATATTTCCGACAGGTTCGACTCTGTAATCCTGAGTTTGTCTTGAATCCCGATGGTGCAGGCCAGGTTTTGAATCATTTGATATACGAGCGATATATCCTGAGGCTCTGCCATGCTAATTTCGTACATATAATAACCTTGGCAATCAGATGGGTTGATTGGACTATGAGTTCAACGAATGAAGCAACGCAAGAATGCAGGTACCAATCAGAACAACCCCTGAAACTGATAGATTAACCCACGCGACTGTACATGCTTTTTTAAGTGCGAACAAGTGTGCTTTGCTCTTTTTATCTATCTCTTGATTAATAAATGACATAGCTGATTCAGCACCATCCTGCATTGCATTTTGCAGCAAGGTCTTTGAAGCCAAAATGGCGACATTTAAAATTTGCTCAGATTTTTTGCTGGACCCATCCTCCAGGCGATGGATCCCCTCCTCAATCATGGTTCTGAAGTCTGCAAGCACATTTCGTTGAGCAGCAAGATTCTCCTGCATCAACATGTCATTCATTGTATGTAACATCAAAATCGGATCATCCCGCCCAACAAGTACCCCATGTCGCTTCGCGATTTCTTGGGTAATTTCTTGCAGCTTATCAGTCATTCAGATCACCATGGCGTTATCGAGTTGCGCAAACAATCCATCGCGGATGATTTTCAGCCGCTGCCTCGTCATGATGGACTTTTCAGGAGATTTCAGTGCCTCGATAAACGTCAGCCGCTCGCGCAGCATATCCGATAAATCCTTTCCGTAGGTTTCTTGCTTAAGCTCAGGAATCGAGATAAGTGCCGCCACCCTCTCCTTATTGTCCCGATAGACTTTCATCTGCTCAAGCCCCTTCCCCTCGAACGTAATTTGCCCCCAATACGGGTTTTGCCAGACGACAAAGCGGGTTTCTTCCGGGAACTGATTCACAAGCTGGGCAAAGCCGTTGATGGTATCCGGTAATGCCTGCCCGCCTGTGATAATGGTATGCACCACCAGGTTGTGTCCCATCTCCTGCAGGAGTGCTGGGACATCGTTGCTGATGAGATAATGGGACAGCGGGACAAATGAACTTGCACCATTATCTATTACGACATCCGTTTCGGTAGCGGCGAGCAGCTCTATCAGCTGGTCAAAATGCCGGGTATTGATTTCATCCCCGTCCATGATTTCGACACGCTTGACCTGCAATGCCTGAAACCCCTCAAAGGTTGCATTCACGGGGTCGGTATCAATGCAAAGCGGCAGTGTGTTCTTGTGTGCCATGTACTGGGCAGTCGTCACAGAAACCATGGATTTGCCGACACCACCCTTGCCTTGCAGGGTCATATGGATTGTAGCCATCAGATTAACTCCTTCAGATTAGGAACCGCGTTGAATGTAAATCCCGGGATTGCGGAGGATTGTGCGGAAGTCTTTACAGGAGTTATGACGGTTTTGTCTTTGGATTCAGGTTGCTGTGTGCTAAACGATTGGCGGACATAGGCACAGAATGTCTTGTAGCTGAAAGTAATTCGGCCTTCGTTTGTAAGCATTTGCCAAATGGCTCTGGATGACCAGCCTTTCTGAAGGGCGCTTTCAATTTCCTCGAGATACAACAGGAAATCGACCCGATGCCGGGATGCACTAAAGCCTGATTTTTGCGACGCACAGAGGGCGAGTCGTTCAGACAGGGTTTTGCTCATGTCAAACTCACTGTAACGATTTCGATCCCTCAAAACAAGTCTATGCAATTCGATTATCGAGTGCAAGAAAAATGTTATTTTTGGTAATTTTCGCGGTAAAACCCTTCTTTCTGGCGTTATTTTTGGTGATTTACGGTTACAGATGGTTATGAACGGTTATTTCCTGCCCTTTTCCTTCCATGGCCCCTGGGAATAACCCAAAATAACCCTTTTGGAGCCGAAAATAACCTGCTAGGATACAAAAAATAACCCCTAAAAGCAGGGCAAGATAGGTGAAGTTAGCTAACCGGTAAACCGGTCATCTCCCTTCACAAAGCCTTATTCGCACCCGGGGTGCTCAACGGGGAAACCCGAAAATTCCATTTTCAAAGGACTGCTGACAACGCCTGTTCCATTAAGGACAGGAGGAGGCATCCTTGTGAATGACATCACACCGACCCGAAAACATGGGCGGCACCTGCGGGTACCGGTATTACCCGTGGAAGAATCCACCATCAAGGAAAATGCCGCAAAGGCCGGTCTTTCGATTGCCGAATACCTTCGGCGCTGCGGGCTGGGGCATACCATTCCGAGCGTTCTCGACAAGCACCACATCCATGAACTTGCAAAAATCAATGCCGACATGGGACGCCTCGGTGGGCTTCTGAAACTGTGGCTGACCCGGGAGACCACGTTGGATGCCAACGCCGTCCGCACCCTGCTAAATCGCATCCGTCATACCCAAAACATGATGCTTCGGTCGTGAGGAAATTGTGATTATTCGCCATATCCCCATGAAGTGCGCTAGAAAGAGCAGTTTTGCAGAACTGGTACGTTATCTGACCAACCCACAGGGTAAAGAGGAGCGCGTAGGTCATGTGCGCATCAATAACTGCCATAGCACTGAAACCGAATGGGCCGTCGAAGAGGTCCTCGCGACCCAGGGGATGAATCAGCGCGCTGCAGGCGACAAAAATTTTCATCTACTGATTTCCTTTGCAAAAGGGGAATACCCGCTCCAGGACATGCTCAGCGAGATGGAGAAGCGTATTGTGGATTCCATCGGCCTGGGCGTCCACCAGCGCATCAGCGTTGTCCATCATGACACCGACAATCTGCATGTGCATGTGGCCATCAACAAGATTCACCCCCTGACGCATACCCTGCGTGAACCTTATCAGGCCTACCCAAAATTTGGAGAGGTTGCGTCTCTACTTGAGCTGGAGTATGGACTCCAGCCCACCTGCCACACCGCCCGAAAAACCCGTTCCCAAAACCGTGCGGATGACATGGAGCACCACACAGGCATCGAAAGCCTGATGGGATTTATAAAGCGCGAGTGTCAGGAGTCACTTGAGCAGGCACAAAGCTGGGAAGCTTTGCATCACACTCTGCAGCACCATGGATTGAGCCTGCGCGCGCGCGGGAATGGTTTCATTATCACCGACGGAAATAACCTGGCGGTCAAGGCGAGTTCGGTAACGCGTGAGCTGTCGAAAATTCGCCTTGAGCAACGACTCGGGGGCTTCAGGCCGATGAATGGAGAAATGAATGAACCTGCTGGTGTCCACTATCTCAAAAGCCCCTTGATTCCTGATACCACAGAGCTCTATGCGCGTTATGGCATTATCCAGAAACGGAACCAGCATGCTCTCCAGCAGGCACTCGATATGACCAGAAAGCGCCGTAATCTGCGCATAGAGGCTATCCAGCAGAAAAACCGCCTGCAACGCAAAGGCATCAAACTTTTAAAGGGGCGGGAGAACCGGAAAATCCTTCACGCACTGGCATACAAAAGCCTGCAAAAGCAACTGATGCACGTGAGGAGTCAATACGCCCGTGAACAACAGGCTCTTCGCCAAAAATACCAGCGCCTTTCGTGGCTTGACTGGCTGCAACAGCAGGCAACAAACGATGACCGGAAGGCACTCCAGGCTCTGCGCAGCAGGACAGCTCCCATAAAATCTACGGCAAATATCCTGATGGGCACCGTCAAAAAAGACCTCCCGCCTCATCGCAAAGCGACGCTCGACAGCATCACCAACCAGGGAACAAAAATCCTGCGTGCTGCCCCTGCCACCATCAGGGATGACGGAAAGTGTATTGCCATCTCCCGGATCGTCTCAGCAGAAGGATTAAAAGCCGCGTTAACACTCGCACGTGAAAAATTTGGCTCACGTATCCACATTACCGGCAGCGACGCCTTCAAAGAAGCCATTCTACAAACAGCTGTCTACTATCAGCTGCCCATCACATTTGCAGACAGTGCCCTTGAACAGCGTCGAAAACAGCTTTTTACCCCCGCTAACCAACCGGAGAAACTCCATGCACGAACTCGAAGAAGCCCTCAAAACACTGGCACAGGAAGCACGCAAAAGCGAAATAACCACCGAAACCCCAGACACTTCCGAAGCCCAGGACATCATGAGTCCAACCCTTTCCTCATTGAATATCTCTCGCCGACCGAAAACGAAAACCGCGTGCGAAACCTGTCCGAACTCCATGTGGTTCAGCTCGCCAGAGGAGACAAAGTGCTTTTGCCGGATCATGCACATCATCAGCTGGAGCGCGCGAGAAGCAAGTATTGTCACAGAGTGTGATGGGAGATTTGATTGAGAGTTATTAAACACCATGCAATAATCAGCAGCATTTGGACACAGAGCACCCTGTCTACAAGGAATACGTAAATGCCACTGACTCCCGAAAGCAGTTATACCGAGATATTTCAACATCTGTCTGAGGTTCAGACCACATCGGTTTGTGATGCACACCCCGAGGTACGATTGATGAATCGCACTATTGATCCGCTCGTCAAGGGCAGCCGATGTGCGGGGCTTGCCTACACAATCCATAGCGCTCAGGATTCCCTTTCAACCATGCAGGCTTTGGACGATTTACAGGACTTTTTAGTCTCACACGGTTTGGCGGGTGAACCATCAGTTCCGGTTCTGCTTGTCATCGCTTCATGTGATGCGCCGTATGCGCTGGTAGGAGACATGTGTGCCAAGACAGCTAAGGTCAAAGGATTCGAAGGCGTGATTACTGACGGATATTATCGGGACATTAAGGAAACCACTGCGTCTGGCCTGCCAGTATTCGGGACGGGCAAACATGCCAAATCCGGCCCCAAAGACAAGGTTGGAACCCGTCGGGAACCTATCTTCTGCGCCGATGTTACAGTGAATCCGTATGATATCGTTTTGGCAGATGATGATGGTGTGGTAGTAATGTCCAGGGAAGAAGCCATTCCTGCAATCAACAAGGCCATGGAAATCCAGCGCGTCGAGAAAATTGCCGAAGAGCGTATCAAGGATGGCGCACGCTTCAACGAAATCTGCAATATTGATGAACATGTAGAAAGATTGCAGCAAGGCCTCCCGTCAAAGCTGGAGATGACGTTATAGATTCTGGCCATTGACATGGTGCTGGAATACACTCACCACCAACAGATGGCGCGGGGTGCCGATAACACGGCTGAGAAATACCCGTCGAACTTGAACTGGGCCTACCAGAGTAAGAACTCCTTCAAAAATCCTCACTAAATCAAGGAAGTAACCACGATGAAAAAAGCGATAGCTGCAGTATCCTGCCTCCTGGTCAGCATGGCTGTTTTTTCCAAAGGATTTGTTCTGGAGCACCTTACAAAGTCAAAACAACAATACTTTGTAAAAGAAGCCAAAAACATGCCTGATTTTACAGGTTTTTGGGTTGGTCCATGCAATATACTACAAGAAAAGTTGGCTTTGAATATTGTTCAAACTGATAAAAATATAATCCTTGCTGATGAGGATGGTGAAGACGCTTTAAAATTTCCTATCAGTCAAGTGAAATCAAAAGTTGTCAGTTCCATAGATGGTACTCAGCACTCGTTGAGTTCGGCCTTTTACACAGGTGGAAACAGTATCGATTTGTTTTTTTACAGCATGGGGAATGGAGCTTCGGATCATACTACCTTCAGTTTTTCATCCAGTTACGAAGTATCCCTGGAATTGGATAATGGCAAACTGAAATTCATCGTAGACCAATATCCGGAAGATATCGTATGTGTGCTTGATAAACAGGGATAACCTCACGGACAGCCCGTATCAGAAAATATTGTCATACGGGCATTTCCTGCTACCGAGACCAAACAATGCACGAAACATGGGAAATGCAGAACTATTTTCTCTTCACCGGGGGACCTGGTGCCGGGAAAACTGCAGTTATTGAAGAACTGGACAAACGTGGTTATCACACTGTCCCCGAGGCTGCGCGCAACATTATTCGGCATCAGCGCAAAACGGGCGGCCATGCAACCCACGATGGTGACAGGGTGACCTATGTCGAACTGATGTTGCAACAATCTCTGAAGGATTACCGGGATAACATGCTCACTGAAAGCCCTGTTTTCTTTGACCGCGGGATCCCGGATCTGTACAGCTACAGCAAGCGGTTTTGCGGCGGGGTATCTGCTTCTGTCGGGGAAGCTATTGCGCATTGTCGCTATCATCCGCTGGCATTTGTTTTCCCCCCATGGCCTGAAATCTACTATCATGATGAAGAACGCAAACAAAGTATGGATGAAGCCATTGAAACCTGGCATGCAGTCAGGGACGGTTATGCAACCTGCGGATATATCACCGTGACTGTGCCGAAGTTGCCCATTGACGTGCGGGTGGCATTTATCCTCACGCTAACGCAGTCTCCCCAGGCAATAACAACGGCCACCCTGTTGACCAAACTCAGCCATGCCATCAATGCCGAGTTTGGCTTCCATGAAGAGACCCCGCGCATCAACTACGGACCCTGCGGCGTCTTTGCCACCTTGTTCATGGAGGCCTGGAACGCCCGTTTTGCCGAAAAAGCGCATATCGTCTTTGTTATGACCCCCGAACGCGATGAATGCTGGCATATTGCCGTCAGACTGCCCTCGAAGCTCCTATATGATGGAGGAATCGGTTTGCATACTGAGCAATGTTACCCGGGTTATCTCCTGGAAGACATGGTGGATTACGATCAGGCGCTGATGGAAAAATGGTCGTACGGGCTGGATCGGACGTACCCTCGCTACTGTCCGGCATTTGACAGGGACAAGACCAACAGCCTCATCAGGGCCCATCTGGATGTTTTGGCACGATCATCACAAGGCCAGGAATGAACCGTTACCACACCCAAAAGGTTTGTCTTCACCCTGTGAGCCAGAAACCCCTGGATCTGTTGACCGGATATCAGGAAGACCGCGAACGCCGGCTTGCCTTCAACCAGCTAGCCATGAAGGTGTTCGGCCACTGGTTTGAAATGCACAACCTATCATTCGAAACATGGTACCAGGCAGGCTATTGGAATGAGAAATACATCCCCTACACCCTGTTTGAAAAGGGTATCGCCATCGCTAATGTATCCGTGAATATCCTCGATTTTAATGTGCTTGGCAATACCGTATCCACGATACAAATTGGCACGGTCATGACCCATCCTGACTACCGGCATCAGCAACTCAATCGACTGCTGATGGAACAGGTCCTCGCGGATTGGGAAAAAAAGGTCTCTCTCATCTATCTATATGCCAACCCTACGGTATTGGAACTGTACCCCAAATTCGGATTTACTCCTGCAAAAGAATATGCATGGTATGGGACCGTGAATCACGGGCTCAAACTGAATTCCGGGGTCGAAAAACTGAATATGGAAAACAGAGACCATCAGGCGCTTCTCTGTCAGTCCATCAGGGAGTCGGTCCCCTTCAGCAAAGTCGTAATGTACGACAACCCGGATCTGGTGATGTTTTCAGCCCTGACGATGTTGAAAAACGATATCTGGTATCTTCCGGCCGAACACTGCATGGCCATTGCCACCCGGGATGAGGATACCCTCCATCTGCTGGACGTCTATGGGCGACAACCTGTTGCGCTTGAGCGGATTGTTGCTACTCTTGCTTTACCTCGCACGAAGATGGTTCATTTCGGATTCACGCCACTTGATTGTGAGAAGTATCAATCCAGCCCTGTTGTGGCAGAAGATACCTTGTTTATACGAGGGGAACCTCTCCCTTTGACGGATGAAAGATGGATGTTCCCTCTGCTCTCGCACGCGTGATTGGGTGACAGGTGCGGCATCGAGGTTTACAATGGATTCCTGACACCCATCTGATTCTGAGGATATCCGCATGACCATGCCCAAACGCATTTTCATTGTTGGCCATATGGGAGCCGGGAAATTCTTGCTGGCCGAAGCATTGGCCCAAAAACTCGGATGGCACTTAATCGACGCCAACCCGAGTCTGGAGCGTTATATTGGGCGCAGCCTTGAGCATATCCTTGGAAAACAGGGCGAAGAGGCCTTTCATCGCTGTGAGGCTGAAATTATTGCGCATTGTATCCAGAAGGAGCACGCCGTCATCGTGCTGGAGGAAAGCGTGATTGCCACCGAAGAAAACCGAAAGCTGCTGAGTTCGCAGTGTGTGGTGTATGTGGCGGTTTCAACATCCACTCAAATGGAACGCATGAAGCCCGGGCGAGTCCCGCTTCTCCCCATCCCCAACCTGAAAGAATTTTTGGATAAGCAACATTTGGAACGCGATCACTGGTTTGAGGCGGTAGCTTCCCTGACTGTCGAATCGGTCTCTCTGGAGAAGGATCTTGAGTTCATTATGGAACAGCTGAACGGTGAAAACGATAACCGTTGAAAAAATTTCCGGAAAATTGGATACAACACTGTGTCAGGAAATCACAGCCGATTTGCCAGAGTACTTTGGCCTCCCGGAGGCCAATGTGCACTATGCGGAAGGGGTGAAAACACGCACCAACTTTGCCGCTAAATCTGCCAACCAATACATTGGCCTTATTTCGATGGATTTTCCCTATCCTGACAATGCCAATATTTACTGGATGGCGGTTCTGCGTCACTTCCATCGCCATGGCATCGGGAAATGGCTCATCTCGGCGGCCTGTGATTTTGCCATGGCGCATGGTGCCAGCAACATCACGGTGGAAACGTTGAGTCCTTCTGAATCGGATGAAAACTACCAAAAAACCTGGCAGTTCTATCAATCCGTCGGATTCAAACCCCTCTTCAATCTGAAACCAGAGGGGTATACATGGAACATGGTGTACATGGCAAAAATGCTGGTGCATCCTGCCAAAAGGCTGGAGCTCATGACAAGCGCCAGGCCGCTGGTCATCATCACTGGCGCAAGTTCAGGGATCGGCGCCGAACTTGCCAGACAATTTTCGGCAGCAGGTTTCGCTCTGGGCCTGCTGGCCAGAAATATGGAAGCCATGGAAAGGTTTGGTCTTGCGCATGCCATATGCATCAAGACCGACGTCACCGATTTCCCGTCGCTCGAACGGGCTGTCCGAACGTTGGAAGCCAGTATGGGACCGGTTGAGGGCTTAATCAACAACGCCGGATTTGCAAAAAATGGCGAATTTACCAATCTGACGCAGAAAGACCATCGGCACATGGTAGAAGTCAACCTCATCGGAACGCTCAATGCCTTGGAGCTGATACTGCCCGGAATGCAAGCGCGGAAAAAAGGAACCATCATCAATATTACCTCGCTCGCAGACCGCCATGCCCGCCCTGCTTTGGCCACCTATGCCGCAACCAAGGCAGGGGTGCGCAGTTTAAGCGAGTCTCTGCAGAAGGCCAATGCAAAACATGGCATTCGGGTGTATAATGTGGCTCCCGCCAAAATCAAAACACCACTCATGGTGCAATCCGCCTTGACGGACGATCAGGTGATCGCAGTGGAAGACATGGCGAAAACCATCCTGTGGATTTACCAACAACCCCTGAACATCTGTATTCGTGATTTGGTGATTGCCCCAACCTGTTACGAGGAGTAATATCACGTGAGCCCTGATCCTGATGCATTACACCCGATACCAGGCGTCGAGCGCACGGTTTTCCTGAAAAACATCATCCGGAATCCCAATATCATTGTCGGCGATTACACCTACTATGATGACCCGGATAACGTCCATCTCTTCGAGAAAAATGTCCTCTATCATTTCGATTTCATAGGTGACAAACTTATCATCGGAAAGTTTTGCCAGATTGCAACTGGCGTAAAATTCATCATGAATGGCGGCAGCCATCACCTTGGTGGATTTTCCTCGTTTCCCTTCATCATGTTTCAAAGTGCATGGCCAGAAGTGCCGTTTATTCCCAACTGTAAAAAAGATACCGTCATCGGTAATGATGTCTGGATTGGCTATGATGCCACCATTCTTCCCGGCGTAACGATCGGCGACGGCGCCATTATCGGTTCCAAATCCGTGGTTACCAAAGATGTTGCACCCTATGAAATTGTCGGAGGCAACCCGGCACAGGTTATTCGCAAGCGCTTTGACGATGAAACCATTGATTTCCTGCTCAGGCTGCAGTGGTGGAACTGGCCGATTGAAAAAATCAGAATGCACGTTTTAGCCATCATGAACGGTGACAAAGAAGCGCTTCAAAGGAGCGAGAGTAATGGACGGTAAACACGTGCTGGGTCTACCCATTGAATATCAGGAAATGCCGGAATATTTTGACGCACACAATATCAATGCTGAGACTGAGACCAAAAACGCTCTTATTGAGAAGCTGCTCAAAGGGCATGCAGTGAAATCCGTTCTGGATATGACCTGCGGCACGGGTTCACAGGTATTTTATCTGGCTGAACGTGGGTATGAAGTGGTTGGCAGTGATTTCAGCCCCTCACTCCTGAACATTGCCCGTAGCAAAGCTGAAAAATCCGGAGTGAAGCTGACTTTCATCGACGGCGACATGCGAACGCTGCGCGTTGGAAAATTTGATGCCGTCATTACCATCTTCAATGCGATAGGCCATCTGGTGAAGGCTGATTTTGAAAAAGCCCTGCAGAATATTCGGGCAAACCTGAGTACTGGTGGCCTATATCTGTTTGATATACTCAATCTTGAAGCTTTGACGGATGAAGTCCTCAAAACGTTTACCATGGATATTGAAAGCACGGTAAACGGAGTCAAGATACGCAACACCCAGTACTCCGAGATTGACCGAAAACATGGTTTTCTCGTTTCCCATGACCAATATACCCTGTTTCGGCCGGGTAATGAGCCTGAAATTCGCACAAACCAATTCAGCTTGCAACTCTATGCCACCGATGAACTGAACAAGATCCTTAACCATAACGGATTTGACATCATCCATCAATATGACTGGGAAGGTAATGATTTCTGCGCTATCAGCAGCCTGAGTATGCTTACTTTGGCAAGGAAGCGTTAATTTCATGACTCCGCTAAAATCCCGGATCAGGTGCTGTATCCGGTAATTTTTCATATCGCCTGTTATTTGAATGGTCGTGGACAAAAAACCTGTGCCGTCCTGTACCGGGCAGAACAGGAAATATTTGTTCAATATTGTCCGGTAAAGCCGGTGCGCCAACGTCCCCGGAGTGTGTATCCATAGATGAAGATGCGTGCCCCCTTTCATCAGGATGAGCATTTTCCACAGTGCGCACCATACTATGAAGAAGTCCTGGGGATGCCGCTGACTGCATCAAAAACTTCCAGAGTAACCTGAATTGCTCGAAACGTTCTTGCACGTGTGCTGCTGTATACTCCTTGACGGTATTCACGCCCGTCGCCAGATGCTCGAGTAAAACCAGAGTACCTGCGGCCCGATAATAGTCATCGGCGAAAGGATCTCTTGCTTTGATCTTCGTTGTCCATGTCTGGATGGCTTTTTTAGCCAGACCATGTTCTTTGGAATATTCGCCAATCAGCGCTGCACCCTCCACATATCTCATGGGTGGATACAACCGCATGGCGTCCAGAATATATTGGGCCTCGGATTCGTGAGGCTTGAACTGACCATAAATATCTGAAAGAAAGCTGCCCAGAGGCAATTTTATCCTGAATACTTTTCTCCACATTTGCCTTTCGGCGGTATCGATATCTTCCGGTAAAACGGAAGGCAGAGGTGTCTCATTCCTGACAGGCCTTGAGATCAGCGATTTACTCTCAATGGTTCCAGTTTTCTCCGTGGTTGTCAGAACGACGGGATTCGCCTGCTCCGGGTTCCGGAAAGATTGTTTTTTCTTTGGAACCGATACCGTTTGATGAGGTGTTGAAGCAGTCAGGGTTTTACCGAAGGCTGCTGCCAATGTTGCCTGACGCACTGAATCGCGTTGTTCCCTGACATACCCTGCGAACCCGGCTGGTGCCGCGCCTGGTGTTTCTGCTTGTTCGTGATGCTGAGTCGTGGTGGCAGCTGCAAAATACTCCGGCGGTGCCGGTTGGATCGCCTGTTGTTGCACCAGATCTGCAATATTCTGGAGATGCTCATGCATCGCCATATCAATCCCTGGATGGATGATTTGACCTTTCGCGATGGCAATAATGCACTGTGTCAGACGTTGTGTGATGCGTGTAAAAAACTGATTTTTCAGGGGCGTTGTTGCCTGATAATCCACAGAAGATGCTTGCGGCATTTTGGCTATATTTTGATGATGGAAAAACAGTAACTCTGCTCTGAATTTCCGCGTGAAACTATCGGCCAATTGCAAAATCTTGTCCAAAGCCATGCCCATATCGGCAATACGCAGGAATGTCCCCACGTGCTTGTGTTGATTGGCAAGAACCCCTTTGATAATGTGGTTGGCAATGGTATGGGGCAGGGTTGATCGGTCCTGCATAACCTTTGATGCCATTCGGTCCAGCTGCCCTTGCATGGCAGCATTCTGATTGTTGACATCCAGTTGCAACATGGCATGCAGGGCCGATTGGCACTCGGTGGTGCCCAAATTCCTTTCAAGGCGCTTGCCCACGGCATCTTCGATGTCTCCGGAAAACTGATCCATAGCGACGGTCGTTAGTTTATCCACTGCAAAATTGAATACTTCCCTGACTCCGGTATCAATGACGCGCTTGACCACTTCTTTTTTCGCCATTTCCAATATTTGCTCATGATTCAATTGCCGGGCTGCCAGGTTTTTCAGCGCATTTTGACCTTTGGCTGCCTCTGCGGCCACTTCCAGATTAGCACTGTTTTTCAGAACTTCGAGACCCATGGATATCACACTGATGGAAACGCTGCCAATTTTATTGGCCAGATAGGCATTCCAGTCAAAATGACCTGCAATGAGTGCCTTGGCAGTATACATGATGTCGTTGATGCCTTCCTGAATCAGCAGAGAGCTCATCATGGGCGCGGCGCAAGATACCAGAACTCCCACCACAATTTGCAAAATCCCCAAAAAAGCTACGCACAAGGCTCCAAAGCCACTTCCTTTTCTTTCCCTGAAAAAGGGTTGTATGCTGAATAGATGCGACAGGCCGGATGAATGCAGCTCACTGATTTCTTTCTGAGGCCTTGCCTCAGGATCCGGGAAAAAATCCCGTAAATTCTTGAGTTCGCATATCTCAAAATCGACTTTCTGTTTGGCTTTGCGGGCTTGGTATCTGGCCTGCTGAATAATACTGATATTTTGGTCGATGTTTGCGATTTCAAGCTTGAGTAACTCAATTTTACAATGGATTTGTCGGGCAAAATCGTTGTTAAAGCCGTTCGTGGTGACGGGATTCAGATTATGCACCACAAGCATGGAGTGCAACTGGGGAATGATGTGATTCTCGAGATTGGTTTTTGCCATGTGCAAATCAGACAGAACATTATCCTTATAGTTAGGTTCTTTCAGGAAAATACGCGCCTCTGCCCGATTATAATAAGCCTGAACACCTACTATAGGGTCATCCTGAATTGCGCGAGTATAGGCGCTGATGGCCGCAGCAAAATCAGGACCGATACCCTTGGTACCAAAGTTCAACAGATTTCCGTGCTGAACCTGGCGACAAGGATTTTTACGGATGACATCCGGGTCATGACGAACCGTTTCGATAAATTGTTCAAAATCCGCTTCCATCAATGGTAAGGTGGTATCCGGGTTAAAATCGTGTTCAAATTTTTTGGCAACATTTCTGAGCCAATAAGCCCATTGTTCTTCGATACCGCCAATTCTATGCAGTGCCATGGGGTCATTTTTCAAGGTATTGATAAAACCCCGGAACCTGGTATATAAATCGTCCTTCAACAGCGCCAGACGAATGCTACGCGTTCTAATGGCATGAACCCGGCCTGCCTCCACCTTATCTCGCCAAATTTTGACCGTCTGTATGGTATCAAGCAAACCCCGATCAGCCTCGTTAAATTGGTGCTGGATAGCTTGTCGGTTGATGATTAATTCAGCCGATCCACGGTTTCCCTTACGGGCAGTGCGGCCAAATATTTGCTGTTCAACCCGCAGATTGAGCGGCAATGTCGTTACAATGACATGCATCCCACCGCGCATGTCAATCGACCTCTCCTGGTGTTTGGCAAAATACCAATCGATACCCCTCGCGGCGATAAGTGTCGCCACAATCACCTCTCCAGCTTCAATGGCCTGATCGGGCGTATTGATTTCATCCGTATCATTACGGGAAAAACGGGAGATTTTTCGGCAAAAACCGGCTTTTCTGATTTCTTTTTCCAAAAAAATGACGTCGGCAATCGTTGCAGCAACGACAAGAACCGGCCGCTCCCGGTTCACTTCTTCCTGAACGCGGCCAAGAATGTTTGCCAGCCAGTCAGTTTTTCCCGGCGCCAAAAGGCCTTCGTATTCAATCAGACATCTGGGTTTATACGTCGGGATAAAGGCCAAATCCACCTGGTACATGTCTTTCAAAAGTGCCTGGGTATCCTCCGCGCCCAAGGTCCCTGTCAATCCATAAATTTGATTGCCATAACGCATGCACAGTCCAGGCGTGGACATATAATTACTCATCAACTGAGGGGCACCCATTTTCAGCCCATGCCGTAGCTCCAGGAAACTGGAAAGGTAGGTCCAGCGCGAATTTTTATTAATCTCTCCCGTCAGACTAGCATCGATAGGGTTAATGGTCAGGCGGGGCACCCCATCCAGGTCGCCTTCTGAAATCACATAATGTTTGTCCAGATGATACACGTAATGGGCATCAACGGCGGCTTTCGTCAATTCATCGGCCTCAGTCAACACAAAATGCTTCAGATGTGAAGGCAGCAGGATGGACGATGATGGGTCTTCAATCAGCGTAACAATATATTTTTTAAGCAGACTTCTTGCAAAACGCAGAGGATTATCAATCTTGAATTGATTGTTCCCGTCTGCCGATTGATACACCCACTCACCATCCCTTTTGCTGATAGATTGGCCCACACGAACCATCATGTGCCAAAGGGCCACCATCAGATGATTCACATATTCCAGCCCCGGATGTGGCTTGAGGATCATGGCCGCATGTTCGGACCTGTCCACCAACAAACTGTCCACCTCGTCAAAAAACAGAATACGAAATGGCCTGTCGCCTCGCGTGATGCTATCGCCTATGGCCTGGCGAACCAGATCCCATTGGTATTCGTTCGTATCTCCATACACCACATTGGCCAAATAGCAGCTCCTCGGGGCTTTCCCATCATGGCTGTGGCCATCGATATTATCTGCGACCGTCATCTTCAGGATGGAATAGAAGTTTTGCAGCTCATGGGCATCGCGTTTTGCCAACACCGTTGAGCTTGACACCACGTCGACAAAATCGACCTGGAGGACCTTGATAGCCGCAAACATGGAAACAATCTTGGTTTTGCCTTCTCCGGTTTTGACTTCAGCAAGGCAACCCCTGTCTTCTGCTTTCAGCAACAACAACAAACTGATTAATTGAATATTGCGCGGTGTTTGTCCGGAATCCAGAACACCGGCACGCATCACCACCGCAACCATCTCATTCTGAAAATCTTTGGAGCGTGCTCGGGGTTTATCCTGAATCACGGCTTGTGCCCAAGCCTGGCAGTGCCCCACCTCCCATTCTGCAATCGGCCTGCCCGCGGGCAGATACGACGAATCCTCTGCATAGACTGCCTTCACGGCGGCCAGCGTCGTTTCCAAATCATGGCTGGCCAGTAACGCCATCACATTGGGATTATTGCCATTCAACGCGTTCAGTTCAGCCAGTAACGTCGGTAAATCTTTCTCATCGGTTGGTGTATCCGGGAAGGACGTTTCAGCCTGAAGCTCTTCAGGGGATTCAGCGGTTCCCAAGATGGACAGAATCTCATTCTTCTCCTTCCTGGACCACGAAACCCTGTTCAGGATCGCCTGGACAAAGTCGTGCGTTTCCGGGTTGTGATGGCGTGCAACCGATCGCATTTTACAAAACAATTTATCAAAGAGTATTTCTTTCAGTTGCTCACCGGCAGCCTGAATCAACAAGCAATAATTATTAAACGCCAACTTTCTGAGTTCGGCATTATCGAAACAGGACAGAACGGCCTCTGAAATGGTGTGAGGGATTGTTTTTAAAGCTTCCTGATCTTCGAAGTTTTTTCCAATCAGTCTGAGCAGACTGCCCGCAACCAATGTCCTTCCACTCGGGCTGATGCGTCCCTCTCTGTCATATTCAAGGCATTGCTCGATGGTTTCCAATGGCAGTGGTATTCCGGTATATTGGACCTGAAAATTCAGCAGATTGAAGGTTTCGATTCTGAAACGATACCGGTAAACAGATGCGCTCAGAAGACCGCTCCTGAAGCATAGATGGACAATTCTGGAAACCGCTTCCTCCGACAGAAAGCAGGGATAATGATAGACGGGTCGACTCAATGCCAGAATACTTCTGGTTTGCCAGGCCGCAGGACTGTCCGAATTCAGCAAGCCTGCCGCGTAATACATCAATAATTGCGGATCAACCTGATCACCAATATCCAGAAAACACAAACTGCAGGCCGCAAATTGTCTGACCTCCATGTCAGGATCATTCATCAGTTGCAATAACCGCGGCAAAAACAGTTCCTGAAGGTCGGCCAAAGGATAATTTTTCTTTTCATCACAATATCGTACGCAGTAACTGTCATAAACCGCCATGAGGATGGCTTGGGTTGCAAGCAATCTGATTTCAGGGTGCCTGTTCCGTGATAAAGTCATTAGCAGATTATGAATGCCAGATAGCGAGCGGCTTTCAGAACAATGCAAATCGATTATTTTCGGAAATCTGGATATAAAAACAGGCCAGCACTCATCGTACTCATCTTCTCTCTCTTGAAGGAACTTTTCGGCCTCGAATAACAGCAAAAGCAATTTAAGGGAATCCTCAAATTGATTAATACTGATTGTGTAATGGAAAATCTTCGCCAATTCTGTCGCTACATTTTCCGCCGAGTTTTCGAATCGAACCGGAATTAATGAACTTAACAGAGTAAAACGCGTATCAAAAAAGGATATTTTTGAATCGGACTGTATCAGTGACTGGAATACGGCATCCAGCATGGTAGATAACGTAATTCTCCCTCCAAAAATAGTCACCTGCACTTTGACCAAAAAAATGAAACACGTGCTGATAGCCATGGTTTTTAATTCTGGCACCTGCAATTGCTGTAGTACAAAGTCCTGTATGGGCGCTGTCAGGTAGTCTTTATGCCGTGCATAATGTGAGCGAACCAACTGCATGCGTTGTTTTTGTATGCTTGTTTTATCCTCCTCACTGGCGCCTGCGAGGGGGATCAGCAAAATCTCTTCAAGGTGTTTTCTGTGAACAGGTTTGGCCCAATCCCGTACTTCGAGATTGGATAACAAAGCAACAACGATGTATTTAGTCCAACTTGCACCTGCGACTTCCAACAGCTGATGGGTATATTCAGGAAGGGAAGCCAGGTCAGGAAAGGTATGATTGGCCAGAAAGCACAAACAGCAGGCAGCCCAATTTCTGAGGGTCAGATTGGGATCATCCATACTCTTGATAAGAGCAGGCAGGCAAATGTCCCGCATATCTGAAAGCTTCTCCATGCGATAGCAGGTAAAGCCCATTAAAACCAAGGCCTGAAGCGCAAATAACCTGACTCCCTCTTTGGAGTGATCCAAGAGTGTTATCAGGAGATTTTGTACTGGCTGCAAGGATTTTTGCGCGCTGATAAATTGATAGACCATTTCAAAAAATGGTTTCAGAAAACGGAGTCCTTCTGAGCTTTCTATGCTGGCAAAAATCGTATATCTTTCGATCAGAGAATCCCTGAAAAAAACACTGCTGACGCCATCGGAATGGCCCGGAGTATTCGAGCTGGCATCTTCATGTTTTTGGAAGTTTATGATGATCAGTTCAAGCAGGGATTCCGACACCAGTAATTTATCAGACTTATCCGCATCCACCATATCCGGAAAACGAAGGCATTTTTCAATGATTTCCAACGGAAGCGGTGAGCGGGAATATTGGACCTGGAAGTTCAGCAAAAACAGCGCTTCGTTGATATCCCAGAAATCAAGCAGGCCTGGCTCAAGGCATAGGTCTACAACTCTCGATACTGCTGCCTGCGACAGAGTGCACTGATGGTTATAGGGTAGTCTGGTTAATGCAAGAATGCTTCTTGATTTCCAGTACACGTTGTTTGACTCCAACACCTGTTCTGCGTAACTGGCCACCAGTTGTGGGTCAACAAGCCCGGCTATATCAAAATAACACAAACTACAGGCCGCCCATTTTCTGATTTCCAGGTTCTGGCCGCTTAATTGTTCCAATAATAACGGTAAAAAAAGTGCCTGAATCTCAGTGAGTGGATACTTGTCTTCCTGAAAAACATGGGTGATTAAATAGCTTTCTGAAACTGACTTGAAGATGACTTGCGAGGAAAATAGCCTTATTTTCGGGTTTGGTTGCTGCAAGAATGCGGCAAATAGCGTATGAATGTTTGACAGGGACTTATTTTTGGAATGATGAATATCTATATTTTCTTCGAAATACATCAAATAATATTCCATACACTCTTTGACAACCGGAGCTACGGAACTATTTTCTGTTTTGACAAGCATATCATGACGAAGATATTCAGAAATGATAGTCAGCATCCCGTCGAGAGCAAATAACCTGATTTCATCATCCGGATTGTCCAGCAATCCAACCAGTACACGCTGTATTCTTCGCAGTGATTTTCGCTTGTCAAGCAACCAGTGGATATTTTCTTGCAAACTGGATTGATAACAACGGCCTTGTGAGTTTGCCATTCGGATGAATGCATACAATTTTTCCAGCGTAATTTCCCTTGCTTCCGGGGCGCCCTGTAGTGACTTTCTGAGGAATGCGGCTAACATACGGGTTAAGTCCAGCTTAAAATCGCTCTCAGTATAAGTCTCACCCTGCGCCAGAATCTCGAATTTTAATGGCATAACGCAAACCCTGTCATTGAAATAATGATTTGCAACACAAGCAGCTAATGCCCCTCCTTCCCGGACGGAGCATGAAGGAAAGTCTGAATTTACTTTGTAGAGGATACTTACATTGCAATTTTCTGATGCATACTGTCCAGAGTAGCAGCTCGCCGGCGACTTTACCAAATGAACAAACAGAGTACAAGGTAAGGAAAAGAAAAGAATCTCGTTGCTGGCGTGGTGCGCATATTCTATACTTTCGTTGAACCTTTCAAACAACAAACCATGAAGCACACAAAAGTCGAATCAGATCCTGCCTTGCAATGGGCGCTGGACTATCTGAAAAAAAACCATGGCGGTAACATGCCCGATCATTATACAGTCGTTGAAACAGCCTGGTCGACAGTCTGGCAGATAACCTCTCCGCAAGGCACGTTTTACCTGAAACAAACACCGCCGCAACTCTATACTGAAGCGCGGACTATCGCCTGGCTGCGCAACGAGGGACACACGTCCATTCCGGTATTGGTCAGCGACAATGAGTCACTGTATAGTTTTTTAACGCGCGCTTGTGGCGATGTGCCCTTGCGGGATTATTTTCACGGGAAGGTGGATGCTGATCTGCTTGCTCACGGCGTTATGCAATACACCAACATCCAGCGCAGACTGGAACACAGCATCTTCGAGATGCAAACCCTGAACTTGCCAGACTGGCGGCTCTATCAAATTCCCCGGCTTTATCAGGAGCTAATCGCACGGGAAGATCTGTTACTGAAGGATGGCCTTTCCCGAAAAGAAATCACACAACTTCACCGTGCTTCAGATACCTGTCGCGCACTGTGTGCGGCATTATCCCGTTACCACATTCCAGAAACCCTGAATCACTGTGATTTTCATGAAAATAATATGGTGATTGAGAGAAAAACCGGCAGGATTAGCCTGATTGACTGGGGAGAGGCTGTCATATCCCATCCCTTCTTTTCCCTGAGCGGTTGTTTGTGGAATCTGACGTACTTTTACAAAATACAACCAGGCGATGACATATACGCATCCTTGCAGCGCAGGTTTATCCTGCCATGGCAAGACCTGCATTCGGAAGAGGTTCTGCTGCATGCACTGACGCTTTCGAACAAACTCCTTGGCGTTTTCGCAGCACTTGGCTATCAGCATATGTATGACGCCACCATGGCACAGCCACGAACCGTTCAGGAAGAGCGACCCGGTTCTGTCGCTGGATGTTTGCGCTCGTTTTTAAACGCGATTTAATGCCGCCTTTTCAGCGCATGCGACTGGTATTTCTGCCAAAGCTCCCTGACTGGGCCGTCGGTGTTCAGTAACTTTACAGTCTCACCATCTGCGATGATTTTGCCGTGAGACAGGCAAATTATTCGGTCACATTGGGGTAGCAAATGCAACCTGTGAAGGGAGATTACCATCGTTACCTCATGAAAAGAGATGGTCCCAATAATTCGGACAACATCTGGGACCACCTCTGGTAATTCGCTGTTGAATTTTAGTTCTAATGCCTCAAGTACAGCGTATCGAACTGCATTAAGAATCGCAATCATTCCAACTAGGTCTATAGGGTACCGTCATAAAATCTCTCATCATAATTTCTTCGTAAACCAAAGCACCAAGTCATCATCGAGTGGGTAGCTGTTTCCGGGGACAGTAGGCTGGTAATTGTAAGTAACGCCCTTGCCATCAGGTACATAGCCGCGTTTGACATACAGTCTTTGAGCGCTGCCATAGCCACCATCGTGACCAGCATAAAGTCCTACACCAATACCAACAAGGTTACTTTTAGTGGCGGCTTCCTTTTCTGCAATATCGAGAAGCATTGAGCCCACTCCAGTCTTGCGAAAAGATGCCAACACGTTCAAATCCATGATTTCTGGTATGTGGTCCCTCGCGAAGAACTCGTATTGTGATTGCCATTTCAGAGTGATGTATCCAGCAAACCGATCATGAATAAAGACCACCCAAATGAACCGCACACCTGCTTCTGATTCTTTTAAATACTGTTCGAATAATGAAGAAGGCTTACTCCAGCCAATAGCATTAAACGCTCCCACAAGAATGGGGATATCGTCTGCTGAAAGGAACCTTACGTTCAGATAGCGCTTCTCCATAACAAAATTTATCAACTCTACACCACGAATCATAACAGTCTGTTGTTTTACAACTTGAAACCCTTTTGCTTCAAAAAACATTTTTGCGGTAATGCTGACTTCTGCATAGACTCGAGAAATTGATTTATTTACTGCTTCTTTCTCAATCTCATGAATGAGTGCACTGCCAATCCCAGAACCTTGATACTCGTGATGGACATAAAAGCAATCGATATGGCCATTTGGCTCAAATTCTGCAAAGCCTACTATTTTATCGTTTATCAGCGCAACAAACGGTTTAATTTTTTCTAGTTTTTCTTGCCACCCACTATAATCTTGTACTGAAGACCATGGAGCCCAAGCCTCAATCTGTTGTTCAGTGTAATCTTTAGCATTCACAGTATGTATGGTGTTGTAATAAATTTTGATTAAAAAATTTGCATCACCATCTTGATAACGCCTCACTTGAATTTTATTGTTCATAACACGTTACCTGCTCTCACATCATTTGGTTCAGATTCATGGCCTTCAGGCTCATCAAACGGCATGATGGGTGCGCTGCGGTGTTCATTGGAAACAGTCCCCTTTTCGATAGTCCTGCACGATGGACTCAATGGTCACCAAGGCCTTTCTCGCCTCAAAATTCATATCTGTCTGCTCATTGACGATATACATCATCGCCTTCCAAAGCGCCCAAGCCTGCGCACGCAACCATGTTCCACGGTCGTAACCAAGGCATTGACGAAAAACAGCACGACTTTCTTCCGGAAAAAGCGTCCAGGCAACTGCCATATCGCACGCAGGATCGCCGACTGCAAGCTGACCAAAATCGATGACTGCGGCAAGATGAGCATTACGCATCAGCAGATTACCGGCGCTGATATCCCCATGAACCCAGACAGGCGTTGCATCCCAAGACGTTTTCAGTGCCGCCTCCCAGATTTCGCGCACCACCCGGGTATTAATGGTACTTTCCAGAACTTCCAGCGCATGACGCGTTTCTGCATCATAGACCCGCAGTGAACCGCCCCGCCTGAAAGAATGCACGCCGGCCACGGGGCCATTATCAGCATGGATCCCCTGCAGGGCTCGAAGAAAGCCTGCAAGACGTACTGCCATATCGTGCCAGTCGCTGATGGTGACACTCGCAACAGTATCTCCTTCAATCCAACGATACACCGACCATGTCCATGGATAGCCGTGTTCGGGCCTGCCCTGCGCCAATGGTTCAGGGATTGAAAGGGGCAAATGGGGTTGAAGCCGCGGCAGCCAATGCTGCTCCTTTTCAACCTGCAGCGCATAATCCGTGTGACTGGGAAGACGCACCAGCATATGCTCGCCCAGATGGAATGTACGATTATCCCAGCCGCTTGTGGCAACTGCACGAACCGGTAAATCCTTCCACTCAGGAAATTGGCTGTCCAGAAGACGGCGCACCAGCGTTTCGTTAATGATAAGCATCGCATATGCCTCACGGATACGGTAAAAAAGTATAGACAGGCGGGGGCTGTTACGACAACCTCCGGCTCGCACGAAAATGACACGTAGTACTACGTATTGTTCTGGATATAAACAAATTCTATACTGTCATCAAGCCCTGAAGACCGAGAAAGCCATGCCCCCCATAGAACGCATCATTATCACAGGACATCCTGGCACCGGCAAGACCCTGGTTGCCCGTAAACTGGCTGAAGCCCTTGGCTGGGAATTTATCAACACCGACTTTGAACTGGAGCATCGCTCAGGCCGCTGTATCGATGACATCATGGGCACTGACCACAACAACCCCTTTTATCAGTTTGAACGTGACATGCTCGCAATACAGTTTGAAAAAAAGTTTTGCATCATCAATACTGATCCGCACATCATCTGTCTCGAAAGCGTACGCGCCCTGCTCACCAACGAGTTTGTGGTATATCTCAAAGCGGACATACCCGTTCAGATCGAGCGAAGCCAAGGTCATGTACCGCCGCTGTACCCGAAAGCTGATTTGCCCATCCTCTTTGATAAACTTCATAGACAGCGTGACGATTTGTATGAAAAAAATGCAGCGCTTGTTATCGATACCTGTGACAATGCCATCGAAAAACATATCCGCACCATCATCGAGGAATCCGGAGCAAAAAAAAATCAAAACAGGAATGCCGCTCATGAGTCCGGCATTGTACTTTTTCATCGCCTGTTACATACTCCCGTTGAGCTTTCCTGTCAGCAGACCAAATGCCTGAAGCTCCTTGCCAAAGGGCTTTCAGCGAAAAACATTGCGAAACAGCTCAGCATTTCACATCGAACCGTTGAGGGCACACTGGCTCGCATCATGGAAATTTCGGGATGTACATCTAGCAGGGAGTTGGTAAGTGTATACCTCTCAACACCCTGATTTTTATGTGCCGCAAATGAGCATTGGGAGGATATGCGAGAGGCTCTAAAAGCCTGCAGGGATGTCATGCTACGTAAAATTTATGAACAACCATCTACAGGAAACAGTAGCTTCCCGGGTATTGCATCTTGCGGAAGATACAGTCCGTTTACTACCAACAGATTGGAATTAACTGGGATTTTCATGAAAAAACAACCTATTTTTCAGGTGGACGCTTTTGCCTCCAGGCTCTTTGATGGAAACGCAGCCGCAGTATGTCCACTGGAAAAGTGGCTCCCCGATGCGCTGATGCAGTCTATTGCCTCGGAAAATAATGTCTCGGAAACCGCGTTTTTTGTTCCAGATAATGATGTTTACCACATTCGCTGGTTTACTCCTAATACCGAGGTTGCTTTGTGCGGCCATGCTACGCTCGCCAGCGCTTTTATTATCCTTGAGTATTTTGAGCCTGCTGCTAATGCGGTGCACTTCAGCAGTCAAAGCGGTGCGCTTTGCGTCAGAAAGAAAGAAGATAAACTGGAGTTGGATTTCCCGGCTCTTCCGTTTACCCTCGTTACACCCTCTTCGGAGTTGATAAGTATTATCGGGATGCAGCCTGTCGAAGTCTTTGAAAGTACGTTTGATACTCTGGTTATCCTTAAAAATGAGCAGGCTGTCAGGAACGCCTTACCGAATTTGGAGCGATTGGCGAAGCTGCCATGCCGCGGATTAATACTTTCTGCACAGACTCAAACTGGCGACATTTATTCACGCTGTTTCTATCCCGGTTGTGATGTGCCGGAAGACCCAGTAACCGGTTCTGCACATTGTGTAATCGCCCCTTACTGGAGCGAACAATCAGGCAAACAGACTTTTCGTGCTGTCCAAGGACTTAAACGCCAAGGAGAACTCTTTTGTCATATAAAGGGAAATCGGGTTTTTATGGCTGGTTCCTGTCAGTTATATTTACAGGGTAAAATATGCCTGCCCGAATAAAATAGTCAATAACTCTTATGGCTCCGACCGCTTCTTTTGCATTAAAAGTACCTGCCGGTAGGTTACAATTTGATTGCCCAGACTTTGCAATGCCATCATACATTACGTGGCATTGCAATCTTCTTCGCTATCTTACAGCAATCTGCAATACTGGTTGCCTGCCAATTTCTTCGCTTTAACGATCTCCTGAATCGCAAACGTTATCTGACGCCTGACCTCACCCTTACCCGACCCTCCAACACCACAAAGATCATTGAAATCAGTGTGCCGGGCACTGCAATCTGCTGAAAACGCAGGAAAGACTGTACGCCCACCAACAGCTTCAGCCGCTTCCAGTGCATGGGTTTTACCGGGATTCACCTGCCTCGTCTTCTCAAGCTCCCGGTCATCATCACCCGCTATCAGGATAGGCTTATCAGGGAATCGCTCCCGCAGCGCTTTGGCAACGGGTTTCAGGTTGCCTGCATCAAACGCGGAAACCGTGGCAAAACCTGTGGCCTCTGCGAGAGTCGCAGCTGTTGCATAGCCTTCGGCGATGACAATTACAGGTACTTTTGCCAAAGCGTTGAGCCCGCCCAGCACGTGAAAGCAGCCTTCTTTACGGCTGTTTTTGGCAAAGCGCTTGGTGCCGCCCTCGGCAATGTATTGCATGCTCCAGATGTTTCCGTCTTTATCGATGACGGGTATGCAGGTGGTTTTACCGTCGGTGTCGGTGAAAATACCAGCAAACGGCGGTACGGCTTTCTTTTTCAGGTACGGGGTGGGCGTGGTTACCGGCACCAGCGTTGACAGCTTCTCCTTAATCCGCGTCGCGGTTTGCTGATGCATCACCCGGAGGCTTTCCTCCCGCTGTTGCCGTTTGGCCACGGCTTCTGCAGTAAGCTGTGACTTTTGCGCATCAGTCAGCGTATAGCCCTTACTTTTCCAGCGCGCCTCCTCACCGGTGCGGTTGTTCTTGACGTAGCCCGCGGGCAGACCGTCGGTATGGGCGATGTAGAAGCCCGATTTTTGCCCGGGTTTATCGCCTTCCACCACTATCCGGTGCGTGTTGCCATCCATGTGCGGGTGTGCGCCGCTGACAATACAGCCAATGCTTTCGAGGGTGTCGGTGAATTCGCGCTGAATATCGACCGCCGGCGGCAAGGATACCGGTTGATTCGCGGGCAGCCACGATTGGAGCTTATCAAGGGGAGCGCGGGCGTTTGCATACCAGCACTTGTCCCGCCTGTCCCAGAAGATGGCAGGCTTGCCGTCGGGGAGTGTACCGGCTTGCTGTTTGGCGCGGTCTTTTTCCGCATAGGGAATAATGAGCCGTGTTTTCTCCTGAGATACGGATTGCATGGCAGGCGTCTCCTGCGGTCTTTCTTCCATGGTTTGAAGGGAGTGTTCCTGTGTTTGGGTAAGTGAGAGCAGATGGGTCTGAATTTTTTCGGCATCGGCTGCCGCACGAAAGATTTCGAGCGGGTCGTTCTCGAGCACGTTTATCCACGACTTGATGTAAGCGGTGTGCTGGCCGGGGTCGTGGCCGATACCCAGCTCATCCCCGAGCAGCAGGCTTGCGATTTCCGCGCGCAGTTCTTCGCGGGCGTAGCCTTCACTCCCAAAGGGATGAGCGAGGTCGCGGTCAAGGCGCGAGGGGTGGCCGGTCCAGTGGGCGAGTTCGTGGAGCGCGGTGGCGTAGTAATGCGCCGCCTCACTGAACTGATTTTTTGCCGGCAGATGGATGCTGTCGGTAGCCGGGCGATAATAGGCCCTGTCAACTTCCGTATGGTTCAGCCTGGCCCCCGAAGCCAGCAGGATGGCCTCTGCCCTGTCAAGTTCTGCCCATGGCGCTTGCGGTGCAGGCAGTGGCGGCAGGTTGTCTATCTGTGTGGCGTTAAATACAGTCGCAAAAAACACCCGTGGACGTTCAAGACGCACTTTAACGCCGTTCCCGTTCTCATCTTTTTCCGCTGTGTCATCATGGAACTGCCAGAACTGAATGGTGGTACCCTTCTCGCCTTTTCGCACCTGTGCGCCCTGGCCTTGAGCCTGCCTGTAAGTCATCCAGCGGTTATCGCCATACTCATGGCTCATCAGATGCAGCGCGTTGATACCACGATAGCGCTTGCCGGTTGTCGGGTTCACCGGCAGCAGTCGGGAAGGCTCTCCGGGCTTCCATGGCTTAAGCCATGGAGCCGTGCCCTGTTTCAGCTGCTCAATGATTTTTTGTGCGACACTTTCATGGTAGGCCGTTTTGCTCATGGCACCTCTCCTGCATCAAGGCCATCGGGCGTGCTTTCAAGCGCCTCTTCCGCACTCAGCGCCTCTTCCTGAAACGCTCCGGCAAGCTCTGCCTCCTCAGGGCTGAATTCGGCGATAAAGCCCAGCGTTTTCAGGTCATCGTACTTTTCCGCTATGGCGGTGTAGCGTTGCATCTCCTCGTTGCTCATGGTTTTTTACCTCCAGTCAAATGAACGGGTTTTCCCTTGTGGTCTTTGAGCGTCTCGCGGCATTCGGGGTAGCCGGAACACGCCCACCAGAATCCTTTCGCACCCTTGCGCTGCATCAGTGGCTTCTCACAGCGTGGACAGGGATGAAGGGATGCAAGTGCTGAAACGTTAAGACGACTCTGCTGCACGCGTGCCACTTCATCCCGCACAAACTGCACTTGATGACTCAGGAAATCAGACAGTGCATCGGGTGTTTGCTCCACTGCCTGCAATGCGCGCTCATACACCGCGGTCAATACCGGGCTTTTAACCATCTCCGGCAGTGCATCGATAATTCCCTGTCCGAGCGCTGTGCTCACAAGGTGCTTGCCGTGATGCGCAATAAACTCACGCCGCAGGAGCTCAGAAAGAATGCTTGCGCGGGTGGCCGGGGTGCCAATACCGTCACCGTCTTTCAGCATTTTTCGGTGCTCGGGATGGGTGATTGCCCGATGAATGTTTTCCATGGCGCGCATCAGCGTGCCTTCGGTGTAACGTGCCGGAGGTTTGGTTTTGGCATCCACCCGGATACAGGCGCTGCAACCAACAACATCCCCCACCTGCAGCACGGGAAGCACCTGCTCGTCCTCGCTCGGGGCTGCGGCGTCAGTGGTCGGTGCATTCACGACCGTCCAGCCAGGCTCTAGAACCGTTCTGCCCTGCAACGTAAAGACGGCCTCCTCAACGGCGATATCAATGTCTGTCACAAGGTATTGCTCGGGCGGGTAGAACTGCGCGAGATAGCGGCGGACAATCAGCTCATAGACCTGACGCTCAGGTCCACTGAGTGCCGCTTTCGAGCCTTCCTGTCGCGTCGGGATGATGCCGAAATGCACGCTGACTTTAGCGTCATCCCAGGCGCGCGAGCGGATGGCGGGGCTGGCGCCTTCAATCAGGGCGAGCATGTCCGGGTTCACGGCCTTCAAGGCATGCAAAATATCCGGTACATCCGCAAACTGTGATTCCGGCAGATAGCTGCAGTCTGTTCGCGGGTAACTGGTGAGCTTGTGGATTTCATAGAGCGTCTGGCAGATGGCAAGCACTTCAGACGCCCCAAGACCGTACCGGCTGGAGGCCTCGAGGGTGATGTCGGAAAGCGTATAGGGCAGCGGCGGCATGCGCGATTTAGGTGCTTTCTGATAACGCACAACTGCACCCGTACGACCCTGTATCCGCGCGGCAAGGCGGTCCGCAAGTGCTTTATCAATAAGCCGGCCCTCGCTGTCGAGGCCCGGCATGTCCTCTGCGGGCTTGAACGTCGCAATGAACGTCGTCCCCTGATGCGCCATTGTCGCCTTGAGGCCATAAAACGGCATTGCGACAAAGGCCGCAATCTCACGGTCACGCTCAACCACGAGTTTCAGCGTCGGGGTTTGAACACGCCCGACCGTCACCAGTGACGGCACTCCACTCTGGCGCGCTTTCAGGGTATAGGCGCGGCTTAAGTTCATGCCGATAAGCCAATCCGCGCGGCTTCGTGCCAGTGCTGCCCTGCCAAGCCCCTGGTATTGGGCATTGTCTTTGAGATTGGCAAGCCCTCGCTGCAGGGATACCGCATCGTGAGCGGCCACCCAGAAACGCAGTACCGGTTTTTTACAGTTGAAATGCGTGAGTATTTCATCCACCAGCAACTGTCCTTCGCGGTCGGCATCACCGGCATTAACAACCGTTGTGGCCTCCTCGAGGAGCCGCTCAATCACCCGCAGTTGTTTTTTGGCGTCTACCTTCGGGGTAATTATCCACTGCTCTGGAATAATCGGCAGCTCGTCCATGCTCCAGCGTTTATTACCGGTGTAGGCATCCGGCTCGGCCAGGGCCAGCATGTGCCCAAAACACCAGGTAATTTTGTCGCGCCCACAGTGCAGCGCCCCTTCTTCCTTGCCGCTAATCCCAAGCTCTGTGGCAATGGCACGTGCCACGGAGGGTTTTTCTGCAATAAAAAGTCTCATGATGGGGCCTCGTTTGTTTTTCTCCAGACTAAAACCGGTGTGATGACATGGCGCACCTGCTGCTGCCTGAGCACTCCGAAATAGCGAGCGTCAAAGGATAAGGCGCTCTGGTCGGTCATCAGGAGAAGCTCGTCGTCTTTCAGTGGGTAATGTGATGGCTCCCAGTGCGGAAGGGGTCTTTGTGCCCCGTCAAAAGGAAGTTCCCTGCTTGCCGGCAGCAAGACACCGTTCACGTTCAGCCCCTCTGGCGTATGGCTCACCACATCCCCGGCAGTTGCTGCAACCTGTTTCATCAGATACCCAAGATTGCCAGGGCAAAATCCCGCAGGCACATAGCCTCGGCGTTTAGCTTCCTGAAAGAGCGGCGTGTCGGGCGGGCAGAGGAGAACATAGCGCCCGCGCGTAATGGCCTCATCGGTGAGGCGATAGACGCCTACTGGAATGCTTGGGCTCGTGTTAACACGAAGCCCTGCCGCATATAAGCCGCCAAACACGGCCACACTGATTAAAAGGAGCGCTTTCACAGTCGGATTTCCTCCTCTGGACTTAAGCGCGGGTGCAGCACATCGGATACTGCAGGTGCGGCAATAGCGGCGCGCGCCGCAAAAACCGGGTCTTTGAAATACAACGGCTGTTTGCCATAAATCGCGGGGAAGCCCGCGACATAGATAACCATGTCACCGGCTTTTGTAATATCGCCTGCGGCATTTTTCTCAGGCCCCGGCATCCGCAGACACTCATCCACTGTCAACAATGGTCGCTGCACTTCCTGAAGGGTTTCAGAGCGCTGCTCAAGACCGCCAAAACGCCTGCCGCTCAGGGTCAACTGCTTTTTGACAATGGTGGTAAGCCCGGTGAGTTTGGAGAGGTGTTCGGCCGTTTCCACACGGTTCGGCGGATAGGCATTTTGAATGTGGCAGTTGGACGTAATCGTCTCATCCGGCCCATAACCGCGCTCACGGCTTTTCAGCTGGTTGATGTCCTGACAGATGAGGTAAAACTTCAGGCCATAGCCCGCGACAAAGGCAAGTGACTCCTGCAGAATGTCAAGCCGCCCAAGGCTTGGGAATTCATCAATCATGCACAGCAGGCGATGCCGGTAGGTCTTTTTGGTTCTGACCCCCTCTGCCGTCTGCTCAAACTCCATCTTGTCGGCCAAAAGGCGCACCACCATGTTCAGCAGGATGCGCACGAGCGGCTGCAGGCGCGCCTTGTCATTGGGCTGGGTCACGATGTAGAGGCTCACCGGATGGCGGTGGTTCATGAGGTCTTTAATGCGAAAATCCGAGCGCGACACGTTTTTGGCCACCACCGGGTCACGATACAGCGCAAGATAGGATTTCAAGGTGGAAAGCACCGAACCCGCTTCTTCCGGCGGCCGGTCGGTCATGTCGCGGGAGGAGGCTGCAATCACCGGGTGCGGGGTACCGTTGCAGTGCGGGTACTGCATCATTTCAATCAGAAGATTCGCGATGTTGGTGTCCGCGTCCACCAGCATGCTGTCAATGCCTGGGAGCGTTGCCTCGCGGCCTTCATGCCGCAGTTTGTAAATGCCGTGCAGGATAAACCCCACCAGCAGTGCCTGAGAGGTTTTCTGCCAATGGGTTTCGAGCCCCTTGCCATCCGGGTCAATAATCAGCGTTGCCAGATTCTGCACGTCACCGACTTCGTTTTCCGTACCCGCCCGGATTTCATCGAGCGGATTCCATGCAGCTCCAGTGAGGCTGGCCGGTTCAAAGCGGATAACCTGATTGTGCGCATGCTGCCTGCGCCAGCCCGCGGTCAGCGCCCAGAGTTCGCCTTTTAAATCGGTGATGACCGCTGAATGCCGCCATGACAAAAGCGTAGGGATGACGAGCCCCACGCCCTTGCCCGAACGGGTGGGCGCATAAGTGAGGATATGTTCGGGTCCATTGTGGCGCAGGTAATGGAGCTGTCCGCGGCGGTCTTCCCACGCTCCTACATACACCCCTTCCTGGTTCCCCAGCAATCCGGCTTTTTTCAAATCGGCTTCCGAACCCCAGCGCGCCGAGCCGTGCAGGTTTTCGTTGGCATGCAGCCTCTGACGGCTGGCTTTTGCGAGAAAACACACGAACAGCACCAGACTGACCACAACCAGCATCAGGCTGTCGGCCACACGAAAAATATTCGGGTAATGGGCACGCCAGAGGTGTTGCCAGAGGAGATAGTTCCAGGGGTAACAGGAGGACTGATGCAGGCGTATGGCGAGATAGAGCGTTGCCACCATCATCCCGGCAAGGGGGGAAGCCAGTACGGTCAGCGCAAGTGGCAAAGTGCCTGTGGGATTGCGCGCCACACCTCGCGTGCCGATGGTTCGGTCGGTTTTCATCAGACGGGTCTCCGGGGCGCGCCAAAGGTGCGCGTCAGCACTTCTTCAGCAGTGAGGAGCGGGCGACGACTCCAAACGGGGGGTTTCACCACAGCCGTGGTGGCGCGAATGCGTGTGGTAGGCGTGTAGAGGCCATCAACGGGCACCGTCGTAAAACGTGCCGCGAGCCACACGGCCCATTTTCCCGCTTTCTTTTGCAAATCCGCGCGGTAAATGCCGTTGTACTTGGGCGTTCGGGAGTGGTAATTGGCGGCATTGGTCCAGATGTCGGCACCATCCTTTTGCAGGTGCCCGCGTACGCGCCACGCGGCCAGGTCATAGGCGTAGCATCCGGGCTTTGCTACTGTCTCGGGCGTAATGCCATACCCTTCCAAATCCTGCAGGTAGCGCGTATTAAACTGCATGCTGCCAACGTCATACGTGCCGTTCGCGTTTTTCGACCAGAGTCCGGGCTTTCCGCCCTCCTTCTCGGCCAGGGCGAGCATGATATTGGCGGGCACCCCGTATTTAACGGCCGCCATAATCGCGCAGACAATGCGTTCGTTTTGCAGGGCCTGCAGAGGCATGTCTGCTACCATGCTCACGCCTCCTGAGGATGGTTGTGGTGGAAGCGTTCCGCCTCAGCCGCTGAATCAGGACTTCCAGACAGCGTATTCTCAGGTGCCACTTCTGCGCGAATCGCCTCTGCTACCTGACCGCCAAAGGTCTCGGATACGCGCGCACTCACGCCCTCGCGGGCACTCTCCATTTTGGACTGAAGCGTCTGCGATACTCCCTGCGCCAGATGCAACCCCATCGATTGCGTGAACTGTGCAGTAGTGGCAAACGCGCCGCCAAGTCCACGGCTGCCGGTGTCCGTCAGACTGCCTTGAGCGGCACGGTACGCTTCCTGAAGCGCTGACGCGCCACCGGCGAGATGCACTACCCCGCCGCTCGCGGCCTGCATGCCCATCTGCAGGGCACCCGCCGCCATGCCGCCGGCGGCCATTGCCGTTCCGAGTCCGACACCGCTGCCGCCGTGAAAGCCACTGCTGACCATGCTCGAGAACATCGGAGGGATTTTGTTGATGAGCGCCAAAAGAATGATGGCCACTACCAGCATGACGGCAAGCTCTTTGAGGAGCACATCTGCGCTCATCGCGGCATAATACTGGTCAATGAAGGAGCGCCCGACCCCAATCAGGAGCATCATGGCAAAACACTGCAGGCCAATGCCGAGCACCGTCTTGTAATACTGAATGGCAATTTCCTGAGTCCAGCGCCCGCCGCCAAAGCCGAGCAGAAAAACCCCGCCATAAACAATGAACCAGGCAGAAATAAGCACCATCAGCATGTTAACGCCAACGAGTGCCAGCACCACGAGAATAATGCCGCCCATCAGCAGCCCGACTGTGGTGGCGGCAGGCGACCAGATGCTTGACGCGTCCACCACGCGCGAGAAGATTTCAAAACCGATATCGACAATCCCGGAGGGCGATACACGCCGGTTAAGCCCGGAGGCATTGGCGGCAATCTCCCGGAGTGAATCTATCACGGCGATGGCAATCGCTGGCCCGTTTTCAACGAGCCAGTAAAAAAAGCCAAGCACGGTAAAAAAGCGCAGGGTTTCGGCAAAAAACTCCTGAATGTCAGCGCGCCTTAACAGCATCATTCCATAGGTCCAGACCATGCTGATAAGCGCAAGCCCCCAGAAAAGCCATGATGCGTAAGCGCTCATGCGCCCCGCCCAGCCGGAAGCCGTGCTTTCAAAGCGACTCAGGATACTGTCAAACAAATCAGCACTGTCGACCCCGGCATGCGCGAGCGGCGCAAGCATCAGCAGCATCCCTGCAATCATAGCTTTTTTCATGATGTCACCAGGACTTGCCGGAGCTTTTTCGGAAAGTGCCGCGCTTGAAACACGCGTCGGCGATGGCCTGGCGTTCCTCAAGTGGTCGACCTTCCGGGGAATCGGCGCAGGTGAGAGCCGCAATGCGCGCCGCTTTCGCCTGCTCGCTTTCGCAGCCGGCAAGTGCCAGCAGTACACAGGTAACAGTGATGATTTTTTTCATGGTTTCTCCTTAGTGATAATGGCACTACCAGCTTTTACCCGAGCTCTTGTGAAAAGTCCCCGCCCGCAAACGGGCATCAGCGGCGGCCTCCATGGCTTCGCGGTTGGCGCGCTCCGCTTCCCGCGTCACTTCCGCCGCCTGGCTTGCCACCATCAGGCTTCGGATTTGTAAAAGCTGATTCGCCTGACTGCTGGCGAGCTGTGTAGCGGCCTGAATCGCCTGTTTCTGCCCTTCTGCATCCGCTGCCTGCTGCTGCAGCGTGCGGATGCGACTGGCATCGCGCGCCAGCGTCTGCTGCTGTGCATCGAGCCCGTGCATCATCGCATCGCGGGTTTTCTTCTCGGCATTGGACGCGTCAAGGCGGCTTTGCTCAAGTGCGCGCCGTTGCTCGGGCGTGCAGGCACCGCGCATGCAGGGGTGATTCTGGTAGTAACTGCTGCTCTGGTAGGTGTCGAGGTAACGCTGCAGACTGCCCGCCTGACTTTTGTACGCGCTGATGGTATCGGTGGTGTTCAGCAGTTGCGTGATGGTGCCGCTTGCATCATCCCAGTTAAAACGCCCGAGTGATGAGGTGTTGGCGATGAGCGCCTTGTACTGCAACAACTGCTGTCGATATTGCTCGGTTTCTGTCTGCAGAATACGGATGTTCTGTATCAGATTGGCATAATCAAACACCGGCGTGCCGGCCGCAAAAACGCCCGATGCGAGCAGCAGGGAAAACGTGAGTGTGAAGCCTGTTTTTGGGTTCATGTTCATGAAGCGCTCCTGAAACGGTAGTCAAAGGGTTTCCACGGTTTTTCAAACACCAGGTCTTTGGTCACCATGATGTTGAAGCGATAGCCCGGGCGGATTTCAAGCGTGGGTGCGATGTTGAGGTTTTTTCCAATCATCTGTGCCGTCACTTCCCCAAGCTGCTGCCCAAGTGCCTGGCTCATGACGCTTTGGGCATTGGGCTGTGCAAACGGGCCATTGTCATTCTGGTTCTGACTGAGGCTCACACCCGCAACAATGCCGGACATCAGCAGTGCCGAACCAAAGGTTCTCGCATAGTGGTTGTTCACCTTGTCGTGAAAGCCCGTGTAACCGGCGCTGTCTGTCCCCGGCATCGAGCCGATATCGAGCGTCTTGCCATCGGGAAAAATCAGGCGCTGCCAGGCAATAAGCACCGTGCTCTGACCATAGGCCACTTCACTGGAATACACCCCGAGAAGGCGCGTTCCCTGCGGGATAAGCAGAAAACGCCCGGTGGCCGTGTCAAAGACGTGCTGCGACACCTGAGCAATGATTTGCCCTGGAAGCTCGGATTTGATGCCGCTAATCATGACGCCCGGAATCACCGCGCCGGTTTTGAGTTCATAGGGCGTCTGCGGGGCCTGCGTCTCAGAGTGCAGCTCCCAGCGCTTCGCATCCTCCACGCCACCAAGTGCCACAGACTCCTTGCCGTTCATCGCGGCACGCACCATCTGAAGCTGCTCCTGAAACGCGGCCGTAGTGTCGCTCGGCGACAATGCGGGATTCTGTGCGGTATTCGCATTAGTACTCGTCGATGCGCTAAAGCTCGCCTCAATCCCGGTCTTCGCCCTGACCGCTTCTTCAAAGAAACGCACTTTCTCCTGGCGAATGCGCTCGAGCTCACTGCCATCGTCCGGGACCGACGGGACGGGCGGGACATCCGGGTTATCAATAAGCGCCACCGGCACTTCCAGCACCGGGGTTTCTTGAACAGCAACGGGCTTGACCGCCTCAATCATGCCACCGCTGCGCCCATGGATGACTTCATCGGCCATACGTGCCGTTGAGCGCGTGGAGGCGCTCGAGGCCTTATACGGCTCTGGTGCCTCCACGCGCTGCTGGGCCTGTGCGCGCTTGACCGCGACCATGGCAATTATCAGAGCAAAGAGCAGAATGACGCCTGCGGCCATCACGACCGGCAGGCTGTTCACCCGGCGCACGCCTGCTGCTTTGAGGGTTGAGGGTGAGCATTCAGGGGAAAGCAGCGCATTATCCTCTTGCATGGGACAGCTCCCCCCGAGTCCAGACCCCAAGGGCTGCCGGTGTTTCCTGTTGCGTATTAAAGGCGCGCGCAAAACGTTTGTCATTCACTTGGACGCTGACCATGGCGCGGTTTCCGTTGGTAAAAAGATGTGAGGCAATCGGCGTCGTCTTGCCATCACACTGCTCGGCCACGGCATACCCCTGCTGGCGTAAAGCGGTCACAAGGTTTTTCGCAAACGCATCCTTTGGCGCTTTGGTCACACACAAGCGGGTACGCGCCGGCGGATAACTGGCTTTAAGGGCGGTCACCGTATCCCGTGCCATCACATCCGTGCCCGGGGCATTCGACACGCGCGCACTGCAGCCTCCAAGCATCACGAGCATCAACAACAAAGCCATCTGGTTCATCATGCGCACCTCTGAATGGTTATCTTTTCCTGACCGCGACCGGCACCTGCCACTAAAACAGCCTTGTCAAACACGCTGTCCACGATGAAACGTGAGCCCTGAAGGCGATAATTCACCATCACGGTTTCGGGCTTTGCAAACAGGCCGCGCCCTTTCATCACGAGCAGGCTCGGGGCCTCCGTCTGCTGCATCGCTCCTGGCATTTCAATGATGGTTTTGACGCCATCGTTGTAAACGCGTACCGGCTTCCAGCGGGCGCGCCCGACTACGCGATAATTAAAGTGCAGTCGACCAAGGTATTCCCCGGTTTCAGGAAGGGTGTTGTCATGCTTCTCCTGCTGTTGGCGCAGGCGAATCGCCGCCCATTTGGCTTCCGCCTCATCGGGCCAAGTAAAAGAGACATAGGGCATGAACTCATTGCGGGTGGAGCGCAGGCGAAAGTGATAGGTACGGCGGTCGGTTGTCACGACCAGTGAGGTATCAAGCCCCACATCGAGCGGCTTGATAAGGAGATGCAGACGCTGGCTGGCGCCATTGCCGGTAATCGCGGGCTCCACCGTAAAACGGGGGTCACCCACGTTAAGGTTATTGACCTGCTCACCGGGCTGAAGCGACACATCACAGACCTGCAACACCGCACAGACCACGCGGATTTGCCCGGAACCATAGATATAATTAACGCCGTGTGCAACTTACAACGGGGCGACAAGTCCATCAAACTGGGTTAATTTTGCCCCTCGCTTGTGATTAAGAAAGCATCCAATTGTATGCGCCAAGGTTTTTCGTCCGATTCTGCTGGTCAGGTGCCAGAGGTCGCGAGCCCTGACTTTTTGAATATGAAAGCGCTCTGTCAGTTGCCCAATCACCGTTTCAACCAATCTGCGGGTAGATACGAGCCACTTGCTAAAATCTGAGCCGCGTGGGTCTGTCATATTGGAGCGCAGAGGCGTTTGCAGGGTAACATTCGTATGTTGTCGGATTTGTTCCTGAAAATCTTGGCCTATCAATCCCTTATCAGCAATAATCATGCCCTGTACGTTGTCGAGATTATCCCAGACGGACTCTCGTTCATCAATGTTTGCCTGTGTGACGGTTATGGCGGTAATGACGCCTTGTGAGTCAATCAACAGATTGCCCTTGAACCCATAATAGCGCTCATTTTTTGAGGCGCAGTAGCCATAAGCGGCGGCCTCTGAGAACAACCGGGAAAAGTTAGCGCGCCTGAAGTGACAAATTGGCAAAGGAAATCCGTCAGACATATGGAGTGAGTCATTGAAGGTACCCAGTTTCCCGGCCAGCAATTTTTGAATGCTTTGCTTAACGGCCCACAACTTGGCTGATTGCCTGGCGAAGCTCGTCCTGTCTCCAAGCCCGGGAAACCAATTCTGCCAGTGTCGCTTGAAATATGACCAAATTGCCTTATCGGTATCAAGCCCGAGAAACTCGCCAACCAGCTCTATCGTGATCACCTCGGGATCGGAGAGCCTGGGTGCAAAGCCTCGGGTTCTCAACTTTGTGATAACGGCCTTTTTGTAAAGGGAATCTATCAAACAAAAAGTACTAATGATAAAATCCTCAACCGGCACAGCATACTCCTTGTAGTCCTGGATCGTCGGAAAATCAAGAACTTACAAAATTATGCTGTGCCTTTCAAGCATCCACTCTCTTATCCATTAAAAGTTGCACACGGCGTTAATTAATAGCACCGTCACGGCCGGCAACCGGCTTGCTGGTCGCCTGTCCAGTCTGCCAGCGTTTGCCGATGGCAAGCGCAGTCTGTTCCTGCTCGTTCAGTGCCAGTGTTTTATCCGAAAAATACCGATTGGCCATGTCATCCGCCTGACCGGCGAACGCCAGGCACGGCAGCAGCAAGGCGGGTATGAGGACTCTATAGTTCATGGGGTTACTCCTGAGGTCATTTCGCGGGACCAGTTAAAATCGCGCACCAGCAAGAGGTGCGGGTTTCTTAAAAGCGTCGGATTGGAGGCATCGAGCAGTTCGCCGTTCTGATAAAGGGTCACCAGCGCTTTCATGGCGGCAGGCTTTTCTTTCAATGAGCCGTCACGGTTTCTGACGGTTTCTATCCAGTCCACCTGCCAGGTGTGCGCGCTTTGTTGCAGAATGGCGCGAATATCGACGCTGACGGTCTCTGTAGCCGCGCGTACAAAGGGGTTTGATTCCTGATTGTCCTGATAGAACTGATTAACCTTCGCGACTGCTGCATCCTGTCCATCGAGGTAGGCGTACACCTGAAGGACCGCCTTTCGCTGCAAATCAACATCCGGGGTCACCATGCGGATGTTCTCGATAAAATGCGCCACCGCCGTGCGCATGTCATCGACAGTCGCCTCCTGAACACGGTCCGCCCGGGTGACTGAGAGCGTGTTGCCCTGCGCATCCTGCTGAAATACCAGCGGAATAAAGCGTGACTGGCTGCCAATCGCAATAATGCCGGACACCGCCGTGACGGCTATCAGGAGACTCGCAAGGCTCACAAACTGCCAAAGCTGCAGGGATTTCATAAGGCCTGCGGTGTGGTGGTTCCAGGTCCGTCTCGCGTTCAGCCACGGGTTTGCGGGTGTTGTTTTCATGCGCTCACTCCATAATCGTTAAGAGAAAGTCCCTTCTGCTCACACCAGGGGACAACCCAGTCATCCCCATGTCTGGCCTCAAGCTTTTTGATGGCCTCAATGGAATCCAAGTCAGTGGCACCGGCAAAAGCGAGCGCCAGTCTGCCGAGAGACAGCTCATAGAGCCTGCAGCCGGCATCACTTACAAGAAAATAATCCTGCTTCGGGCGCGCATTCGCGATGAGGTCAATCTGGCGGGGGTTCAGCCCCATCTGGCCATAGACTTTTGCGGCCTCCGGGTCTTTGGCGTGCAGGTTTGGCAGGAAAATGCGCGTGGCAGTCGATTCCACAATCACATCCAGAATGCCGGAGTTCGCGGCATGCGACAGATGCTGGGTTGCCATCAGCACCGTGCAGTTTTTCTTGGCCATGGAATCAAGCCATTCGGCAATCTTTTTGCGAAAAACGGGGTGCGCCAGCATCAGCCAGGCTTCATCGAGGATGATGAGGGTCGGCTTTCCATCCAGTGACTGCTCAATGCGGCGGAAAAGATAGAGCAGCACCGGGAGCGCGAACTTTTCCCCAAGCGCCATCAGGTGTTCGATTTCAAAGGTCATGAAATCAGAAAGCCCCAGTGCATCGTCTTCGGCATCCAGCAGATGCCCCATCAGGCCATCGATGGTGTATTGCCGCAGGGTCTCGCGGATGGCTTCATCCTGAATCAGGAGGGTAAAATCCGAGAGGGTTTTCGAGCCGCTCTGGTGCATGGCGGCAATGGCTTTGGCACTTTCATTACGCTGATTCGGGGTGGTATCGAGCCCATTGAGTGCGAGAATGGTATCTATCCACTCCATGGCCCAGGCCTGGTCCGAGCGGGTGGCCAGAAACTGCAGCGGCGCAAACGCAAGTTCGGTATTGCCGCCGATGGTGTAATGCGCACCTCCCGTGGCCCTGCAGGTTACATACATCGACAGGCCCTTGTCAAAGGCGTAAATCCGCGCGTGCTGATAGCGACGCCATTGCAGCGCAATCATGGCAAGGTGCGTGGATTTACCGGAGCGGGTGGGCCCGAACACGATGGTGTGGCCTAAATCGCGGACATGCAGATTCAGGCGAAACGGGGTGTTACCGCTGGTGACGCAATGCATCAGGGGAGGCGCATGCTCCGGGAATAAGGGACACGGTGCGCGGTTTTCCCCACTCCAGATGGAACTTGTGGGCAGCAAATCGGCAAGGTTCATGGTGTTGAGCAGCGGGCGTCTGACATTCTCGACCCCGTGCCCCGGCAGGCTGCCAAGCCAGGCATCAAGGGTGTTGATGGTTTCAATGCGCGCGCTAAAGCCCAGGCTTTGCACCGTCTTTTCCAGAAAGCGCGCGCTGTGCGCCAGCGCTTCACGGCTTTCATGCATCAAGACAATCACCGCCGTGTAATACCCCTGCGCGACCAGACCTGAATTGGTTTCTGCCATGGCGGCCGCTGCATCCTGCACCATGTTCAGCGCGTCTTCATCGACAACGCCGCTGGAGGTATTAAACACCTGGTCAAAAAAGCCGCGTACTTTCTGTTTCCACTTCTTACGGAATTTATCAAGGTGCGCAAGGGCTTCGTGCGTATCCATGAAAATGAACCGCGTACTGAAGCGATAGGCAACGGCCACTTCAGAAAGCGCCCCAAGAATGCCCGGATACGATTCACCGGGAAACCCCTCGATGGCGATGCACTGCACGTAATGGCGTCCAATTTTGGGTACAACACCGCCCCAGAGTTCCTGACCGGCAAGGAGTGCATCGAGGTATATCGGATGTTTGGGCAGCAGCACGGGCTGGTGGATGCCGGTGGCGCAATACTGCAGGTGTTCAAGGAACGCTTCACAGAGAGCGACCTGCCCATCCGGCAGAACCGTTTCCTCGGCTTTGAGCCGCTGCAGGATAAAGGCGAGGCTCAGGCGCGATTCAATGTTCGCGCAATGGCGCGAAAACTCCGCCATCAACTGGCGAGTTTGAGCCTTGCGCGACACCTTTTGCGCCGCATCCTCAAACATCAGCTCGACAAAACGCTGTTGCGCAATCACCGGCGGGAACCAGGTGAGCGTCAGCACAAATTCACTTTCAAAACGCGTCCCCGCCGACTCAAACAGCCGGCGGCGTTCCTCATCCACCGCGGCAGACACCTTGTCCGGGAAATGCGAAAGTCGGCGTTCACTGTAATGGGGAGCCGCTTTGCGTTTGGCATCCACATGCACCATCCAGCCACTGCCAAGGCCTGCCAGCGCCTGATTTATCCGAAACGCCACCATTTCCCGTGCAGCATCGGTGCTGCCCATGGCATCAGTTCCAAAAAACCGCCAGGCGGCCATGAAAGCACCGTTTTTGCCAATCACAACGCCATCGTCCACAACCGCGGCATAGTTCAGCAAATCCACAAAACCGGCCTGCGTCTGGCGATGGCGCTTGAGCGCCACATCGCGACTGGCAATGCGCACCTGCCAGAGCAGAACCGACAGCAGCGAGAGGGCGAACAGCGAAAAAAGTGCGGTCGTTAAAAGCATCATCCGTAAGGCCCTCCGTGCCGGCGAAAAGGCGTTGCACGTGCCGGGTAGTACGCCTGATAGTTACGATGGCGCAGGTAAACCGCTCTCAGCATCGGGTCGGCCTTTGCCATCAGTCGCAGTGCCCAGAGCGCGCCAAACCACAGCGCGACTCCCACAATCACTGCCCGCCAATCCTGAGCCGCAAAGACAAGAACGGCGGCCAGCAGGCCCGAGAACATCACCAGCTCGCGGTCACCGCCCATGAACAGACTCGGGCGGTTGGCGGCTTTGCGGATGGGAACCGTGCGCAGGCTCATGGCGTGACTCCGACTTCAACACCTGTTGGTGGTGTGATTTCAGCCCCCTTCCCGGTAATCGCGGTATACGTGTTTTGTGCCGCCACAACGAAGGAAAGCACCAGTACCATAAAAATCAGCGTGCGCATGAAGCCGTTCATGTCACCACCAAAGATAAGTGCCGCACCCGCCGCCACCAGCCCGATAATCGCCACCGTAAAAGCAAAGGGACCGGTAATGGAATTGCGGATTTTCGTTAACCAGCCATCAAACGGCAGTCCGCCGCCCGAGGTACTGGCCGCGAGCGACGGTTCAGCAGCCAGCAGCAGCATCAGGGCAAGCCCCGCGAGCATGAAGGTGCGATAGTGAGCGTTTGGCATGTGTACTCCTTGTCAGAGGTTGAGTGAGATAATGACCCTGTTCAAATCCATTTATCTGGAGGATGTCCTCCACGCGCCGCCCCGCTCGGGTGCGGGCAATGTGCACCACACAATGCACCGCTTCAGCAATCAGCGGTTCAATGTCTATCGGGGCGGCGGTGTTTCTTGAAATCAGCGACTTTAGACGGGTGAGTCCCGCCCTCGCGCTGTTGGCGTGCAGGGTGGCAACCCCGCCTTCGTGCCCGGTGTTCCATGCATCGAGTAAATCCAGCGCCTCGGCACCCCGAACCTCGCCCACGAGAATCCGGTCAGGGCGCATCCTGAGCGTGGTTTTCAGCAATGCCGTCATCGAAACTTCCGGGCTCGTGTGGTACTGCACGGCGTTTTCGGCCTTGCAGCAGATTTCGCCCGTATCTTCGATAATGACAATGCGCTCAGATGGATTCAGCGCCACCATTTCGCCAATGATGGCGTTAGTGAGGGTGGTTTTTCCCGAACCCGTGCCGCCAATCACCAAGATATTGCGATGACGGGCTACCGCGTCCTTTAGGGCCTCGGCCTGCGTTTCTGTCATAATGCCGTCACGCACATAATCTTCGAGTGCAAACACGGCAATGGCTTTCTTGCGAATGGCAAAGACCGGAGAGGACACCACAGGCGGGAACTGGGCGGCAAAACGTGAACCGTCAATCGGCAGTTCACACTCCAGCAGCGGTTGATGGCGCGTCACCTCCTTGCCGTGAAAACCAGCCACGGTACGAATCAGCGCATCCGCGCGGGCGGCTGACAGCGTACCAATTACCCGCATCGGCTCACCCAGACGCTCCTGCCAGAGTCTGCCATCGGCGTTCAGCATGATTTCCACGGTTTTAGGGTCGGCAAGCGCACTCGCGAGGGTGTCGCCAAAGTCTCGCGCCAGCTTCTCGCACGCCCGGGTTTTGACCGTCAGAACGTCCATATCAGTGCCCTCACGCGGCGGCTTTACGAAAGCGTTTGATAAGGCGGTCAACCACGCTTTCTTTGGGAGAAAGTTCCTCCAGATACGCCTGCCCCTCCTGCTCGCGCCAAATACGTTGCTGAATTTCATCCCTATGGATGCTCATCGACCTCGGGGCATCAAAGGCAAGTCGCACCTCGCCTCCCTGAGAGCCGAGCACGGTGCAATACACTTCTTCACCAATCACGACCGACTCGCCGGCCTTTCTTGTCAAAATCAGCATGATGTTTTCCTTGTTGGCTGGTTTAAAATTTCTCGGATATTCGCAAGATGACGGCGTGCCACTTCAGGGCTCGCACGCTCGGCAGGTTGCGTATCCCGGTACATCTTTTGAGCCCGCTCCTGCATGCGGCAAAACTCAATCACCTGCGAGAGGGTCGGCGGCTTCTCACACGTACTGCGCGCCGCCTCAATCGCGTTGTTCACCATGGTGTCGTCAAACCGGCGCAGGCCATCTTCCCATTCACGTTTGGCAAACGTGATAAACGCCTCGCTCTTGTACTGGCTTTGCCACAGATGCCCGTAAATCACCGCAAACCGGCTGAAAAGCCGCTCAATGCGCTTACTGACCGGCTTTACGCTGTCGGAAGTCGTAGACGTTGCCTTTTGGGGCTTCTGGCTCGCTGTCGTCTGAGAGGTCGTACCAGCTCTGATGGTCGTGAGATTGAGTAACTGTCCTGCGTGCTGCATGCTGCTTCTCCTGTGTTACGGCTTGTGATAATTCGTCTTCCCAGCATCGCTGCGCGAGCCAGTTGGCAGCGTATTTCCATTTCGGCTGCCACTGCCCGGCTGCAATCAATGCGTTTCGGTGGTGAATCTGGTTGTCGAGTGCCTGCATGATGCGGGTAAAGAGCGAGGCATCCGGCTGAAGGCGCATGAAAGCGTCTTTCGCCGCCCCATGGGATTTTTTCTCGGGATAAAGCTGCCAGAACTGATCAAAGCGGGATAACAAACACACATAATTATCTTCTTTATATAGAGGTATGGCGGCTTTTGGGGGTATGGGTGTGTCGGCATTTTGGGGTGAGTCATCGAAAATCGGATTATATTCAGTATGTTGCTGATACGTGGGTATGTCGGCTTTCTGTGACGGGTTTGTGACGGCTTTATTTTGGACAAAATAACCCAGAGTCGCTAATTTACACTTCACAATCAGCCTCTGATCATCACTCTGAATATCTACCAGACCAACCCGTTCAAGAGAGGAGATTGCCCTTCTTATCTGTGCGCGAGAATAAGTCGTGCTCTTGATGCCTTGGTGGGGTTCAACATAAAGCTGTTCTGCTATTGACTGGTAGCTGATCCGACGCATAACTCCAGCGACACCGTTCTTCCTATCCATAAAAGGGCGTATCCCTCGAAAATACACAATCTGCTGTTGATGTGGGAGCCCACAAAGTGCATCGAGCTCGGCCTTGTTAATACTGAAATCACTCATACTCCATTCCATTGATAATTCGTTTTAGGGTTTGTCTTGTGGTATGGTTACCAAAATGAGCGTTAGTGTTTACTCTTTCTGTGTGCTTTTATAATGGTAACACGTTTCGTGCTACTGTCAACTGTTGCAATTTAATTAATCATTTGACTATCACTATGAATATCAAAGAGAAAATAGGGCAAAGAATTCTGGCAGCGAGAATGGCGAAGAATCTAACCAGGAAAAGTCTGGCTGAGTTAACGGAAGACCTGACTGTTTCCCGTATCAACAATTACGAGCGCGGTGACAGAACTCCCGGCCCTCAGGAAATTAAACAACTGTCAAAAGCGCTCGATGTTTCACCTGCATACTTGATGTGTCTTTCAGATGAAGTTCAAGCAAATAATGTTGCTGGTCTTGGGGCTTTTATTCCTGTCCTGAGTTATTCACAAGCTTACAATTTCTCAAGCTATATCAATCAGATTAAGAGTCATAAACATGACCAAAGCTTGAATTTCATTCCGGTAAGCTCGGAACTGCTGTCAAGACTTGGTGAGAATGCATTCGCCCTCTGCATCACGGATGACAGCATGGAACCAGAAATCCGGGTCAATGATCTTCTGTTTATCAGCCCAAATACCAAGCCAAAACCAGGCCGGTATGTTGTTGCAAAACTTTCTCAGGAAAATGAGGTTATTATAAGAAAATACAAACAAGTTTCAGCATCACAAGATACCTGCAACTTTGAGTTAATTGCCAATAATGATAATTGGGCGACAATTAAATCAAGTGATATCAATATCAGCGACATACTCGGAACAGCTATTTACCTCTTTAGAGACATCTAGTCTGGTGGTAAAATACCCTTCTTGATATTTGATTGAAATGGCTCAATGAGGAAAAACATCCTTTTTATTGGCGGCGCTCTCACTACCGAAAATTTATGGGTTTTCCAAAAGCCATTATTTTCGAATGACTATAACTGTCAATATCTGGATATTGCTGATGAGCCCTCGTTGGCAAAAATAGCAGAGAGGTATGTCCCCAGCATTTCCAATGATATCTCAATAGTTGCCTTTTCAATGGGTGGGTACATTGCATTGGAGCTATATCGACTGGTTCCTGAAAAAGTCAGTAAAATGATATTGATAAACTGCTCTGCAAAAGCCATCTGTCATCAGGGCAAAGAAGAGCGACGGCGCTCTATTGAACTTATCAAAAAAGGTAGATTTGAATTTCTGGTCAAAAAGATTTTCATAAATTCATTTTATAATCATAATCTTTATCATTTTATTATGCCATTAATGAAAGAAATGGCCTTTCAGACAGGAGCTGAAAACTATAAGAATCAACTGACAGGCATGATAAACAAGCCTGATCAATCCGATATTCTCCCAACAATTACCTGTCCTGTTTATCTTATTGCCGGAGAAAATGATACGGTTATGCCGAATGAGCGCTCCCGGCATTTGTGTGATAATATCCGTCATTCTGAACTTCACATGATTAATGAATGTGGACACTTGGCTATGCTGGAAAAACCAGATGAAATGAATAGTTATCTGACTCGCTGGCTATGTTGAATGGATTTTAATGGAGTTGTAGTTTTATGCATGCCATTGATGAGAATGGCCTTGTGTGTGTTGATTTGGATGATTTCACTGAAATTTCTGACTCTATCCGCTTGCGGCACAAAATTGACGAGCTGATGGAACAATGTTCATGTCCTGAAGAAATACCCAATTTTTCAGTTTCAATCATATTCAAATCTGGAAAAAGGTTTTATATTTCAAACTTATACTATTGGGCTATCGCTTACCGTACCCAAGGATATCAAAGAGCCGATATCGATCACGCCATCGATATCTATGACGGCAAAGAGTATTTTATTCAAGACAAAATACCCCGAGATGAAACCCAATTGGCAATACTGGAGGTCATGCGTTCACGGTACAAATTGTACACTGCTTTTGCAATGGTTCGACAATGCTATGAGTGCGACGTAATTATCGAGGCCTACCAGAATATGCCCGTGCAGAACCATGATGAATACTATTCCAGAAATTATCAGAACTTTGAGAAATTTATTATCGCGTTTCTGGATCAGATGATCCCGGAGCTCACGGACACATTAACTGAATATGCACACTTGGATTTTTTTAAAGACAAGAAATTCAGGGCAAGCGTTATCTCAAATCGACAGAATAAAATTCTTCCTGTGTTAACGCCACGTGAGCTGCAATGCCTATACCTTGTATCACAGGGAGCCAATCCTAAATCAATCGCGGAACAGTTATTCCTCTCCCCTGATACCGTAACCACGCATATAAAAGCTATAAGAAAAAAGCTGAAATGTAACACCATTACACAAGCAGTAATTATAGCAATCAAAAATGATCTTTTTAAAAACACAAAATACCCATTTTTGGGTATACACTAATCGAGTAGTTTACTTGATAATGCCGAGCATTCAGAGAGGACATCTGAAAGGATTGATGAGGAAAGTGGCTGCTTTCATCATCTGTATGGCAATGAGTGATTGACGCTCTCTTACCATGTACAAATGGTACCACTGCAATGGACGCAGGACAATTTGTTGCTCATTGCCAAAAGATTGTAACAAAGGATTCAAAATGGACATTAAGGCACACATCTACAGAGGAATCATCCAATACCTGCGTGAAAATGCAAACTACTCCTTAAAAAGTATCGCGTTGCTCAGCAACTCTCCCCTCAAACACATCCGCACCATCTTCAACCATAATACAGTTCCCAATGACTTTTCCTCAGAAATCGAGCTGGTACGCCTTTTTCAAATAATACTTGAGATTAAATCCGAAGATCCCTTTTCAGGCATTATGTATCCGGCAAAGGCTCCAATCGAACCACCTTCAAAAGCTCTGAGAATATAGCCAACTGAACGTTGTGGTTGAATGCATATACTCGATATGATTAACTTAATACACTTATCGAGCACATTAGGTTATTGGCATCGCTTGTTACACAGGAGTAAATCATGGAACAAATCAGATTTAAACAGCAAGTTCTCTTCATCAAAGATGTGGAGCAAATTATTGGTCGTCACCGTATGACTCTGAGGAGATGGTGGGTGCAGGGAAAATTCCCAAAACCATTCAAGCTAAATGACTCCATGCTATCCTGGCATCATGACGTCATAGAAGAATGGGTTAACAGACAGAGACACGACTCTGTCTGATTAACAGGACCCCACATCCCACACTCGGCAGCCAGGTCAACAACGAATTATCGTCTTATCCCCCATAAAATGACCCTGGCTGCATTATGATTCATAATCCCAAACCAAATATATTCCCAAACTGGAACAATGAATTCTTGTGCCTGCTTCGCCTGGACAGGAAGCCTCATAGTTATCTGGTTTATCGAAAGAAATCGGTGTGATTGTGAGCTTGTGTCAACTACAGCCTTTACCAGCTAATAACTTGCAATAACAAACAGGATTGAAAATTGAGAATTTCAATAAGTACCCACTAAAGTACCCATTAATCAGAGGTAATCAGTTGAATCTTAACTATAACTTATTGATTTTAATCATGCCGTTGAGGTGAATCGAACACCCGACCTATTGATTACGAATCAATTGCTCTACCGACTGAGCTACAACGGCGCAGGCGAAATTATACTCTTCTTCAGGCGGGATGCAATACCACGCCAAGGGTCCAGTCGCCGGAGAGGCTCGAAGCCAGTGTATTGATGGGCGTGCCGGCTGGAAGACCGTAGCCATCCATTACCAGGGCATAATAGTACGCTGGAAACAGGCAGCTTCCGAAAAGGTAGCCGTTGTCGGCATAATCTTCGTTTAAGGCTTTCCACGTGCGCTGACAGGCACGATTATCCGCCTCCTGCAACAAATCATCCATGGTAAAAGCGGTGGCATCCTTGATGGCATAAGGCGGGTTCTGAACGAGACTCGCAAGACCACTCAGCGTATACCAGTCCGTTACCATGGCCTTTGAAATCGAGGGTTCTACAAACACGTTCACACGCTGTACATCGTTAACAAGACGTGCGACTTCATCGCGGCACTGGCGGGCATCGCCCTCGCCCCGTCCCCCATCCGGCAACGGATACCCTTTTGGAAAACAGGCCGCTGCGTCCAGAAACTGGTGGCTCATGTCGGTCTGACCAAGGCCCAGAAATGTGCGTGCAAAAAGCGTAATGCGCTGTCCGTAAACCGTAATGGTTTCAATGTCCTGCTCTGCGTCAGTACGTTTCGCGTCTATCGGAAACGTTATCTGAACCGATGCCCCGCCCATGTCAAGCACACCGGCAGGCGCAATCTGTGATGTTTGCAGACGGCCCAGTTGATAGTTAACCGCAAGCCAGCCCCAGACCGCTTCATCCTTGCCAGGAACCGTACGGGCGGCTTTTAAGCTCCAGTCTGACTGGCGGCCAAACCACTGGCGCAGCTGAGCGTAGCGGGCATCCTGTTGATTGGGAGGCAGCAGACGCATGCCGCCGGTGGCATAAAAGTACAATGGCAACGCCATGTTGCTGCCCTGAGGCATTAGATTGTCAAGGTAGGCATTAATGGCATCGGCATCCGGACTCAACGTGGCAAAGCCCGGGGTCACTTTTTTAGAATAGACTTCGTGAATGTTAATGGGCCCTTTTTGCGCATCGGTGTACGCATACACATGCAGCCGCGAACCTGTGCTGCCGGCGTCTACCACGGCCATGCAGGTTTCTTCCGTACATGCCTCTATTCCGGCAAATACGTTGAAAGACATTACCCAAAGCAGACTTGCTGCCAAATATGATGTGCGCATGCAGACTCCCAGACACCGTTTTTATGCGTCAGCCATAATACAGCAAGTACACTAATTAATCAATCAAGGTTCTCATGGAAACATACAGGCTCGCGCTTTCCGCGCCCAAGGTAAACACTCACCATGCCGCAGCGTGCCGTTACATACATCGGAATGCCGCGATTTTCAAAAGCCTTTGTCACAGATGGATGCGGAAAATGGTAGATATTGTCAAATCCCGCCGAAATAATGCCATAGTCAGGCGCAACTGCATCCAAAAATGTAGCCGTGCTCGAGGTTTTGCTACCATGATGCGCAAGCACCAGCACGGTGGACTTCAGGCCTGAACCTGCGACTGCGGCAAGCATACGCTCGGCCGGGGCTTCAATATCACCGGGCAACAACATGGAACTCTCTTTAGCACTCACTTTCAGCACACAGGAGCGGTTATTTTTATCCTGGAACGCTTCATTTCCCCTCACAAAAGCGAAATGCACCCCGTCCCATTCCCATGGCTTAACCGTATGACACAACTTCCCTTTCTTATAAAAAGCTGGATTATCCGAGATAAACCTGGACGGTGGAAAAACGGACTCCAATGACTCGAGCCCGCCTCGATGGTCTAAATCCGTGTGACTGACAATCACCGTATCAAGCTTTTTAACGCCCATGGCGCGCAAAAACGGTATGATGACAAATCGCCCCATATCACCCCCCGTCCAAAACTTTGCTCCGGTATCATACACGAGCACATGATGTGCGGTTCGCACAACAACAGCGAGCCCCTGCCCGGCATCGAGGACATCAACACGCGCCTCCTGCGGATGTAACTTCTCCAGAGGCGGAAAAAAACAGGCAATGCCCAGCAAGAGCATCGGAATGCACAATGCCTTATCGCGCAACAGTATCCACACGACAGGCGCCAAAGTAAGGCACAGCGGTTCAAGCCATCCCGAAAAACTCTGCTCAACGTTGATAAAAGACAGCCTGTCGATGAGGTGGAGAAACCCGAGCAGAAGCTGAATCACGGCATCACTCACGTAAGCAACCCTTGAAAACCCTGGAAATGGCATTACCAGCACTGTTAAAAACGACAGGGGTAAAACCGCCATGCCTACCATCGGAATCGCGACAAGATTGGCTGCCATTCCGCTCCATGTGGCTATTGAAAACCAGTACATCGAGGCGGGCATCAGCCCCATGAGGCAGGCAAACTGTAGCCCAAGCCATTTGCGTACTCCCTTTTCAGGGAGCAGGGCTGCCGCCAGCATCAGCACCGCCACGGCTAAAAATGACAGATAAAATCCGGGCATCAAAACCGAATGCGGCTCCAGAAGCAGTACCACCAGCATCCCATGACGCCATGACTGCCAGGCCACAATGCGCCGGTTTCCAAGAAACTGCACCGAGAGGCACACGCAGCTCACCAGTGCACGCACACCAGGTGCCCCAAAACCAGAAAGGAGGGTATACCCGAAGGCAAAAAGTGTCGCAAAAATACTCGCTACACGCTGGGCAGGCCACAGAGCGCACCATGGCAGCCATCGCCATAACCAGTTGAAAAGCCGGTAGATAATCCCCGAAACAAGACCAATATGTGCCCCGGAAATCACCATCAGGTGTGTAGTACCGGTATGGCGAAAAAGTTCCCACAGCGATTTATCAAGCGACCCGGTAACGCCAAAAACCAACGCCTGCATGATGGCGGCGCTGACGGGATCTGGCGTGCGCTCGGCAAGCTTTGCGGCAAGGGTCTGACGAAAATGCTGGATACTGTAGAGGCGCCCATGGCGAACAATGTTCAACCTGTCTGGTCGTGTTGTTCCGGTCCAGCCCACATGATGGCTTTGCAGATACCGACGGTAATCAAAACCTGCGGGATTACCCGCGGGACGTGGTACGCGCAGGCGTGCAGTCAGTGAGACGGTGTCACCGCTTAGAAGCGATGGACAGACACCATGACAGGTGATGGCGGCACGCGCTTGCGCCTGCTGGCCGTTAAAGGTTTCGATCTGAAGGTCAAAGGTGGTTTTAATCGGAGTGACTGTCGGTATCGAAGCCACGGTGCCTGTAAGACTCGCGCGCGTAATCACGGAATCATGGGGCATCCCCTGTGGGCGGGTGAACCATTCATGCACCGAGCCAAACCCAAGCGCCAGCAGGAATGCTGCAACAAACCATATGCCCGGTTTAATCAGGCTGCAGAGCATTGGCAGCAGCAAAAGCGGTAACGCATGGAAATAAAAAAACATCATCCCTGCGAGAAAACAGATAATTTCCATAATGGGCGCGTAGACTTGCCTTGAAGTCCGCACTCTACGCGAAGCGTGATTCCATCGCAAGACCCTTAGGGTCTGTTGACAATTGGTGACACGGCTGCAAACCACGTCAATTTGTCCAAATTTTACCTTGAGTTCGTTAAATAGAGCCGGCTATTCGCCTCACTCAAGATAAAATTTGGCCTAAATTAACGTGATTTTCGCTTCGCACAACCAAATGTCAACAGGCCCTAATCTGTCCGGGCAAACTTCTCATTGCAGCACGGAGGCACATCGGATAAGATGCAAAGAAACGCTTTTAATTCAGGAACTTTAGTGAGCCACGCTGAACGGATGGATAAAGCCAGTGGAATTTTCTTTTTCCTTGGGTTTTTATCTTCCAAATTGCAATATCTGCCAATTGCACTCCTGTCTGGAATCAGCAATCTACTGGCCATGGGCTTTTATACGCTCGGCTATATACTATGGCTTGGTGCCTGCAGGCTTGCGCCCAACCACCCTGCTCTCCCGAATAAATGGTATGGTTTTTCACAGTTTCGCGATCAGCACGCCGTCTCAGCGATTATCGGTGTCAGTGCGACCATCTGCTGCTGTTTTCTCTTTCTCACTCAGTCACTCATCATACCGGTTTCATGGTTGTTTTTTTTAAGCAATATCTTCTGGGCGATTGGTGAGTATCACAAACTTAACAATCCGCCTCCCAATGATCCCGACTTCATCTACGAACGGCAGCAATACTACTGCTATTATTCAGGCAGTATTGTGGGACTCAGTCTGATGACAGCCATTGCGACCACCATCGGATTTGTTTTCCCTCCTGCCGCCATGATTGTCCTCGGAGTCTCGCTGGCAGTTGGCTTTTTCCTGGCAGCAGCGGCTGCCTATTTTTGGTTTCGCTACACCTTCTATAGTACCGATGAACAAAAAAAAGAAGACAGCACCTATGCGCAGTGTGTGGAAGACTTTGGCATAACCCCTGCACCTGACAAAACTTTACAGCCGCAGCCCGAGAGGACCCCGCCCTCTTACCATGGCGATGTATATGGTGCGATGGATCTCTATAAACCACCCTTGCAGCACCAGACTAATACCGTTATAGTCTCACCCCTTTAAGCATACAGGGAGTGCGGGATGCGTAACGAAAGCGTCTCAACAATGATAACCGAAGCAAGACGGCTCCTGAGTCATGCGTATGCGCCCTACTCAGGCTACCATGTCGGAGCATGTATTCGTACGGCGTCCGGAAAGCTCTTTTCCGGGGTAAACGTCGAGAATGCCGCTTATCCGCTTGGGGTTTGTGCGGAGACGTCTGCCATCAGCCAGATGATAGCAGCAGGTGAGCAAAACATTGCCGAGGTCGTAGTGCTTGCCGGGGATGATGCGCTTTGCTCACCCTGCGGGGGCTGCCGCCAGCGCCTGCATGAATTTTCTACGCCTGAAACCCTTGTACACCTTTGCAACCGTCATGGCGTCATCAAAAGCATGACAATGAATGAACTTCTGCCGCTGGCCTTTGATTTTAGCATTACACGGGGAACCTAACCATGAGCCACACACAGCCTGTCCTTTCACTGCCGCATGCGGCAGCGCAGGAGATTCAATCGAGACGACCGGGTTTTGTGCCTAAAGTCGGTATTGTTCTGGGTTCAGGACTTGGCAGCCTTGCAGAAACACTCGAAGACAGCCTGCACATTCCCTACAGTGAATTGCCAGGTTTTCCCTCTGTCACCGTCAAAGGACACGGCGGTACGCTGTCGCTTGGTTTTTGCGCCGGCACGCCCGTTGTCTTCCTGCAGGGGCGCGCGCATGGATATGAAGGGCCTGAGAGCCATGCCATCACAAGAACCTGTGTTCGCACTCTCAAGCTGCTTGGATGTGAGTATTTTATAGCCACCAATGCCTCCGGCTCGCTCAGACTGGATGCTCCCCCAGGCTCTTTGATGCTGATTAACGACCATATTAACCTGCAACCGATGAATCCACTTGTCGGCCCTAATGATGAAACCTTTGGGCCGCGCTTTCTCCCGCTCGATAACGCTTATGATTTGGGCGTGCGCGAACACCTGCAAGCGCTCGCCAGTGCGCGCGGTATCACGCTTCATGATGGCGTGTACCTCGCGGTTCTTGGCCCAAATTACGAAACAGCTGCTGAAATTCGTGCATTTCGTACCCTTGGTGCGGATGCGGTTGGCATGTCAACCGTGCCAGAGGTGCTGGTGGCCAATCATTGTGGCATGAAGGTGGCAGTTATCGCGACCATCACCAACTACGCCACAGGACTTGCAGATACCGCTCACTCGCATGACTCTGTAGTGGCCACGGCTACAAAAGCGGCAGAACAGCTTAGCGTGCTTTTAAAAGATTTTATGGCGAGCCTGTCGTGAACCTTCTGGATAGTGCAAGAGAGGCAATGACACAGCTTGCACTGCAGAATCACATGATTCTTGCGGAAAAAGACCTTATTCCGCTGCTTGACCTGACACTCCTCGAAAAGGACGCGCATGAAGAGGCGTTGCACAGGCTTTGCATGCGCGCCAATGAAAACCGTGTCGCCGCTTTGTGCGTGTTGCCGGAGCATGTTGAGGTGGTGCGCCCGCTTACTCAGGTGGCATGCGCGACTGTGCTTAATTTCCCCGAGGGTAAAGGCCGCGATAAAGTGGTACTGGCACTTCTTGACAGCCTGCTCACAAAAGGCACGGTTGATGAAATCGACTATGTGTTTCAGTGGCGGGCCTGGCTTTCAGGGGATACGCAAAAGCCCCTGTCTCAACTGCGCGAAGTCTCATCCCGCTGCCGTGACGCAGGTGTTCTTCTGAAGGTTATTCTCGAAACCGGCGCCTTCAGCGATTTAGAGATGCTGCACGCGCTTGCCTGTAAAGTGCTCGATGCTCAATGCGATTTTCTGAAAACATCCACTGGAAAGTTGGCAGCGGGCGCAAGTTTTGAAGCAGTTTTTACGCTGCTCGATGCACTGGCTGTTACAGAGGCCCCCTCTGGCATTAAAGTATCCGGTGGGGTGCGGGAGCCTGCTGATGCGCTTAGGTTCGCTGAGCTTGCGGCATGGAAGGCCGGGAAAAAACCCGACAGCTCGTGGTTCAGAATTGGTGCCAGTTCATTACTGGATGCGATTTGTGCAGGCGCTTAGCCCTGGTTGCGTCCGCGACGCTGCGTCAGTGCCTCAAAAAATTCCGGTTTATTGAGGCCGATGCTTGCGAAAATCTGTGGCAGTTTATCCCAGGCTTTTTCCTGCTCAATGCTCTCAACCACCCGCTCAAACCCCCTTTCTCGGTCCATATCAACGCCCCAGCCGTTGATAAAGCAAAGGCCAGAAAGGCGTTTTGCGGCAATATGCCCCAAATCAAGGGATTTTTCGAGTAAGGCATGCGCTTCTTCAAAGCATTCACGCATCTTGCGCTCATTTCCTACGCTTGCGAACAGGCCCTCTTTTTGCAAAGCCTCACGCATGCGCCCTTCATCCATTAACATGCGCCCCAGCTGATACTGCGCTTCTGTATCATCAAGGCGTGCACTCGCCCGCAGACACTCAGCCACCATATCCTGTGCAAAGGGAAATTTCTTTTTGCCAATAAGGGATTTCCAGATGCCTGCAAGCTTGTGATACATCTGCATTTCTTTTTTCAGGACGTCATCTTTAGGCTGGTTGTGCTCACGAAAGTGCTGCATGGCTTTTAGCTTTTTCTGAAGCTTTCTAATGGCTCGTTGTTTGAAGAAAATCATTTCATTCTCCATCAGGAAAGGGTGGCTGAAATAAATTGCTCAACGAGCCACGTTCCTAAAAATATCAATACAATAAAAAAGAGAATCTGCATCCCAAGCCCTGCGGACTCGGCCGTTGATTCATCACGTTTGGGCTTTTCCTCTTCCTCAGGCTCAAGGTCATCGAGCAGTTCAAGATGCTCAAAGCGACTGGAAGCGTACCATGTCAGCAATCCCGCGAACATGCCGGGAACCAAAAATGAGAGTAAAACGGCCCAGGCGCTGCCATTATCCGTCAGCTGATAATTTTCGGCAAACCACTCGCGTAAAAACACGACCATGCTGGGAACCCCATAGGGCCAGGCCCAGAAGAGGTAGGGAATGATATAAAGACTCAGTAGCAGCAGGCCGATACAGAGCACCATGGAAAACATGCTGGTGATAAACAGCCCGTTACCCTTTTCAGGATGCGTGTGCATTCGTTCACTGCCTTGTGTTAGATAATCCTTTAAGTAATACCAGATGGACGCATTCTGGTAAACCCGATTTTTCTGTACAATGATACTAAATCCCGTTGCTGCCGGTTATACTTGTTATAATAGACTGAGTTTTTGGAGTATGCATGAATACCAATCCTGAAATTTCGGATGCTGATATCCGATTCAGCACCAGCGCTGCCGACAAGGTCGCATCACTGATAACCGAAGAAGAAAACCCCAATCTCTGTCTGCGTGTTTATATCACCGGTGGCGGGTGCTCAGGTTTTCAGTACGGCTTTACGTTTGATGAAACCATCAACGATGATGATTTTGTGATTGAAAAATCCTGCTCCAATGCGCGCGACAGTGTGCGTGTGCTGATTGATTCCATGAGCTACCAATACCTTCAAAGTGCGGAGATTGATTACGTTGAAGGCATTGGCGGTGCACAGTTTGTGATTCGTAACCCGCAGGCTAAAACCACCTGCGGCTGCGGATCGTCCTTTAGCATTGAGGAATAAATGCGTTCTAGTAGGGTTTAACGATTACCCGCGTTCCAATTCGAATGAAATTCTTGCTGAGCCAGTGCGCATCAGCCGGGCGCACGCGGATGCATCCGTGGCTCGCATTATAGTTAGGAACATCGGGCGAGCCGTGTATCGCGTAATAGCGGCTGAAAAACATGCAATATGGCATGGGCGCGCCCCCTCTGCCTACCGGATAGCGGCTTGAACGGCAGCCGGGGCCCCCTTTGCTTTGGATATGGTAGTACCCGGAGGGCGTGCGACAGGAGCGGCGAATATCAGAACACCAGGAGCGCCCCCCTGATGCTCGACCCGACTTAACCACGCGACCATTATCGTTAATTGCTGTATAAGAATGTGTTCGTGGATTGAAGATAAAGGTGTTTGCCATCACGCTGGCACAACTGACGAAGAAAAGAGTAGTCACCAGGCAGAAGGATTTTAGCAGATTAAAACCGGGCAAGTGGCGTGCGTCATCCATGAGTCACCTCGACTTTTTTGATCATTAATTAAGACTATAGACTAATAAATGATCATTTCCAGTCGTCGAGAATCCCTTCCTTGCCAGATTTCTTGATAAGAAATGCCAGAAACTGTTCGTGCTGAAACATTTCTTCTTCGCTCGCCGCTATCACCGGGATATTGACTGAGAGCGGTCGTTCGAAAGCCTCGGCAGTTACAACGGCACTGCGCTCTTCCACCTTGTCAAACAAAATACTCGTTTGCCCACCGGTCATTGCCAGATAGACATGTGCAAGAATTTCCGCGTCAAGAAGCGCGCCGTGAAAGGTACGGTTGGAATTGTCAATGTCGTAGCGTTTGCAAAGCGCATCGAGGCTGTTGCGCTGGCCAGGATGCTTGTCACGCGCAATCATCAGGGTATCGAGAACAGTGCAATAATCCTCAATGCGTTGTTTCCGTTTGAGCCGCTTCAGTTCAGCGTTAAGAAAACCGACATCAAACGCCGCGTTGTGAATAACAAGCTCCGCACCCTCAACAAATGCAAGAAACGCCTCGACTTCTTCCGCGAAACGTGGCTTATCACGCAGAAATTCCGTACTGATTCCGTGAACGCGAAAAGCGCCTTCATCGACCTCGCGCTCGGGATTGAGGTAGACATGATAGTGGCGACCGGTAATTTTTCGTGAAACCAGCTCAACACAGCCGATTTCGATAATCCGGTGCCCCGATTCGTGACCAATACCCGTGGTTTCGGTATCAAGCACAACCTGACGCATGTGCATCCTCCAGAATCATTTCACTGATAGCCTCATTGGCAAGCGCGTCTGCACGTTCATTCTCGGGATGCCCCGAATGCCCCTTGACCCAGTGCCATTCTATAGAATGCTTTGTGGAAAGCGCATCCAGAGCCTGCCACAAATCGATATTTTTGACCGGTGCATTCTGCGCATTTTTCCATCCCCGGCGTTTCCATCCGGAAAGCCACTGGGTCATCCCCTGACGTAGATAATTGGAGTCGGTGTAGACCGCTACCGTACAGGGTCGCGTGAGCGCTTCAAGGCCGCGAATGGCGGCAAGGAGCTCCATGCGGTTGTTTGTGGTGTGCGCCTCGGCGCCTTTCAGGGTTTTTTCCTGACCGTTACAACGCATCAAAACTCCCCAGCCACCGGGGCCGGGGTTTCCCTTGCACGCACCATCTGTATACATTTCAACGCTCATGCCTTCATTCCTCATCGCGCATCATTGGCAGCCACAGTCCATTATCGGATGCGCACTTTTTGGCGATGCTGTAACCGGCATCCGCATGGCGCATAACGCCGGTTGCGGGGTCATTCCAGAGTACGCGCTTCAGTCGCGCGGCAGCGGCATCAGTACCATCAGCCACAATCACAACACCAGAATGCTGGGAAAATCCCATACCCACTCCGCCTCCATGATGAATGCTGACCCACGTGGCGCCACTCGCACAGTTTAACAACGCGTTTAACAGCGGCCAGTCAGAAACGGCGTCACTGCCATCCATCATGGCTTCGGTTTCGCGATTGGGGCTCGCAACCGACCCGGAATCCAGATGATCGCGCCCGATAACAATGGGCGCTGATAATTCACCGCGGCGCACCATCTCGTTGAATGCGAGTGCTACACGCGCGCGGTCTTTAAGCCCGAGCCAGCAAATGCGCGCCGGCAGACCCTGAAAACTGATTTTTTCCCGCGCCTTATCGAGCCAGCGGTGCAGATGCGGATTGTCCGGAACGAGCTCTCGCACTTTGGCATCAGTAGCGTAAATATCGTCCGGATTTCCAGAGAGTGCCACCCAGCGAAACGGACCAATCCCTTCACAAAAGAGCGGGCGGATGTATTCAGGCACAAAGCCCGGAAAATCAAAGGCATGTGTCACACCGGCTTCAAGCGCCATCTGGCGCAGGTTATTGCCATAATCAAACACCGGTATGCCGCGCGCCTGAAAATCAAGCATGGCACGTAACTGAACAGCCATCGATTCTTTTGCATGCGCCACCATGGCAGTGGGGTCTGTTTCACGCAAATGCGCCGCTTCTGTCAGTGTCATTCCAAGCGGCAGGTACCCGTTCAGAGGGTCATGCGCACTGGTCTGGTCGGTTACAAGGGCGGGATGCGCGTTTCGGCGCACAAGTTCTGGATATACTTCTGCAGCATTGGCGCAGAGTGCTACAGAAATCGGTGTCTGATTGCGACAGGCAGTATCAATCATCTGAAGTGCTTCATCGAGATTTTCAGCGAGTACGTCAAGGTAGCGCGTTGCGAGGCGTTTTTGGATGCGTGACTCGTCACATTCGATGGCCAGCATGCTCGCACCTGCCATGGTAGCGGCGAGCGGCTGCGCGCCTCCCATGCCGCCAAGGCCTGCTGTCAAAATCCATTTTCCAAGGAGGCTGCCGTTATAGTGCTTTTTGGCGGCGGAGACAAAGGTCTCATACGTGCCCTGGACAATCCCCTGCGAACCGATATAAATCCAGCTGCCTGCGGTCATCTGACCATACATCATCAGACCTTTTTTGTCGAGCTCGTTAAAATGCTCCCAGTTTGCCCAATGGGGGACAAGATTCGAGTTGGCAATCAGCACGCGAGGCGCATCGGGGTGCGTTTTAAATACACCCACCGGCTTGCCAGACTGCACCAGCAGCGTCTCATCATCCTCAAGGCGGGTCAGCACGTCAACAATGGCATCAAACGCCTCCCAGTTGCGTGCTGCACGTCCAATACCGCCATAAACCACAAGCGATTCCGGCGCTTCTGCAACTTCAGCATCCAGATTATTGCAAAGCATGCGAAGTGCCGCTTCAGTCAGCCACGATTTTGCCGTAAGGACATTGCCTCTTTGCGCGCGCAAACTGCGATTCTTGTCGATGCGTGTATTCATTACAATATTCTCCGTGCCCAAAAACGCTATCATACAGGGGGTTTTTTTGACGTGAAAGCATGCTTCGAAGAAAGCTTCGTTGATTACATGAACGTATGATATGATTTCAAGTCAAATAAGAACCATGAAAGGCAATATGTATCGTGAGCAACCGTGACCTTGCGCATCCATCTTCACTAAAGATTTTCTTTGCCACTGAAATGTGGGAGCGCTACGGGTTTTACGTGGTGCAATCCCTGCTTGCGCTCTACCTGGCGCTGCATTTTCGCTGGAACGATGCGGCAGTCTATGCGCTGGTTGGCTCTTTTACTGCACTGACCTACCTTTCACCGGTACTGGGCGGCTGGATTGCCGATAATCTTATCGGACAAAAAATGTCCATATTTTTTGGGGCATGTATTCTCCTGCTGTCGTATGTCCTGCTGGCCTCTGCCACTTCACGCGAGCTTCTGGTTGCAGCCCTTGCCGGCGTTGCCGTAGGTACCGGACTTTTCAAGCCCAATATTTCGTCCCTTCTTGGGAACGCATACAGCGAAGATTCCCCAAAACGAGAATCGGGCTTTACCATATTTTACATGGGCATTACTGCAGGTATCGTTCTTGGGACGACGCTTCCAAGCCAGTTAAATGCGATGTTTGGCTGGCCGGTGTCTTTTTTGAGTGCAGCATTCGGCATGCTGGTTGCGATTACAGTGTTTGACTATGGTATTCGGCGCTACCGCATCAGTGATTATCACCCCCGTACGCTGACACTCCAAAACACAGTCAAGACACTCCTTCTGCTGATTCTTCTTTGGGGCTTTGCCTTTGCCATTTTAAACCATCCCTCACTCGCAGACAGCGCCTTTGCCGCGATTGTACTGATTTCGCTGGTGTATATGGCAGTGACCATCCGCAGGGAAAACGGCGCTCAGGCGCGCCAGACTTTCGTTATCGGGCTTTTGTGTGTAATTTCTGTCATGTTCTGGGCGTTTTACTTCCAGATGTTTCTCTCTCTCACGCTCTGTATCGCACGGATTGTGAAGCCTACGCTCTTTGGAATGCAGTTCCCCCCTCCTTACTATGTGGCGGTACAAAGTCTTGGCATGATTGCCGCCGGTATTTTTCTGGCACGGCGCATTAACGCACCGACCCTCATTGAACGCGGTATCGTTGCTGCCAATAAATTTGTATATGCGATGCTCTGCATCACGCTCGCCTACGGCCTTATAGCACTCGCCTGTCACGTTGAGGCAAGCGTACTCATGCTCTCGCCGCTGCTTTTAATACCTTCTTATCTCTTGATATCAGTTGCAGAAATGCTGCTCTCTCCCGTAGGCCTGTCCGCCATTACCTTTCTCGCAAGCCGAAAGCGCGTCAGCACCATGATGGGCATTTTTTTCGTGTCTCTCGGACTTGGCGGGTTTCTCGCGGGCAAGCTCGCTCTGCTTTCAGCCATTCCCGAGGGTGAAACAGGCATTCTCGCCTTGAAAGAACATTATGCACATTCTTTCTTTGTCCTCTTCCTGATTCTGCTTGGGGCAAGTGGGATTTCCATCTGGATTAACCGCATTATTCAGCGTCTTTTGCGCGGGACACATTGCGAATAGCAGGGTTTACCTGCTATCATCTCGCCTTTTCACGCTGTGTTGGTACTCATGTCAAAATCACCTGCCCTTTCCTGCCTGCTTAAAGCCCTTGACGACATTCAGGCTGCTGATGTCATCGTGCTCGATGTTCATAAACAGACCAGCATTACTGACTTCATGATAGTTTGCAGCGGGCGCTCCTCGCGGCACGTACGTGCGGTAGCCGAGGAAGCCATGGAAGGCATGAAAAAATCCGGCTTTCCGGCTTTGCGTTGCAGTGGCCTTGAAAACGGCGAATGGGTGCTTGTAGATTTTGGCGACCTGGTATTGCACGTTTTGCAACCTGAATTCCGCAGTTTCTATAACATCGAAGGTCTTTGGCAGGAGGCTGGAGCATCTTCGCCCGATGCTTAAAATCACGATTTTGGCACTCGGCGACAAAATGCCCGCATGGGTCATTGAATGCTCGCGTGAGTATACAAAGCGTCTTGGTGAATGGGCGCGCGTACAGGTTGTTGAAATCCCCCTGCAAAAGCGCTCCAAATCCCATGGACTTGCCCGCATTCTTGAAAAAGAAGCCTCCCAGCTGCTTGCAGCAATTCCCGCAGACGCGCACGTTGTGGCGCTTGATGTTGAAGGCAGTGCTTTCAGCAGCAGCGCGCTCGCACAACACCTCGAAAAAATTACGGCGCATGCCGGGCATCTGTGCTTTCTCATAGGCGGCCCGGAAGGCCTTGCGCCCGAAGTGCTTGCACGCGCACAGTCTCGCTGGTCGCTCTCGGCACTGACGCTGCCGCACCCTCTGGTGCGTGTGGTTTTAACCGAAGCACTCTACCGTGCGTTTTCCCTGCTGAATAATCATCCTTACCACAAATGACAAGCCACCATGATTGCGCTACCATGTAGCGTTTTCAAAAAACCGGCCACCAGTCAATGCGCTCAAGCCTTTATCAAAAACCCGTACGAACCGAATCGGAAACGCACAAAATTCGCCTGACCGTTCTGATTGTACTGGTGTTTTTACTCACCCTGGTCTTGATTGGACGCATGTTCTGGCTGCAGATTGCCGACTACCGTCGCTATGAAACGCTCTCACGCAAAAACCAGATAAGCGTTATTCCTATCGCACCACCCAGAGGACTCATCTTTGATAGAAACGGCGTGGTGCTGGCGGAAAATGTTCCGGTGTATGTGCTGGAAATCATCCCCGAGCGCGTTAAAAATCTACAGGACACCCTGGAGCGGCTCAAGGCACTGCTGCCTTCAGTCACGGATGAAGACATCGCAACGTTTAACCGACTGCGGCGCCAAAACCGCGCCTTCATGTCCATCCCCTTCAAACTGAAGCTAACTCAGGAAGAAGTAGCAACCTTTGCCATCAGCCAGTACCGTTTTCCAGGTGTGAGCATTAAAGCGCGCCTCATGCGCTATTATCCGCTGAAAAACGTGACTGCCCACCTCCTTGGATATGTCGCCCGCATCAATGCCGCTGAACTGCGCACGGTTGACAGTAAAAATTACCAGGCCACGAACTTCATCGGCAAATCCGGGGTGGAGAAGTACTACGAAGATTTGCTGCACGGCCAGGTGGGTTATCAGCAGGTGGAAACGGATGTCAGCGGACGTACGGTCAGGGTGCTCGAGCGCCAAAGTCCTCTCTCCGGCGAAAAGCTCTACCTCACCATTGACGCGCGCCTGCAACAGGCCGCCTTCGATGCCATGGGTGAGAGCCGGGGAGCGGTTGTCGTCATAAACCCAAACAACGGCGAAGTGCTCGCCATGGTCAGTACGCCCTCGTTCGACCCCAATCTTTTTGTAAACGGCATTACACATGCCGATTATCAGCAGCTGACCAATGAGCGCGAACGCCCGCTCTACAACCGGGCCGTGCGCGGCCTGTATCCTCCGGCTTCCACCATCAAGCCCTATGTCGCACTCGCAGGTCTTGACCGGGGGTTTGTGACCACCAACACCACCATCTACGACCCGGGCTGGTTTCGACTGCCCAATGTCTCTCATCAATACCGCGACTGGAAGCGCGGCGGTCATGGCATGATTCACTTAAAACGCGCCATTGCCGTTTCATGCGATACTTACTTCTACCACCTCGGCAATCGAATGGGCATTAACGCCATTGAAGAAATGCTGACCCGCTTTGGCTTTGGGCAGTTGACGCATATTGATTTGAATGAAGAGGCACCTGGCATTGTGCCCAATACGTTCTGGAAACGCCAGACACGTGGCCTTCCGTGGTATCCCGGTGACACCCTGATTTCAGCAATTGGCCAGGGCTTTATGCTCGCTTCCCCGCTACAGATTGCCAATGCCGTTGCGACCATGAGCCAGAAAGGCCACCGTTATCGACCGCATCTGCTTGCCCATTCCGTGCAGAGCGACACCGGAGCCGTCCATCACACCAAAATTCTTGAAGAATATCCCGTTCGCCTGCGCAATGACGCCAACTGGGACATCGTGCACGAGGGCATGCAGAGCGTTCTCACCAGTAATGAAGGCACAGGTTACCGTTTTGGCCGCAATCCGCCCTTTAGCATGGCCGGTAAAACGGGTACTGCCCAGGTGTTTGGCGGCAAGCAGTATGAGAAACGCCGCAATCAGGTGATTCCTGAGTACCTGCGCGATCATTCCCTTTTTATTGGATTTTCTCCGGTAGAAAATCCTCAGGTGGCCATCGCCGTGATGGTAGAGAATGATACGCTCGCCTCTCAGGTAGCACGAAAAATCATGGACACCTGGTACACCCTGCACCCTGATGGAGCCGCCTCATGAAAGACCGCTTCAACCGCCCGGTTTATCGCTTCAGCACGCGTGCGCTGCAGCTTGATTACCCGCTGCTCATGCTGCTGCTTGGGCTTGTTTCCGTGGGATTACTGATTCTCTACAGCGCCTCCAATGAAAACCACGGAATGCTGATGCGCCAGGGATTTCGTCTGCTGTTTGCCTTTATGATAATGGCGGGTTTTGCCATGATTCCCCCGCATAAATACAAAATCTGGACACCCTGGATTTTTGCCACTGGCTTTGCCCTGCTCATCGCGGTGATGCTTATGGGAAAAATCGGCAAGGGAGCGCAACGCTGGCTGGATTTAGGCGTTTTTCGATTTCAACCCTCTGAAATCATGAAGCTTGCCGTGCCGATGATGGTGAGCTGGTATTTCGACCGCCACCCGGGCCCCATGTGCACAAAATCACTGCTCATTGCCGGTATTATACTATTTTTGCCTGCTCTGCTTATCGCAAGACAACCCGATTTGGGGACGGCCATCATGGTAGCTTCCTCAGGTTTGTGTGTGGTGTTCATGGCAGGGATATCCATACGGCTGCTGGTAGTCACCGCAAGCCTCATCTGCCTTGGTGCGCCTCTGTTGTGGCATGTGATGCACGATTATCAGAAGCAGCGTATTCTAATGCTGCTCGACCCCGAGCAGGATCCGCTGGGGGCTGGATACCATATCATCCAGTCAAAAATTGCCATCGGCTCCGGGGGAACGTTTGGCAAGGGCTGGCTTGAAGGCAGTCAGTCGCACCTGAATTTTCTGCCCGAACACGCCACCGATTTTATTTTTGCCGTAAGCGGGGAAGAGTTTGGTTTTGTCGGCAGTCTGCTGCTGCTTTTTTTAATCGTACTGGTTGCCCTGCGCGGTCTCTACATTGCCGCGAACGCGCAGACCACCTTCACCCGACTGCTCGCCGCCAGCCTTTCCATGAGCTTTTTTCTCTCAGCCTTTGTCAACATCGGCATGGTGATGGGGATTTTACCAGTGGTCGGCATCCCGCTGCCGCTGGTAAGTTATGGCGGCACGGCGATGGTGACCTTTCTCGCGGGCTTTGGCATCATCATGTCGATAGGACAGCATCGGATTCTTTTTGACAGAAAATTTTAACAGGCCCGTAACTGCGCCGATGGATGGGACACGGGCCGAGTGTGCGTAAGGCCTCGCGGTGCATGGCAACGGGATACCCCTTGTGCTTTGCAAAACCGTAACCCGGATAAAGCGCGTCCATGGCGAGCATTTCCTCATCCCGCACCACTTTTGCAAGTATGGAGGCCGCGGCAATCGCCGGATGCAGCCTGTCTCCCCCCACAAGCGCACGCGCCGGGATAGCAAGCTTCGGCACATAAAGGCCATCGACTATAACACTCTGAGGTGCAACCGGTAGTCCGAGGACTGCGCGCTGCATGGCGAGCAGTGTCGCGTGGTGAATGTTCAGCGCATCGATTTCTTCAACTTCAGCGCGTCCAATGGCGAAAGCAATGGCCTCAGTCTGAATACGCGTAAAAAGTATCTGCCGTTTTTTATCGCTCAGCGCTTTTGAATCAGTAACTCCTTCAATGGGTTCACGCAAAATCACCGCAGCCGCAACAACTGGCCCTGCCAGTGGACCGCGCCCGGCTTCATCAACACCCGCTTCCATATTCATTGTTTAACCCTTTTGTGAGACGGCATTGTGCCAAATCCAGCCGGCGGATGGTATCGGATTTGATTTATTCTGGCAAAAATGCGATTCTTTGCGTTTGTTTTCGCACCGATTTTGAACACATGTCAGAAAAACACTTACGCTGCGGGGTCATCGGCACCGGCTATCTTGGTCGCTTTCATGCCCAGAAATACCAGTTACTCGAAAACGCGCACCTTGTCGCTGTCTGTGATACCGATGCCGCGGCCGTTGGACGCGTTGCTGAAGAACTTGGGGTCAGTGCCTTTACTGATATTCAAGCGCTCTTCGGAAAAGTAGACGCTGTGAGCATTGCCGCGACTACCAGGGCGCATTTCAGCATTGCCAAAGCCTGCCTTGAAGCCGGTATCCATGTACTCATCGAAAAGCCGATGACTACGACCGTTCAAGAAGCCGATACACTGATTGCGCTTGCCAGAGCACGTGGCCTCAAACTGCAGGTGGGCCATCTTGAGCGCTTTAACGCGGCACGCCTTGCGGTCGAGCCCTACCTTAAAAACCCACTTTTTATTGAATCGCAGCGCATTGCTCCCTTCACCCCACGGGGTACGGATGTCAATGTCATTCTTGATGTCATGATTCACGACATCGATATGATTCTTTCCATGGTCAAAAGCCCGGTGGCTCACATAGACGCTCAGGGCGCGCCCGTGCTGACAAACGACCCCGATATCGCCAGTGCCCGCCTGACTTTTGCCAATGGTGCGGTCGCCAACGTTACGGCGAGCCGTATCAGTTTCAAAACAGTGCGTAAGACACGTATTTTTCAGCCGGATTCTTATCTTTCCATCGATTTTCAAAACAAGCAGTTTGCGGTGTTTCATAAGGGCGAGGGCGAGATGTTTCCCGGCATCCCGGAAATTATCCGCCACGAGTCCGTGTTTGAAAAAGGCGATTCGCTGCTTGAGGAAATACGCGCCTTTACCCGCTGCATTCTTGATGACACAACACCGCTCGTTACCGGCGAGGATGGACGCGATGCACTCGCGACAGCGGAAACCATATCCCAGATGATTCGCAAAAATCTGGAAGCCCATGAGGCGCGTGCACGTGAAGCACATCGTACTGATAGCCGGTGAAGAATCGGGCGATGCCCACGCTGCAGCGCTGGTGCGCGCACTTTCGGGTAAAGGCGAATTCACCTTTACCGGCATTGGCGGCAAACACATGCAGGAAGCGGGTGTCACGCTGCTCAGTGATTTAGCGCGCCACGGGGTTACGGGTTTGACCGAAGTGCTGCGCCACGCCCGCACCATTCACAAGGCGTTTAGAAGCGTACAAAAATGGCTTCGCGAAAACCCGCCCGATTTGCTGATTCTCGTTGACTACCCGGGCTTTAACCTGCGACTGGCGCGCTTTGCCAAACACACACTTGGGCTTCGCATCCTTTACTACATCAGCCCGCAGATATGGGCCTGGAAGGCCGGGCGGCTCAAAACCATTCAGGCGTGTGTCGATCACATGGCCGTTATTCTGCCCTTTGAAAAAACGCTTTATGAAAGCGCCGGCGTGCCAGTCACCTATGTGGGTCATCCGCTCCTTGAGAAAGTCACACCCTGTGACACCCCGGAGGCAACGCGGCAATCCCTGGGCCTGCCGCTAAACGCTCCTCTTCTGGCACTCCTTCCGGGAAGCCGCATTCAGGAGGTGGAGCGCCACCTCCCGGTCATGCGCGATGCCTTTTTGCGACTGCGAAAGCGCTTTCCAGATTTGGAAGCCGTTATTCCGATAGCGCGAACGCTGGAGCGTTCGTTTGTGGAAGCGTTCTTTACGGATGCCACACTGCCGGTTCACTTTATAAACGGCGAAGCACTGGCAGTGGCGGGATGCAGTGACGCCATTGCCGTGGCTTCCGGCACCGCGTCCCTTGAATGCGCGCTTTTACAAAAGCCGATGTGCATCATCTATAAGGTGTCTCTGTTAACGAGCATGGTCGCCGCCAAAGTCATGCGTGTAAAATACCTGGGGCTCTGCAATCTGCTTGAAGGCGGCATGATAGTGCCGGAACTGCTGCAATACGACTGTAATGCACCCGCGCTCGCTGAGGTCCTCGGTACATTGCTTAAAGACCAAAGTGCGCGCGCGCGTATGGTGCAGCGACTTACCAGGATGCGCGAGCGCCTCACAACCGATAAGGCCGACAAAGGTTTACCGGAGCTGGTGTTAGAACTGCTTGAAGCGTGACACAACCCTTGTCATTCACATGCCGGCGGGAATCCATCCCGACACCGGCACGGTGCCAAATCAGGAATGGGTCCCCGCCTTCGCGGGGAGGACAGGCTGGGGGGTGCGCAGGCTTTTGGCGTGACACAACCCTTGTCATTTCCGCGCAGGCGCTGAGGAATCCATCCCGACACCGGCACAGTGTCAAATCAGGAATGGGTCCCCGCCTGCGCGGGGAGGACAGGCCGGGGGGTGCACGGGCTTTTGGCGTGATACAACCCTTGTCATTCCTGCGCAGGCGGAATCCATCCCGACACCGGCACGGTGCCAAATCAGGAATGGGTCCCCCTGCCTTCGCGGGACGACAGGCCGGGGGGTGCACGGGCTTTTGGCGTGACACAACCCTTGTGCCTTCGCGGGGACGACAAGGGTGGGACATCAAGTCTCACCGTCGATTGACAAATACGTCCTAAATATGTCCTAAATATGTACCAAATTGATTGAACCAAATCTTGACGGTCATCCCTTAAAAAGATATGATGGCCACAATTTTATCAATCTGTTCGGAGCGTTCGCTGATGTTCCCAATGAGCCGTAAAAAGTCATTTTTAGAAAATCTGAAAGAAATCCTGATATATACCTTTCCCGCTGATGGTCACGACCCAATTACCCATCGTTTGAACAATGAAACATATAGCCTCGAGCACCTTTCCAAAGAATACATTAAAGAGGGGGTGCAGGTAATCACTGCGGATAAAGAGCGAGCAGAGGCCTTTATACGCGACCCGCTTACCATCTACACCTCCGTGCTCGGACTGCCAAACCGCGCTGAAGAAAATACTCTGGAAACTTTGAATGGTAATGATACAGTTACCACCTTCACACAATCCGGCTGGAACCTGCTGCGCCGATTTACGGGTTACAGCAGGAGCGCGGAACTGTCTGCCAAAATCTTCATCGTGCCTTTTTTTACCCTGCTAAACCTTGCCGCCACGCCGTTTCGCTTCTTGACTCGTGTAGTAACACTCTTTACAGAGGTACTTCCCGCCATTCTGCTGATGCTGGTGCAAACAAAGGTATTTTCACCGCTTTGGAAAAAAACGAACGACCAGTACGATGAAGAAAATTACGCCAGCATGCTGGGCTACGGATTCTTGACAGCAGCGGCCCTGCCTTTGCTGGGCGCAAGTTACATAGTCTGGTTTTATGGACGCTGCGCCACATCACCGGTGCAGGCGGTCCGCGAATCATGGCACACCGGTAGCAAAAGTTATGGGTTTATCGGGGGAGTCGTACTCTCACTGCTCACCATCACAAACATCATGGCGCTTTACGCAGTGCTTGCACCGCTGACCGTCAAGTTCCTGTCGCTTCAGGTGCTGCCGTGGGTTGCAACCCATGCTCCTGCAGGAGCTGCCGGGCTTTTAAAACCCATCTTCACCACTCTCGGCCCCATTTTCAACGCTTTAGGAAAAGCCGGATTAGCCCTTGCAAGCCATTTCTCAGTGCTTTGCAACATCCCAGGCGTCACCGCCATCATGGCCGTAATGCCGGAAATGGTAGGAATTGGGTTTATCACCGGCATTCTCACCAGCACAGCCGGCCCCATCCTCGGGTACCTCGAAAACATTTTTGTAGAGAATTTCTGGTACCGTAAGCCTTTTGGTACAGCTCAGGAGTCTATTACTGATGTGGATGTTGATTATGAGAGTGAGTCTGACTTGAGACGTGATGATACTATTACTAATGATGAGTCACCTGCCAAACTTCGGTCGATACCGGGCGATAACTTCCACTACTCCCCTGGTGGAACGATGTTCGGTGCAGCTCACTCGCCAATCAGGTCAGACGCTGACAGTTCCTTAAAAGAATCTGTTTCACATAACTCGAATTCTGACAGCTCCAATGATTACGAATGGTCGACCAATGATGACTCTGATATAGAATCGGCCTTTAAGTAATAAAACCATTTCCCTGAACGCCGGGTCTCGCCCGGCGTTTTTTTTGATATACCCGCTGATTACATCCTCATCATGCCCCTGCGAGGTGATACTAGTTTATCAATAACGCTTGATGTAAAATAACCCTTGATGTGAAATGTTTTTTCATATCGAGTTTATGATATAAAATTAAGGTGATTTCGATGCAAAAAGATGATGAAAACGACACGCTGGTTGAGGAGACGTATTTAAGGATACGCGAATATCTCGCTGAAAAAGCTGAAAAAAAAGAGCCTACGGTTGATATGTACGATATGATTGTGCTTGAAAAAGGGAAAACACCCATCACTATCCATGTTAAATTATTAGATTTGCTCAAATCAACACTTCATTCGGCAAAACCGCGAATCCATGAGCCTCTTACGAATGAAGCGCTCGGTAGCAGCGAAGACCAACCATCGGCAGGTATTCATTATCAGAAGTAGTATCTGACGCTCGCTCTAAACGAATACCCGCTCTCAACGCCGGGTCTCATCCGGCGTTATTTTACACATCCGCTGATTGCCCCCTCATTCTTTGTATCGGTACAATGTACGTCATTATGTCCCTGCGTTGAGACGCTGGATTATCGATAAGGCTTGATGTACAATATTTTTTGCTGTCCGTGCAAAACGGATGAGCATTTGGAGCTTGTGATTTAACCAAAATAAGGAAGTTACGATGAATGCCGTTGAAACACCGAACATGCTGCACGCTGTCAAGCAGGAGCAGGGCCTGCAAGAGCTGGTGTATTCCCTGGTAACCCGATTTCTGGCTGAAAACAAAGGAAAAAACATTGTCGATTTATATGACATGATTCTTTCTGAAGTAGAGCCCCCGCTTTTGCAGGCTGTCATGGAAAAACGCCGTGGCAATCAGCTGCAGGCTGCAAGAATGCTGGGTATCAGCCGTGGTACCATTCGCAAAAAGCTGCAACGCTACTTCGGCACCCGCTATTTCCGTCTTACTGACGAGTAAATTGCATCCATGCGGCGGATATCCGCCGCATGTTTTCCCATCCACACCGCGGAAACGCAGGGGAGCCACCTGAACGATGGTCAAAAAATCATTGCATTCCCCGGATACTGTTTCTTCGCATCAAAGGTTTCTCCCCTGGATAGTCTGGGGGCTTGGTTGCCTCTTTTATTTCTACGAATTTTTACTACAGGTTTCGCCCGGCGTGATGAGCAATGAGCTCATGCGCGACTTTTCCGTTACGGGTCAGGCGCTTGGCATGCTTTCTGCCGTTTACTTTTATTCCTATGCCGCCATGCAGCTGCCGGGTGGCGTCCTCATGGACTATTACGGCCCTCACCGCCTCTTAACCCTTGCAACCTTTGTATGCGCCGTCAGTACCATTGCGTTTGGGCTGACAGAAAGTTACTTAATGGCCTGTCTCGCGCGCTTTATGGTGGGCTTTGGCTCGGCTTTCGCCGCTGTGGGCGCCATGAAGCTTGCCGCCAACTGGTTTCCGGCAAGCCGCTTTGCACTTCTTACAGGAATGATGGTGACGATTGGCATGCTGGGTGCCATCGGTGGTGAAACCCCGCTCGCACTCCTGATTGACGCGGTTGGCTGGCGCAGGAGCATGGTGTGGATGGGAAGTGCCGGACTTGGGCTGGCACTGCTCATATGGCTTATTGCCAAGGATGCGCCGAGCGCGCGCAAGGTAGTTCAACGCGCGGCTGGCGACCCGCCTCTGGCTGCAAGCCTTTTAAAACTCCTCAGTAACACCCAGCTCTGGCTTGTGGCCATTTACGGAGGACTGATGTACCTCGTTACACCAGTCTTTTGCGGGCTTTGGGGCGTGCAGTTTTTAATGTTTCGCATGCACATTCCCAAAACCGCAGCGGCGGGTGCTGTTTCGCTCGTTTTTGTGGGATGGGCCATTGCCGCACCACTTTGGGGGGCTTTTTCGAACCACATCGGGCGGCGAAAACCCCCTCTCTGGATTGGCAACATCGGCGCGCTCATCTGCTGCCTGCTGTTTATTTACGCACCCATTGAATCGCTGTTTCTGATACAGTGCCTCCTGCTCTTTTTCGGCATTTTTTCCGCGGGCTTTCTGCCATCGTTTGCGCTTGCCAAAGAACTGTGCGACCGCCGCTATGTCGCAACCGGACTCAGTTTCATGAACATGATGAACATGCTCGGCATCGCTCTCGTGCAACCCCTCACCGGTTTTGTGCTTGATGCCCTCTGGACCGGCGAAATGTTGGACGGGGTCCGGGTCTATCCACTTTCTGCCTACCACATGGCACTTTCGCTGCTGCCGCTTGGCATGATGGTTTCTCTCCTGATTCTCCCACGCATTCACGAAACCCACTGCCACCAGGTGGAGCATTCTTAGGGCATGTCCTCATTCTATTGACTATTTGTGTATCAGAGAAACCAGACAGATGCCATAAAACCAGACTTCTGCTACAATGCGCGCACCGGGCGAGCCTCCAGTTTTTCAAGGTACAACCATGAGTAAAAAGCTTTACATCAAAACCAGCGGATGCCAGATGAACGAATACGACTCCTCCAAAATGGCGGATGTCCTTCTCGCGTCCCACGGCTATGAAAAAACCGATGTTCTGGAAGATGCACAGGTCATTTTACTGAACACCTGCTCCATTCGTGAAAAAGCTGAAGAAAAGGTGTTTTCACAGCTTGGGCAATGGCGCGAATTCAAAGCCCTGCATCCCGATACGATTATTGGCGTTGGCGGTTGTGTCGCAAGCCAGGAGGGTGACGGTATTTTAAAACGCGCGCCGTGGGTCGACCTTGTTTTTGGTCCCCAGACGCTGCACCGTCTGCCGGAAATGCTGGATGAGCGCCTTAAAAGCAAAAAACCGGTCGTGGATATCTCTTTCCCTGAAATTGAAAAATTTGACCGCCTGCCAGAACCGCGCGCCGAGGGGCCTTCGGCGTATGTTTCCATCATGGAAGGCTGCAGCAAATATTGCAGTTATTGCGTAGTACCGTATACCCGCGGCGAGGAAATCAGCCGTCCCTTTGATGATGTGCTGGCTGAATGTTACGCACTGTCGCTGCAGGGCGTGCGTGAGATTCATCTGCTTGGGCAAAACGTTAACGACTACCGTGGACTCATGGAAAACGGCGACATTGCCGATCTTGCCCTGCTTATACGCTATCTTGCGGCAATTGACGGCATTGGCCGTATCCGCTACACCACTTCACACCCGCTCGCGTTTTCTGACAACCTGATTGCAGCGCATGCAGAGGTGCCAGAGCTTGCCAATCATCTGCACCTGCCGGTGCAAAGTGGCTCGGACCGCATTCTCGCACTCATGAAACGTGGATATACGGTGCTCGAATACAAATCAAAAATCAGAAAACTGCGCAAGGTGCGCCCGGATATTCGCCTCTCTACGGATATTATTGTCGGCTTTCCTGGCGAAACCGACAAAGACTTTGAAGACACTCTGGCGCTGGTTGCCGAAATTGGTTACGACACCTCTTTCAGTTTTATTTTCAGCGCACGTCCGGGAACGCCGGCGGCCAATCTCGCCGATGACACCCCGATGGAGGTCAAAAAAGAACGCCTGGCACGCCTGCAGGCCCTGCTTGCCAGTCAGGCAGCACAATACAGCAAGGCGCTGGAAGGTACTGAGCAGCGCATTCTGGTAACCGGTGCCTCGAAAAAATCACCGCACCAGATGTCGGGGCGTACCGAATGTAACCGGGTTGTCAATTTTGATGCCCCAGCGCACCTGATTGGGCATTTTGCAACGGTACATATCACTGAATCGCTGCCAAATTCGTTGCGCGCACGCCTCGTTTCTGCTGAACTGAGCCATGCCTGAGACTGAGCTTATCACACGCACAGTACCGCTTGAGGCCTGTAACGCGCGGCTTGATGTTACCCTTGCCGCGATGTTTCCTGAGTTCTCGCGTGCGCGCCTCGTGCAGTGGCTGCAGGAGGGGCATATCCTTGTAGACGGAAACGTGTGCAAGCCGCGTTTTAAACTGCATGGCGGCGAGTGCGTCAGCTTTCAAAGACCGGTCAGCATCATGGCAGATACGCTTCCTGAAGCGCAGGACATTGCGCTGGATATCGTGTATGAAGACGACGAGGTGCTCGTCATTAATAAACCGGCGGGGCTTGTCGTGCATCCTGGTGCCGGGAATCCCAGAGATACCCTGCTAAATGCCCTGCTGCATTACGCGCCAGCGCTTTCTGAACTGCCACGAGGCGGTATTGTTCACCGTCTTGACAAGGACACCACCGGACTCATGGTGGTGGCGAAAACACTGGAAGCGCAGACAAGCCTTGTGCGTCAGCTTGAAGCGCGCGTGGTGGAACGGCGCTATCTGGCACTGGTGCATGGTCATGTTACCGGCGGTGGCATGCTCGAAACCGGCTATGGCCGCCATCCACGTCAGCGTTTGAAAATGGCCGTCCTTCAGGGCGGAAAAGTGGCCATCACCCACTATCGGCTGCGCGCGCATTTTCCCGGCTGCAGCCTCCTTGATGTCCACCTGAAAACCGGTCGCACCCACCAGATTCGGGTTCACATGAGTCATCTGCACCACCCGCTTATCGGCGACTCGCTCTATGGCAGCCGGCGCATCGCAAAGCTTGATGACGCGAGCCTGCGTCAGGCGCTGACTGAATTTCCGCGTCAGGCACTTCATGCCGCAACACTTGCATTTACGCACCCGACCCGGGGAGATATCTTGACATGTGAAGCACCTCTGCCACAAGATTTTGCTTCTCTTCTGGAATTGCTTGGAAGCACTGATGAACCTGATTTTTGCTGAATGGCCAGCGCCTGCGAACATACGCGCACTGACAACCACCCGTGATGGCGGCGTGAGCGAAGCCCCTTTTGACAGCCTGAACCTCGGTCTGCACGTCAGCGACCATCCCGAGCATGTTCAGGCAAACCGGCTCCTGCTGCAAAAAAAGCTGTCACTCTCCGAGGAACCTGTCTGGCTGAATCAGACCCACTCCGTGCGATGCATTGATGTAGACCATGATGCGTCGCGTGATGGTGATGCGGCCATCACCCGTGATTCCCAAAAAACACTTGCCATTCTGACCGCTGACTGCCTGCCGGTGGTTTTTTGCACCATTGACGGAAGCGTACTGGGTGCGGCACATGCCGGCTGGCGCGGGCTTGCCGGTGGCGTGCTTGAAAATACGGTTGCCATGATGAAGGCGCGTACGTCTGACATACTGGCCTGGATTGGGCCCGGAATCTGCGGGCGCTGCTATGAGACCGGGCAGAACGTGCGTGAAACGTTTGAGACACGCTACCCCTTTTCAGCGTCTGCGTTTACTCCAGCCGAACGCGCGGGTCACTGTTATGCCGACCTCGCCGCCATTGCTGAGGGCATTCTGAAAAACCTTAGGCTTCAGGGGGTCTTCCAGAGCAATATGTGCACATATGAGTGCAAAAATTCTCTCTTTTCCTATCGCCGCAGCGCACAAACAGGTAGAATAGCAACCCTGATAGGGTTTCAACCAGGATTATCCACATGATGAATCGCGTGTCTAAAGCTCTGAGCATTATTTTTCTGTCCTTTCTGTCCATGACCGGCATGGCTGCCGAGGACGCCAATCAAATACCCACCCTTGCCCCGGTACTGAAGCAGGTCATGCCGGCGATTGTTAACATCGCGGTGCAGGGGGTCATGCCCGGAATTCCATCTGCCGCTGAGGAAGATGAAGCGCCCGCGAACCCTAATCAACGCATGGTGCCCGAGAAGCCGCGTAAGTTTCAAACAATTGGCTCAGGCGTGATTATCGACCCTAAAAACGGCGTTATCATCACGAACGATCACGTGGTTCGCAACGCCACCCTCATCACAGTCACCCTGCAGGATGGCCGTCGTCTCAAGGCGCGCGTGCTGGGCAGCGACAGTGAAACCGACCTCGCGGTGTTGAAAGTCGAGGCAAAAAATCTTAAAAGCCTGCCGGTTGGAGATTCTGACAAGGCCGAAGTGGGTGATTTTGTGGTCGCCATCGGTAACCCGTTTGGCCTCAACAGCTATGGCAACAGCCAGTCGGCAACCTTTGGCATCATCAGCGCGCTGAAGCGCAGCGACCTTAATATTGAAGGCGTTGAAAACTTCATCCAGACCGATGCGGCCATTAACCCCGGCAACTCTGGCGGCGCGCTCGTGAATGCACGCGGCGAACTGATTGGTATTAATACTGCCATTATTTCACCCTATGGCGGCAACGTCGGTATTGCTTTTGCCATTCCCATTAACATGGCGCGCGATGTGGTGCAGCAAATTTTGAAATTCGGTTCCATACATCGAGGGCTGATGGGCATTTTCGTGCAACACCTTACGCCTGAACTGGCACAGGCAATGGGCTACTCTGAAGACTTTCAGGGTGCTCTGGTGGCACAGGTTAACCCAAATTCTCCTGCTGAAAAGGCCGGACTGAAACCAGGGGACGTGATTGTTCAAATCAACGATACCAAAATCACTCAGGCCACTCAGGTGAAAACCACTATCAGCCTGTTGCGTGTCGGAACAGATGCGAAAATTCAGATTCGCCGTGACGGCAACCCGATGACGCTCACAGCGGTTGTCACTGATGCTCGCAAGCAGGAGCAGGCGCTGCAGAATGAGAACCCCTTCCTTTACGGGCTTGGGCTTCGTAATTTTGAGCAGGATTCTCCCTTGCACGGCCACGTCAGTGGTGCGCAGGTAGTAGCGGCTAACGAAAACAGTGCGGGATGGCGCGCAGGCCTGCGTCCTGGCGATATCATCGTTTCTGCGAATAAAAAGCCTACGCCAAACGTAAACACGCTTCAATCTGCAGCGCGTGACAGTAAATCACAAATGCTCGTACAGGTCCTGCGTGGCCCGGGAGCACTGTATGTGTTAATCATCTAGCCTTAATGTTTGCCGGGCTAACGATGCTTAGCCCGGCATGCGTTATAAATCCCTCTCTATAAATAACTGTCATACCCACAAATAACTTTCATACCCGCGCAGGCGGGCAACCATCTATCAGAATAACCCTATTCCAGGGTCAAGCCAATCTCGGTTGTTTTGAGGTTTTACAAGGCAAAATCATGCCTTGAGCTATAGATAACCACTTCGGTATTAAATTATTTAGTCCCGACGCTGGCATAGCGAAAAAATCTGTCATGCCCGCAAGTATCTGTCATGCCCGCGCAGGCGGGCAACCATTTTGCAAATAACGGTGAAATAAGTCGTGATAACCGGTGACTATAGAACAGAGTCATACAATCTTGATAAATACAAGGAGGTTTTATGACTTGGATTTTTTTGGATCAAACGCTCAGCCAGCATACAAAAAAGCGATATATAAGCACTATGAAAATTCGATTTTCTATGCCATAGCCTGCTTGCATCTTAACATTTATAATATTTTTGCTGATAGCCATGGATTAACGTACGGATAAAATACATGGCAGCAGATACGTGTTTTAGCACCAACCAGGATGGAAAATGGAAGAAAAACAATATTATGTTTACATATTACCAGTAAAAAATATGGCACCCTCTATACAGGCATAACCAGCAATCTTGTGCAACGAATTTGGCAGCATAAGGAAGGCCTGGCTGAAGGATTCACAAAAAAATACAATGTTCATCACCTTGTTTATTACGAAATTCACAATGATGCTTATCAGGCAATAACCAGAGAAAAACGCATCAAAAAATGGAATCGTCAGTGGAAAATAAACTTTATTGATCAAAACAACCCAGATTGGCTTGATTTTGGAATAGGGTTATTCTGATAGATGGTTGCCCGCCTGCGCGGGCATGACAGTTACTTGTGGGCATGACAGATTTTTTCGCTATGCCAGCGCCGGAACTAAATAAATACCGAAGTGGTTATCTATAGCTCAAGGCATGATTTTGCTCGGTAAACCCTTTAAAACCTCAAAACAACCGAGATTGGCTTAATCCTGGAATAGGGTTATTCTGATAGATGGTTGCCCGCCTGCGCGGGCATGACAGATATTTGCGGGCATGACAGTTACTTGTGGGGATGTCAGATTTTTTCGTTATACCTGCACCGGGACTAAATAAATACCGAAGTGGTTATCTATAGCTCAAGGTATGATTTTGCTCTGCAAACCCTTTAAAACCTCTTGACAACAAGTAACGTTAACGCGAAAATGGCGCCTCTTGTGGCTATGTAGCTCAGCCGGTTAGAGCGCGGCACTCATAATGCTGAGGTCGGTGGTTCGAGTCCACCCATAGCCACCACTCCTTTTCCCCCAAGGCTCTTCAAATCGCACTTTACCTCCTCTAAATACGTTATTTTTAGAATTTAGGGCTATGGCCTTCGTTAAATTTTCGTTATCATGGATGGATTGTCAAAAGGATGGTTGCTGCATGCGAATTATTGCCTTAATCTGCCTGGCTCTGCTGGGATGCGCTAATGCTTATGCGCGCCCGGTAAGCATGCGTACCATCACTGAAAATAACAAAACCGCTTATATCATTGAGGCTGGGGCCTTTAGGCACCAGTCCAACGCCAATGCTTTTCGTGAAGAGCTTTCTGCATGGGTAAAAGCCCCGGTGTCAGTTGAACAGCCGGAAATAAACGGTCTTTATTTTGTGCGTATTGGGCCTGTTACCGAGCTCGAACAGGCGAAAAGCCTGCAGGAACGCCTGACCAAAAAGGCACCCATGGCGCCAAAATTTCTTGAATCCTCCACAGCTCTCAACGGAAAGTCTATCCCTCCTGCTATTCGCCCTGCCGCACCAGCAGCTGATTCCGCATTTGAAGGGGTTACCCCCTCCTCTGTTAATAACGAATCCAGCGAAGATACAGCCGATGACGCTGGCCGATTGTGGAACCTTCGCAATGCGGATATCCGCGCGGTCATCGCTGAAGTCTCCCGCATCACCGGAAAAAATTTCGTGATTGACCCAAGGGTACAGGGTAAGGTTTCGATAGTTTCCAGCACGCCCATGTCCGGGCGCGAGCTCTATCAGGTGTTTTTATCAACACTGCAGGTTTCGGGTTTTGCGGCTGTACCGAGCGGCCGGGTTATCAAAATTGTGCCGAACATGGAAGCGAAAACCATGTCACCCGACATGTTGTCGCAAATGCGTGAACACCCGCGCGGTGATGCCATGATGACCGAAGTGGTGCCGGTGCAGTACGTTCCGGCGGAGCAGCTGGTGCCGGTACTTCGACCGCTTATGCCGCAGTGGAGCAATGTCTCTGCCTATGCCCCTTCCAACATGCTGATTCTCTCAGGGCGCGCCAGTAACATCCGCCAGCTGTCGGAGATTATCCGCCAGGTGGATTCCTCTTCCGCAAACGGTATTGATGTGGTGCGACTGCACCATGCACTGGCAATGGACATTGCCAACACCCTGAAAGACCTCGTGAAGGCGCAGCCGGGAACTGGCGGACGCTCGCAGGTGATGCTGGCAGCCGATGATCGAAGTAATTCCATTCTCCTGAGTGGCAGTAAAACCGATAGGATTCGCCTGCGCATTCTTATCGCGCAGCTGGATAAAAATGACGGTGGCGTGTCGAACAGTACCACACAGGTAGTCTATCTCAGCTTTCTACGGGCGGAAGATTTAGTGCCCATTCTCGCCGGTATTGCGCAGGCAAATTTCAGCGGTGTTGTCGGTACCACCATCGGCACGATAACCACGCCGCAGCTTGACAGCACGAATCCCGCATCAAGCATCGCTAATAATAACCAGGGAGGCGGTTCCAACGCTGGCATGTCTTCTTCCGGAGCCTCTCAAGGGGGTGGTACCACTTCAGCGCCCTTTTCTGCCCTCGGTAACGGCTCCGGCAATACCACTGGCGTAAGCACCCAGAACGAAGGCTCCACCAAACCCACTATTCAGATTATTGCAGAGCCCAACACGAATTCGATTATTCTGAATGCACCGGCAACTCTGATTCGCACGCTTAAATCCGTTATCAGCCAGCTTGATATCCGTCCGGCACAGCTGTTAATTGAAGCGCTGGTGGCTGAAGTGGATGAAAGTGATGTCGTGAGCCTTGGTATTGAGTGGGGCACTAACTCGCAAACCGGAAAGGCCGCTGATTTCCGCCCGGGCTTTGCCATTATTAATTCAAAGACGGCGCTCAGTGATTTCCAGGCGCAAATTTACGCACTTGCGCGTGAGCGCAAGGCCAATATCCTCTCCACCCCCTCGGTCGTGGTGCTTGATAACCGCCAGGCGAAGATTCTTGTGGGTAAGCAGGTTTCAGTGGCCTCGACCTCTTATCCAAATAACGCCGGAGGTACGACCACTGCGAGCCCATTTACAACCTTTGACCGGGTGAACGTGGCGCTGCACCTTTATGTACGGCCGCAAATTACACGAGGCAAGGGCATTTCCCTGCAGATTGACCAGGGCAATGATACGCTTGACCCTCCCAATACCGTTATCACCGGCGATAATCCCACGTTTAAAATCAGCAGCATCGTCACTTCTGTGCATGTCGACAGTGGTGATGTCGTAGTGCTGGGAGGCCTCGCTCAAGACACTCTGGCGAATGATGACACTAACTTTCCGATACTTAGCGATATTCCGGGGCTCGGAAGACTGTTTCAACACAATATACGGGCACGGGAGAAAAAGGTCTTAATGGTCTTTATCCGCCCGGTCATCCTGCGTTCAGAAGCGGATGCGCTTGAAGTCTCAGGCGCGAAATATGCCCAGACACGTAATACACAGCTTGATTTTGTGAGAGAGCAAGTCTTTAATAAAAATAATAAAGATTCGGTGCTGCCAAACCTCGAGGATGCGAAGCTGCCAAGACCCTTTGGACCGCCCCCGCCGCAGCCTCCTGCAGGTTTGAAGCCGTTCTCGGTAACAAAATGACTAGCAAAGCACGCGCCCCGCTGCCATATCTGTTTGCCAAAAAGCACGGTGTGCTTATCACCATGACCAGTGACAATGAGGGCATTTTATACCATCTGCAAAAGCCTTCCATTGCGGCACTGGCGGAAGCACGGCGTGTGGTAGACGCCGAGCTACGCTTTGAGGAAGTTGATTCCACTGTTTTTCAGCAACATCTTGCGCAAACTTACCAGTCACAATCCTCGATTCTGGATGCCGCTGAGGGCATGGAGGGTGAAATTGACCTCTCCTCCATGGCAAACCAGCTGCCAGACAGCGAAGATTTGCTTGATACACAGGACGATGCGCCGATTATACGGCTCTTAAATGCCTTATTCACGCAGGCCATACGGCAGAAAGCCTCAGATATTCACATTGAAACCTACAAAGACCGCGTACTGGTTCGTAACCGCATTGATGGTGTGCTGCAGGAGGTTCTCGAAATTCAGCGTGGCGTGGCACCGCTCGTTATTTCACGTGTAAAAGTGATGGCGCGTCTTGATATTGCAGAAAAGCGCGTGCCTCAGGATGGGCGCATTGCGCTGCATGTTGGTGGACACAGTATTGACGTTCGGGTGTCGACCCTGCCTTCGACATGGGGCGAACGCATTGTAATGCGTATTCTCGACAAACAATCAGCTCAGCTCGATTTAAGCCTTTTGGGAATGCCGGAAGAGAATCTCAAAGGCATGCGCCGGATGATTGCCGAACCGCATGGCATTATTCTTGTCACAGGTCCCACAGGGTCCGGTAAAACCACCTCTCTCTATGCCATGCTGACGGAGCTCAATGAAGTCAGTCGCAATATTCTGACCATTGAAGACCCCATTGAATACGACCTCCCGGGCATCGGCCAGACCCAGGTGAATACCAAGGTCAACATGACGTTTGCCAAGGGGCTTCGCGCCATTTTACGGCAAGACCCCGATGTCGTAATGATTGGGGAAATCCGTGATTTAGAGACCGCTGAAATTGCGGTACAGGCAAGCCTCACCGGTCACCTTGTACTCTCGACCCTGCACACCAACAGTGCGCTGGGCGCACTCACTCGCCTTCGAGACATGGGCGTCGAGTCTTTTCTGCTCTCCACCAGTATGGTCGGATTGATAGCTCAGCGGCTGGTTAGAAAACTCTGTGAGCACTGTAAGGTACCCTATACCCTCAGGCAGGATGAGTGCGAGTTGATGGGGCTTCCAGAAGGCACGGATATTTCAAAAGTCTGTGCGCCACACGGTTGCCCCCAGTGCACTGCCGGCTACCGCGGGCGTACCGGCATTTATGAGCTTATTCCCATTGATGAAACTCTGCGTGGCATGATTCATCGCAATGAGAGCCTGCAAACCATGGAAGCATGGCTGCGCCCTCATCACCCCTCTATTCGTGAGGATGGATTCAAGCGCGTTTTAGCAGGCGATACCTCTCTTGCGGAAATTTTGCGCGTTACCACTCAGATGTGAAACGCGTCTCCCTCAAAGACCTCGAGCTTGCCCGTTACATCGCCAACTAATTCTGGATGGTGCACCATATCGAGTATTCGCACGACGGGGGTTTTAAAATCCAGACGCTTCATATCAACCCAGAGCAGGTTCTGTGTTTTGCTGGCCTGAAAATAATACACACGCTTTCGTAAATCAGAGACAATGCGCCAGATAGACTGTGTTTCATCGATGCGGGTATAGGGATAGGCAACGTTGTTCAGGATGGCCAGCACTTCAACGAGCCTTTGCGATGCCCGAGTGTAATCCGGCAGGACCTTTGCATAAAAGTTCGCGCGCACAAAACGGCTTTTGGCGTCAAAGCGCCCAGGAAGGTGCCGTGTTCCACCAAAACCCTCATACTTTTTAAGGTGTGCAAGGTGCTGGTCATAGGTGGGTTCATTCGTGGCAACCCGGTATTGCGGGCCATGATAAATCTGGAGTGTGCCATTCACGTATTCAAGGATGGCAGAATCCCCGGTGGCATCGTCAATGACGAGATGCATTTTCCCCCACTGCTGTGTCGCCTCATGAAAATAGGGGGTCACCTGAATGGAAGAGGCCTTGGAAAAACGCACGGCTTCTTCGACGGTTTTAAAGTTATCAAGGTAATAAAGCAGCCACAGCGTCAGTGACAGGCCGGGTCGCTTTGAGTCGCGCACACCATAGTCCGCATCCTCAAGCCATAAGAGGTGAGCCGCAAATCCGGCTTCGTTCAAACCATCGGTAATAAAATTTTCATAACCGGTAGCCACGACACTGCCGTATTTAGACGACCAGCGCACCCAGTTACCATTAGGATCGTTTTCACGCTCGCCCCCATCGTGCGGCATCTGACGAGGCAGCACGAGGAGGTTCGTGTGCATGTCTTCTTCCCAGTCCATGCTGCGTCCCACCATGACAGAATCATGTGCGACATCGTTGATTAACACACGGGAACAGGAAAAGGCCTGTGAAACGAGCACAACACCTAAAAAGCCTCCTGCAATCCCAGCAATCCATTGCTTCTTCAACATCCTGCTCTCCCTGATTAAGTGCGTAATAGTTCGATTTTTCTGCGCCAGGTGGTGCCATTGACGCCGTCTTCAATCTCAATGCCATCTGCCAGCAATTGTTGACGAATGGCATCCGCGCGCGCCCAGTCTTTGTTCTGGCGAGCAGCTGTTCGCTCGGCAATCAGTGTTTCAATAGCCTCGGCACCCTCTTCGCCCACTCCGTTACGTAAAAAAGACTCCGCAGGCTCATTAAAAAGCCCCAGCACGCCGCCGAGGTGTTTGAGGGTGAAAGCGAGTTTCGCATCCTCTGACCTGTTAACGGCATGGCTCAAATCAAAAAGCACCGAAAGCGCCACCGGCGCATTAAAATCGTCCTGCATGGCTGAGCGGAATCGCTCGACCCACTCTGCATCCGGCGTAAGCTCCTGGTCATCCATGTAACGCAGAGTCTGGTACAGGCGAGTCAGCCCCTTTTGCGCCATGAGCAGGTTATCTTCGGTATAGTTCAACGGGCTTCGATAATGATTGCTCAGAAGAAAATAGCGTATCACCTCAGGATGATGTTTGGCCAGAACATCCTTAATGGTGTAAAAGTTACCAAGTGACTTCGACATTTTTTCATTGTTAACCTGCAGCATGCCGGCATGCAGCCAGTAACGCGCAAAGGGTACGCCGGTTGCGCCCTCGCTTTGTGCGATTTCATTTTCGTGGTGCGGAAATTGTAAATCAAGGCCGCCGCCGTGAATGTCAAAGGTTTCACCCAGGGAATCCATCGCCATGGCAGAACACTCAATGTGCCAGCCTGGTCGACCTTCTCCCCAGGGCGACTCCCATGCGGGTTCTCCTGGCTTTGAGCGCTTCCAGAGCACAAAATCCAGTGGCGAGCGTTTTTCACGCACGACCCCAATCCGAGCCCCCGCTTCAAGACCTTCGAGGTCTTTATTGGATAATTTGCCATACCCCTCAAAGCGCGCCACTTCATAGCACACATCGCCATTGTCGCTCACATACGCAAGATTACGCTCAAAAAGGCGCTCAATCAGACGGATAATTCCCGGAATATGCGCCGTTGCTCGCGGCTCGCTGTCAGGCGGCAACAGATAAAGTGCGGCGAAATCATTATGCATGGCTTTAATGCAGGTGTCGGTCAACACCTCAATGCCAATTCCCCGCTCATTAGCGCGCGCAATAATTTTATCGTCAATATCGGTGATGTTACGCACATAGCGCACCTGAAATCCTTCGAAGCGCAGAAAACGCACCACCACATCAAAAACAACGTTCGAGCGGGCATGCCCAAGATGACAGTCATCATAGACCGTAATACCACAGACATACATCCCGACCTTTCCGGGCTCACTTGGAACAAATGGTTCCTGTTTACGGGTCAGTGTGTTGTAAACCGTTATCATGGGTTACCCCCCTGCCCCCAGGTATCGCGCAGACCGACAACGCGGTGAAAGCGCGTCACAACGCCGTTTTCTGTCGTGTTAACACAATAATATCCGCTGCGCTCAAACTGAAATACCGCACCTTCTGGCTGACTCATGAGCGAAGGTTCACAAAGCCCCTGGTGTCTGGTGAGGGAATTGTGATTCAAAAACTGCAGAAAATCTTCCTCTCGCGCTGGATTTTCATCGAGAAACAACCGGTCATATTCAAGAATTTCAACAGGATACGCATGCATCGCCGATACCCAGTGAATCACGCCTTTCACTTTACGCCCCTCGGGGTTACGCCCAAGCGTCGCTGTATCAAGCTCGCCCTTCAGCATCAGCACGTTGCCATTGTCATCACGCACGACATCCGTGCATTTAAGCACCCACGCATGCCTCAATCGCACTTCAGAACCAACCGTGAGGCGAAAATAATTTTTCGGCGGATTTTCCATGAAATCTGAACGTTCGATATAAATTTCACGGGTGAAAGGAATTTTGCGATAACCGGCCTCATGGTGCTCAGGATCATTCCACACCTGAAGATATTCAACCGCATCTTCCGGGAAATTTTCCACAACGACCTTAAGCGGGTCCTGCACACACATCGCCCGCGGAGCGGTACGGTTCAGCACATTGCGCACACAACCTTCAAAAACTGACATGTCAATCACAGAGTCACTGCGCGAGAGACCTATTTCTTCGCAGAACTGGCGAATCGCCTCTGCCGGATACCCGCGCTTTCGCATGCCGCGAAGAGTTGGAAGGCGCGGGTCATCCCAGCCTTCTACAATGCGGTCTTCAACGAGTTTTCGCAGCTTGCGCTTGCTCGTAATGGTGTGCGAAAGATTAAGGCGCGCGAACTCCGTCTGCACAGGCTTTGCCGGAACTGGCAGGTGTTCGATAAACCAGTCGTAGAGCGGACGGTGATCTTGAAATTCAAGGGTGCAGAGCGAGTGGGTAATGTGCTCAAGCGCGTCAGATATCGGATGTGCGTAATCATACATCGGGTAAATGCACCAGGTATCGCCGGTGCGCTGATGCGTTGCGTGGCGGATACGATAAAGCACCGGATCGCGCAGGTTCACGTTGCCGGCCGACATGTCAATGCGTGCGCGCAGCACTCGCGAGCCATCAGGAAACTCGCCGTTTTTCATGCGCTCAAAAAGCGCGAGACTTTCTTCTACAGGCCGGTTTCGCCAGGGACTTTCACGTCCAGGCTGTGTAAGCGTGCCACGGGTTTCGCGAATTTCTTCCATGCTCTGGTCATCCACATAAGCGAGACCCTTTTGAATCAGAATTTTCGCAAAATCATAAAGCGCCTGATAATAGTCTGAAGAATGGGTCATCCCGCACCATTCAAACCCAAGCCAGCGCACGTCTTCGATAATGGCGTTGACGTATTCCTCTTCTTCCGCAAGCGGATTGGTATCGTCAAAACGCAAGAAGCAGCGCCCGCCAAATTCTTCGGCAAGGCCAAAATTCAGGCAAATGGATTTGGCGTGTCCCACGTGCAGATAGCCATTAGGCTCTGGCGGAAAACGCGTAACTATGGCGGTATGTTTACCACTTTCGAGGTCGTCGCGTACGAGCTGTCGGATAAAGTGGGTTCGCTTTTCAGTGGTTTCCTGCATGGTTTTTCCCGTGTTTGTTCATTGCATCCCGCATCGCGCCAATAAGGGCTGCTCCTGCGGGTATGGGGTTATTACCTGTATGGTGCGCCTGCTCAAGACAGGCTATCAGAGCGGCTCCAACCACCACTCCATCAGCAAACGCCCCCACCTGTGCTGCAAGCTCCGGTGTTTTAATACCAAATCCTGCAAAAAGCGGCAGCGTTGTCTGCGATTTTCGCAGTCTCCAGGTGCTTTCCAGCACCTGCATGTTCAGGCTGTCAGAGCCTGTAACGCCCTTCAGAGAAACGAGGTAAAGATAGCTGCGTGCAAACTTTGTCAAAGCCTGCATGCGTGCCGCACTGGTGGTTGGTGAGCAGAGGTAAATGGCGCTAAGCCCGCTCGCATCCCAAAGTGGTGAGACATCCGCACTTTCTTCAGGCGGTAAATCAACAATAATCGTACCATCAACCCCTGCCGCAGCCGCATCACGGGCAAAACGGGCATAGCCGTATTGTTCTATGGGATTGACATACCCCATGAGTATCACGGGGGTTGTGCAGTCTTTGGTGCGAAAAAGGCGCACACAGTCAAGCACCGTCTCACAGGTGGTTTTTGCGGCCAGTGCACGCTCCATGGCCGCTTGAATCACGGGCCCTTCTGCCATCGGGTCAGAAAAGGGAATGCCAAGTTCAAGAATATCCGCTCCTTTCTCGACAAGCGCGTGCATGAGCGCAACGGTATCGCCGTTGACCGGGTCGCCTGCGGTAATATAAGGACTTAAGAGCGTTCGCCCGGCTTTTTGAGCGTCTTTTAGGGTTATATCAATTCGATTCATGCGCCCGTCTCCCCGTGATTCGACTGTGCTTCCATTGCAGCGGCCACCGTGTGCATGTCCTTATCGCCGCGGCCTGAAAGGTTCACAACAATATCTTTTGAAGCGGGCATTGAGGCTGCAAGTTTCATGGCATACGCCACGGCGTGACTCGACTCAAGTGCCGGGATAATGCCCTCAAGACGCGTTAATTGATGAAAGGCATCCAGTGCCTCGTTGTCGGTAATCGGCACATAAGTCGCGCGTCCCGTGGATTTAAGCCACGCGTGTTCCGGGCCCACGCCCGGGTAATCAAGACCTGCTGAAATGGAATGGGTATCCATAATCTGGCCATCGTCATCACAGAGTAGATAAGTACGGTTGCCGTGCAGCACACCAGGTTTTCCGGCAATAAGTGACGCAGCATGCGCGCCGGTTTCTATGCCTCTACCGGCCGCCTCAACCCCATAAATGGCGACCTCTAAATCCTTGATAAAGGGATAAAATAAACCAATGGCATTAGAACCACCGCCCACACAGGCAACCAGTGCATCAGGCATTTTGCCGGTTTTTTCGAGCATCTGTGCGCGCACTTCTTCACCAATAATGGCCTGTAAATCACGCACCATGCGCGGATACGGATGTGGGCCTGCCACCGTTCCAATGATGTAGAACGTGTTATCCACATTGGTGACCCAGTCGCGCATGGCTTCGTTAAGGGCATCCTTAAGCGTCTGCGAACCTGCCGTAACCGGAACCACGGTCGCCCCGAGCATCTGCATGCGCGCGACATTGCTCGACTGGCGGGCAATGTCCACGGCCCCCATGTACACAACGCATTCAAGCCCCAGTTTTGCCGCCATCGTCGCTGTTGCCACGCCATGCTGACCGGCACCGGTTTCAGCAATCACCCGGGGTTTGCCAAGGCGTTTTGCGAGCAGAGCCTGACCTGCGGTGTTGTTGATTTTATGTGCGCCTGTGTGGTTTAAATCTTCACGCTTGAGCCAGATTCGAGCCCCTTTTGATACCGCTGTAAGCCGTTCGGCCAGATAAAGCGGCGAAGGACGGCCGACAAAATCGCGAAGAATCGTGCGCAGTTCTTCCTGAAAATCGGGAAGATTGCGATAAGTGTCCCAGGCTTCCCTGAGTGTCTCGAGTGCGCTCGCCAGGGTATCTGCCACGAACATTCCGCCAAAAGGGCCAAAATGGCCGTGCGCATCGGGCAATTCTTCAGAAGACATCATGCACCCCACATTGTTTTGACAAATTCCTGCATTTTAACAGGGCTCTTCACGCCTTTTGATGCTTCAATCCCGCTGCAGACATCCACCGCAAATGGCGCACACACGCGAATGCCCTCCTGAACGTTTTGAGCGGTTAATCCACCTGCGAGAATCAGGGGTTTTGGCAGAGTTCGAGGCACTGCCCCCCAGTCAAAAGCAAGCCCGCTCCCCCCGCGCAGAGCGGATGGAGTATCGATCAGCAGGGCGCATGCAGACGGATAGCGCCTGGCCTCTTCAAGAATTTCGACGGCCGAAGTTGCCGCAAGCGTTTTGATAAACGGACGGTTAAACTGGCGGCAAAAGCTGTCCGATTCCTCACCATGAAACTGTAAAAACTGAACGTTTACTGTTTGTAACAGGCGTTCAACAAAAGCTGCCAGAGGATTCACAAGGACTGCAACTACACTGGCAAAAGGCGGCAGATTATCCAAAAGCGCCTCTGCATCCTCAATGCTCACCGCACGCGGACTTTCGGGGTGGAAAATCAAGCCAATGGCATCGACACCCAGTGACACAGCCGCATCGATGTCTTCGCGCCGCGTCATCCCGCACATTTTAAGGCGAACTCGCCCCGTCACGGTGAGCGCTCCCAGAGAAAGACTGGCCCCGGTGCGATGGCGGGCACACCAAACTCACGAGGATACTGCACACCCACAAGGTATAAGCCGCCGGAAGGCGCGGTTTCAGCACCAAGACGCCTGTCGCGCGCCTTCAGCACTTCCTCGACCCAGGCCACAGGATGCCGACCGGAACCGACTGCAATCAACACACCGGCAATGTTGCGCACCATGTGGTGTAAAAAAGCATTTGCGGTGATGTCTATCATCACGAGGTCGCCCGTTCGCGTCACCTGCAGCTGGTGAACACAGCGCATGGGTGTATTCGACTGGCATTCAACCGAACGAAAAGACGTAAAATCCTGCTCGCCAAGCAGAAACTGAGCGGCGGTGTGCATTAGACGGTGGTCAAGCTGGCGATACTGCCAGGTAAGCCCTGTTCGCATAAGTGCCGGACGGATTGGCGTATTACAGATAACGTATCGATAGCGTCGCGTAATGGCACTGTAGCGCGCATGAAAATCATCGGGCATTTCCTTGCCCCAGCGCACGCAGATATCCTTAGGCAGGTACGAATTGGCGCCATGAATCCAGGAGCGGACCGTGCGCTCTTTTGTAGTATCAAAGTGAACAATCTGATGTGTGGCATGCACACCCGTATCCGTGCGCCCGGCACATACGGTTGAAATGGGTTCATTTGCAACCCGGGACAACGCGGATTCCAGCATCTGCTGAATCGTGTGCAGCCCGTCCTGCGCCTGCCAGCCATGGTACTGGCTGCCATCGTATTCCACCGCGAGGGCAATCCGCATCCCAAAAACCCCACCCAAATGAGGCAATGTATACCAGGGGGCGCGTGTTTGTCCAGTGTGTTGCTCGACACATGCCATACGTCCGTGATAGATTGCAGACGCTGAAACCGGAGGGGCGCATGACAGCTTTGATTATCGATGGCAGGCAAACCGCCATGCAGGTTCGCGGTGAGATTCGCGAAACTGTTGCAGCGCATGTGACCAAAGGCTTTCGTGCACCGGCGCTTGCCGTAATACTGGTTGGCGAGGATGCCGCATCCGCCGTTTACGTGCGCAACAAGCGACTCGCCTGTAAAGAAGCAGGGGTGCATTCACTGGCTTTTGACCTGCCTGCAGAAACCTCTGAAACGGCGCTTATCACTCTCATTGACAGCCTGAATGCATCGAGTGAGGTTGATGGTATTCTGGTACAGCTTCCCCTCCCATCACATATTAATACCGATACCATCATCGAGCGCATTAACCCCAAAAAAGACGTGGATGGATTTCATCCATACAATCTTGGGCGTCTCGCACAGAAGCGCCCGGCGCTGAGGCCCTGCACGCCCTTTGGCATCATGCATCTGCTGGAAGCAGCACACATTCCGCTGACCGGCGCTCACGCTGTGGTAGTAGGCGCCTCAAACATTGTCGGGCGGCCAATGGCGCTTGAGTTTCTGCTTGTTGGCGCCACGGTAACGGTTTGCCACAGCCAGACTGTACATCTTCGCAGGCACGTTGAAATGGCCGATATTCTGGTGGTGGCCGCAGGCCAGATGGGGGTTGTTGATACCGCATGGCTTAAGCCACATCAGGTGGTCATTGATGTCGGCATGCACCGCCTTGACGATGGCAGGCTGCGGGGCGATGTGGATTTTGAGGCCGCCCGCGCCCTGGTCGCCGCTGTCACACCGGTTCCGGGCGGGGTGGGGCCGATGACGGTTGCAATGCTGTTGCACAATACCCTGCAGGCGGCTGGGGTCTATCAGCACGCGCCCTGACGGAGATAAGGCAATAGCCTTTAAGGCCTGTCCCAGTCATCCCAGTCAAAATCACCATCGAGCTCATCAAACTCTGCCTCGAGACGTTTACGGTCAAGACGCTCTTCAAGCCTTCGGCGTACACGTTTTTTATGTTCGATGTCGCCAATATCTTCTTCAAAGCTGTAATCATTCGAATAGTGATGAATTTCATCGAATTCACGTTGCAATCCCATGGCGCTCTCCTGTGTTACGGTACCTGGATACGGCTGCTATAAGATATGTCTGCAGTAACTAAAGTATAGTGCACAAAAAAAATCCCGCTGCATTGGCAGCCGGAACTGGATATACTGCGCCTTTATCCTTGAATCAGGCGCAACATGCTCAGTTACCAACACGGTTATCATGCCGGAAATTTTGCCGATATATTGAAACACGCAACCCTTATACAGGCGCTTTCCTGTCTGACGGAAAAACCAAAACCCCTCTTTTACCTGGAAACGCATGCGGGTCGTGGATTTTATGATTTACAGTCTGATGCTGCGCGTAAAACAGGAGAATGTGTTGAAGGCATTCAGAAAATATGGGAGTCGCGGGCAAGACTGCCTGAGGAGTTCACCCCATGGATGACGCTTCTTCGCAGGCTGAATCCAGATAATACCCTGCGCTTTTACCCAGGCTCCCCTTCCCTTGCAATGGAGTTTCTGCGCCCCATCGACAGGCTTTACTGCTGCGAACTGCATCCGCGTGAGTTTGCCCATCTTTCTGCGCTCCCCCGTGCAGGACGGCGTATTTTCTTTTCAGAAAGTGATGGGCTGCACGCCCTGAGTGCGCTCCTGCCGCCACCTGAGAACCGCGGCCTCATTCTCATCGACCCATCCTTTGAGCTTGAAAAGGAATATGCAGAAGTCCCGGCCGCAGTTAAAGAGGGACTGCGCCGTTTTGCAACCGGCGTATACTGTCTCTGGTATCCCATCGTAGATAACAAGCTGAACGCACGGCTTCAGAGAAACCTCGCCATCCCGGGAACCCGTGCGCTGCAGGCGGAGTTTCACCTTCGCGAAGGAGTCGGGCCCCGCATGAATGGCTGTGGCATGTGGATTATCAACCCCCCCTGGAAGCTTGAGACAAAGCTTGCCAGCATCCTGAAAACCATGGTTCAGGTTCTGGACGCAGGCAAGGCTTCGTTTGTCTTAAAAAATCATTCTTTTTAAAAGGAGTTATGATGTCCGCACCGATTCCGCTTCAGGCATTTACGGATAATTACATCTGGATCGTGGCGGATAAAGCAAACGCCTCATTTTTCTGCGTGGACCCGGGCGAGAGTGCGCCGGTTTTGGAGTATGCACGCAAGACTTCTCAAACACTTGCCGCTATCCTCCTCACCCATCATCATTCTGATCATATCGGCGGCGTTGAGGCTCTGTGCGCAGACTTTCCCGATGCCCGCGTATATGCACCAATGGACGCGCGCATTGGCGAACAGGTTCAGCGGGTCAAAGAGGGTGACACCATCGAGCTTCGAGATTTTCGGTTTCAGGTGCTCGAAACACCTGGCCACACAGCCACGCATATCAGCCTGCTGGAGCCTGATAAAGGCTGGCTTTTCTGTGGTGACACCCTCTTTTCCGCAGGCTGTGGGCGGGTTTTTGATGGCACCGTTCAGGCGCTTTATCGCAGTCTTTCGCGAATGAAAGCACTTCCTGGAACCACCCTTTTGTACCCGGCGCATGAATACACGCGCCAGAATATTCAGTTTGCGCGAACGATGGAACCGAACAATGAGGCGCTCATCCAGTATGAAAAACAGCTCTCTCGCATGCCTCAGTCCTGCAGCCTCCCCTCAACCGTTGCACGTGAATGCGCGATAAACCCGTTTTTGCGCACGGAGTGTCCAGAAATCGTTGCGTCTGCGCGTAAAGCCGGAGTTTCTCAGACCTCTCCAGAGGCCATTTTTGCATGGTTAAGGAGCGAAAAGAATAATTTCAAGCCAATTTAAAAACCCTGGGGTTTTGCGCGAGGCGTTTTTTTAGTAGACTGTAGCTCAGAAACTTAAGAGAAGAAGTCCACATTGACGCGTAAAATACTGAAAATTCCACGCTTTTTCCTGTTTTTTTTCACACTTTTCGTCTCGCTGAGTGCAGGCGCTGCGCGCACTCCCGCCAATGTCTGGGACGTTTTACGCAACCAGTTTGCCCTGAATCACGAACTCAACCAGCCCGAAGTCCAGACGCAGCTGCGCTGGCTCATTGCGCATCCGAGCTACATTAACCGTCTTACACGCCAGTCCGAACCCTACATTTATCACGTTTTAACCGAAATCCGTAAACGTAATCTCCCGGGCGAAATCGCACTTCTTCCCATGATTGAAAGTGCGTATGACCCCTTTGCGTATTCAGGTGCGGGAGCCGCGGGACTCTGGCAGATGATGCCCGGCACCGGCAGTAACCTTGGTCTTAAGCAGGACTGGTGGTACGACGCACGCCGCAGCATAGGTCCCTCCACCAATGCGGCACTGAATTACCTCACCTACCTGAATAAGTTTTTTCATGGAAACTGGCTGCTCGCTTTTGCCGCATATGATTCTGGCGAGGGTACCGTAGCGCGCGCCATAAAAAACAGCCGACAAAACCCAACGCGCGTGCGTTTCTGGACACTGCCAGTCCCCAATGAAACCCGTGCCTATGTTCCGCGCCTGCTGGCACTGGCTGAAGTCATCAAAAACCCCAAACGCTATGGCGTGGAGTTACCCGTTATTCCGCACGTTCCCTACTTTGAAGAAGTGAACATCGGCAGTCAGATTGATTTAAACCATGCAGCCCGTCTGGCAGGCATTTCCTATAAGGACCTTATCCGCTTAAACCCCGGTTACAACCGCTGGGCAACAGCGCCCTACCAGCCCTATAAACTGCTTATCCCCGCTGACAGAGTTCAGCACTTCAGCCGTAACCTTGCCAATCTTCCCGAAGATAAACGGGTCAGCTGGACGCGCCATCAGGTCGCGCGCGGAGATACTGTAGCCCGTATTGCCAATCGCTATCACACAACTCCAACACTCGTGCGCCAGCTCAACCAGCTGAAAAACGACCACCTGCAGGTTGGGCGCTCCATTCTGATTCCAAACAGTAGAAATACGCCACCACCGCCTAAACCCGCAGTAATTGCCGCCAGTCACGCCGCAAAAGAGCCGCCACTCGCTCCCCTGCGCCCCATGAAAGTGCTGCATATTGTGCAAAAGACTGATACGCTGGCAAGGATTGCCGGTAAGTATGGGGTACCTGCAACTGAGATTCAGCGCTGGAATTATCTCTCAAGCCGCAATCCCCTGAAAGCGGGTCAACAGCTTGTTATCTGGCGCAAGGCGCGCGTACCGCGTTATTATGTGGTTCGCCCCGGTGACACGCTCGGCGCCATTGCCAAAGCGTCCAACACCAGCCTGCAAAATCTCACCCGCTTGAACCCCGGGCTTCATCCCTCGAAGCTGCGTACCGGGCAGCGGATAGCCGTTGCATAGTGCTTAAAGAGCTGATGCATCGAGTTGTAGTATACTTGATATGAGCCCCGGTACTTTACTGTGCAGGCATAGAGGCCGGGAGCAAAGGAGAAACATGAAGATAGTCTTTGATTTTTTCCCGATTGTAGTCTTTTTTGCAGCCTACAAGCTCTTTGGGATTTTTACAGCCACCGCAACCGCGATGGTGCTCTCCCTGCTTCAGGTTTTATTTTTTCGCCTGAAATACCGACGCTATGAAAAAATACATGTCATCAGTCTCTTCATCGTTATGGTACTTGGCAGTGCCACACTGCTGCTGCATGACCCAACGTTTATTAAATGGAAGCCTACGGGACTTTACTGGCTTTCTGCGATTGCCTTTGCCGGTTCCGGATGGTTTGCAAAAAAACCGCTCATTCAGAAAATCATGGAAAGCAATATCGAGCTGCCGGTCCGTGTCTGGTACCGTCTCAACACCGCCTGGACCCTGTTCTTCATTGTGATGGGGGCTTTGAACATTGTGGTGGCGTATCTTTTCAGCCTTGACGCCTGGGTGAATTTCAAACTCTTTGGTGGCGCTGGATTGACATTGTTGTTTGTTTTCTTGCAAGCTTTATATATGACCCAGCATTCTGAGCAAAAAACTCTGGGCGCGCCGCCTTCACGGGATCAGAGCTAAGGGAGAAAGCATGCGACTACTGCTGGTTGAAGATGACGAACTGCTTGGCGATGCCGTAAAAACAGGGCTCACTCAGTTTGGTTATGTCGTTGACTGGCTGAAGGATGGCGAGTCAGCTAAATCTGCCGTGCGCACCGAAACCTTTGAGCTGATTATTCTTGATCTTGGTCTGCCAAGGCTTTCCGGTTTGGGGCTTTTGCAATCCATTCGCAATGATGGCAATACCACGCCTGTAATTATTCTCACAGCACGTGAATCGGTTGAAGACCGTGTGCGTGGCCTTGACAGCGGTGCGGATGATTACCTGATTAAACCTTTTGACTTAAACGAACTCGGTGCGCGCGTTCGCGCGCTGACTCGCCGTTCACAGGGTCGTGCGGAGTCGCTGCTGCAATACCGTAATATTACGCTTGACCCTGCCGCGCACAGCGTCATGGTAGATGATATACCTGTGAACGTACCCCGCCGCGAATTTGCCCTTTTACTTAAACTACTGGAATGCAATGGTCAGGTACTCTCACGTGAACAGCTCATGCAGAGTCTGTATGGCTGGGAAGAGGATGTGGACAGTAATGCTCTTGAAGTACATATCCACAACCTGCGCAAAAAACTTAACGCCAACTTTATCCGTACCATTCGCGGCATCGGGTATATGGCTGAAAAAAATGAAGGCGGCTAAACGCTGTGAAGTCTTCTATCCGCAAATTTTTGTTGATAAACCTGCTGCTGGCCATCACTGTCACGACAACATTGACTGCCATCGGTAACTATTATCTCGACCAGAAAGACATTCAAGACCACCTCGACAGCCTGATGGCCATTTCTACCCTTTCTTACCAGGCGCTTCTTGGCGACGACCTGCATGAGCGTCCGCTTGAAAAAATCCAAAAGTCCATTGATACCATTCCGCAACGTGTCAGTGATTTTTATGAAGAACGCTTTTTAAACGATCACCTGCCAGTTAACTACCTGAATAAATTTAATTTTCAGGTTTGGACAAACGGTGGTCGCCTGCTGCTGCACTCAGCAAGTGCACCGACTATTCCACTTGTGGCAGAAAATGATGGTTTCAGCGATAAAACCATTGGCAGCCAGCGATGGCGGGTGTTCACCGCATACAATCAGGCTGCAGGCGTTCGTACGGTTCTTGCTGAGCGCTACGATACCCGCAATGAGCTGGGTCACAGGATAGCACAGGATGATGTGTACATCATGCTCCTGACGTTCCCGCTCTCAGGCCTGCTTATCTGGATTATTATCGGGCGAGGCCTCGACAGTCTCGACCGGGTTGCCAAAGAAGTGGCAAACCGTGCCCCAAGCCATCTCGAGCCCGTCAATATTGACGAAGTTCCTGAGGAAATCAAACCGGTCATTGATGAGCTGAACAAGCTTTTTTTCCGCCTGCAGGAAGGATTTGAACGGGAAAAACGCTTTGCTGCCGATGCCGCTCACGAACTGCGTACCCCGCTTGCCGCACTCAAAACACAGGCGCAGGTGGCGCTTAATACAACGGATGTGCAGGAAAAAAATCTGGCGCTGCAAAAACTCATTGCAAGCGTCAACCGCAGTACCCATATCGTGCAGCAGCTGTTGACAATGAGCCGGCTGGTTCCTGAAGCTGCGAGCATGCAGGATGCGGATAATGTGCATCTTGTGCGTATCACGCGCGAAATTCTTGCGATGCTGGCGCCGAGTGCACTTGAGAAAAACATTGAACTGGAGTTTGAGCCGATTGGCACTATACCGGTCTTTCTCGGCAATCCTACCGCGATTGGTATTCTTGTGCGTAACCTCGTGGATAATGCCATTCGCTATTGCCGGGAAAACGGGTTGGTGAGCGTTCGTGTCTCGCACCAGAACGACGAAGTCGTACTGGAGGTGCGTGACAATGGGCCAGGTATTCCCGTCGAACTGCAATCACGCGTATTTGAGCGATTTTTCCGGGTGCTTGGCAATAAAAGCCCCGGCAGTGGTCTCGGACTTGCCATTGTGCAGCAGATTTCCGAACTGCACGGCGGGCGTGTTCGCCTTGAATCGCCCGAGGAAGGCACGGGGCTTGTGGTCAGGGTTTTTTTCCCGACTAAAAAACGCAAAAAAAATGCCTTACCGACCGGAAAGACGCTGTAGAGCCGCGCGAATCAACTGCTCACTGTTCTTCTGACCGTCATCCAGCGCCTTCACGGCTTTAGCCGCTTCCTGCGGTCTGTAGCCCAGCGCTTCAAGCGCACTGATGGCTTCATCCTGTTGACTGGCGGCAGTGCTCATTAATCCCATCGCAAGACCACTGTCAACAGTACCTGTTTTCAGGCTGTCACGCATTTCCACTACCAGCCGCTCTGCGGTTTTCTTGCCAACACCCGGAAGACGCACCAGCATCGCTGTATTCTGCAGACGGATACACTCTACAAATTCCTGTGGGCTGATACTGGAGAGAATGGACATGGCCAGTTTTGGCCCCACACCATTAACCTTGATGAGTGCTCTGAAAAGCGCCCGCTCTTCCTGCGAAGAAAACCCAAAGAGGAGCAGTGCATCTTCGCGCACCACCGTATGAATGTGTAGCCCAATCCGGTCGGTGGTGTGTTCCAGCGAAAACCAGGTGGAAAGCGATGTTTCAACGTCATACCCGACACCACTGACATCGACTACCAGCTTTCCCGGCGCACTGCGCTCAATCAGCATCCCCTGCAACCAGCCTATCATGTGTGTGCTCCTGTCTGTGATGGTGAGCGCATGGCAAGAATGCTGCGCCGTGTGTGGCTGTGGCAAATGGCGATGGCGAGCGCATCGGCGGCATCCGCCTGAGGTGCGCGACTCAATTGCAGAATCTGCATGACCATGTGCTGCACCTGATCCTTTCCAGCGGCTCCATAGCCCACCACCGCCTGTTTGACCGCGCGGGGAGTGTATTCTGAAACGCCAACCCTGTGTGAGGCTGCGGCCACCATGGCAGCCCCTCGCGCATGTCCAAGCGTCAGGGCAGAGTTTGGATTCTGGTGCACAAAAACCTGTTCAATTGCCACTTCCTGTGGCTTAAACGCATCCATCAACTCACAAATGCCATTAAAAATTTCTAAAAGCCGCGGGCCCAGTTCTTTTCCCTGCGTGCGTATACAGCCACTGTCGAGGTAGCTCGTTGTTTTTCCGCGTACCTCGATTAGCCCGTAGCCCGTGATACGCGAACCGGGATCAATCCCGAGAATGATGGTCATCAGGTCTTATCCTAAGCATCCATATCAGCCTGCGAAAACTCCGCATTACTGTAGACATCCTGCACATCATCCAAATCTTCAAGTGCGTCAATGAGTTTCATGAGGCTCTCAGCCGCGTCACCGCTGACAGGAATCATGTTCTCAGCGCGCATGGCAATCTGCGCCTGCTCAACTGCAAGACCAGATTCCTGAAGTGCCGAGAGCACGAGATGAAACAACTCAGGTGCCGTAATCACTTCAAGATACCCTTCATCATCCACATTCACATCATCTGCACCCGCCTCAATGGCCACTTCCATGACGCGGTCTTCAGCCACCCCTTCAGCCAGCAGTATTTCACCCTGTTTGGTGAAAAGATAGGCTACCGAACCATCCGTACCCAGATTGCCGCCATACTTGGTAAACGCATGGCGCACGTCCGAAACTGTGCGGTTTTTATTATCAGAAAGGCAATCCACAAGAATGGCAATCCCACCAGGGCCATAGCCCTCATAACGCATCTCCATCATGCTGGCTCCATCAAGCCCGCCGAGGCCACGCTTGATGGCATTATCGATGGTGTCGCGCTTCATGTTGGCCTTCAGTGCCTTGGTAACCGCATCTCTGAGCCTCGGGTTACCGGACTCCTCCCCCCCGGTTCGGGCAGAAACGGTGATTTCCCGAATCAGCTTCGTGAATATTTTTCCGCGTTTAGCATCCTGAACGCCTTTTCTGAATTTGATGTTTGCCCATTTACTGTGCCCGGCCATGACAATAATACCTCTGACGACAAAACTTCGATTATACAAGGGGCCAGGGGGTTTTGGGAATTATCTTAAGACTCCCTTAAGTATTATTGGTTAACCTCTGCTACTTCAACGGTTACTGGAGCGAAAGGACCATGCTGATACTTCTCACAGAACTGCTGCACAACCTTGCCAATTTACTGGCAACGGCAGGAAACGGCGCTGCTCGCCTTGGCAGAATCACAGCAGGCTTCACGGCGAAATCGGTGCGTGCGCACTTTAACCTTTTAGGCCAGTATACGGCTCCCATTGAGCAGGAGCTTTTTGATGTCGAAGAGCCGCCAACACCGCGCTCTCTCAACCTTATCGGTCAAATCGCTCTGACACTGCTGCCCATAAATCCGCTTGCATGGTTCCTCTCCATCACTCTCGTGCCTGCCGTTTATAATGCAACTCTTCTGCTTGTCGTTTTATACGCGCGTCTCTGCAACCTGGCACTTCCTGATAATCCGCGCTTTCAGCTTAAGGTACCCGAAGGCAGCATGCCATGGTATCGCCAGATGTATGGTGTGGCCGGCGTTGTCCTGGCGCTCCTCGCGGGCCTCCCGAGCATGGCCGCCATCGCCTTTGGACGCATGCTGGTCAACTCCTGGAGCAGCCTGAAAGTCGGTTATAGTTTCATCGTTAATCCATTGTTTGATGCCGATAACCAGATAACACTGGATAAAAGCATTCAAGAAGATAAATTTCTTAACAAATATGGCTTCGGATTGCCGGGCTTCGTTCTCGGTGCATTGGCCGGCTTTTTAGCCGCTGGCGGGATTATAAACTGGCGCACATTGAAAAACTCGGCATTAACGGCCTCACGCATCGTTTTTTCAGCGGGCTTTATTGTCTTTAACGGTGAATCTGCCAGGGAGGGTGGTATTGAAACAGATGGACGGGTGAATTATCTGAAATACGGCTTTGGCGCACCGGGCGCAGTTATAGGCGCTCTGCTGGCGCTACCTTCCATGGCGGCCTCCCTCTTTTTGCGGGTGGCGTATAATGCATGGTTCAGTATACCGCTTGCCTGGTTTAGGCTGACTGACCCGCTGCACATCGATGCCGGACTCCGTGAGCCCGGAGAGATCCTGATAGATGGGATTGCTAAACGTACCCCTCTGAACAAGTATCTCTTCGGCGCACCCGGCCTGCTCATTGGCAGCCTTGCCGCACTCTTTACTTCAACCTTTGTAGCAGGTTGGCTTATCCTCAAAAACTCCGGGCTAAGTGCCGTCAGACTCATCTATTCCGCGGGCTTTCTTGCATGGAATGATGAGCGCGCTCAAAATGGCGGCATCGAAGACGATGTCAACGGCTCAAAACGCAAACTGCATCACATCTTTGGCTATGGCCTTCCGGGTCTCGTCCTTGGCGCCCCTTTCGCCGCACTCAGCATGGGGCTTGTGGCACTCACCCGCACCTTCAAACAGTCATCCCTGACCGCATGGCACATCGTGTATTCAGCAGGCTTTGTTGTCTTTAACGGTGAACCCGCTAAAGACGGCGGCATTGAAAATGACAATCGTAGCAGCTTCGCCAAATTCGGCATCGGCGCACCGGGCGCACTGATTGGCGCCCTGCTGGCGCTGCCTTCCATGGCGGCCTCCCTCTTTTTGCGGGTGGCGTATAATGCATGGTTCAGTATACCGCTTGCCTGGTTTAGGCTGACTGACCCGCTGCACATCGATGCCGGACTCCGTGAGCCCGGAGAGATCCTGATAGATGAGATTGCTAAACGCACCCCTCTGAACAAGTACCTCTTCGGCGCACCCGGCCTGCTCATTGGCAGCCTTGCCGCACTCTTTACTTCAACCTTTGTAGCAGGTTGGCTTATCCTCAAAAACTCCGGGCTAAGTGCCGTCAGACTCATCTATTCCGCGGGCTTTCTTGCATGGAATGATGAACGCGCTCAAAATGGCGGCATCGAAGACGATGTCAACGGCTCAAAACGCAAACTGCATCACATCTTTGGCTATGGCCTTCCGGGTCTCGTCCTTGGCGCCCCTTTCGCCGCACTCAGCATGGGGCTTGTGGCACTCACCCGCACCTTCAAACAGTCATCCCTGACCGCATGGCACATCGTGTATTCAGCAGGCTTTGTTGTCTTTAACGGTGAACCCGCTAAAGACGGCGGCATTGAAAATGACAATCGTAGCAGCTTCGCCAAATTCGGCATCGGCGCACCGGGCGCACTGATTGGCGCCCTGCTGGCGCTGCCTTCCATGGCGGCCTCCCTCTTTTTGCGGGTGGCGTATAATGCATGGTTCAGTATACCGCTTGCCTGGTTTAGGCTGACTGACCCGCTGCACATCGATGCCGGACTCCGTGAGCCCGGAGAGATCCTGATAGATGAGATTGCTAAACGCACCCCTCTGAACAAGTACCTCTTCGGCGCACCCGGCCTGCTCATTGGCAGCCTTGCCGCACTCTTTACTTCAACCTTTGTAGCAGGTTGGCTTATCCTCAAAAACTCCGGGCTAAGTGCCGTCAGACTCATCTATTCCGCGGGCTTTCTTGCATGGAATGATGAACGCGCTCAAAATGGCGGCATCGAAGACGATGTCAACGGCTCAAAACGCAAACTGCATCACATCTTTGGCTATGGCCTTCCGGGTCTCGTCCTTGGCGCCCCTTTCGCCGCACTCAGCATGGGGCTTGTGGCACTCACCCGCACCTTCAAACAGTCATCCCTGACCGCATGGCACATCGTGTATTCAGCAGGCTTTGTTGTCTTTAACGGTGAACCCGCTAAAGACGGCGGCATTGAAAATGACAATCGTAGCAGCTTCGCCAAATTCGGCATCGGCGCACCGGGCGCACTGATTGGCGCCCTGCTGGCGCTGCCTTCCATGGCGGCCTCCCTCTTTTTGCGGGTGGCGTATAATGCATGGTTCAGTATACCGCTTGCCTGGTTTAGGCTGACTGACCCGCTGCACATCGATGCCGGACTCCGTGAGCCCGGAGAGATCCTGATAGATGAGATTGCTAAACGCACCCCTCTGAACAAGTACCTCTTCGGCGCACCCGGCCTGCTCATTGGCAGCCTTGCCGCACTCTTTACTTCAACCTTTGTAGCAGGTTGGCTTATCCTCAAAAACTCCGGGCTAAGTGCCGTCAGACTCATCTATTCCGCGGGCTTTCTTGCATGGAATGATGAACGCGCTCAAAATGGCGGCATCGAAGACGATGTCAACGGCTCAAAACGCAAACTGCATCACATCTTTGGCTATGGCCTTCCGGGTCTCGTCCTTGGCGCCCCTTTCGCCGCACTCAGCATGGGGCTTGTGGCACTCACCCGCACCTTCAAACAGTCATCCCTGACCGCATGGCACATCGTGTATTCAGCAGGCTTTGTTGTCTTTAACGGTGAACCCGCTAAAGACGGCGGCATTGAAAATGACAATCGTAGCAGCTTCGCCAAATTCGGCATCGGCGCACCGGGCGCACTGATTGGCGCCCTGCTGGCGCTGCCTTCCATGGCGGCCTCCCTCTTTTTGCGGGTGGCGTATAATGCATGGTTCAGTATACCGCTTGCCTGGTTTAGGCTGACTGACCCGCTGCACATCGATGCCGGACTCCGTGAGCCCGGAGAGATCCTGATAGATGAGATTGCTAAACGCACCCCTCTGAACAAGTACCTCTTCGGCGCACCCGGCCTGCTCATTGGCAGCCTTGCCGCACTCTTTACTTCAACCTTTGTAGCAGGTTGGCTTATCCTCAAAAACTCCGGGCTAAGTGCCGTCAGACTCATCTATTCCGCGGGCTTTCTTGCATGGAATGATGAACGCGCTCAAAATGGCGGCATCGAAGACGATGTCAACGGCTCAAAACGCAAACTGCATCACATCTTTGGCTATGGCCTTCCGGGTCTCGTCCTTGGCGCCCCTTTCGCCGCACTCAGCATGGGGCTTGTGGCACTCACCCGCACCTTCAAACAGTCATCCCTGACCGCATGGCACATCGTGTATTCAGCAGGCTTTGTTGTCTTTAACGGTGAACCCGCTAAAGACGGCGGCATTGAAAATGACAATCGTAGCAGCTTCGCCAAATTCGGCATCGGCGCACCGGGCGCACTGATTGGCGCCCTGCTGGCGCTGCCTTCCATGGCGGCCTCCCTCTTTTTGCGGGTGGCGTATAATGCATGGTTCAGTATACCGCTTGCCTGGTTTAGGCTGACTGACCCGCTGCACATCGATGCCGGACTCCGTGAGCCCGGAGAGATCCTGATAGATGAGATTGCTAAACGCACCCCTCTGAACAAGTACCTCTTCGGCGCACCCGGCCTGCTCATTGGCAGCCTTGCCGCACTCTTTACTTCAACCTTTGTAGCAGGTTGGCTTATCCTCAAAAACTCCGGGCTAAGTGCCGTCAGACTCATCTATTCCGCGGGCTTTCTTGCATGGAATGATGAGCGTGCTCAAAATGGCGGCATTGAAGACGATGTCCGCAATCAACAGCGCAAACTGTATCACATCTTTGGCTACGGTCTCCCGGGCCTCGTACTTGGCGCGCCCATGGCCGCCACAGGTGCTGCACTTGTAGTTGGATTTCGCATGTTCCGGGAATCGTGGATTGCTTTTACAGCACTTTCAGGGTCTTTCCTGAATGGCGCATTAGGCATGCCCCAATTTGCGGGACTCGCCGGTGATAAACGCAGCCTGCGCTTAAAAATTACCGGAACACCTGGCTATCTTCTCGCCGTCGTGTTAACCCTGCCGCTAAGCATGCTGATTTTTGCTGGAAAATTCATTGCCCCCAATAGCGTTTTCTTCGTCATCGGTACAGCGTTGTCACCGATTGTTGCCGTGATTAAATGGCTGAATCTTGGACTTGGGCGCGCACGTTTCGAGCCATCAACCCCTTCCGTTGAAACCGAGCAGCGTTTCAAAAATTTATACTCTTCCCTCAACGGCTGGGGGCAGCTCCCTGAGAATGGGGTTATTCAAGAACATGCGGATGGACGAAAAGGTCCGCTGTGTTTTACCCGTAAGGCGGTCACACTGAACGTGGCCTCCCTTCCGGAAAGGGTGCTTGATGAGTTGCTGCAAGCGTGGAGACAGAGCAGAGACAAGGAGCGATTTTTCGAAGCAAACGGTGAATTTGATGAAGCCATACGGGAAATACATGCGCATTATGCCGCCTTAAACTGTCTGGAATTTCAAAACACCGTTGACGAGCGTACACGCCACATCGATGAGCTCGGAACGTTTATCAAGCAGTATCTTATGAGCGGGCATGCGCCAGTGCCACCTCGTTCGCAACAAGACTACAGCTGGAGCGCCACTTTTTATGGGCGGCAACGTTCTGAAGCAGTGCCTTCATCTGTCCTTGATAGTGTACCTTTGGCAGCTGCCTCGACAGCATCGTAAAATCATGCGAGGATTGGTCTGATTGTAGAGGATGGCGGAGGAAGGGATGCACATGCACGGATTTGGGAACTACCATCAGAGTGAAGCCATTAGCGGGGCTCTGCCTCTCCATCAGAACTCCCCGCAGCGCTGCCCGCTCGGCCTTTATGCTGAACAGCTGAGCGGCACCGCCTTCACGCGCCCGCGCCATGTTAATCTGCGCTCGTGGCTCTATCGCCTGCTGCCATCCGTTGTACATAAAGACTTCATCTCTGTAAAAAACAATCTCGTGCAGCCGTTTCTGGAAATACAGCCGCCCAACCCTTTTCGCTGGGCGCCAATGCTTTCGCCCGCGCATGCGTGTGACTTCGTAGATGGCCTGCAGCACATGGCAGGTTCTGAGCGCGTAAACGCCTGGCGTTACCTGTGCAACCAGTCAATGACAACGCGTTTTTTTGTGAACCATGATGGCGAAATGCTATTTGTTCCCGAGCAGGGAGCATTGCGTCTGTGCACAGAATTTGGCGTGCTGACTATTGCTCCTGGCCATATGGCTGTCATTCCGCGCGGGGTTATCTTTCGTGTCGAGCTCGAAAACGACTTTGCCCGTGGCTACCTTTGTGAAAATTCCGGTGTTCCGCTGGCGCTCCCGGAACTTGGACCCATCGGTGCCAATGGTCTTGCCTGCCCTCGCCATTTTGTCTACCCTGATGCAGCCTTTGAGAAAGACCTCGGCATATGCACCGTTATGTGCAAGTCACAAAATACGCTCTGGCAGGCCGAATACCCGGATTCGCCGCTCAATGTTGTCGCATGGCAGGGTAATCTTGCACCTTATAAGTATGATCTGGCGCTTTTTAATACCATTAACACCGTAAGCTTTGATCACCCGGATCCTTCCATCTTCACGGTACTCACCTCTCCGGGTCTCATTCCCGGAGAAGCAAACCTTGATTTTGTCATTTTCCCGCCGCGCTGGATGGTGGCTGAGAATACCTTTCGCCCCCCCTGGTTTCACAAAAACTGCATGAGTGAATTCATGGGGCTCATTAAAGGCACGTATGACGCAAAACTGGAAGGCTTTTTGCCAGGGGGGGTCAGCATTCACAACGCGATGACCGCTCACGGCCCGGATGCACAGACGTGGGAAACCGCGACTCATGCCCCACTTAAACCTGAACGCTACGATAATACGCTGGCATTCATGTTTGAAACCGCCTCCCCCTGGCGCATCACCCAAACCGCGATGGAAGACCAGAGTCGGGAATGTGATTACTCAGCCTGCTGGCAGTCACTGAAAACGCCTTCTATATAGACATATATATCGATCGTATTACAAAATGCTGTTATAATGACTAATTGTTTATTAGTTGTTGAAAATTATCATGCCAAAGACAGTATTGCCGATTATTGCTCCAGAGAAAATCACTACCCGCCCCGAAGGAATTCATCCTCACTTTTGGCTGAGAGTGCTGAATGCTTATATAGAACCTCATGAACTCAACTTATTTTGTATGGCAAAAAAAGACCCTCAATTCATCAGTAACAAACCAGGGTTGCGTGCACAACGCCAATGGCTGTGCATGGTGATTGGACATCCGGGCATGAAAAGTGCTGAAGTCGGAGCCTTCGTTGACAAGGCGCGAGCCATAAAAATGCCACCGGAAGTCATCGCCGCGGCGTTTGCGAGCCTGCTAAATGAGAAACATTTTTATGCTTTTCTGAAGTACTGTCCGGGCGTTGAACGCCGCCCCTCTGTGCTCCTTGCGTTATCGTCACTTGGAAAAGTGCCTATGATAACAAAATATCTGTCGCTTCTCACATTCGAGGACGCCATCGAGCTGATAGTTCAGGCACTGAAAATGGCACTCATTGCAGACAAGGATTATGCGGTTTTTATTAAGTTGTTTAAACATCTTCCGCGCGAATTCCATAAAATGGCATTGATGCTTTCCGGGCTTCATGCAATTGCAATTGCCCTTCGCCATAAGCTTAGCGGTGAAACCGGAAAAGTTGTTCTTCATACCCCAAAAATAATTATCGACGAAAATCTCGAGGACGCACAGCTTCTTTTCACTGAAACGGTGCGACTTGGACGCGTTGACTATGCAGAATACCTGCTGCAGGAAGCTCAAGAAACGGCAGAAGCACTTGCCTCTGACGCGTTTAATTCCGCATTCCATGTGGCGCTCCGTAATAAAGATGCCACCATGATAAAGCTGCTGCTTCGTTTTCCTTCAATTTTCGAATATGCAGAGCTTAATTATTACGCGCATTGTCATGAGATTCTTGAAGCTTTTGCCCTTGAGGAAACGCACAGACTTGCAGCACGCACTCCTTCTGTCGAAACGGGAGAAATTGAACTGTCCAATACCGAGTGTCGCCTCGCCGCAACACTGCTTGAGTTTCTGACAGAAAATCACCCGCGAAACCATGATTTTGAGCGGCAGTTACTGCGCCAGCTTCCTGGAGTTGAAGAGATTTATACCTTACGCCTTGAAAACAGTCCGCTGCAAGCGCCCACACTCGGGATCTTTAACATGAGACAGCCTGCTGACACGTCAGAAGCTTCATCCAGCACGTCTTCTCACACGCCCTAATCCGATTCAGGCGGCGGAGTGCGAATCTCGATGTTTTTGAGAAACGCTTCTCCGTCGGTTCGCTCACTGGCACTCATGTTTTTTTCGAGCCCGCTCAGGTCTTTTTGCGCCTGAGCATCCCCCCCTTTGGAGGCCAGGGTCAGCCAGGCATAGGCGCGGGCGTTGTCTTTGCTGACTCCGAGCCCCGCCATATAGAGATATCCAAGCTTACCCTGTGCCAGGGGGTCACCATATCCCGCGGCCTCCCCAAACCAGTAAACCGCCTGCTTGTAATCTTTATCGACACCAGTTCCCGTCATGTATAACTGACCCAGCGCAGTCTGTGCATCCGTACTGCCAGCTTCGGCCGATTTTTGATACCAGTAGACGGCTTTTTCAGGATTACGCTCAATTCCAAGGCCATTCAGGTATTGATAGGCAAGGGATGCCTGTGCCCCTCGATGCCCGTTGTTGGCCGCCTGAGAAAACCAGTAAGTCGCCTGAGCTTCATCCTCAGGAATGCCATACTTGCCGGTGTAAAGTACTCCAAGGCTGTACTGACCCTTTGGATCATCCTGCTCAGCGGCTTTTTTATACCAGAAAAAGGCTTGTTCCGGGTCTTTTTTAACACCGTCACCCAGCATGTAGTAATAACCGAGGTTCACCTGCGCCTTGCTGTAGCCATGCACGGCAGACTTTTTGAACCATGAAAATGCTTCACGGGCATCGGCCTTCACACCATCTCCGGAAGCATACATCAATGCGACATTACGCTCCGCAATGGCATTGCCCTGAAGCGCAGATTTTTTGTACCATTCAAAGGCTTTTTTATAATCCTGCTGAACACCATCGCCCGTGTCATACATAAACCCGAGCCCAAGCTGTGCCAGCGCGTAATTTTTTTCCGCGGCCTTTTGATACCACTCCAGCGCTTTAACCGGGGAGCGATTAACGCCATAGCCATACTGGTACATGCGCCCGATAACATACATCGCTTCTTCATTGCCGGATTTGGCCGGTTGAATCAGCTGTTGATAGGCCGTGGTGTAATCGCCATTTTCATAGGCGGAAAAACCGATGAATTCATCAGCAAATACACTGGTCGTCACAAGCAGCGTGGCTAGTGCAATATGGCGCATACCTGTCCCGAGCGGATAGTCCTTATTCATAGCGTAGAAGATGAGTGGGTTTGCCGCAAATCAGACCCTTAGAATATAAAGCCGGACTTTAAGCCCGGCTTTATATTTCTGTTTTTTTTCATTGACATATCATCAATGGTCTTTAAAGGCGCTCAAAAATCGCTGCAGCCCCCATGCCTGTGCCTATGCACATGGTAACCATGCCATACCGTCCACCCGTGCGGCGAAGGCCATGCAAGAGCGTTGCCGTACGTATCGCGCCGGTTGCGCCAAGCGGATGACCAAGTGCTATGGCACCACCGAGCGGGTTGACCTTTTCACGGGGTAAATCAAGCGTTTCAATAACGGCGAGTGCCTGGGCAGCAAAAGCTTCGTTCAGTTCAATCCAGTCGATGTCTGAAAGCGCAAGCCCCGCGCGTTTGAGGGCCAGTGGAATGGCCTCAACAGGACCTATCCCCATGATTTCAGGAGGAACGCCGGCAACGGCATAACTCAAAAGCCGCCCCATGGGAGTCAGGTTAAAGCGCTTCAAACCCTCTTCCGTTGCAAGGAGCGCCATGGCGGCACCATCACTCATCTGGGAGCTGTTACCGGCCGTTACGGTGCCGTGAAGGGCAAAAACCGGCTTTAAACGGCTGATGGCCTCCAGTGTCGTATCCGCACGCGGCCCTTCATCAATACTAATCAAGCGTTCAGCGGTATCAACCCTGTCTGACTGAAGATTGGCATTACGCAAAAGCGTCATGACTGGCGAAATTTCCGCAGTAAAATCACCGCGCTCCTGCGCCTTAAGTGCCCGCTGATGGCTCTCGAATGCAAACGCGTCCTGTGCTTCACGGCTGATACCGTAACGTTTGGCAACGTTTTCAGCCGTTATTCCCATGCCATAGGCAATGCTGATGTGCGCATTCTCAAAAATGGACGGGTTTTGCGTGTACTTATTCCCCCCCATCGGCACCATGGACATACTCTCTACACCGCCGGCGAGTGCGAGCATACCGCCCTGATGCAGCATGCCGGCGGCAGCTGTAGCGATACTCTGCACGCCTGACGAGCAAAAACGGTTGATAGTCATCGCGGGAACCGACACCGGCAGGTCTGCCAGCAGCGAGCCAATACGGGCAACATTCATTCCCTGTTCCGCTTCAGGCATCGCACAGCCAACGACGACATCGCTGACGGCTGACCAGTCAACGCCCTCGTTGCGCTTACTAATACTTTTTATGGTGTGCGCCAGCAAATCATCCGGCAGCGTATGCCGAAATACACCGCGTGGAGCCTTGCCAACCGGTGTGCGGATAACATCCACTACATACACATTAGTCATGTTCATACTCCTCAGTTACGCAGTGGTTTGCCGGTTTCGAGCATGGCGCGGATACGTGCCTGTGTTTCTGGTGTCTTCACAAGCGCCATAAATGCTTCACGCTCAAGATGCAGCATCCAGTCCTCATCCACCCACTGACCACCATACACCTCGCCGCCACAGAGCACATTGGCAAGGTGTGTTGCCAGCACGTAATCATGCGCACTGATAAACCCACCCTCACGCCAGTTGACAAGCCCGCTTTGCAGGCGCGCGCGCCCTTCACGTCCGTATACCTGAAAACGCGCCGGCAGCGGCGGGCGATAGTTTGCGGCACACATCGCCTTCACGCGCTCAAGCGCTACATATAAAACCTCTCCAGAGTGCATGACCCATGAAGCTTTTGCATCAAGATAGCCCGTTTTCTGCGCCTCAACGGCAGAACCCGGCACAAATCCTGTCGCAAGCTGCTGAAAACGCTTTTGCAGCGTAGCGAAGGTTTCGATGCCCTCTTCAAAGGTACGAAGCACCATTTCCTTACAGCCGCCCCCGGCTGGAATCAATCCTACACCAACTTCTACAAGCCCCGGATAAGATTCAAAAGCGGCAACCACTGCTCCACAATGCATCAAGAGTTCACACCCGCCACCAAGCGCTCTGCCGCGTAGTGCGGCAACGACTGGAATCGGACTGTATTTGATGCGCATCATCAGCTTCTGAAAGCGTTCTATCATGCCTTCGATGGCTGAAAATTCACCTGCCACCGCAAGTTCGCCAACGGCTTTTAAATCAGCACCCGCACTGAAAGTAGAGGCGTCCGTCTGCCAGATAATGACGCCACTGCAACGACTTTCTGCGATATCAAGAGCCGCCTGCATGCCCTCAAGCACCGGCTCGCCAATGCTGTTTGCCTTGCTCAAAAAGCTCAGTACCGCCACATTGTCGGCAAGATGCCACAGACGCACCCCTTTATTTTCGTAAAGGGTCTCGTGCGGTTCTGGAGTCGCCATGGGGTTGCGTGCGACTGCAAGCTGGCGCGCGTAAACTGGCAGTGATGATGGCGGCACCAGTGCGTTTCCTGCCGGGCTGAACGCACCATCATTCACATAAAACGCGGTTAACGGTGCAAGCCATGCCGGCAGAGTGGCATTGCGAGGCGACCTGCCATCTGCAATCGCCTGCGAAACACAGTCAAATACTGTTATCATGCCCGCTTTCTGCCAGGTTTCAAAGGGCCCTTCCTGCCAGCCAAAACCCCATTTCATGGCCTCATCGACATCACGCGCAGTATTGGCGATTGCGTCCAGATGAAAGGCGCTGTAATGAAAGACATCCCGCAGGCAGGCGACCAGAAACTGGGCTTCCGGGAGCGTGGATGCAAGAAGTCCCTCGAAACGCGCGCCGGGGTCTTTGACCGCAAACAGGGCGCGCACCTCTTCCCGCACGCCATTTTGAGCGGCACGGTAACTGCCGCTTTCAACGTCATACACTTCGATGGTTTTACCGTTTTTGCGATACACCCCACTACCGGATTTTTGTCCAAGCGCGCCAGCACTGATAAGGCCTTTAAGCCAGTCAGGCAGGAAAAAAAGCGCATGCCAGGGGTCATCCGGCAACTGGTTTTGCATGGTCTTGACCACGTGCTCCAGGGTATCAAGCCCCACCACATCCATGGTACGAAACGTCGCCGATTTAGGGCGGCCAATCAATGGACCTGTGAGGGCATCCACGGTATCACAGCCAAGCTCATAGGTTTTTGCATGATGCAATGCCGTGAGCATGGAAAACACGCCGATACGGTTTGCTACAAAATTAGGAGTATCTTTAGCGCGCACCACCCCTTTACCAAGAAAACGGGTGAGCCAGGTTTCCAGATAATCGCAAAGTTTCGGATGTGTCTTTTGAGAAGGAATCAGTTCACAAAGATGCATGTAACGCGGCGGATTAAAAAAGTGTACGCCACAAAAACGCTCTTGAAGTGCCGCTGGCAGTGCCTCTGAGAGCGCATTAATACCAAGGCCTGAAGTGTTGGTTACAAGAATCGCGTGTGCGCCAAGGAACGGGATAATGCGCTTATAAAGCGCTTCTTTCCAGTCAAAACGCTCGGCAATCGCTTCAATGACAAGGTCACATTCCAGCAGCGCTTCAAGGTGCTCGTCATAATTACACGCCGTGATGCCGGCAGCCGACCCTGAAAACCCAAGCGGTGGCGGTTTCAGCTTCCCAAGGCCTGCGATGGCTTTGACTGCAATGGCACTGGCATCGCCTGTGGCGCTTGGTAAATCATACAGTCGCGTTGCAAAACCCGCGTTGGCGCAGTGGGCGGCAATCTGAGCGCCCATGACTCCGGCTCCCAGTACGGCGATTGTTTGGATGTTCCAAGGAGATTGCATGGATGATTCCTTCTCTAAGATACCTGGCTATAACTCAAAGCGGATGCCCTGTGCCAGCGGCAGCGTTTTGCCCCAGTTAATGGTGTTGGTCTGTCGGCGCATATAGCCCTTCCAGGCGTCTGAACCGGATTCACGGCCACCGCCTGTTTCTTTTTCGCCGCCAAACGCGCCACCGATTTCAGCACCACTGGTGCCGATATTAATATTGGCAATACCGCAGTCACTGCCCATAGCCGATAAAAACCGTTCAGCATGCGACAGCGTGGTCGTGAAAAGTGCAGAGGACAAGCCCTGCGGCACCGCATTCTGCAGAGCAATGGCTTCTTCCAGCGTGTCATAGGGCATCACATAGAGAATAGGCGCAAAGGTTTCTTCCTGCACAATGTCCCACTGGTTTTCAACACCACAAACCAGTGTCGGCTGCACAAAATGTCCGTCACCCGTGAGTGCTTCGCCCCCATACACAATACGCCCGCCGGCTTTGGCAATGCGCGCGATGGCATCACGAAACTGGTTAACCGCACCCGCATCAATCAACGGACCCATGAGGTTTTTCGTATCCAGAGGGTTGCCGATGGTCACCTGTGCATACGCCTTTCGCAGACGCTCAACAATGTCATCATGACACGCGCGCGGCACAAACAGGCGCCGGGTTGAGGTGCACCGCTGCCCGGCCGTACCCACCGCTCCAAAAACAATGGCGGGGATGGCAAGGTTTAAATCAGCGCTCTCATCAAGAATAATGGCGTTGTTGCCCCCAAGCTCCAGAATGCTTCTGCCAAGGCGTGTGGCTACTTTTGCAGCAACCGTGCGGCCAACGGCCGTTGAGCCTGTGAACGACACCAGCGGAATGCGTGTATCTTCTACCATCGCATCGGCAATGGCGTGTGACTCCGGGATGCAGAGCGCAAAAATTTCCGGGCAGTTATTTTCAGTGAGTACTGCGTTGCAGATATGCTGCACGGCAATGGCGCAAAGCGGCGTTTTCGCCGAAGGTTTCCAGAGCGTCACGTTACCACAGATGGCCGCAATAAACGCATTCCAGGCCCATACCGCTACCGGAAAATTAAACGCCGAAATGACCCCAACAACGCCATAGGGGTGCCACTGCTCATACATGCGGTGCATGGGACGCTCTGAATGCATGGTTTTACCGTAAAGCATGCGCGATTGCCCAACCGCAAAATCAGCGATGTCTATCATTTCCTGGACTTCGCCATCGCCTTCCTGCTTCGATTTTCCCATCTCAAGCGCTACAAGACTCCCCAGCGCGTCCTTATGGCGGCGAAGGGCATCCCCCATCTGCCGGATAATGTTTCCACGCTGCGGTGCAGGCACTTCGCGCCATGCGAGAAACGCTTTTTGCAGGCGCTCCATCAGCACGTGATAATCTTCCATGGTACAGGTGGCAACTTCTGCCAGTCGTTCACCGGTGGAGGGGTTAAACGAGACAAGCCGTCGCCCTTCAAGGTTACCGGCTACAGTGGAGCCACTGAAGGCTCCGGGATTCAGTGGCTCAATTCCAAGCGATTTTAACAAGGTCATTTATTGCTCTCCGGCATAGTATTTTCCGAAACGGTTGGCAAGTACCGCTTCCAGGGCAAATTTCTCCTGCAGCACAAACCCACGGTATTCATTCGCCTGACCCAGTACAAGATCAACCACGGCACACACGCCGCTTGCCGTACTGATCTGGATAGCCGACCATTCAAGCCCCGCAATCTCCATCGGGAAGATTTTTTTAAGGTAACTTTTTTCCGTCAGCTCACCGTTCAGGATGCCTTCGACTGAAACGTAAACAATGACAATGTCCTGGCGTGTTTTGGGAATGGCATTTTCAAGCACGCGGCGCAGCGTGGCACGGTCATCATTGAGACGCAGGTCGTTCATGAGAAAACGCATTTTCTCACAATGCCCGGGGTAGCGGATGGTTTTGTAATCGAGCGTCTGCACGCGTCCCAGGTATACTTCGGCAAGGCTTCCAAGCCCGCCCGAGGTATTAAAAGCTTCATATTCGCAGCCGTCTATCTGAATGGACTCAAGCCCTTCAAGCGGCGCCACTGTGACGGGCTCGCCTGCGGCAATACCAAAACAGGGGTTGCCGTATTCGTTGATAACACCGTCTGTTGACCAGGTCAGCGAATAATGCAGCGCATTGCTGGCTCGCTGCGGCAGAGCGCCTACGCGAAGACGGGCATGCAGGCAGGTATCAAATGCGGACATCAGGCTGTTGGCAGCGATGCTGATAAAGCCTGGAGCGAGTCCGCACTGCGGTACAAACGCACTGCCAGCACCTTCGGCGATGGCCTTGACGGCATCGGTTACGGCCGTATCTTCCGTCAAATCGAAATAATGCGCACCGGCAGCACGTGCCGCTTCAGCAACTTTGGGGTTTAAAAAATAAGGCAGGCTGGAAATGACCGCAACAATGCCCTGCTGTTTCATGTAGTCTTTTGTGGCATTGACATCGTTGACATCAAGCGCCACCGTGCGAATCGATGACATATGGCCAAGAAGGCGCGAAACATCGCTTCCTTCAAAGCTGCTGTCAGCAAGATGAATTGCGTAATCGCCGCTGTTGCCCAAAAGGCACGCGATGAGGCTTCCTATTTTCCCTGCTCCAGTTATGAGTACGTTATACATGCAGTCCTTCTCCCTTGCAAAACGAGCGGTCATCCTACACCAATTAACCGGTAAAGCAAAAGGGGACGCCCCTGTTGCCCCTCTCCCCGACTTGATCTTTTTCCGCCCATGCACTATGGTGCGTCATTTAAAGCATTGACAAAGACATGCTCCCCCTGCCCCTTACCGAAGCCGTACCAGTCGGCATACATTCACGTCTTCAGCGCCTCGTGCGTATGCTGCGACCACTCCTTGCCGGACTGCTCCTCCCGCTGGGCTTCGCACCCTTTCACCTGCCGGGGCTCGTGTTTCTCGGGATTGCCTTTCTGATACTGGTGCTTCGAGGTCAGTCGGGGCGTGAGGCTTTTATCAGCGGTCTGCTTTTTGGTCTTGGTTATTTTGGATTCGGGGTATCGTGGGTATTTGTGAGCGTACACGAATACGGACACCTCAATATGGTGGCAAGCGCCCTCATTACTGCGGGCTTTACCACACTGCTTGCCCTGCTGCCGGCCAGCACCTGCGCGCTGTGGGTGATACTTGCCCGCACTCAAAAGCCGCTCTTTTCAAGCCTGCTGTTTGCAGCCATCTGGACACTCTCTGAGGCACTGCGTGCCGCCGTGATGCCAGGCTTTCCCTGGCTGCTGCTTGCCGGCAGTCAGGTGGATACACCACCAGGCTTTCTGTTGCCCGTTATCGGTATTTTTGGTACCGGGTTTATGACCTGTTTTGCCGCACTGCTGCTGGCACACGGAATGGATGCCCGCATACAACGGCGTCAATGGTGGCTTTTGAGCGGTGTGGCGATGATTCTCCTGCCCTCGGCTCTGCAACATATTTCATGGACGACCCTTGCGGAAAAGCCGCTCACGGTCGGCGTGGTTCAGGCCAATCTTTCGATGCGCGATAAATGGGATGAAACCCTCTTCTGGGAGCTGATGGCGCATTACGAGAAAAAAATCGCGGGCCTGCTCGGAACCGAACTCATCATTTTGCCCGAATCGGCCATTCCCCTGCCTGAAAGCTGGATAAGTGACGTACTCGCAAGGCTTGATCATGATGCTGATGCCGCCGGCAGTGCGCTGCTCCTGGGTATCCCGCGTCCGGCAAATGAAAACGAAACGCTTTTTTACAACTCACTTCTTGGGGTGGGGCGCGCTCATGGCAGCTACCTCAAGCAGCAGCTGGTGCCTTTTGGAGAATACATTCCCTCCGCGTTTTCAGGCATTACCGCGCGTCTTGGCATTCCTGAAGCCAACATCCTTCCCGGCAGCAACCACCAAAAACCCGTGCGCATTCACGGTCACCCCATCGCATCCCTCATTTGTTATGAACTGGGATATGGTGAGGTGCTGCGCCGCCAGCTCCCGCGTGCTGAGTGGATTGTATCCGTCAGTGATGACGGCTGGTTTGGAAAATCACTCGCGCTCTATCAGCACCTGCAGATGGCACAGGCGCTGTCACTACAGGCGGCACGCTATCAGGTGGTTGCCAACAATGACGGTCTATCTGCCATCATCGACCCGCGGGGCCGAATCGTCGACAGTCTCCCCGCCTTCAGCGAAGGCGTGCTGAAAAGTCACATTTACCCCGCGACAGGCACCACGCCCTGGATACGCTTCGGGGACGCACCCGCTCTGATACTTGCGACACTGCTTCTGCTTATAGCCCTTCTGCCCCTTGCTGTCAGGATAAAGAGGGAGTATTCTTGGCAACCCGAGTCATAAAAAAATGTCCCATGGATACCACCTATATACCTCAGAAGATTGAAGAACAGGCCCAGCATTATTGGCAGAAAAAACAATCCTTCAGTGTCACTGAGGATTTAAACCGGGAAAAATTTTACTGCCTCAGCATGTTCCCCTACCCAAGTGGAACCCTGCACATGGGGCACGTACGTAACTACACCCTTGGCGATGTCATTGCCCGCTACCAGCGTGCGCTTGGCAAGAACGTGCTCCAGCCGATTGGCTGGGATGCCTTTGGCCTGCCAGCCGAAAACGCCGCCATTAAAAATGGCATTCCTCCGGCACGCTGGACCATGGATAATATTGCTGCCATGAAAGCGCAGTTCATGCGTCTTGGCAATGCCTATGACTGGCGACGCGAAATCGCCACTTGCGACCCTGAATATTACCGCTGGGAACAATGGTTTTTTATCAAACTCTTTGAAAAAGGCCTTGTGTACAAAAAAAATGCCCTCGTCAACTGGGATCCGGTCGATAACACGGTACTTGCGAATGAGCAGGTCATTGACGGTCGCGGCTGGCGCTCCGGCGCACTCGTTGAACGGCGCGAGATATCGCAGTGGTTTATCAAAATTACCGCCTACGCCGATGAACTTCTGGACGGGCTTGACAGCCTTGAGCACTGGCCGTCACAGGTGAAGCAGATGCAGCGCAACTGGATTGGTCGCTCAAGTGGTACCGAAGTGGCCTTCCCGGTTCCAGACTTTCCAAAGCGCATCAAAGTGTATACCACGCGCGCAGATACGCTGATGGGCGTAACCTGGATTGCCGTAGCGCCTGATCATCCATTTGCACGGGAAGCCGCCGCCCGCAATCCTGAGGTACAGGCCTTCATTGACAGCCTGAACGGCGTGCGTACTGCTGAAGCGGATTTGGCAACGCTTGAAAAACGCGGTGTAGATACCGGTTTTAGGGCAACACATCCCCTCACCGGAGAAGACATTCCTGTATGGGTTGCCAATTATGTCCTGATGCAATACGGCACCGGTGCTGTCATGGCAGTACCGGCACACGACGCGCGCGACTGGGAATTTGCCAAACGCTATAACCTGCCCATGCGCGAAGTGATTCTGCCGTCTGACGGCACTTCGCACGATTACACGCTTGGAGCGTATACAGAGCCGGGCGTGCTGACCCGTTCCGGCGCCTTTGACGGCCTGAGCTCCGACAAGGCCAAAACCGAGATTACCGAACGCCTTCAGGAACTGCATGCCGGCAAGCCTCGCGTCAATTACCGCCTGCGTGACTGGGGTGTATCAAGGCAACGCTACTGGGGCACGCCCATTCCCATGATTCACTGTGAACAGTGTGGCGTGGTGCCCGTACCGGAGGAGTCTCTGCCGGTTGTGCTGCCTGAAAATATCACGCTGACCGGTGCCGGCTCGCCCCTCGCGCAGTGCAACGAATTCTTGCACACCACCTGTCCGAAGTGTGGGCACGATGCGACCCGGGAAACCGATACGTTCGATACCTTTGTGGAATCCTCCTGGTATTATGCGCGATTTGCCTGCAAGGGTCAGGAAAACGCCATGCTCGATGACCGGGCCAAATACTGGACGCCGGTGGATCAGTATATCGGCGGCATTGAGCACGCCATCATGCACCTCCTGTATGCGCGCTTCTTCCACAAACTGATGCGTGATGAGGGACTGGTGAATTCAGATGAGCCGTTCACCGCCTTGCTCACGCAGGGCATGGTGTTGAAAGACGGCAGCAAAATGTCCAAGTCACTTGGCAACGTTGTAGACCCCAATCACTTGATTGACACCTACGGCGCCGATACGGCACGACTGTTTATGCTCTTTGCAGCCCCCCCCGAGCAATCACTGGAGTGGTCTGACAGTGGTGTAGAGGGTGCGCACCGGTTCCTGAAGCGCGTTTATGCCTTTGCCCTGCAGCATAAGGCGCGCATACTTGCCGTAAACGATGCCATCATGGATGGTAACAACCACATGGACTGGGAAACGGGGGATGCACGCCTCAAGAAAGCACGTCATACGGTGCATCAGACGCTGCAGCAGGCTAATCTGGACTATGAGCGCAAACAGTTTAATACGGTCGTCTCCGGTTGCATGAAGCTCTTTAATGAGCTCTCAGGCTTTACTCCGGAAAATGAACTGGACAACGCATTTTTGCATGAAGGCTTCAGCATTCTCCTGCGGCTTCTTGCCCCGATGACGCCACACATCTGCCATTATCTCTGGATGGAGCTTGGCTTTGAGAAGGCCATCATTGACGCACCCATGCCGCGCGTTGACAAGGCCGCCCTTCGCTGTGAGGAAGTCACCTGGGTGGTGCAGGTCAATGGAAAACTGCGTGCGCAGTTTGTGGCAGGAGTTGACGAGAGCGAGGAGCATCTCATTGCACGTGCCGAAACTGAGGCTGCAGCGTTTGTTGCCGGTAAAAAGCGCCTGCGTGCCATTGTAGTGGCCCATCGTCAGCTCATTAACCTGGTGGTACAGGAATGAAAACCGTCCGGCCGCTACTGGTGATTGGCTTTGCGCTTATTATCAGCGCATGCGGCTTTCAACTGCGAGGCTTCTCAGACATACCCGCCTGGCTTGACAGTGTGGCCGTTGTCTCGCAGGAGCAAAACCGCGACATGATGACGATTCTTCGCGAGCGTCTGGAAGCCTGGCATGTCCCAGTATATGTCGAACAGAATCGCGCGCATTTCTGGCTGTTTCTCGGCGAGGAAACCATACAGCGCCAGATAACCAACGTTGCTGCCAGCACCGCACCCCGCCAGTACCAGCTTATCTACACCATTCGCTTCTGGTTGCAGACCCGCGAGGGAGTAATGCGGGTTCCCCCCGCCAGCATTTCTATTGCGAAACAGCTCACCATCAACAATGACCGTATTCTTGGCTCAGACGAAGAGGAGGCTCGCATGGTGCATGAAATGCAGCAGGATGCCGCAACTCAGATTCTTGCCCGTATCGGCCGCGAAGGCATGAACAGCGCCAAAGCGGCGAAACCACCTGCGCCCCGGCGCCCCTAGCAGGGATACCATGCTTGCCAAACCGGAAAACCTCAAAGCACTCCTCGCCAGAACCCGTTTCAGCCTGTATTTCCTGACAGGTGGGGAAGTTGTATTGCAGGAAGATTCCGAGCGCGCTATTCGCGCGGTGCATGAGGATTCTGAATCAAGCACCTGTATCCACATGGACATTGCAGGAGCCGCCGACTGGGAGCAGCTCGCAAACGAAGCCTGCAGTTACTCACTCTTTGCTGAAACCACCCTCATTTGTGCGCGTTTTGAAAAAAAAACGTTTGACAGCGGGGCCTGCACATTTTTTGACGATTGGCTTGAAAACCCCAATCCCCGCACCACACTTCTCATGCGCGCGCCCGCAGTTGGCGTAAAGGCGCTGCAGCGCTACACGAGCCACCCTCGAGCACTGGTTGTTCAGGCACAAACCCCTGATGCCGCGGGTTTGCGCCGCTACCTCACAAGCGCACTCTCGCACATGAAACTCACAGCAAGTGCTGAACTTGTATCACTCATCGTACACAACACTGCAAACAACCTGCTTGCCTGCAGACAATTACTTGACAAGCTGGCTTTGACTACTTCGCCCGGAGGCACACTGACAGATGAGCAGATACACGCGCTTTTAGAGGATGCCAGTGTATTTCCGCTCTACGAGCTGGCAGATGCCTGCATTGCCGGTAACGCTACCAAAGCCCTGCATGTGCTCAGGCGGGCACGTGAACTGCGTGAGGAGCCGTTGCTGGTACTCTGGTATCTGCTCCAGGAAATTCGTAATCTTTTGCAACTTTCTACGCGTTTACCATCAATGTCGGTAGAATCTGCAGCGGCGGGTCTGAAAATATGGCCGAAACGTGTGCCGCTTTACAAGAATGCACTGCTGCGCCTGCAAACACCGCTGCTGCTCTCTCTCCTGCAGACCGCCGGCACCCTCGATGCTTTTTGTAAAAGCAATGCATCCTACCCGGTATGGGAGAGCCTTGAGCGTATCGCACTGGTACTTAGTGGGAAGATGGCCTTATGACCGCGCTGATAGTTTTTGGCGGCACGTTTGACCCTGTACATCTCGGGCACATCGGTATTGCAGAGGCAGTTCTTCAACAGCTACCCTCCAGTGAGCTGGTATTTGTACCGTGCAGGATTCCAGCGCTAAAAAAAGAGCCTGGCGCAAGTGCGAAAGACCGTATCCGCATGCTGGAACTTGCCATTAAAAGCAGCACACTTGAGGGTCAAAACTGTCGCATTGATACCCGTGAAATTACCCGTGATGGCCCCTCATGGATGGTTGATACCCTGAGCGCTTTTCGCCGTGAATATGGAAAAGAGGCCAGCATTACCCTGCTTCTTGGAATGGATGCCTTTGCCGGACTGCCGCGCTGGCATCAATGGCAGTCACTGACGCGTCTTGCCAATGTTTTGGTTGCCGCACGTGATGAAGCTCCGTGCGTGCTTCCGAATGAGCTGCAGGAGATGTGGAGTCATGCACCCGGCGTGCATGAACCAGAAATTGCCAACACCCTCCTGCACACAGCGTTTGGGTACATTGTGCGCATTAACGCCGGGAAATACCCTGTTTCATCGACTGAAGTGCGGGAGGCGCTTTTTCAGCCGGGGAAGGATGTGAGCAGCCTGCTGCCGCCAGACGTACTGACCTACATACGCTTAAACGGTTTATATCTGAAGCCCGTTTGACGGGCCTCCCTCACTGACCAGATTTTGCGGCGGTATCAGCCAATGCTGCCGCATTTTCAGATAACGCACGTACTGTTTCCTGCGGTAATTTGGGCATATCCACAAGGTGGTAGGGAGCCTCAAGCTCTTTGACCTGATCAAGTATCGCTGGCATGCGCGCATGCAGCCACTCTACAAGCGGGGTAAATCGGGCGTAGAAAAGCGATTTTTCGGCACTTTCTCCAAGCGGTATCGCTGTCATTTTAACCACGAGCAGCATGAGCGCCACTATGAAAGCGCCCCTGGCAAAACCAAAGCCCATGCCTAACAGTCTATCGGTGCCGCCAAGTCCCGTCTTACGAATGACAAACCCTATAACGCCACCGACTATACCGCCAACAATCAACGTGCCCACGAGGAGAGCAAAAAAGGCCGCCATCGACAACACGGTTTTATCATGAATGTATGAGGCGAGTATCGGTTCAAGGCGCGTTGACTGCGAGTAAGCAAGCCAGAGCGCAAGGCCCCATACGGAGAGCGAAATCAACTCACGCACAAACCCTCGAAAAAAACCGGTCAGTACAGAAAGCCCTATTACACCAAGTATTGCTACATCAACCCACTCCCACTGCATCAGGCAACTCCCGTATTCACGATAAACCCGTTAATACGCACAGCACCCGCAAGCTGGACTTGCAGCTTTTGAGCCGCCTGGCGCTCATTCACTGCACCTACAATCACCTTATAGCGCGGACCTGCGGCCGTTTTCAGAGTGTTAATACGCGCGGTATAGCCCTTGGCCCGCAATTGCGTGACCAGGCGCGTAGCGAGTTCCTGCTTTGAAAACAGTGCCAGCTGCACGCCATAGACCGGCTTCCTCGCCGAAGTGATGGTTTTGCCTGTGGCAGTGACTGGCTTCGCGGCCTGTATCTGTGGCTTTTTGGGCAGAGACACTCGCGCAACGGCCTTTGGTTTTGAGGGAGCCAGCTTTGGTGCCGGAGCTATGGCAGATGCTGCCGCGGCCGCCTGTATTGAGGGGCGCGCATCTGATTCTGCGTAAACATCTGAAGAAATCGGCTCAGCCGCAGCCAGCTCGTAAGCCGCTGGCGCATCCTTTGGCGCCTGCACATCTACCTTCGCCACTTTAACCGTCTCAAAAACCTGCGATTCGCTGGCCTCAGACACCTTCGGCAGTGCAGGTTTCTCTGGCAGGCTCACCGAAACACTCATAGTATCTTCAAAGCGATGACCGGAGGCTGAAGCCTTCATCATTGCCGGTAAAAAAATTGCCACGATGGATACGATGACCGCTACCCCTATGAGGCGCAGCTTTGTTTTTTCATCAAGTGCCAGTTTCATACAACCTCCTTGAACGCCGAGGGCAACCGCCCATCGGACATGACGGCGCCCACGGTCAGAAACGAACCATAGACGACAATTAAATCACCAGTGCGCGCTCTGTGGCAAGCAGCTTCCCATGCGGCTTCAATGTCTGGATAGACATGAACCTCACGGGCATTGGCCGCAAAGGCCGCCCGCAGCCGCTCAGCACCTGCGGCCCTTTGACTGTTCAGTACGCCTGTGTACCAGAAATCAACATGCGGCAGCATCATTGCTATCAGACTGTCAATGTCCTTATCACCAAGCGCGGAAAACACCGCATGCACGTCTCCCGCATGTGAAAGGCCTTCAAGCGTCTCAACCAGCCTGCTAACAGACTGGGGATTGTGAGATACATCGTACAAAACGGACACATCGCCGGCAAGGTATTGTACACGCCCGGCAATCTGTGCCCGACTAAGCCCCGCCTCGCGCTGAGCGGGTGTCAATGGCAGCCGCTCTTGCAGCAGTTCGCTGACCACAATGGCGCTCGCCAGAGCCTCTGGATGCAGGCGCTGCGCGCCTCGAGCAAAAATCATACGCTTATCCTGCAGGGTAACGATGAGTTTCTCACTGCTCTCTTCAACAAAATAATCCACATCACGCTGAATCAGCGTGCACCCTGCAGCATGACAGCGTTCAATAACCTCTGATGGCAACCCGGCCTGTGCCAGCACCAGTGGCTTACCGCTGCGGGCAATACCGACTTTTTCAGCGCCAATTTCTGCAAGCGTATGCCCAAGATATTCCTGGTGGTCATAGTCAACGGTGGTCACAACGGCTACATCACTGTCGATAACGTTGGTTGCGTCAAGACGTCCGCCAAGGCCTACTTCAAGAATTAAAACATCAGGTTGCAGGCGTTTAAAATGCCAGAGTGCTGCAAGTGTCAACAGTTCAAAACCGCTTAAGATTGCCCCGGTATCGGCTGCATTAACGGCCGAAAACGAAAGACTCATATCCGCGTCTGAAATGTCCGCTCCGTTAAAGCGAATCCGCTCGTTAAAGCGCATAAGATGCGGGGAAGTATACGCTGCAACACAATAGCCAGCAGCGAGGTAGAGCGATTCAAGAGCGGCAACCGTTGAGCCTTTTCCATTCGTACCGGCTACCGTAATGACCGTGCAGGAAGGATGCAGGAGCTCAAGTGTTTCACCAATGGTTCGAATACGCTCAAGCCCCGGAAGGATGGCGCCGCCTCGACGCTGCTCCATTTCCCGCATCCAGTGTTCAACCGACATCTCAGGCAAACTCGTCATCAACGGTGTGGGAGCGGTGAGTCAATTTCGCAATCAGTTCAGCAACTGTATCACGCAGTTTACGGCGCTCGACTATCATGTCAATGTGCCCGTGCTCGAGCAAAAACTCACTGCGCTGAAACCCTTCCGGCAGCGTTTGACGCACGGTCTGCTCGATGACACGGGGACCTGCAAAACCGATGAGGGCATTGGGTTCGGCGATGATGATATCGCCAAGGCTTGCAAAGCTTGCGGATACTCCGCCCATGGTCGGGTCTGTCAGCACAACGATAAACGGCAGGCCCGTTTTGGCAAAGTGTGCGAGAGCCGCCGAAGTTTTGGCCATCTGCATCAGCGAAAAGAGGCCTTCCTGCATGCGCGCGCCACCACTTGCAGTAAAACAGACGTACGCACGCCCCTCGCGCATTGCCGCATCAAGGCCGCGAACAAATTTCTCTCCCACGGTAGCTCCCATGGAGCCCCCCATAAAGCCAAACTCAAACACGCTCACAACCACTGGCTGCTGCTTGAGATAGCCTTTGTATACCACAATAGCTTCTTTTTCACCGGTCGCTTTCTGGGCCTGACTGATGCGGTCGCGGTATTTTTTGGAGTCTCTGAATTTCAGGCGGTCAACCGGCTCAAGATCAGCGGCTATCTCTTCCTGGCCTGACTCATCGAGAAACTGTGCCAGCCGTTCACGGGCGCTGATACGGTGATGGTGATTGCAGGTGGAACAGACGGAAAAATTCTTTTCAAGCTCGCTGCGATAAAGAACCGCGCTGCATCCAAGGCACTTGACCCATAGTCCTTCCGGGACTTTTTTCAGGGTTGCTTCCGTTCTAACTCTGGAGGGAAGAAGTTTTTTCAACCAGCTCATGTGCGAATTCCAAGGCAATAAATGCGCTATTATACCCTGAAATCAACGTTTTTGTCGTAAAAAAAAGTATCTATTCACCACATTTTGAATGCTTTAGGGGAAAAGTCAGATTTGAGTGCAGGTGAACGTGGTGAATGGTTACAAAAAAAGAAAAACTCTGACACGCTTAGACCGCGTGCCAGAGTTTTGAAATTACCAGTTTTGGTAAGCGCTGGCACCAGCAGGCATTACGCCATAGCGGTGCATGAAGTTTGCAGCCTTAAGACCTGCCATGCCTACAGCACCCATGATACCACAGGTATCCAGCAGACCGTTTGTGGTAAGATAAACCGGTGCCACACCAACGGCTGATCCCCAGGACGTTGCACTGTTGGTCATGGCAGCAGATGTACCTCCGGTAACCATCAGAGCAAGATTAGCAGTTTTGGTGGTTGGCGCTACAAAGTTTGTAGGAGCCGTTGCCACTGCAGGAGGAGTTGTGTTAGCGGTACTGTCATACTGAACAACACCGGCGGCGGTTTTCAGTGCTGTTACATCCACGCTGGTGATGTCGGTGCATTGCGTGGCAGAGTGGGTCTTGGTGTCATCCCACTTAACTGTCAGCACGCCATTGTAGGCAAGTGTACCAGTCGTTGAGCAGGGACCCGTAGCATCGTTAACCACTACGGAAACGCTGGATGCGGATGATCCGGTGCTGCCACCGGCAACAACTGCCAGCGAGTTTACAACAACAAGTTGTCCACTGGCGGCAAAGCCTGCTGCAGACATACCAAGAAGTGATACAGCCATAACAGCTCGCAGTGTCGGTTTGATGTTCAGATCCATGAATAGTCCCTTCCTCAAGTTGTGGTGTAAAGTGCGGATGCGTGCAACATGTCGTGCACGCCCAAGTGAAAACGTAACACACGATCAAGAGTTTTTCAAATTGCGGACGTGAGTTCATCACTGACTTTTGTCCACTTAAGTCACTCAAGTATTCTGGTGGAATGCCGCTAAGGAAATACAGAATTCCGTATCGGAGGCATGATGTACAGGCAGATACTGTCAGCACTTGTCCTGCTGGTACTCAGTAGTATCGGGCAGGCACAACAGACTCGTTTTGGCCAGACGCTCTGCAATGATCCTGATTATGCCTGCCATGCAGTCAAATCCGGCGAAACCTGGGATAACCTCTTTCCCAATATGGATGAACAGGATCTTGTGCGGCGAGTTAACCGTATGAATATTCGCCTGCGCCCTGGCATGATAATCGCTGTTCCCCGTCATCTTGAGCGGCTCAGCATTTACGATGTCTCCCCTTTTCCGCGCTACATCGAATCGAGCGGTGAAAAAACCATTTATGTCAGCCAGAAACAGCTGGCCTTTGGTGCCTATGATGCCGATGGTGAGCTGCTCTGGTGGGGGCCGATTTCGCCTGGCATTGAGTATTGTCCGGGCGTACGCGGCGGCTGTCACACGCCCACAGGGTATTTTCGCGTCATTCGCAAGCAGGATGATTCGTGCGTATCAACTGTCTTTCCACGCCGTTCAAACGGCGTTAACGGTGGCGCACAAATGCCATGGTGCATGCATTTCTTTCGTGGCTATGCCCTTCACGGCAGCAGTGAGGTGCCAGGATTTCCGGCAAGTCATGGGTGCGTACGCATGTTTGTAGAAGATGCACGCTGGCTGAATGAAGATTTCATCGACTTACCCGGTGGCGGTGGCGCCACCGGAACGCGCGTTATAATCGATGAACCACCGGCGAGCGTGGGGCAAGTTCGCCGGCAATGGACGTCAGGGCGTTAATCATGTTAAGAACCGCCGCCCCCTGTGAAATGTCTGGATGCTTTGCATTCATCTCCCTGAATGCGCTTCCAGCGCGAAAGGTATTCAAAAAGACGAGACCAAGACTTAAAGGTGCACCGTGCTCATTACCGGCTGCAAAAAAATTAAGCGCAGAGACTGCCATATTCACCCCTTCCTCACCGTGATTGACATCATCAGGGTGCTTCGCCAGGCAGTGATACAAAGAGATGGAAAATGACAACAGATTGATAGCCTGCACCACCATTTTACCAGGTTCTTTCACGTTAAAAAAAGCATACGGCATCTAACAGACTCCCTTTACAACCAGGATTCGTATATATGTCAACACGACCTGAATATTACATACATCTTATTTTTCATCATGCTCAAGCCATATGGCATTGAGTATGGCAAAGGTACAGGCAAGGCCCGTACCCAAAATCCATGAAAAGTACCACATATCACGCCTCCTAGTAAGCCGTATCCGCGTTGTCTTTAAGAGTTTGTGCTGTCACCGGGCCGCGCAGCACCCGGTATACCCAGGCCGTATAAGCAAGCACCAGGGGTAAAAACACAACGGTTGCCACCAGCATGATGGTCAATGTCATCTGGCTGGAAGAGCTGTCCCAGACGGTCAGGCTGTTGCCGGGATGAGTGGATGAGGGCAGGATGAATGGAAACATGCTGACGCCAACGGTCGTCACAATCCCAAATAGACTGCATGCGCTGCAGACAAAGGCAAATTTTGGCTTCGAAGCAGACAGCGCCGCCATCAATGCGCCAAAAATTCCCATGAGTGGCGCTACCAGCGTAATTGGTATGGCCGCATAGTTTGCAAACCAGGCACCCTCCTGCTGCATTGCGCCTTTGTAAAGCGGATTGGAAGGTCCGTCATGCGGCACAAAACCCGTCAGTACATAACCGTCAATGGCGTAAAACAGTGCGGCACCTCCAAAAATAAAGAGCAACACCGTTAAAAATGCCAGCACACGCCCGCCGGAACGTGCACGCGCCTGCAGCTCATCAAGGGTTTTAGTATTCAGGAAAAAAGCGCCGTGCATCATCAGCATCACCACGGATAAAACGCCGCATAAAAGCGCGAACGGATTCAGCAGCTCAAAAAAAGTACCGGTATAAAACGGTCGCAATTCCGTGTCAAAAAAGAAAGGCACTCCCTGCAGCACATTTCCCACAGCCACACCGAAAATGAGTGCCGGTACAAAGCCGCCCGTGAACAATGCCCAGTCCCAGACACTGCGCCAGAGCGGGCTGTTGATTTTTGAGCGGTACTTAAATCCCACCGGTCGCAGAATCAGCGCCAGCAGTACAACAAGCATTGCAAGGTAAAAACCTGAGAACGAGAGCGCATAAAGCGCGGGCCAGGCGGCAAAAATCGCGCCTCCCCCAAGAATAAACCATACCTGATTCCCCTCCCAGGTCGGTCCGATAGTGTTTATCAGGATGCGCCGCTCAGTGTCGTTGCGCCCAAAAAAGGGCAGCCACATGGCCACCCCGAGGTCAAAACCGTCCATGATGGCAAAGCCTGCCAGCAGCACGCCGAGCAATACCCACCAGATAACCCTCAGGGTTTCATAATCTATTGGCATTTTACACTCCTTGCAGGTGTGCCTGCATTCCATCAGGGCCAAGACGGATATACTTGACCATTAACCACAACTCAACAACGGCCAGTGCCGTGTAAAAAAGCACAAAACCTGAGAGTGAGGTAAGCAGCTGACCCGTGCTCACAGAGGATGTTCCCATAAACGTTGGCAAGACCCCCTGCACCACCCAGGGCTGGCGACCGTATTCGGCAACTACCCAGCCAAGCTCTGCGGCAAGCCATGGAAGAGGCAGCGACCAGAAGGCGAGGTGCAGATACCAGCGAGCAGAATGGGCACGGCGACGAATCGTCAGATAAAAGCCTGTAGCAAAGAGAAAAATCAGGAAGAGCCCACACGCCACCATAATGCGAAACGAGAAAAAGAGCGGCAACACGTTCGGCTGTAAATCATTGGCCGCACGGTTAATCTGATCTTCAGTCGCATCCACCACCTTCTCGGTGTATTTTTTCAGCAACAGACCATAACCGAGGTAATCGCCATAATCTTCAAAACGCTCACGTGCCATTTCATCCGAAGGATTCTTTTGCAGTACGGTTAAGGCTTCATAGGCCAGCATCCCGTGACGAATATGCTCTTTTCCTTCTTCAATCAGCTCTGATATGCCTTCAAGCTGCTCAGTAAAAGAACGGGTCGCAATAATGCCCAGTGCCCATGGGATATCAATGGCATAACGTGTAGTCGCCGTAGCCTTGTCAGGAATACCGAATACCGTCAGCGATGCCGGGGCTTTTTCCGTATGCCACATGGCCTCCATGGCGGCAATTTTCATTTTCTGGTTGCTGTTTGCGACATAACCGCTTTCATCGCCCAGCACCACTACTGACAGCGCGGATGCCAGCCCAAATGAAATTGCAACGGTCATCGAACGCTTTGCAAAGGCGATATTGCGCCCCCGAAGCAGAAACCACGCACTGATAGCCAGCACAAAAACAGCGCCCGTGACATAACCGGCACTGATGGTATGTACGAACTTGGCCTGAGCAACCGGGTTGAACATGACCTCTGCAAAGCTCGTAACCTCCATGCGCATCGTCTGATAATCAAAGTGCGCGCCTACAGGATTTTGCATCCAGCCATTGGCAATGAGAATCCAGAGGGCCGAAAGATTGGTGCCGAGCGCCAGCAGCCAGGTACTGGCCAGGTGCTGCAACTTTGTAAGACGTGCCCAGCCAAAGAAAAAGAGTCCCACAAACGTGGCCTCAAGGAAAAATGCCATCAGTCCCTCAATGGCCAGCGGCGCCCCAAACACATCCCCTACATAGTGGGAATAATAGGACCAGTTGGTACCAAACTGGAACTCCATGGTAAGTCCCGTGGCGACACCAAGGACAAAGTTAATACCAAAAAGTACACCCCAGTATTTGACCATCTGGCGCCAAATCTCGCGCCCCGTCATTACATAGACGGTTTCCATAATGGCAAGCAGTAAAGAAAGACCAAGGGTCAAAGGAACAAACAGAAAATGATAGAGTGCTGTCAGGGCAAACTGTAACCGTGAAAGCTCTACTACCGCACCGGCAGGTATCATGAGCAACCTCGCGTGTCGTGGGTATCAATCACAGACACACGCTGATGACGCTGTTCAGTACGCCCGCCTTCATACCGTGGCAGGCGCCTCAATGCCATCACTCAGAATGTGCCTGCGCACTCTGAACCAATGAACCCAGTAACCATTCAGTCTGGGTAAGATGACCACGCTCCACGTCATGAAAACACACCCACCAGAGCACAAACAGCAGGGTGAATTTAAACAGCAGCGTTAACAGGATATCCCTGGTTATAGGTTTCATGGCTCAGTATCCGAAAAATTGCCGTTACTATACAACAATTATGCTTAATCTTCTACTTCTTGCGCTTTACATGGCGCATCAGGCGCTTTTTACGATTGACCTGGCGCGCTGATAGTTTGTTAGGTTTGTTGCGATACGGATTTTCACCGCCACGAAACTCAAGCTTTAAAGGGGTACCTACCATATTAAGCGCTTCAACAAACGCGTTGGTAAGATAGCGTTTATAGCTGTCTGGCAGTGCGCCGAGCTGATTGCCATGTATGACAATAACTGGCGGATTATGACCGCCGGCGTGTGCATAGCGTAACTTGATTCGCCGCCCGTTAACCAATGGCGGAGCATGTCGGGTAACAAGCTCCTGTAAGAGGCGCGTCAGATGCGGCGTTGAGAGCGATTGTGTAGCGGAGGCATAGGCCTTTTCAATATCACGAAACAACACCCCGACCCCACTGCCATGAAGTGCTGAAATGGTTCGCGTTGTCGCAAAGCGGGTAAACTGGAGGCGCCGCTCCAGCGTGTCCATCACTGCTTTACGACTCTCATCAGAAAGCCCATCCCACTTATTCACTGCAACAACAAGGCCTTTTCCGGCTTCAATCACAAAGCCGAGCAAATGCATGTCCTGTTCGGTAAGCCCTTCCTGCGCGTCAATGAGTACCACGCACACATTCGCTTCGCGGATGGCCTGTAGTGTTTTAATAATGGAGAACTTTTCAATTTTCTCATCCACGCGGGAACGGCGGCGTACGCCTGCCGTGTCAACAAGGACATAATCGTGTCCATCGCGTGAAAACGGAATCGCAATGCTGTCACGGGTGGTTCCGGGCATGTCATAGACAACCACCCGCTCTTCACCAAGCATGCGGTTTATCAAGGTAGACTTACCGACATTCGGCCGCCCCACAAATGCGATACGAATCCCCTCCGATGCTTCAGGAGTCTCTGCTTCAACAGCAGGTAACGCGTCCTGAAAATGCGCGAGTAAATCGGCAATTCCGCGCCCGTGTGCCGCAGAGATTGGAAACACGGCAGAAAATCCAAAGGCGTGAAATTCCGAGCATGCGACATCTTCATCCAGACTTTCTGCTTTGTTAACGACCACATACACTGGCTTATTAACTCGGCGCAGCCTGTCGGCAATGGTTCGGTCAACGCCAGTGATTCCGGAGCGCGCGTCTACCAGAAAGAAAATGCAGTCTGCTTCTTCGATGGCAGAAGCGCTCTGACGTGACATCAGCGCATCGACTGCCGCATCATCGACACCGATACCACCCGTGTCAACTACAATAAATTCCGCACCGTTCGCGCTCGCCTGACCATATTGCCGGTCACGTGTAAGGCCCGGAAAGTCGGCAACCAGTGCATCCTGGGTGCGCGTCAAACGGTTGAAAAGCGTTGATTTTCCCACATTGGGTCGGCCCACAAGGGCCACAACTGGAAGCATACTACCCCACTGACAACTGATTAAGCCTTCCGTTAGCAGTAAACACATACACCTGATTACCTGAAACGGCCGGAGCAAGCTCTACCGCCGAGCCAAGCGCGGTACGGGCAAGAAACTCACCATTTTCCGCGGAAAGCGCATGCAGATAACCGGTACGGTCTCCCACAAGCACTTTACCCGCGACAAGTACCGGTTCAGTGAGGCCGTGCGCCTTGAGCCCCTCCTGCTTCCATGCTACCTGCCCGTTGCTGCGATTAATCGCCCAGACCACATCATTACTGTCGGTCATATAGAGATTAGTGGCATCCGTCGCAACGTTTTTATAGGTTGAAGCAGGTTTTTTCCAGATAAATTCGCCATTACCGAGTGAAAGCGCGCCTACATAGCCCTGATAGCTCGCAAGGAGCGCCACATCGCCTCTGACAACAGGGTCAGCATCAATGTCAACGAGACGCTCCACATCGCTGGCACCACTTGCAAAAGCGATGGAGCGCTGCCATAAGAGCTTTCCGGTCTCAAGATCGACAGCATCCATGCGGCCATCAGCGTAACCTGCCAGCACAATGCGATTATCAACCACAACGGGTGAAGAGCTGGCCTTAAGTGCCAGGTCCGGCGCACCATGATCGGAAATCCATAATTTTTTGCCACTGGCAACTGCAAATGCGTAAAGATTGCCGTCAATGGTTTTTGCAAGAACACGGTCTTTTGCAATAACCGGATGCGAGAGCACATCACCGGATAGCTGCGCCTTCCAGGAGATGCTGCCATCGGACTGTTTCATGATGATAAGGCCTGAAGCATCGGTACCAACTGCCACAACACCGGCCTCTACTGCTGGTCCACTGACCAGACGCTCTGTAAGCTGGCGAGACCAGAGTACTTTACCGTTATTGCGTTCAATTGCCTGCACCAGACCAGAAGCGTCTGCCGTGTAGAGGAGATTCCCCCGAACCACAGGCTTAAGCTTGAGATAGGCACTGTTTTTTTGTGGCTTTGAAACGGGTACAGACCATACTTCCTTAACGGCGACTCGGTTTTTCAGTGGCTGCAGTTCAGAAGGTTTTGGCGTATTGTCCTTTCCAAGCATGTAATCGTCAATTTTAGAACAGGCCGTGATTGAGAGCAGACCGATAAGACCCAGAACCGGTGACAGTCTTACCCCACTACGATGAATTTCTGGTTTCATGAGCATTTATACCTGGGCTGATTGCAGCGCACTCGTGTTTTTATTCCCGGCCTGAGTCAGGGCTGCTAGTTCATTGGTTTTCATTTCAAGAAAGAGGTTGCCCATTCCATGGGTCCTGACCTCGCGAATCGCTTCCTGGTAGGATGCTACCGCCTGTTGATAATGGCCGGTAGATGCAAAAATATCCCCTTTGAGTTCATTAATTTCCGGCAGGTACGCTGCATCATCAAGCTGTGCGAGCGCTGCCAGCGCCTTATCCCAGTTTTTTTGAGCGGCAAGCACGCGGCTCAGGCGAATTTTAGCGACCTGACGCAATGCGGGCATCGCAGAGTGAGCACCTACCTGTTCGAGTGCTTCCTGTGCCTTATCGTATTGACTCTTTTCCACGTAAAGTTTGGCTAGCGCCAGACGTGCACCATCGGCATACACCGATTTTCCATACTCGTTTACGAGGGTGTTGGCATAGGAGCGCACTTCGCGGTTATTGTGGTTTGAAAAGGCATACATCATCCGTTCAAACGTGGCAGATGCCTGCAGCTGCAGTTTTTCAGTGTGCCAGTTCCAGTAACGCACACCCGCAGCAATGAGCAGCACGCAGGATAAAACCAGCGTTATGAGGTTACCGTAACGTTTCCAGAAATTTTTAATGGCCTCAATTTGTTCGTCTTCCGTTCTGTATACCGTCATGTTTCCTCTCCAACCCCAATTGACCTAACCCGCGACTCGTGCGAGCAATAATGCAGCAAGTACCGATTCCGACACGCTTGTCTGTTCCCCGCCTTCTCGCAGATCCTTAAGCCCGACCATGCCAGAAGCACACTCTTCCTCGCCAAGAATAACCGCAAAGCGCGCGCTGGAGCGATCGGCTTTTTTAAACTGACTCTTAAAACTGCCGCCGCCCGTATTAACGATGACTCCGCCACCATCCAGGGAGGCACGGAGGGTTTCAGCAAGACGCAGGGCGTGAAGCTGCGGCGCGCCATCAGCGCAAATCAAGTAAACAAGTGGTGAGCGCTCATCGGTATGAGTAATACCACAACTCTCAAGCAGCAGTAACAGGCGCTCCATACCCAGTGCAAAACCTACGGCGGGTGTCGCAGAACCACCCAGATGTTCGACAAGTGCATCGTAGCGTCCACCGGCACAAACTGTCGCCTGACTCCCGAGACGGTCTGTTACCCATTCAAACACCGTGTGTCCGTAATAATCCAGTCCACGAACCAGATGCGGATTCACGCGATAATTCATGCCGAGCGCCTCGAGGCCGCTGCAGAGCGCCTCAAAGTGGGCGCGGCTTTCTGGCTCCAGCATATCCTGAAGTTTAGGGGCGGCACTGATTATGTCACGCAAGGCAGGATTTTTGCTGTCGAGAATACGCATCGGGTTTTTATCCAGCCGGCGCACGCTGTCTTCATCCAGCGCATCGCGGTTTGCGCTGAACCACTCAACCAGCGATTCGCGGTAGCGGTAGCGCTCAGCCAGCGTGCCTATGGTGTTTACCTCAAGGGAGAGATACTCACGAATGCCAAGCCGCTCCCAAAGGCGTGCGGTCAGTGCCAGAAGCTCAAGTTCAATTGCCACCCCCGCAATCCCAAACGCTTCAACGCCAAACTGACAAAACTGGCGGTAACGGCCTTTTTGGGGTTTCTCGTGCCGAAACATGGGACCCATGTACCAGAGACGCTGTTGCTGGTTGTGCAGAAGTCCGTGCTCGAGACAGGCACGTACGCAGCCCGCGGTTCCCTCCGGTCGCAGGGTAATGCTCTCGCCGTTAAGATCAGTAAAAGAATACATTTCCTTTTCAACGATATCAGTCACATCACCAATGCTGCGGCGAAAAAGGCTGGTACTTTCCACTATCGGAAAACGAATTTCAGCATAGCCATACTGGCTCATCGATTCAGCGAGTGTGCGCTCAAGCCAGCGCCAGGCTCCGGTTTGTGCGGGCAGCACATCGTTCATCCCGCGTATTGCCTGAATCCTGTCACTCACCCGTCTGCTCCAGCGGTGTCAGCGTTTCCTGTGGCGCACTCAGCAAAGACTCCATGCGGGACAAATCCGTCAGGCGAATTTCTGATTCAGGGCTTTCTGCACTTGCCGTAGCCGCATTCTCAGCGGTGGAATGTGCGGTAAAAAATCCGTGCTGCTCGCCTCGGCTTGACTGCCACCAAAGACCGATTGCCACCAGCAGTCCAAGGGCAAAGACTGCTGTCATCCAGCGAATCATGCGGTGATCGCGATGCGGTTCTACACGGCGAGACTGCCACAGAGGTTTCTCATATGAACGCTCTTCATGGTGGAGGCCATTGAATACCTCAAGGAGCGGATCGGGGCGCACGCCCAGTAATTTTGCATAAGCGCGCAGATAGCCTTTTATAAAAACAGGTTCCGGCATTTTATGGTAGGCATCTGCTTCGAGCAGTTCAATCATATTGACCCGAAGGTGTAGCTTTCCGGCAACGTACTCGGTACTGTAGCCCTTCTGCATGCGCACGCCCGCAAGCAGCGCGCCTGGCTTTTGTGAACCAGGTACAGGTGATTCTTCTGTATATGTTGTGGTGTTCATGCCTTGCTCCGATAATTTTTTCCGGGCGTCTGCGCGCCATCCTGCGCGGAAAATTCCGCCTTCCCTGCCATTGCCTCAGCCTTTACTGCCAAAGCGCGCAGATGCGCGTCATTGTGCGTCAATTCCATGTGTTCCCGCAACAGTTTACGTGCTTTCAGGGCATTTCCATCCTGCAGCGCCATTGCTGCCAGCGCTTCGAGGGATTGCGAACGTCCTGCATCCTGTGCAAGTGCCTTCTCAAAAGCCTGCGTTGCCAGTGTTCTGTCGCCCGCAGCACGCGCACAGAGGCCCGAATTTTCGTAAACACCCGCGGTGTTCGAGTAGGCCGCGTCCCGCACCGCGACTGCAAACCAGCGCTGTGCTTCATTGTACTTTCCCTGCCGGCAAAGAAAAGCGCCGTAGTTATTGCATTGAGCGCCGCTTTCTCGAGCGTTGCGCACCGCTTTACGGTAGTACACATCAGCCCCTGCTGGCTCACCGGTATGTTCAAGGTACCAACCCATTGCCGCATTGGCCTGTGGGTAATCTGGCGCCAGTTTTAAGGCATGAACCAGTTTGCGTTTTGCACGGGGGAAATCACCCTGCTTAAGGTAGGCAAGTCCCAATCGGGTATTGTATAGAGCGGCGCGCTCAGGATTGGGAGCCTCCACCGCCGCAGCTACGGAGTTTTCCGCATCTGCCTCATGCACGCACCCGGTCAGAAAGAGCACTAACACCAGCGCCAGCATCCATTGCGCCACAAAAACCTGCCTGCTACCCGCTAAAAAAGCGTCATTATAACCGCGATTCACCCTCTCTGGAAGCAGTCTTTGGTGCTGGCGAAAAATGCAGTGTCTGCCAGCGCGCTGAACGGCTGGTTCTGTCCTGAAACTCACCGGCAAGCTGTCCGCAGGCAGCATCTATGTCATCGCCTCGGGTTTTGCGGGTAATAGTGTTAATGCCTTTGGACATCAGGTAGTCGCGAAAGGCATTGATAGTGTCTTTCGTTGAGCGCTCATATCCCGCATGTGGAAAGGGATTGAAAGGAATGAGGTTGACCTTGCAGGGCACGTTGGCAACGAGCTTTGCCAGTTCTTCAGCATGCTGCCTCGTATCGTTGACCCCTTTTAACATCACGTATTCAAACGTGACATACCGTTTGCTGCCCTTTGGAAAATAGGTGCGGCAAATGTTCATCAGCTCTACAAGCGGGTATTTTTTGTTGATGGGCACCAGAATATCACGCAGGGCATCATTAGGTGCATGCAGTGACACCGCGAGCGCGACCGGACTTGCGGTTTTAAGGCGTTCAAGTGCCGGCAGCACACCAGACGTGCTGAGCGTGACTCGCCGCTTTGAAAGTCCATAGGCGAAATCGTCCATCATGAGACTCATGGCGCCTACCACATTGTCAAAATTGAGCAACGGCTCTCCCATGCCCATCATGACGACATTCGTGACCCGTTTATCATGCGCACCGTCCGCACGTGAAAGCGCGCGTACGGCAAAATATACCTGACCGATGATTTCTGCGGTAGTGAGATTGCGGTTAAACCCCTGTTTGGCGGTGGAGCAAAAGCTGCAGTTCAGACCGCATCCGACCTGAGACGACACGCAAAGGGTTCCGCGTTTTGCTTCGGGAATAAAGACGGTTTCGATGCTGTTGCCACAGTCAAGCCGCAGCAGCCATTTGTGCGTACCGTCTTCCGAGATGTGTTCGCTGGCCAGTTCGGGCGCACGTACCTCAGCGAGGGAACGGAGCTTCTCACGAAGCCCCTTTCCAAGATTAGTCATGCGGTCAAAATCACTTAGCCCATTCTGATGAATCCACTGCATCAGCTGGCGTGCACGAAAAGACGGTTCACCTATTTCGGTAAAAAACGCCTTCAGGCCTTCCTGGGTGTAATTAAGCAGATTGACTTTTTCCGACATGGCACACCACTATCAGTCGTTATTGCGCAGGCAAAGTTCGTGCGGCTCGAAGAAAAAGGCGATTTCAGTCGCAGCATTTTCAGCACTGTCGGAACCGTGAACGGCGTTAGCATCAATGCTTTCAGCAAAGTCTGCGCGAATGGTGCCGGGAGCGGCTTCTTTAGGATTAGTTGCACCCATCAAATCGCGATTTTTGGCAACTGCGTTTTCGCCATGCAGAACCTGAATCATCACTGGACCTGAAATCATGAAGTCAACAAGGGCACCAAAAAAAGGACGCTCGCGGTGTACGGCGTAAAATCCTTCTGCCTGCTCGCGGGAAAGCTGAGCCATGCGGGCAGCTACGATATCAAGCCCTGCTTTCTCAAAGCGTGTATAGATTTCGCCAATGACTGAGCGGGCAACTGCATCAGGTTTGATAATCGAAAGGGTGAGTTCTTTGGCCATGACCATCTCCACAAGTGTATAAAAACGCGCATTATACACGAATGGAGAGCACTCGGACAGAGGTGTTTACAATCGCACTCAGGAATACGCCGATGGTGGCAGCGTTCTCTGTCAGGACGCGCCAGCATCTCCGCCAAGATGTGCATCGAAATAAAGCAGTTCGCGATTTTCCACGTCGCGATTTTCATCCTTGCGGTATTCTGGCAGCAAGGCCAGCAGTTCGCCGGTTTTGAGAATGGCATCGTAGTAATTTTTGCGAAAGCGGCGTACCTCATCTCCCTGTTCATGCGCCCGAACATCCCAGACGGTAGCGCTCGCCTGTACTTGCTTAATAAAGGCTGTCACATCAGGCAGGAGCGGCAGCAGTGCCTTGCGCAGGGGTTCATCAATGGCTTTGCCGCAACGCTCGCCAAAGGAATCCCAAAATTCCTCAGACTGCACGGAGAGTCGACCTTCAACGTGGGCAAATGCATCCATCACGCCATGAAAGACCGAATTGGCGGTAGTCGATATACCAGCCTTTTTCAGCACGGGAGCCATTCGAAGCGCACTGGCTTCAACCGCTTCCCGCCAGTCTCTCGCCACTATCGTGAGGGCTTCCTGGCTCTCACTCATGCTGCGTGCATGTGTGCGTTCAAATGCCTGAAAGGCTTGAGAAAGCTCAACGACTTTTATGCGCTCGGCTTCGAGGTCTTCACGTGTCAGAGCACCCGGTGCGCTCTCATCACGGCTTGATTCACCTGACAGAAGATAATCGACAAAAAGTTTCTGGACATAGACCTGATAATCATGTGCCTGCTGGAGGATAATCCCGTTCAAAAGCATGCGCAGCGGCACCTGAAGCAGCAGGTGATAGACACAACCGGGACGGCGCGGAATGCTGGCTCGCGCCTTTTCGTTAAGGTACAGCGGGTATTTCTCAAGAATCTGACCCGCTGTAATCAGGCTGTAAGTACTGGTGTCACTGTCCATGGGTCGTGCATCATCCATCATTCATTCCGGTTGAAATATTAAGGAGGCGTTGGAAAATCCATATCCAAATCTTCGTCTTCCTGTTTTTCAAAATTCAGGCCGAATTTGGTTTTGAGTGAAGCACCAAGACCATTGACCGGGTCATCACGCAAACTCGCAAACGCGTCTTTGGTCAGCAGTGTATCATCAGCCGCATTCTTGAACGTTCCGGGCTCACTGCCTGGTTCATAGCCTTGTTGCTTGAGCCAATAGAGAATGTGCGTACCGATTTTTTCCTTGTGCACAGGATGAAGCTCAAGGTTATCATCACGACTGACAGCGACTTTTGCAGCATCAACCATTTGCGGATTACTGTCGCGAAACAGATTCAGCTTGTTGTCATCGCCCATTTCAATGTTATGCTGCAGGGTTGGCATGGGAATGGGTGTCGCGGCCGGGTCAGATGAAAAGATATCGCTCACTTTGTCAACCAGCATGTCGATGCCAGCATCAATTTTCTTAACTGCCGGACGAATTCCGACATCACGCAGAATTTTCGGGATGGGGAAGCGTGCACTCATGGCATCTACAAGGGTAATAAGCGATTTAACAATTTCCTGACTGGAGGCTATATAGTCAGCGTAAGCCTGCGCGCCTGAATTAATCAAATCCTGCGCACTTTTATTGCTGATTTCCCAGAGCCTGTCAGCCTCGCGACGGTTCGTCATATCCGTTTCTGCGCGTCTTGCCACGCGTTCGCTGTTTAGGGCTTCGCGCATTTTCGCCTGACGCTCGTCATTTTCTTTTTTTTGCTTCTCAGCGATTTCATCCGCAAGTGCCTTACGGATACTGGCATCGGTTTTGTCTTTATCAGTACTCATTGCTTACCCCCTGAACGGCAGAAAGTTGGATAAAATAAAGTCCCTTTGACATATCATAACACAACAGTTGTGGATCGTCATCCCAGTCGCTCAAAACAAAACGCGTGCATTCACGTCCTTCAACGGTATGGGTGGTTGTACCGCTGCGATGGATGTGCCCGTGTACCATTACGCTCTGTCCTGTCTTTTTAAAAAGCGCTTCGACTGCCTCTGGTACAACGTCCATGTAATTTCCCGGAACACGCTGCCGGCTTAAACGACGCACGCCATTGACAAGGCGGTGTCGTAACGCCCGCGGCAGGCAGAGAAAGGCACGAATAAAGACCGGGTTTCGCGTCAAGGCACGAAACCACTGGTGACGGGTATCACGGGTACAGAGTGAATCTCCGTGTACAAGGAGTAATGGCTGTCCTGCGAGCGTTATAATGCATGGCTCAGAAAGAAGGCGCATGTGAGCACGTGCGGCGAATGCCTCGCCCAGAAGAAAATCACGGTTGCCATGCAGAAAACAGGTCTCAACACCAGCTTCTGCCAGGGATTTAAGGCGCGCGGCAATCGCCTCACTCCAGGAATCCATGGTGTCATCCCCCGCCCAGGCATGGAAAAAATCGCCAAGGAGGTAGACTCTGCGTACATGCGATGCTGCAAACGCTATAAAAGCCTCAAAACGCTCACAAACCGCTTTTTCATCAGGGTGTAAATGTAAATCGGAAATAAAAACCGCTTCAATCATAAAGGCTCAATCTGAAGGCTGTCCCCTTCAAGGTAAATCTGGCATGGGCGGTCAAAGGGCTGTATGGCATCACTCAAGCGATAAAAGCCCGCGATGGACACAAGATCGGCCTCCAGTGACTGACAGAAAATGCGCGCGCTTCTGTCACCGGAAATACCGGCGAGTGCCCGTCCGCGCAGCGGGCCATAGACGTGAATATTCCCATCTGCAAGCAGTTCCGCACCATGGCTGACGGACGCCGCAACGATGAGGTCTCCCCCTTTTCCGACAACCTGCTGGCCAGAACGAACTGGTGCGGTAATCGTTTTATTGCGCCCCCCTTCTGAAGGCACTGCAGAAGCAGCAACTGTCTGTGGCATTGCTTCATCGTGCATTTCAAGCGGTTTGTCGTTTGTGGATGAACTGTTGAGCACACCGAGACTCAGCTGCTTTGCCGCATGCGCAAGCCCCGGAATCGCTCCCTGAAGCGCCACCGGGAAAAGACCACAACCGCGAACGGCATCGACTATTGCGTTGATATCGAGGGTTGCATCATCAAAGGCGGATACATCGAGCACCAGGGGCGCATGCTCAAAAAGACGCGGTGCTTTTGCCGTCAGTTCGGCAAGCTGAAGCGCGATAGTCTCAGGATTGGCATCCTGCACATGCAGCACGGTCAGCGTATAGAGACGCCCTTTCAGGCGGAATGCTTGAGATTTCACTGTCTTATCGGGCATATTCCGATATCCATCCTTAAATTTTTTGATTATACTATCACGAGGACCAGTATAACTGAAGGACGAAAACGTGGATAAAATTTGGCTAAAAAATTACCAGGAAGGCGTCCCGCACGAAATTGACCGCGGTGAGTATGAGCGCATTCGCTCGCTTGCACAGATGATTGACGAGTCCTGCCTGCGTTTTTCAGACCGCGTTGCCTATGAAAATCTTGGCTCAACGCTCACGTATGCAGAGTTTGACCGCAAAAGCCTCGCTTTTGCCAAATATCTTCAGCAGATTGGCTTGAAAAAAGGCGATCGCGTAGCCATCATGATGCCAAACGTATTGCAATACCCGGTGGCACTATATGGCATCCTGCGTGCAGGTGGAGTTGTAGTCAATACCAATCCCCTTTACACCAGTGATGAGCTGACGCACCAGATTAACGACTCAGGTACCGAGATTATTGTCGTACTTGCCAATTTTGCGAAGACGGTTGAAAAGTCACTGCCACACACCGGACTGAAACATGTCATCGTGACAGAAATTGGCGATTTGTTCTCGCCAATCAAGCGTATCATCGTGAATGCCGTCATTCGCCATGTGAAAAAGATGGTTCCTTCCTGGTACATACCAGATGCGGTTTCCTTTAACGATGCCTTGAAGCGTGGAGCACAGGGCAGCCTTCGTGAAGTTTCTCTCTCGCATGAAGACATCGCCTTCCTGCAATACACCGGAGGTACAACCGGTGTAGCAAAAGGCGCCATGCTCACTAACGGTAACATGGTTGCGAATGTGCTGCAGGCCTATGGGTGGATTTCGCCACTTAATCTCGGTGAAACCGATATTATCGTTACCGCCCTGCCGCTCTATCATATTTTCTCACTGACCGCGAACTGCCTGACGTTCCTGCGTGAGGGTGCCAAAAACATTCTGATAACGAACCCGCGTGATATTCCGCATTTTATCAAGGAAATCAAAAATTGCGGCTTTACCGCCATAACAGGCGTTAATACCCTTTTTAATGCCATGATGAATAACCCGCACTTCAGCGAAATTGACTTCTCTAAAGTGAAGCTCGCTTTGTCTGGTGGCATGTCACTGCAAAAGAGCGTTTCGCTGCGCTGGCACGATATGACGAAATCGCGCGTACTCGAAGCTTATGGGTTAACGGAAACCAGTCCGGCAGTCACCATCAACCCAATGTACCTCGAAGAGTATAACGGCAGTATTGGTCTTCCCATTTCCTCCACGGACATCAGCATTCGTGATGATGATGGTAATGAACTTTCAATTGGTGAATTGGGAGAGTTGTGTGTTAAAGGACCACAGGTCACACCGGGTTACTGGAATCGCCCCGATGAGACAGCAAAAATCTTTACCAAGGATGGCTATCTCCGAACGGGCGACATCGCTCGGGTAGATGAAGACGGCTTTGTCTACCTCGTAGACCGGAAAAAGGACATGATTATTGTCTCTGGTTTCAACGTCTATCCCAACGAGGTTGAACAGGTCATCGGCATGCTGGCGGGTGTAATGGAAGTGGGCGTTGTAGGCGTCACCTCTGATGAATCGGGGGAGCGCGTTAAGGCTTTCATTGTCAAACGCGACCCTTCTCTGACAGAAGAAGATGTCATTGCCTATTGCCGAGAGCATCTCACCGCCTACAAAATCCCGAAAATTGTGGAGTTTGTGAGTGAGCTTCCGAAAACTAACGTGGGTAAAATCCTGAGGCGTGCTCTTCGTGATATGGGTAAGGAATAACGTATCAGTCACTATGATGGTGTCTTAAGCGCATAAGCGCTTAAGACACTTACACCAGTGTTATTCAGGACTGTATTCCGCAGAAATCCTGAAATTTCCACTTTTTGTATCCGAAGCTTTATCAGCCGCGTCTTTCGGCAACTTTTTAACCTCAGGGGTTGAAGTGCCGTTGATGGCGTCTTCCATACTGGCAACATCATCACGCGCATCCTTTTCCTCTTCAAAACGCTCTGAAGAGGTACGACCTGAGCTCTTGAAAAACTGCGTCAGAAAACGAAATGGCGCCAGCAGCATGGTTCCGTAGCTGTGTGTGCCTGCATCAATGCTGCGAAGTGCAACACGCTCCACATCATCCGTATGGCGTAAAAACACTTTTTCCAGAACGCCTGTATGACGATGATACATTTCATCCAGATTTTTGTTGCGTTCACGTTCTTCTTTAAGAAGATTCGCCTCAAGATCCCGATGTGACTCACAAACCGCACTGCGCCGCTGCTGCATCTGCAGGAGTTCCGCATCATACGCCGCGACTTCCCGGTCAATTTCTTCGCGCAGCCTGTCACACATGTTTTTACGCTCGTGGGACAAGTCGCCTGCAAGAATGGCATCGGATTCCTTGAGGCTCAGCCCCGAGTAGCGCATGATTAAATCGCTTTTCTTTTGTAAAATTTCGTTAATGCGCTGGTCGTAATACTGTATCGACTCCTTGTTGGCGCCAAGGATTTGATGGTGATTGTTAAAACGCTTTTCACTTTGCATCTGCTCACGAAGCTTCTCGAGTTCTTTGGTTTCACGCGAAAGCGCGCGCTGCTGCGCAAGATCGTTAAGACGCTTGTCGCGGCTCAATATCAGCTGACGGATAAAAACGGACAATGCCGCCACGGCACCGAAAGCTACGGCGCAGATAACTGTGATGGTAATCGGATCCATGATTAGTCCTCCCGCTCAAGATGCACCACCTGCGTATGTATGGCGATATTAAAATAGCGGTTAAAATCTTCCCATGACTCCACATCAGGCCACTGTGATTCCATATCACACATGCGGAGCATTTCAGCTTCAAACACAGGTCGCCAGTTTGCGCGCAAAAATGGCTTAATATCCGAAAGCGTTGAAAAGTTTCTGACAACCACTGTTGCATTTTCAGAAAGCTGTGTCAGATTGACCCGTTCGAGAATATCAACAAGCTCACCATTCCCTTCAACAGCCGACTTCATCCATTTAAGCAAAACGGTTTTGGGGCGCACTCGAAGCAGCTGCACGGCATCTTCTAAACGGTCTTCAAAGAGTACCATCTGGCTGTGCATTTCAAAGCGGAAGCAGCAGAGAAAATCCAGGAAACTGCCTTCAAGTTCGCAATTGGCCTGCTCGCCCAGCCAGCGTTGAATCTCATGGCGAAACATCCTTGGAAAATGTCGCTCAATTTCATCGAGTGTTGCTTCATCATTTGCTTGCCGCCGAATAACATACGCGGTATTATCAGTCTGCAGCAATGGCAGCACCGGCAGCTCAACACCGGGTAATTGTGAAGCAAGGAATGACAGAAAAACGGGAGTGGGTTTAAGGATAATGATTTCCCATTCGCTTGGTTGCATAATGCTCTCCTTGGTATATAATTACTCTTTTTGAGTATAAAACCTGAAAAGCTACATCCAAATCATTAACCACTTTTTTTGAAGCGGACTATCAGGTTACCACCCTTGCTGCTTATTTAGCAAGCGTTATTTGGATTTTTTTTTGGGATGAGCCTTATGTCAACATCTCGCGCACTTGCCTGGACCGTCTGGGTAACCGCTTCCCTGTTCTATGCCTACCAGTATATTTTACGGGTCATGCCCAATGTAATGCTCTCCGACATCATGTACCAGTTCAACATTGACGCCGCACTTTTTGGACAGTTCTCGGGTGTTTATTACATAGGCTATTCCCTGATGCACCTGCCTATCGGCATTATGCTGGACCGCTTTGGCCCCCGCAGGGTTTTGCCGGTGTGCATCCTGCTCACTGTAGTTGGACTGCTGCCGATGCTCTACTCCAGCGCATGGATATATCCAGTGCTTGGTCGCGTCATGATAGGAATAGGTTCTTCAGCGGCCATTCTCGGAACATTCAAGATTATCCGCATGACCTTTGATGAATCGCGCTTTACCCGCCTGCTCAGCTTCTCAGTCACCATTGGTCTCCTGGGGGCAATTTATGGCGGTGGCCCCGTTACCTATCTGTATAACGCACTGGGATACCATGCGGTCATCAAGATTTTTGCAATCACCGGCTGTGTGCTGGCAATTGTTACCTGGATACTGGTACCCAACATGCGCGCAGTCCCGCAAAGCTCTATTCGAGCAGATTTATGGGAAGTGCTGACAAACCGCCGTATTGTCTGGTCCTGCATTCTGGCGGGAATGATGGTGGGGCCACTTGAGGGGTTTGCAGACGTATGGGCCGCCGCCTTTCTGAAGCAGAACTATGGTTTTGATCAAATCATGGCAACGAGCCTCCCCTCTGTCATCTTTGTGGGCATGTGCTTTGGTGCTCCGCTCTTGAGTCTGGTAGCAGAAAAAACGGGTAATTATCTGGCAACTATCGCCGGATCAGGTCTTGTTATGGCGGGAGCGTTTTTCTCCCTCATGATAAGTTCACCATCGCAGTTTATGGTAGCAATGGTGTTTGGCATTATCGGCGTATGCTGTGCCTATCAAATTCTTGCCATTTACAAGGCTTCCACATGGGCGAGTGAACGTGTTGCGGGATTAACAACCGCCATTGCCAACATGATAATCATGAGCTTTGGGTATGCCTTTCATACGATAATTGGACTTGTGGTTAAATCACAGGGCGGGCCTCAGGTTCCCGGAGCAGTTAACCTTGGTGTGGCAATTATACCAGTAGGACTTGCCATTGGGGCGCTGGGCTTTTACATGCTGCTGTTTCGTGAACGACGTGAGGAAGATGTGGAAGCGCTTGCGGCATAAAATGTGTCGCGAGAGCCAGTCCTCGCTCACGCCAGTTCCTGACGCCTCGCGCGTCTTGCAAGCGCATCTACTACTTTTTCAAGACTGTGCACATGTGGCTCTGTCTGTTCAACGATGGCCTTACTGCGCTCTTCACAGTACTGTTTGACTTCCCGGTCGGGGAGAATATAAAACACATTATTTTCAGCGGCTTTTACGATGTGCTCGGCAACCTCATCAGCCGAGCGCGCACGCGTCAGCCAGTCTGCCATGACAGACTGTACGGGGTCAGCGTCTGGCGATTGCTTCAGAAACGCCGTATTAACAAAAGAGGGACACACAACAGACACCTTGACGTTTTTTTCATGGCGGCGCAAATCAAAATGCAACGATTCAGACAACGCAATCAGCGCATGCTTCGACATCGCGTAGGACGCAACGTTAGAGCCGCTGCATAAACCATAAAGGCTTGCCATGTTTATGATGCGCGAGGCATGGGTCTGCTCGAAAAGCTTCGGAATAAACGCCTGGATACAGTGGAGCGCACCAAAAAGATTGATATCCATCACACGCTTGAGTGACGAAATATCCTGCTCCCATACAGGTGCGAGCTCACCGGAAACCCCGGCATTATTAACGAGCCAATCCACGCGCCCAAAACGTTCGAACGTCTTCTGAGCAAGCTCCATCGCACGCGAGGGATTGGAAACATCGCAAACAACACCCATCACCTCAGAAGTTTTAGCATCTGAGGACAGCGCTTCAACAGCATCGCAAAGAGCGGTGACCGCGTTGTCAGCCATCACCACGTCATAGCCGCGATGCAGGCATGTTTTGCTGAGCGCAAGCCCAATGCCGCTGGCCGCTCCTGTAATTACCGCAACCGGGCGTTTGTGGGTCATGATGACGGTTCCATCGTTCAAGGTAAAATCTGAAGCCATTTTATACAAAAATGAAAGGTTTTACAAAAGTCTCAATCCAGCAGTCTATCAGGGCGCATCCTCATTCCTTAGATGTGGCTGCAAATGTATATATACATGCAACCAACCTGCCTTGATATAAAGATTGCGGTAACACAGATGGGAACGCGTATGTCGCGCCAGCACTGTCTTTTGATTTATTCACAGTGTGCTTGTGGCCAGGGAATGAGGATACATCCTGATAAACGCTGTATTTCTGGCGATTCATCAGTGTTGCGAATGAACGCAAACACCGTTGCTGCTGCTTCAAGTGAAGCCCAAACGCATATTTTCACGCGCCCGTTTGCGTGAATGATATTCTGACACATACAAGCGGCATACAAAATGCCCTGCATACAGGTTACTCACCTTGAATTAAAGCATGCGTAAATATTCCGGTAAGCACGCATGCTTTAATTCAAGTGTCTTTATGAATGCACAGACTGAGGAAAAGCCCTATTCGCAATCGACCACGACAACGTCCTGCGCCTTAAAGCCCTTAGGACCGCGCTCCAGGATGAAGGTGACTGCAGCATTTTCCGGCAGGGTTTTAAAACCAACGCCCTGTATATCTTTATAATGCACAAAGATATCGTCTCCGTTGGTGTTGACAATGAAACCGAATCCTTTTTTATCGTTAAACCATTTAACACGGCCTGACTCACGTACCGACATTTCGCTATCCTCTCTCATCACTAACCTGCATACTCAAAGCATCCTTTTCCAAGGATGCTGGACACTGAGGCTCTGCCAGAAATTCAATGCTTCCCGACAAGTCTCACAATATCCCCAGCAACAAGCATAACAGTTTTTTATTGATTGTTAAGGATTTTTTTGCCTGGATTGCACTTTTCATCCTGTCATGCAGAAAACATGACGCATTGGCGGGCACATTGTGTGCAATGGTGGCGGATTCCCTTTCGAGGCAATTTTTGCTACCGTCAGCATACTTTAAACATACATGTGGCTGCGCGCCGAAGAGGAGTAGCACTTCATGGAAGCATCTAAAACAGCGTTTATCCGTCTCGCGCTCTCACGCCAGGTTTTGCGTTTTGGGGCATTCACCCTCAAATCGGGACGTCAGAGTCCGTATTTTTTCAATGCCGGCCTATTTTGTGATGGGAAAGCATTGCGAGAGCTTGGACGGCATTATGCCGATACCCTTCTTGCTCACCGTATTCCCTTTGAGCACCTTTTTGGCCCGGCCTACAAAGGCCTGCCGCTTGCCACTGCCACCGCTATCGCACTGGCTGAACGTAATGTTCATGCAACGGTCACCTTCAACCGCAAAGAAGCCAAAGACCATGGTGAAGGAGGCATGCTGATTGGCGCCCCACTTTCTGGTAATACCGTCATGATTGACGATGTCATTACCGCAGGTACCGCGTTTCGGGAATCGAAGCAGTGTATTGCCGCGGCTGGAGGGACGCTGACGGGGGTAGTGATTGCTTTAAACCGCTGTGAGCGGGGTACCGGAACACAATCCACCCTGCAGGAAATTGAGGCACAGGGTATCCGTGTAGCCTCCATTATTTCATTTTTTGATTTGGTGGAGTACCTGGATTCTGCGGGTGAACATGCCCACAAAGACGCCCTGCTGGCCTACCACGCGCAATATGGCGTTGATGGATAGCGGTTCCAGACTCTTAGAGGTAATCACAGGACATGCAAACTGTCGAACCTGCAAGGGTTTTGATTTTAAAGCGGGTATCTGAACTTTGGCGCAGTCTTATAGTCGACCATTTAAAGAGTTGAACTTATTGGTTACTCTGCCTTATAATGCTTCAGTTAGTCCAATTAATAACGCAGCAGAATACCCCCCCAGTGTGTGTTTCCAGCCTTAACAGACGCTGGCGTATTCGAACTTAGCAGGAGAATTACGTTGACAAATTACGCAAAACGCGCGACCAAGGGTACACAGGCAATTCTGTGGGGGCTTGCATCCACAACCTTTTTCTTGACTACAAAACCGCATTCTGTCATTCAAAGACCTCTCGTCGGTGAAAACTGGCCTCTGCCTCTGGGTGCCATTGAAGCAGCCCAGGCACATTTGAGCGAAAGAACGAAGCATAAAATGCGGCGCGCCGTGTATGGTCGGCAACGAACTGAAGAGATGGAAGCTGAATTAGCGCAAAATCCAATTGCCCCCAATCTTTAAAGTGTCTTCAGCAGGCAGCATTCTGGCCGCCTGCCCAATTGTCCAACTCGCTGGATTAAGAGCACACCCGAATCCATTTTTACTGAAGCATTGAAAATGCGCCGTTTATGCCGTTCATGGCGAGCCGGCTTTTAAGCGCTTCAGACATTTGACGATTGGCAAAAGGCCCGACGCGCACGATGTAGCGGGAATCATATTTTTCAACGAACACCGGTGATGGCGTCAGACTGCCAAGTTTTTCCCGCAGGGCCTCAGCATAGCGCTCGGTCTCGAAGGCACCTGCCTGCAGGTAGTAGTGCGCCTCTCGCGCCTTTCCAGGACCCGCGACATTCAACGCTTCAATCTCTACCGGCGCTGTTCCCGCAGGAAAAAGGCCGAGTTTAACCGCGGCGCCATACGATAAATCCATTACGCGGTCAGCATGAAATGGGCCTCTGTCATTGACTTTGATAATAGCTTCAAGCCCGTTATTGAGGTTTTTCACACGCACATAGGTTGGCAGCGGGAGCGTTTTATGGGCGGCCGTCAGGGCATACATGTCATAAGGTTCGCCGCTTGAAGTGCGTTTGCTGTGAAATTTTGTGCCATACCATGAAGCTATGCCGCGCGTTTTATAACCACCTGAACTGGTCATTACCTCATAGGTGCGCCCATCAACCCGATAGGACGCAGGATTGCCATAACGACTGACCGGCTCGTCCCTGGGCTTGACCTCTTTAAAGGACGTTGGAACCGGGCCTTTGGGCGCGCTGTCCTTTTCCGTTGGCGGGCCGCTCCAGGTACGTGGCGGATGGTAGGGATGCGCCTTGGAAAGATCTGGTGCAGGAGGCTCTGCGGTTTTACAGGCGGCTAGAAAAACTACAGGAATAAGCAGCGCACAACGTCGCATGGGATAAATTTCCGTTTTTACGGAGACTATACAACGCATGGGTCAGAATTTGAAGCCTCTTCATGTTCTTAAAACCCAGGATTGTACACCGGACATTTTCATGGCTTTCACAGGTGCTCATTTTATCGGTAACGCAAACGGGCACGCAGACGTTCACGTAATTGTCGCGCAAGCGCGGTTGTTTGATTTTTTTTTTGCAGTGCGCATACAGATTTGCGTAGAGTTTAGAGCTGCATTATCTTCAGGACGTGTTAACTGGCCGTTACTGTTCATCCAAACAGAGCGCGAGAGCGCGTACCTTCACGTGAACGTCTGCGTGCCCGTTTGCGTTACCGAAATCTTCGCTTCAATGCCGGATAGATGCACCTTTGCACGTGTCCCTGAAAAATTGTCCGGTACAAAGACCCAGGATGCCTGGGGCGTTTACAGACATATTATGGAATGAGGACACGCCCTGGTGTTTAACGTCTCGAACCAGTTGGTGACCGGCGTACCCTGTGTTAAGATAAGGTCATTTTGTAACTCTGGAATGTGTTGAAATGAAACGGCAATTTTTTTCTCTGCTAATGTCACTGGCACTGCTGCAGCCTCTTTCTATTCATGCTGAAACCACCCCTGAAAAGCCGCAGGCAACCCTGCCACAGCTGCCTAAAGCCTCTACTCCGGCGCGGCCGCTCATTACGCCCACCGCACCTGCCCTCAACGCGAAGGCCTTTATTCTCATCGATGTGGACAGCGGCAGAATAATTGCAGAAAAAAACAGTGACGAGCGTCTGCCGCCTGCAAGCCTTACTAAAATCATGACGCTCTATGTCATTTCAAACGCCCTGAAGAACAATCAGATTCATCTGACAGATACGGTTCGTATCAGCCATGACGCATGGAAAACCGGCGGCTCACGGATGTTCGTCAAAGAAGGCCAGCTCGTCCCCATTGAAGACCTCGTCAAGGGCATTATCGTAGATTCCGGTAACGATGCCTGCGCGGCAATGGCCGAACACCTTGGTGGCAGCGAGCAGGGTTTTTCGGACATCATGAATCAGCAGGCGCAGTCACTTGGCATGAAAAACAGCCATTTTACCGACAGCACCGGCCTGCCGGATAAGGATCACTATTCCAGTGCGCGCGATCTCGCCGTTCTTGGACGCGCTCTTATTCGCGATTTTCCGCAGTATTACCACTGGTATAAAATGAAGTGGTACAGCTTTAACGGTATTCGCCAGCCAAACCGCAATCGTCTGCTGTGGCGTGACAGTAATGTTGATGGCGTTAAGACTGGCCATACCGATGAAGCCGGCTACTGCCTTGTGTCTTCGGCAAAACGCGACAACATGCGTCTGCTTGCCGTTGTTCTTGGTGCGCCGAGCGAATCCGTGCGTGCAGATGACAGCGAACGCCTCTTAAACTACGGCTTCCGGTTTTTTGAAACGCATTCCCTGTATGATGCGGGTAAAACCATTACCGATTTATCCGTTTACAAAGGTGAAAAAACCACTGTTCCGGTGGGTCTGCGCGAAAATCAGTATGTAACCATCCCCGCCGGGCAGTATCAGCGCCTGAGCATCACCACCAAGGTCCCTAAACTCCTTGAGGCTCCCATTAAAAAAGGCGACAAAGTCGGTGAACTGATAGTGAGCTATGAAAACAAACCCATCTCTACCCAGGCGGTATATGCACTTGACTCGGTAGAAGAAGGCGGTATTTTTACCCGTCTCAAGGACTCTGTGCGTCTCATGTTTCGTCGCTGGTCGGATGACTGAGCACGCAACAGATTGAACATGACCCCCTGGAGGCGATTGTGACAGACAAAGAAACCCTGCTGAGCTTTCCCTGCGATTTTCCCATTAAAATCATGGGGAAGGCGACGGATGCGTTCCTGATGGACATCACCCGGATTGTGAAGCACCATTTTCCAGCGGTTGATGAAGCCTCCTTTCGCCTGCAGCCAAGCCGTGAAAAGAATTATCTCTCAGTGACCGTCACAGTGCCGGCAACTTCACAGGAGGGTCTTGATGCGCTTTATGAGGAGCTGACCCAGTATCCTGACGTGCGCATGGTGCTCTGATGCTGACCGTGCGCACTCTTGGCATGGTGCCTTATGAACAAACCTGGCAGGACATGCAGCAATTTACTGCAGCGCGCACCGATACCACAGCTGATGAGCTGTGGCTGCTTGAACACCCGCCCGTCTATACCCAGGGGCAGGCCGGAAAGCCTGAGCATGTTTTAAACCCCGGCGGCATTCCCATCATTCAGACAGACAGAGGCGGACAGGTAACCTACCACGGACCTGGCCAGCTTGTTGCCTATGTCCTTATGGATATCCGGCGTCGAAAACTGGGTATCCGTACACTGGTGTGCCGGCTTGAAGAAGTCATTTTGAAGGTGCTTGACGACTATGGCATTACTGGCGAGACCCGCTGCAAGGCACCCGGCGTTTATGTGGGGGAAAAGAAAATTGCCTCCATTGGGCTGCGGGTGAAAAACGGATGCACTTACCATGGCATCGCCTTAAACGTCTCGACGGAACTTAGTCCCTTCAACGGCATCAATCCATGCGGGTTTGAACGCCTTGAAATGACCCGCATCAGCGACTTCACTGACTCAGCAAGCTGGCAGAGTGTGGCCATAGCGTTCCAAACTGCTTTCGTGTCGCAATTTGGGTGTGAATAATGCACTTGCTGACAGAATATATTCAACCTCTCACAGACTGGCTGCACGGCAATCCCCGCTGGGCGCTTCTCATCACCTTCCTCATTTCTTTTTCTGAGTCACTCGCGATTATTGGCAGTATCATTCCAGGTTCTGTTACCATGACTGCAATAGGCATTCTCGCGGGCTCCGGGGTGATGCGGGTTGACCTGACCCTGCTTGCCGCGATTCTGGGCGCCATCGCCGGTGACAGTGCCAGTTATATCCTTGGATTTGCCTGTCGCGACCAGCTGCAGAATGTCTGGCCATTTCGCCGCTATCCCGCGTGGCTCGCACTTGGTCGGGAATACTTTGAACGGCATGGAGGTAAAAGTGTCCTTATTGGACGATTTGTGGGGCCTTTACGTTCATTGATTCCGGTCATCGCCGGGATGCTGCACATGAACCAGTATCGTTTTTTCTTTGCGAATGTCCTCTCGGCCATTGGCTGGTCGCTTTTGTACATGCTCCCTGGCATTCTCATTGGCGCCGCAAGCAATGAACTTTCTCCTGAGAGTGCTACGAAACTCTTCGTAGGCATCCTGCTGGTAATTGCCTTTATATGGCTGTGCGGTCTGCTCCTCAAATACCTGATGCTCAGAATCTACCATCTTTTACAGCATAACCTCGGACATCTCTGTGCACCTTCTTCCAGGTTTCCTAAGTTTTCGCGCTTCATTCAGGGACTGGCACCTGTAGCTGAGACGGAGCTTTGGCATACTGCCGGCCTTTTGCTGCTCGGCCTCGTCAGTCTGCTCGCATTACTGGTGGTGGTACTGGCATTTACCACGGGCAAGATGCTGCCGCTTGACCGCGCGCTTTTTTACTTCTTCCAGACCCTGCGCACGCCAGTGATTGATGCCATACTGATTCTTGCTGTACAGTTTACCTCTACACTGGCGTTGTGCGGGGTTGCGGGCTCTATAGCGATGCGCCTGTACTCCTCGCGTGACTGGCATGGATTGCAGGCATGGCTGCTGCTCTGTGTGGTTTCACTGGTTTTAGCGCTCTCAGCCGCATATACCAGCGTATCACCGGGCTTTTCCGACCTGCCACACACGGCATCTGCACTCCCCGAACCCCATCTGCTTGTCCAGGCAGCCTTATTTTTCACCCTGATGTTCGCAGCCCGTCGATGGTGCCCTCCTCTGCAGGGACGCATTCTCGCTTCCTTGCTTGGTTCACTGTTAATACTCGGAAGTCTTTCATTCCTATGGCTTGGAGATACCTGGTTTTCTGCCGCTCTGGCGAGCCTGCTCTCGGGATTCCTGCTCGCTGTCTGCGTCTGGATATTTTGGCGGCGGGAAGCGCGCCCTGTGAGCGAATGCTCGACGGTTGCACTTTTAACGACTACAACACTGCTGGTTTCGGCAACACTTTCCGCAGTACTCTTCTTTCGTGGCGAGTGGAAAGCTCACAGCCCTTTTTTCGCACAATATGTGGTAAGCGAGAACGCATGGTGGACGCAAACCCGGCCCCTGCTGCCGCTTTATCGCACAAATCGCTTTGGGCAGCGCATCAGTCTTTTTAATCTTCAGTATGCTGGACAGCTCGCGGCCTTCAGCAAGGCACTGCGCGAAAGTGGCTGGCAGGCAGAGCCGGATTCATTCCTGAATACGCTCGCACGCCAGATGGACAGTTCACAGCCGCTTCAAACGATGCCCATGATGTCGCAGCTCTATCACAACCGTAAACCCGTTCTCGTTATGCGCTATAACCCCACCGATGGCACACCATCCATTATCCTGCGCCTGTGGCGTTCAAACTTTCATCTTTTGCATGCCAACAGCCCTCTCTGGCTTGGCAGTGTTCACGCGGAACCCGCTCCACGAGGTGCCCCCTGGACCGCCGACACCGCTTTGACAATGGTCGAGCGCGCAATGAAAGAATTTTACCTGCGCGAGTATCCACTCACACTCTCTACCCTGAAACCACTGCCCATTCCCTCCGCACCCCGACTTTTACTCATCAGTGAGACGCGGCCATTGAGTAACAAAAGCCTTTAAAGAGGCTGACAGGCCGGCAACGATGGTACGTATTCCATCTCCTCCTGCATATCGATAAAAATATAGCGAATGTTATCGAGGGTATCCTTAATTATCGAAGACTCACTGCTCTGCGTTTCAGTCTCCTGAATCAATTCATGAACCTTTTCAGAAAATGCGGCAAAGCGCATTGAGGCCACAGGCTCAGAGGCTTCAGAGGTTGCAGCGTTTAAAATCGCATCCGCCAAAAGTACGCCCCTTTTTGCATCTTCACCATCGGAAAAGTCGTCAAAACCAAAACGAGAGCGGCAATTACGCAGCGAATCTATTTCTCCCATCAACTGCAGACAACACCGGATTTGACGTTCATTAGTAATAACATGCACGATGGCGCACCAGTCAGGGTTAACAAACACAGATGCAATAAGCTCCTCCCATGCCTTAAAACGGCAGCCTACAAGATGGCATAATGCAGGATATAAACCTGCATGACTCGGCATCCTGCCGTCATTGACCGACAAAAACCTTGCGCCTGCCTCTCCAATCTTCTCGGGCCACTTATCCTCGGTTACTGGGAAGCATTCGAGCAGGCGCAGAAGCAGGCTGACCATATCGGGATTTTCCAGTGCAGAACTTTTTGCAATATCAAGATTTTTCGAATTGGCAATCGCCAACAGGCGTCTGAAGGATTCATCCTTCGCTATTCGTTCAAGGCTCGTGGTATCTATAAGGTCTTTGTTGAGTAAAAGCACCATGGCACTGTGAAAATTAACATCATCCCAGTATTCGGCGAGCAGGGAAAATGCATGCGCTACAAACTCTTTGGGTAATGACTCTTCCGCTGCGTAGAACGCAAGAAGTCTGCCTGTTGGCTTCTTGCTGATAAACATGCGTGCATTTCGCCGAAAGTCGGCGTGGTTAATCTCAAGTAATTGACTCAACACAATTTTAACGCGCGCATCATTAACCACGGCTTTCGCGAGTTTTTTAAAGAGATTGTCATCTGGCACGAGTCGGTCAAGTGTTGTCAAGAGGCTAATAATTTGTTCAGAGAAAGTCTGGAGCGATTCCGTAAGGAGGTTATGTATCCCGCGTCGAGCGAGCAACCATATAAAATCCGGATGTCTTTTTAACAAAAAATACGCCATGTATCGTTTTTCTTGAGCATGCAATCCTGAGCGTATCAAGAGCATATTTCCCGACTGCACCAGCATTTCCGTAGGTACATCGTCCCTCAACAAAAGTGCTTTCAGTTCGGGGAGGTCTTCCATCAACGACCTTGGGAAAATCCCAGGCATTTGGGCATCGGTAAACCGCACAAAGAGAGTTGCGCACTCTTTATCGGATACCAGCATGTCAGCGTATTCATGAAACCTCGTGACGCTCAGGCAAATAAAGCGCGCATATTCCGTGATTCTGTCTACACCCGGCGCTTTATAGGGATGCAGCAATAACTCGTTAATCCGCGCCGCACGAAGTTCTCCTTCCGGGAGCTCATCGAGGACAATGAGAATCGCGTTAAAGAGTCCCGCTATTCTCTGCAGGCGTTCTAATGCCTGCAGGAGGGATGGCGTTTTCAGAAAAACGGCCAGATGGCGTAAAGCATCACGTCTTTCGAGGAATCCCATCAGGTCTAGCAACACATCATGGGTTATCGTGTCATTTATGTGCATACTGGGTGGGACGAGCTGCTGCAGTGCAAACCATGCGCTCAAAATTTCGAAGGAAGCACCCTTTAGGCTTTCCGGCAGGCGGGCCTCAAAAAATTCACGGGAATGTTCTGCAGTGTTAAGTACAGACAGAATGTGCTCAGGTTCCATACGGCTTTTGTGAGCTTCAACCAGTATCAGGCATTGAAGGGTGTCGCGCCGCAAATGATTACAGTCGAGTGGAAGGCCAAGTTTTTTAACCACGAACATCGCAGCAAGTACCAGTGGATGAATAAGGCATTTTTTAAAACTTTGAGCATCAAATGCCACGGCATCAGAAGTGTCGAGCACTGGAGAAAGCCCATATACTTCCACCATCTCATCCGTAAAAAGCTGGTGATAATTCAAGTTTAAAGACTTACCATAGGCGCTGATGCAGGGACGTGGGAACCAGAGAGCACGCATCAGCGCAAGCGTGTCGTAGTCTACCGCCGTAAACGTGCGCGTGTTCATCGGGCGATACCCCCAGGTGCCCCACGAAGCGTGCACAATGCCATAAGGTCTCTTATCAGCCGCCCCAAAGTCGGCAAGCCTTATTTCACCTCCCGGCTTGACGAGAATATTTGCAGGCTTAATATCGCCATGCGACCAGGGGGTTCCGGTAAGCGACAGATGCCCTGCGTGTAGATGCCAGACATGCAGACACAATGCAATGGCGTTATCAAAACACTCCTCGGGTGAAGGCTCCTGCTGAGTGTTCCATTGCCCTAAATCCACGCCAAGATTCAGCATGTGGATGTAATATTTTGAAGAATTACTATCAATCATGTGTCCATGCGATAAGCCAAGATCGACCAGACACTCAATCTCGTTAGAGAGCAGCCCATGCTCAGAGCCAATTTTTAGAACATCTCCAGAACCGCCCTCGCCCCTGTCTGCCAGTTTAACGCGGCCATACGTTCCTCGCCCCAAAAAACCCTGAGGCTCATTCGATGAAAACAGCCTGAAATCCGTACCGCCAATGCGAACCCAGGAGCTTTCAAGACCGCTGTTATTATTGATTTGACCCGATTTTCGCTGCCGCGCTTTGCGCGCTTTCATTTCTGGTGAACGGTCAAGCAGTGCTTTTGCTATTTGCTCCTGAGACGTTTCTGGCATGGAAGACTCCTGCTTGCAGGGCGTTTTTTCGCACCATTGTTGGCCAGTCCCGTTACAAATTCAATAGGGCGTGTCATTAATTAATTGTTTGAAGCGAAAAACGTGATTGATGACACACCCTGAGTATTCTTCGTAACGTGCAGCAAGGACACACGGCTATGTGCGACAACTGACATGACCGCTATGGCTCGTATGTCAGCTGAGGCTCAACGGCAGTGATATTTAACAAAATGTGTATGTTTTGGATTATTTCTGCAAGCTCTTCGTTATTGGCATACTGGTCTTGAGCCACATTCATCCACTCACCCACCGCCTCGCAAAATGCCATAAAGCGCTCTGATGGTGTTTCCTGCTCCGACTGCGCGCGGGCTGCATCCAGAATCGCATCTGCGAGACAGCAGCTGACATCCTGCTCTGACTCCCATCTTCGAAGGCGTGTCACCTGCTCCATCAATCGGTTACAACATTCCATTTCATGGTGATTCGTGATGACGTGTACGAACGAGCACCACTCGGGGCTGCTAAAGACGTTTTCGACCAGAAAACGCTTTGCCATCTTTGAGCTGACAAGGTGCAGCAGTGCGGGATAAAAACCCGGATAACCAGGCATTTCGCCATGATATAACAAATATTCTTCGGAAACCCCTAAAATAACCTCGTGCCATGCATGTGAGGTATCATCGAATGTTTCAAGCAGGAGCAGGAGCAACTCCGCTGCATCCGGATGTTCAAGAGCAGGAAAATCATGGATTTTTAGCGTTCTCTGATTATCAAGCGCCAGTAACCGTCTGTAGGTTTCATCGTCAGAGATTCGCAGAAGACGGCTCATGGTTAAACCGTTTACGTTTAAGAGAAGCTGCAGCGCGCCATGAAAATCATCATCCTGCCAGTGCTCGACCAGCCGTGAAAATGCCTCATTCGCAAGCTCTGCCAGTTCAGGGTTATCGAGTATGCTAAAACCAAGCAGCCTGGCCGTGGGCCTGCTTCGGGCCAGATGATATGCGATGGCCGGAAAGTTCGGGATATTAATCTCCAGGAGGCGCTTTAGCATGTCACGCCCACGCACATCCCGCAGCACATATCTCCCAAGCAGTCTGAATACAACCTTGTCAGTCAGGGTACTCTCGAGCGACTTCACCAGAAGAATAGTCTGCTCGGATATATGCGCCAACTCCTGAACCGGGCGATTATGCTCCCCAAGGAGCACCAGCGTCCACAGAAAATCAGGATGCTGGTGTAACAGCAGCATAAGGTTCGCCTTTTGCGGGCTCGGGTGCGTTATCTCCAGAAAACTTAGAATGTTTGCGGTTAAGGGAAAGACTTCTGTAGCCACATCATCCTTCAATAACAGCGCTTTAAGCGCGGGGTAATCCTCCTCACAAAACGATTGAAAATGCCTCGGCCTGCCGGCCTCATAAAATCGCAACATTAATGTCGCGGCATCAGGGTTTGATGAAATTATTCTGGCAAAACGCCTGCAGGCAATATCACTTGTACACAAAAAGCGGGCATATTCGGTTGTTCTGGTTACATAGCGCGCATTTTTCGGATACTGTAACAGCTCATTAATGCGCAGCGTTCGCAGCGGCACATCCGGAAGTTCATCAAGTACGATTAAAACGGCTTGAAAAAGCGATGGATTTCTCACAAAAATATTAAGCGCTTCCAAGAGCGCTGGTGTTTGAAGAAACGCTGTCAGATGACGCAGGGCATCCTTCGTTTCAAGAAAGTCCATCAGTTCCAGCAGAACATCGTCAGACGGCAGCGTTATTTCTGCGCGAGGAGGTACTATCTGCTGCAACATAAAGTATGCGCGCAAGTGCTGCAACGGTGCTTTTGTAAGCGTATCCGCAAGGCGGGACTCAAGAAATTCACGCGGGTTTTCGAGGGTCGCTTTAATGCCCTCGGCAGTCATGTTACTTTTATGAGCCTCAACGAGCAGCATGCACTGCATGATGTCGCGAGGCAAGGTGTTGCAGTCGAGTGGAATGGCGTGTTTTTTTACGACAAGCATCGCTGCAAGCGCCAGAGGATGCACCAGACACTTTTTAAAGCCTTGAGCATCAGGCGCCACGGTATCGGAGGTATCAAGAATGGACAGAAGTCCGAATTCACCGACCATCTGGTCAGTAAGGATTTGGTGATAAGACACATTGCTAAAATGCCCCATGGCACTGAAGCCGCAAGGCGGATACCAGAGGGTACGCATCAAGGCGAGTGTATCGTGTTCTGCCGCAGTCAAGAGGCGTGTATTCATCGGACGATACGCCCAGGTGCCCCAGGAGGTGTGCACAATGCCATAAGGGCGTTTAGTGACCGCACCAAAATCTGCGAGTCGCACAACACCGCGCTGCTTAATCAGGACATTTGCAGGTTTGATATCGCCATGTGCCCATGGCGTTCCAGTCTTCGACAACCGTCCTGAATGCAACTCCCACACATTCAGGCACAGGGCAATGGCATTATCAAAGCGCACATCCGTCGACTCATCATTGCGCTCACTCCATGCAATGACATCTTCACCTAGATTCGGCATGTGAATATAAAGTTTTGGTACGGAACCGTGTGAATCGAGCGCGTAACCATTGGTTAACTGCAAATCCTGAAGACATTCAATCTCAACACGCAGCGTCTCGGTATATCTTGCAATTTTTAGAACATCCGCTGAAGTACCTTCTCCCCTGTCAGCCTGTTTAACGCGGCCATGTGTTCCCCTGCCAAGAAGCCCATTGGGCACGCCTGAAGAAAACAGCCTGTAATCAGTGCCTTCTATACGCACCCAGGAATGTTCAAGACCGCTTGAATTGTTGACCCCTTCTGATTTGCGTTTGCGCGACTTTTGCGCTTTTGCATCAGGCGTGCGGTCAAGAAGGGCTTTTGCTATTTGTTCCTGAGACGTTTCTGGCATGGAAGATTCCTGCGTGTAGGGCATTTTTTCGCGCCATTATTGGCCAGTCTCGTTGCAAATTCAATAAGCACGCTTCTAGATGCTGTCGTCATAAGATATGACGACAGCATCTAAAGTGCAGAAGATGAAGCCCGCGGCATGCTGGAAGCCTCCTCAGGTGCGCTCTGTGATGCAGCGTCTCTTGCAAAAAACGCTGATGAGGAAAGAGTCGGCAAGGCTCGAAGACGTTCACATTTCGCAAAAAAAACATTGGCATGAAGCAGCAGTTCATGCGGAGGCAGTCGCGGAAAGAACACCGGAAGTTGCGCGGTAAAGGTAAAACGCAAAGGCATTTGTGCAGCGAAGTGAACACCCTGTGAAAGCGCGCCGCCAAGAATTGCCAAAGCAAGATAGAGCAAGGTGAGAAAGGCCGCACTAAAGCTTTCAATACTTTCTTGAGCAGCAAGCACCCTGCAGAAGGTCAGCAAAACATCTTCAAAACGCTGCAGGGCACTTATCCGCTGAAGGGTTGCTCCGTGGCACATCATAAACTCGCGAAAAAACGTTTCAAGTGTAAAGAGCGTTGAATCACCTGATGCGCTGGTCATTCGCGTCATCATGAACTCAGCGATGTGTTCGGGGGATTCAAGCCACGCAAAAAGCGCCATCCAGCGCCCGTTTTGAGTCCAGAATGGTGATGACACATCCGGATAATACCGTTGACAAACGAGACGCCCAATAGCCGGGTTGGCTCCCCGCGCCTCTAGAATGCGCGCCACAACATCCTCAAGAGGCGGGCGCGCTGTCAGTTCAGCCGATGCTTTTTCAAGCCAGCTCTCAAGCGGTTTATCCGGCAAACGGTTCAGCACATCAAAAAGTGCGTCTTCGGTGTAGTATTGCAAATCCTGCGGGCGTTCGAGCATCCACCGCATCATCAGGGCGTTAGCCTGTGAATCATGCTTAACGCGCTGGTGAACGGCAAAAAAATCTCTCGTGATAGAGGTTTCCACCCACGAAAAGGGTAGAACATTCGATTTATCCAAAAAGAGCGGAAAATCTCCGCGATACCCTTCCAGAAATTCCGCGAGCCCTCCTGAGTCTCTAAGGTGAAGCACATCATGAAACTTAAAGTTACCGCGAAAGAGGGTTTGCAAAAACTTCATATTCTGTTCCCATGTGTCAATAAAACACCCCATCCTGAGCGGTGTTTCTACCACAACCAATCCCAGCGGGTGACAGAGGAAGGCGTAGGCGCGGGCTTCGAATAATTGTTGAAAAAAAGTACGCATCTCATGAGTGGACTGGTACTGAAATAAACTGCGCATTTTATCGGCGGGTATCGCGTCCAGAAAAGACTGCTCGATACCGGCAGGCACAAAAAGCTGATAGCTCTGCAAAAAATCGGTGAGTGTTTTTAGAGCCTCAACGGCCACATGAATCGTGTGCGAACGCTCTCTTAATACCGGGAGCCGGCATTCAAAGAATGTATCAAACGATTTTATTTCCTGTATCGCGGCTAAAAGCTTCTCTCTGCGCGGATGATTGCTCAGCAGATAATCGAGCAGGGCATGCGCATGCTTCAACTGCTTCGTATGACCTTGAATCAGTGACAAAAGTTCTGCGTCAGGCATCTCAATGAGGCGGTTACAAAAACGCTTAATTCTGCCCCGGTTTGCAACTATACACTCACATGCATGAACGACAAGCCTTTGAATATCAAGGGTAGCAAGCTTCTCCCTGATAGTATCTTCCGAGTACCCGGGCCACTTTTGCGTCAGGAAAAGCCCCTGAATCCTCCACCAGTCATACGATCTCCCCTCGTAATGTTTGAGAATAATGTCTGGATTACCGGGGATTTGGATATGCCCCGCCAACCAGTCAACGTTAAACGTCGATAAAACACTATTTCCTGACAGGCGCTCCAGAAACTCTGAAAAACTCACACCCCGAAATACTGATGCTGCATGCGGTTTGATGACGTTAAAGAGCCGCGTCTGCATGCCGGGAAACCAGCTTAGCCAGTCAGCAAGGTTTTGCGGCTCGGGCTGCCTGAAATCATACTCAAGAATGCCTGCTTCGATGATTTTTAATGCTTCTGCAGGTGTATGAAAGGCTTTAAAAAACGCCAGCACCCCCTCACCATCAAAAAGTCTTTTACGTTGCGCTGGCTGCATCAGCGACAGCATTTCCAAACGAAGCACTTGCGGCAATTGTTGATACCAGCTCAAAAATTCAGCGCGCTCAGGAAAAACATCTGTAAAGTCAGCCTCTGCTATCAGTGATTTCAGTGCGGATGGAATTTGCGCGCTTCCCTCGAGCAGAATAAGCGAGGCTTCAAGAGTTTCCCTGCTGACTTTGACCATTGTTTCCATCCTTGATATCGGTTTTACCGCTCGGGATTATGCATGGTCACGTACTGCATGACAAGTCGGGTTCGCGCAGGGTACGGGGCTTGCATCAGCGCATGAACAACGCTTCAAAACCATTTTTTTATGCTTCATGCGCTAAAGGGCGATTGAAACAATCGACAGGCCCGTTGACCCTTTGGCGGGGGCGAATTGGCTGTTCAGTTATCATTAAACTATACTTAATTTATTCATTATGAATTTATTATAGCCTTTATGTTTATAAGCAGGACGGAAGCTTACTTATACGCTATTCATACGCTTAAGGCACTCGCACGTGACGGTATTAATGCGGCACTGGTTGAATCCGCAGTACGCGAAATTCGCATGGCTGTTGAGAACCATGAAAAAGATGCTGAGAAGGTTGCTATCATTCTCGTTCGCATCAGCGAGCGGGTACGAAAGTACTCAACCAGAGAAAGGCTCCTTGCAACTTCCGAACAAATCCGGCATTTCAAAGATGAGCGGAATGCCTTACAAAAGTATGAAAACCCGCTGGCTCGACATATTGAGTCACAAATACACATTACCATGCTGCAAAACCCTACCGAGGCGATGATGGAGACAGTGGGGTTTTTGTCGCAAAAGATAATACTGGCCATCGAATCGGTGCACAGCAGCGATCCGAAATTCGGTCTTCAGGGTCCCAGCAATAAATTTTTATTACCAAGCCTGAAGCCATCTGAACTGGGCTTTGGAGGCTTTGACGTACAACCCTCACGTGAACAGATTATTAACATTCTTCAAGCAAACCGCCCTGAAGATTTAGCACGTATAATGCAAATTCATTTCAAGTTCGCTCAAAACGTTTTTCGCTACTATACTTTTGAAGGCTTGGCACCCGTAAGACCTCCGATTGGAAAATTAAGGGAAATTTTGAGGACAACGCGTTTCAGGGAACATCCAGAAAAATTTTTTGAAGTCATCGAGCCAGAAACAGCCTCATGGATTCCTGATACATTGATGTACCAAAGTGGCCTATATAAGGAAAGAGGGAGACTGGGTATTATCAACGTTAAATCAGAGGCTGATTATAAAATTCAGATGGGTCTGATGCGCGAGGAAGGCGGATTATTTAACGAAGGCATCCCCTGTTCGTCTCCAGGATGGGCGCCTGATGCAAAATTACAGGCACCGGACCTGGAGGCGCCCTGCACACGCGACCTTTTTGAAAATGATGCCGTTTATGTATCCGGTCCTTCAGGCATGACCAGCCTGTTTCTCGGTCAAATGGAGTGCCTCGCTAATTTTTCGAGTCTTGCTGAAAAACAACATTATCTCGCGGCAATCACGGCTTATATGGTTTCCGGCGGGTTTCACAGCCTCCATGAAGTCATTGGCCCCGCAGAATATGCTTTAGGGTTGGTTCCGGGGTATGAGGTCTCGGTTCCAGTTGCTGAGAGGTTGGCAAGTCCACCAAATTACCACGTTTTTTATGCGCAGCTGATGTCGCACGATGTGCAGTTTCAATCGGTTTATCAACGTGCATGGCAACAGATAGAACATTTTTTTTCCTCACGCTACCTTCCTGAAGAGGGAATGGGACCAATGCCTGCGTTTAATCCCAAAACGACCGTTGAGCAGGGAATACGTGAATTTTTGGACCTTAAAAACAGAGGAAACCTCATCGAGAACTTAACGTTCTTTCGAGCCTCCCCGTCACAACTGCACGCCCAGAATTATTTGCAGCTGCTTGCGCAATCGCAGTCCGCCTTTGAAAGCAGCCTGATAACCTGTGCACTTTTCGCGACTTCTCATGGAAAAGAACTGCAGCGTTTTATAGCAAAAAAATTCGGCTTTACCGATATTGATTGCGCATATAATTTTTTTAATGACCACGTGAAATATATTCTTGGCAGCGAAATCTACCCGCATAAGCCCGATAGCGAAAAGGCACTGTCGGCTTTAATTCGTTATAAGCTCATTCCAGAATTAAATACACTCACAAGGAAGAGAGTTGAGTTACATCCAGAGTCGATATATAGTGAAACGCTTAAAATGATTAAATCTATAGCGGCTGGTAGATTTGATGAACATTTTTCACCCCCGCATCTGCAAAATAACAGGAGCACATGATGCCTAATCATTCATTTTTTTCTAGTGATGCAAGTATTGATGAGCTAATCACTCGCATCAGAGAAAACGATAAGGCATTCACACGTTGTTATTTCGATAATAAACACCTCAGCAATAGCCAATTTGACGCCCTCTTTGAGGCACTCTCTCATAACACGGTTGTAACGTATGTGAATCTCTTCGGATGCGGCCTTGAAGAACATCATCTGCGTGCGTTAAAGCAGTCAGTGGAAAATAATCCGTCCATTCATTCGCTGATACTTGAAGAATCACCTCGTGATACCGAAAAACAAATACTGATAGACAGCATTAAAAACATTCTGAGTGAACGCCCGAGGCCAGATAATGGACTTGATATCTGAACCCCTGGTCGACAGGGGCAAAAAGCTCTGACTGAGGCCAAACAGCTTACCTCGGTGAAGCCACCCGTCGTGCCTCTGAGTGCCTGTCTTTAGAAAGCGCAAGACACAAAAGGCCGTCGGCTATTTTAGGCAGCTCACCATCAAGGAAAGCATAGGCCGTTTGGAAACAGTCTTTTTGTGCAAAGAGCGTCAGTCCGGCTGACATGCGCAGGGGAAGCTCTGGAACACGCACCCTTCTTGAGTGAATGGCATATTGTTCCGCCTCACTGAGGCGCCCCTCCTGAATCGCCGCTTCTGTTTTTATTGTAAAACGCTTGATGCGCTCCCGAGATGCACGCGCTGCCTGCTCCATGTGTGTGACCTGGATAGAGTCTAAAAATGCGATGGTATCCATGTGCCGGGAAAGCGCTTTAAGCGGCTCTTTAAAGCGCATCAGGGCATCAGAGCCAGTGCCTTTCAGTGCCAGCGCTTTTTTCAACAGATTGCGCGCGTCTTCACATCGCTCAGAGGAAAAATCGTCGGCCAATGATTCTTCTTTTAAAAGGCAGGCTGAACGCAAGACCCATATTTTCTGAAGCCAGCTGTTTTTATTGCGCAGGTGTTCGTCACTTTCTATGCTTGACTCCATCGCAACAAGCCGCTCAAGCGCCGCCTTCACCGTATCTTCATCCAGAGAATCAACCTGCCAGAGACTCTTTCGAATGGCGGAAAGTTGCTCATACAGTGCATCACCAGATGAAACAGGTGGTGATGATGACGAGGGTTTAGAAATATTGACAGTATCGGCGGAGGAAGACCCGCTTATACTGGAGAGTGAACCAGTTAACGAAAAAGTACGCGTGAACATCATAAAGCTCCATCTACCATTCGACAACCAAATCGTACACTTTTACACCGAACACAACAAGGGTATTTTTTAATCAAAGCGAAATTATTTTAGATATTTAAATAATTTCAGAGGCTTAAGGCATGACCATTCACACGCTAGACCGTATCAGCGCGCGCACCAAAAAACGCGCCGGCGAAAGCGCCTGTTGGATAGAACGAGGCAGGAGAGGCGCGCTCGCATCAAGGCTTTCTGCCAGAAATTCCGCACACAATGGCGCGCTGGTCAAAGCGCGGGAGCCAAAGCCCGCGCAGATGTAAAGCCCCTCGTGAAAAGCACCGGTGGCCGAAAGCCAGCACTTCGCATTGCGGCGCATCGGCGCAAAGCGTTCAGAAAACTGCCCGACATCGGCAACCGGCCCGACCAGCGGCAGATAATCAGGCGTGACTGCGCGTACACCTGCCCACTGCGTACTCGCAGCATCAGGCCATGACACATCCGGGACAAACGTTGCAAGGCGTGCCATGTTACGTGCGTCATCTTCGCTGCTGCACACGCTTGAATCAACACCCGGAAAATACGTTGCACCTGTAAGGTGCACGCCGTTCACAGCGGGCAGTACGTGACCATCGCCACAGACGGGCAGAAGCAGCGCACGTGACTCAGACGTTGACTCAAAACCGCTCATCTGACCGCGCAGGGGCTTAAGGGTCAGGTGCGAAGTCTCGGGATACCGTGAGGCGGCAATGCCGCAAGCTATCACAAGAATGTCGCCCGTCTGCCCGCCGGCATACCAGAGAGAATTCTCACGATGAATCGTTTCAACCGGCGTGTTTGCCAGTACATGTATGTTCGGGGCACTTAAGAGATGCGTGCATAAGGCGCGCGCATCCATCCAGCCAGCCGCCGGTACAAAGAGCGCTTCATGTCGTAGAGGAATACCGGCAAGCCTTGAGGCCATCGCTGCATCAACCCACTGAGCCACATCGGGACAATGCGCAAAAAGCGGGCGAAGACGCGCAAATTCCTGGCGCGTTTTATTGTCCATGGCAAGCTGTAAAATGCCACTGAAATCCCCCCCAACCCCTTCACCGTGCAACGCCCGCAACCGGCGCGCGCTCTGTGGAAAGGCCATCAGAAAAAAACGGCTCATGGGGGAGTCGTGTGAAGAAAACATGGGATATAAAACCGCCTGTGGATTACCGGAGGCACCGCCGGCGGGGTTCGCTTCGCGCTCCAGTACGACCACCTCCCAGCCACGCCGCGCGAGCGCGTCTGCAACAAAAGCCCCGGCAAGCCCGGCACCTGCCACCAGCGCGCGGCCTCGCTGTTGAAAGCGTTTCGCATTGACGTGCCACGGGGTTTTACGTATCGTTCTATTTTCTACGTTTGGGCTCTTTCGCGCCACCAACATTCGGCGTTTACGCCCAAATCCCGGTACTTTGCTGACCATAAAACCCGCCTGCCCCAATCCCTCGCAGACGGCGCGCGCGCAGGAAAATGTCGCGAGCGTGGCGGTATCGTGCGCGAGGAGTCCGAGTGTGTTAAAAAGCGTCTGTGTCCACATGGCAGGATTTTTTGCAGGCGAAAACCCATCGAGAAAAATCGCATCCAGCCTGCATTGCCCAAACGCTTTTTCCGTTTCGGCCTCACCTGAGGTCAGAAGCTCTGTATACATGTCTGTCGCGTCCCCAAGCATCAGCATGAGCGTCACGGGCAGGCCCGAAAGCTTCAACTGGTGCATGCCGGGCACCAGCATGGGACAGGCTTCAAGCAGTGCCGCGCCAATCGCCTCATACTGTGGCCAGAGCGCCATGCAGCGCGCGAAATCCTCCCGCTTAAGAGGATATTTTTCACAGGAATAGTAATAAAGATGCGCGTCAGCAGGAGCATTTTTCAGCCAGCAATCAATGGTGACCAGGGCATTCAAGCCTGAACCAAAACCGGTTTCGGCTATGACAAAATGCGATTTCGCATCCCGGGGCAATGCCTGCCAGCGTTCGATAAGCTGGTTTCCGTCGACAAAAACATGCCTGACTTCCGCCGGCCCGTTTTCCGGCAAAAAGTAAACATCCTCGAAAGCAGGTGAATACGGCAGACCATCACGCCAACTAAGGTCTGCCGGAACAATAGGGTCAAGCGGTCTGCTCAATACAACACTCACGTGATTCGGCAAGGGGTGCGGCATTCATTGCCTCAGCCTCTTCACCAGATTCAGCCATCCAGCGTCTCAACACTGGAACCAGCAACCAGAGAAGCATGGCCGCCGCTACCGCAAGCAGACCCAGCTTCAAGAATACTTCCGCAAAAAGCGCATTGGTGAACAAGGGAGATGCCCCCTCCCCTCCCGCGCTCATGCTGTTAGACGTAAAGCTCGCAAGGGTTGAGCCTACGCCAACGGTCAACATCCACATGCCCATCATCACGCCCTGCAGAGACTGTGGCACCAGTCGACCCACCATGGCATAACCAACGGGCGACAACAGCAGCTCACCTGTGCTTTGCAGCACGAAGCTTGCCACAACCCACATCGGTGCTACAAGACCTGTATCACTGGCTCTGGCAATGCCGCAGGGCAAGAGCATAAAAGCGAACCCGATACAGAGGAGCGCAAGCGCGAACTGCACGGGAATGCTGACTGCTATTCCGCGTCCGCGAAGACGCGTGAGCAGCATGCTCATCAGGGGGCCGCCAATGACAATGGTGAGCGTGTTAATATTCTGGAACCACTGGGTGGGCAGCGTAAAGCCATTAATCGTTCGCGCCACATTATGCTCGATAAATTGTGTCAGTCCCATGGGGGCTGTCTGAAAGAGCATCCAGAATACCGTGCTGACGAGCATCAGGACAACAAAACTCTGCATCCGCCCGCGTACAACCCCATCACGCTGTCGATGCGCCAGCAGCAGCGCGACACCCGCCATAACCGCGCCCGTTACGAGCACCAGCCGATTGGCAAACTCGGCATGCTGCAGCATAAAGGCAAGGAGCGGCGGCAGAGCGAATACAGAAAGTACACCAAAAAAGCGCGAACGCCGTTTGGCTGAGGGAAGTTTTTGAGAAAAGAGGGTGTCACGGTCAGCCAGGTATGGCCAGGCGCGCAGGCAAAAGAGCAGTGCCGCAAGGTTACCGAGGCTTGCCAGCACAAAAAGGCTTTGATAATCCTGCAGCATCTGAAAATACCCGCTGAGGCTGAAGCCCGCGAAAAAGCCGGCATTCATGGCGGCATAATTCCAGAAAAACGCCGTTTCGCGGCGACTGTCGCCTGGCTCAAAAAAACGGGTCAGCAGGCAGTTGATACAGGTTACATTCAGACCGCATCCAGCAAGAAAGGCGCCGAGCCCGCCATAAAGGCCGATATCGCCAGAATTCATGGCGACCAGCAGACAGCCTGCAATCTGTGCAAGCATTCCAAGGCAGAAGAGCATGCGAAACGACAGTATTCGCCCACCCCAGTAACCGCCAAGAAGGTGAAGCGCATAGTTGAAAGCGACAAACACTCCGGTGATATGATTGGCGTCCCTTGCTGAGAAGCCAAGTTTTCCCGTCATATACAGGACCAGCGTCGAGTACAGCACACTGTAACTCAGTGTGGAAACCACTTGAATGCCACACAACGCACCAACACCCTTTGGAATTACCGCCTCTGAAGACCCCGCACGCGAGAAAATCGTCATTGGTCACTTCCCTGGATTATTGTCCCATTTCGACTATGCCATGGGAAATATGCGCTGTCGAGCCTGTCACTCTGGCATTCCTCGGTAATTTGTTTTATATTCAATCAAAGTGGCCTTTAAGGCTCAATCATGCACAAACCCATTTATCTGACCGGCATTGAAAAACGCCCCGGCAAGTCGTTTGTTTCGCTTGGCATGGCTTCGCTGCTCAAAAGCGCGGAACCAGACTTACGGGTCTGTAAGCTCTTTTCAGAGTCCGATAGCGCCCAACCGGCGCTGCTCGAAGCACTTTCCGGCAGTAAGGTTCCCGCTATCATGCCCATTGCGGATGCCATTGAATTGATGGCGCATAATCCGGAAGACCTCATTGCCGCAGTACTGGATGCCTCGCGCGCCGCGGCAAGCGCACCGCTCACCTATCTCGAAGGCAGTGACTTTGAAAGTGATAATGCGGTGTTTGAATATCAGTTCAATCTGACACTTGCCGCTCAGCTGAACTGTGCCGTTATCCTTGTGGTCTGCGCGAAAGACCGTACACTCGCACACACGCTCTCACTGCTGAATACCTCGCTTGAAATCGCGCGCCAGCAGCATGCCGACATCGCCGGTGTTGTCATTAACCGGGTGGAAGCGGGCAGCGAAAATGATGCGCTCGACTTTTTTCAGCAGGCATTGCCACACATACCGTTTGTGACAATCATTCCCGAAATTGAAAAACTGGCGCGACCATCTGTTCGCGATATTGCTAAAATTCTTGATGCAGATGTCATTTGTGGTGCTGATGCGCTGGAGCGGCTCGTCAGCCAGTTTACGATTGCGGCTAAAACCGTAGGCGATTTTCTCGAATCACGCCTTGACCGGGCTGGCATGCTCATTATAACGCCTGGCGACCGGGTCGATATTCTTTTAGGCTCCCTGCTTGCCGACCAGTCGGCGAATTACCCCAAAATTGCCGGCATTGTGCTCACAGGAGGCGATCGCCCAGGACGCGTGCTGCAGGAGATCATTGCGGGCCTTGAGCACCCCTTTCCAGTGCTTGTAACTGCTCACCGTACATGGGAAACAGCGACCACGCTTTACTCTGCGAAATTCAGCCTCCAGGCCGATGACCTGCCCAAGGCGGAAATGGCGATTGAGCTGATGCGCCCCTGGCTCTCACCGGTGCTGACGCGCCTGATGCAGAAGGACACTGGTAAAGCGGTGACGAGTCCCGCGGTATTTTTGTATCACCTCTTAAGCCGCGCTAAAACCGCTGCCCGCCACATTGTACTGCCAGAAGGCGATGACCCGCGCATTTTACAGGCAGCCGATTACCTGCAGAAACGGCGGATTGTACGCCTTACGCTCCTTGGAAATCCTGAAAAAATTCAGCTCGCCGCTCGCCGCCTTTCCCTCGATTTAACAGGCATCGCCATCATTGATGTCGCGCATGCCAGTGCGCGCTCAACCTATGCTGAAACCTATTTTAAGCTGCGTCAGCATAAAAACGTTAACCTGCCCATCGCGACTGAGCGCATGAATGACGCCAACTATTTCGGCGCGATGATGGTCTATTGCGGAGATGCGGATGGCATGGTTTCAGGAGCCGTGCATACCACAGCCGATACCGTGCGCCCCGCGCTTGAAATTATTCGCACACGCAAGGGGGTTCAGAAAGTTTCCTCTGTTTTCATCATGTGCCTGCCAACACGCGTACTGATTTATGGCGATTGTGCCATCAATCCTGAGCCGGACAGTGCTGAGCTTGCAGAGATTGCCCTTCAAAGTGCTGATATTGCACAAAAACTCGGAATTGACCCAAGGGTTGCCCTGCTGTCTTATTCCTCTGGCACTTCCGGCAAGGGAGAAAGTGTGGAAAAAGTGGTAAATGCCGTACAAATAGTGCATGAGAAAGCTCCCGATTTACTGGCGGAAGGTCCCATTCAATATGACGCGGCGGTCGACCCCGAGGTGGGTGCGAAAAAGCTTCCTGGCTCTAAAATTGCGGGTTTTGCGAATGTATTAATTTTTCCCGACTTAAACACCGGCAATAACACCTACAAAGCCGTTCAGCGTGAAAGTGGCGCGCTTGCCATTGGTCCGGTGCTGCTTGGTTTAAACAAGCCCGTCAATGACTTAAGCCGCGGCTGTACGCCGCAGGATATCATTAACACCATTCTGGTAACGGCCATTCAGGCCGCGGGAGACAATTCATGCGCGTCCTGACCCTGAATGCCGGCAGCTCATCGCTCAAATACAAACTCTTTGAGCATCAGGGCGAGACCACCACAGAGCTGCTTCGCGGGCTTGTAGAAAACATCGGGGAATCGCAGGGCGTGTGGCACCACACCCGCGTCCAGACGAACACGCACACCCACACCTTTGCCAATCACGGTGAAGCGCTGGAAGCGCTCGCGGCCATGCTCCTCAAAACGGAAAATGTTACCGTGGAAGCCGTTGGGCACCGGGTGGTACATGGGGGAGCCGAGTGGTATCAACCAACTCCAATCACTGAAGCGGTACTCAATGCCATTGAGGCGCTCGTCCCCCTCGCGCCACTGCATAATCCAGCCAATATTGCGGGGATTCGCTTTGCGATGCACGCATTCCCGAATGCCTTTCAGGTAGCCATCTTTGATACGGGCTTTCACCACACCCTGCCGCCGAAAGCGCACCAGTATGCCATCGATGCACAAACTGCAAAACGCCACCGAATCCGCCGCTATGGGTTTCATGGCATCAACCACGATTATGTCACATTGAAGGCGGCAGCGTTCCTCGGAAAACCGCGAGAAACGTGTCAGTTGATTTCCCTGCACCTTGGCAATGGTGCCAGTGCCTGCCTTGTAATGGATGGAGAATCGGTCGATACAAGCATGGGCATGACCCCGCTTGCTGGTCTTATCATGGGAACGCGTTCTGGAGACATCGACCCCGCCATTGTGCTCTACCTGCAGCGACAGGGGTTTACAGCAGACGCGGTCGACAGGCTTTTGAACCAGCAAAGCGGGCTCATGGGCGTGGCGGGCGATAATGATTTGCGCCGCCTCCTTGCGCGCGAAGAAAACGGCGATGAATCAGCGCGCCTTGCTATTGCCATGTATATCTACAGCATTCAAAAAACCATCGGCGCTTATCTCAGCCAGACGGATGCGCTCGATGGGCTCATTTTTACCGGTGGCGTTGGTGAGAACGCCGTGTCCATTCGTGAACGGGTAATGCGCCCACTGGCACATCTGGGCTTTGCCCTCGATGAAGACTTAAACGCCGCCAGAGCCACTGCTGACTGCTCCCGTCTCTCCTGCAGTGGCATACCGATACTCATGGTGCGCGGCGATGAAGAACGCTTTATGACGGAGCTCGTTATGCAATTGTACGCATCACGTTAAAGGCCTTATCACAGGTTTTTGTTATCAGCTCGGGCGTATGTGCACTTGAAACAAAACCCGCTTCAAACATGGAGGGCGCAAGATAAACGCCCTCATCAAGCATGCCGTGATAAAACCGGCGGAAAAACGCTTCATCAGACCTGGCGACATCCTGCTGGCAGGTAACCCGCGTCAGCGTTGTAAAGCAAAAACCAAACATCCCGCCGCGTGAACTTGTGCACATTGCAATCCCGGCGCGGACAGCAGCGTCTTTTAGTCCCTCGGCAAGCATCCTTGTAACGTTACCAAGGGCATCGTGAAATCCGGGAGCTGAAATCGCATTGAGTGTAGCCAGTCCTGCGGCCATGGCGAGCGGATTACCGGAAAGAGTACCGGCCTGATACACTGGCCCCTCAGGTGCCAGATAATTCATCACATCATGACGTCCGCCAATCGCTCCAACAGGCATTCCGCCGCCAATTACCTTGCCGAGAGTCGTGAGGTCGGGGGTTATGCCATACACTTCCTGCGCGCCGCCGAGGGCCACGCGAAAACCGGTCATGACTTCATCAAAAATCAGCAGTGACCCGTATTGGGTGCACACGCGCCGTAACCCTTCAAGAAATCCCGGCAGCGGCTCGACAAAACCCATGTTGCCGGCGATGGGCTCAAGAATAATGCAGGCGATCTCTTCGCCAAAATGGGCAAAGACCGTTTCAACGGCTTCGAGGTCGTTATAATCAACCGTCAGGGTATGCTCCACCACACTTTCAGGAATGCCGGGTGTTGAAGCAATACCAAGCGTCAGCACGCCTGAACCGGCTTTAACGAGCAGGCTGTCGCTGTGGCCATGGTAGCAGCCGGTGAACTTCAGAATTTTGTCGCGTTTTGTAAATCCGCGTGCAAGGCGAATGGCGGTCATGGTGGCTTCTGTTCCTGAATTGACCATACGCACTTTTTCAATGCCTGGCATCAATGCGCAGATTTTTTCGGCAAGTGCTATTTCAAGTGGAACAGGCGCACCGAAACTCATGCCGCATGCCAGCGCATCCTGTACCGCTCCTACTACATCAGGGTGGCAATGTCCAAGAATCAGCGGCCCCCAGGAACCGATATAATCAATGTAAGTCTTTCCTTCTACATCCTCAAGAAATGCGCCTCTTCCCTTACGGAAAAAAACGGGCTCGCCACCCACCTGCCGAAACGCGCGCACTGGCGAGTTCACGCCGCCTGGTATGACGTTTCTGGCTGCTTCAAAAAGCTCGTGAGAGGTAGTCATGGGCACTCCGAAAAAACAAAAGGGCATAGTAGCGTATTGGGGAACTGCTTACCAGAGGGAGCGCGGGCGTGTCCTCAATCCATAATCTTTACTTTATGTGCAAGAATCGCTAAAGTTCCGCTTTTATACCCTTTAGAGTTAAAAATGCGCGAATATCGAAAATACCTGTGTGTTATCTGTGGTTTTATCTACGATGAAGCCGAGGGCTGGCCGGAAGACGGCATTGCCCCGGGCACTTTCTGGGAAGACGTTCCTGAAAACTGGTTTTGCCCCGATTGCGGTGCGGCCAAGGAAGATTTTGAAATGGTTATTATGGACTAGGGTCGTACAATTACCATCACCACAATTCCCACCAACAGCAGGGTTGGCACTTCATTAAAAACACGGTAAAAACCGGCGCGATGCCGGTTTTTATTGTCTGCAAACATCCGGCGGTAATGGCCACACAGCAGATGATAGCCCCAAAGAAGTGCGACCATTCCAAGCTTTGCATGCATCCAGCCAGCTTTTAAATACGCGGGCTGAAGTATAAGCATCCAGACACCTGCAAAAGTCGTGACGAGAGCGGCGGGCCAGGTAATGCCGTAATACAGCCTGCGCTCCATGGTTTTAAAGAGGGTGTCATCAGCGCCGTCTGCATGGTAGACAAAGAGGCGCGGCAGGTAGAAAAGACCCGCGAACCAGGCCACCATGGCAATCACGTGCAGCGCTTTAATCCAGAGCCAGGCATTCATCCCCTTCTCCTCCCGCGGCGCACCCGCCGCACATGATTTAACCCCTCAACACTGAGGGAAAAACCCATGGCAAAATAGACATATCCTCTTGGAATATGAAACGACAGTCCATCAGCAATTAATACCACGCCAATCAGAATCAGAAAGCTCAGAGCCAGCATTTTCAGGGTAGGATGCTGCTCAATAAAACGGCTCACCGCTTCGCTTGCAAAAATCATCACGAGAATGGCGATGCTGATGGCAAGGGCCATTACCCAGAAGAGTGTCGTCAGACCGATGGCGGTCAACACACTGTCAAGTGAAAAAATAATATCCATCAGTGCCACCTGGATAACCACCTGCCGAAATGCAGCCTTGGATTTACCGCCCGAAGCAATCTGCGGAATGTCTTCATCGCCAACCTCATAGCGAATTTCCTGCGTGGCCTTGGCTATCAGGAAAGCACCTCCAGCGAGCAGGAAGAGATCGCGCACAGAAAACGATAATTCCGCAATCTGCACAAAAGGTGTTTTCATGCGGATAATCCAGGTCGCTGAGGCGAGCAGCATCAGGCGGGTCATCCATGCCATCGTGAGCCCCCAGCGGCGTGCGTTTCGGCGCTGCTCGCGCGGGAGCTTCTCAGTAAGAATGCTTAAAAACACAAGGTTATCGATACCAAGCACGATTTCAAGAATAATGAGCGCCATCAGGCTCAGAGTAATGTCCAGCCAGTCCATAGACTATCCAAAAGGAAAAAGACGTAGTGCATTTTCCCTTTTTTTACGTCCGGGGTAAACAGTTCCTTTTCAGAGAGAGGTTCGCTATAATTATGCGCGACATATTCATAATTTTGAGGTATCGACAATCATCCACCTTATCAAAAAGCTGCTGCGCCGAACGCGAGCCGCCGAACCCGCAGTGAATGCCAAATACATCATTCCGCGCCAGAATCATTGTCTGTCAAAAACAGACATCAGCCCCAACGCGCTTTCAGTATTAAATCGCCTGAACAGCGCCGGTCACGAGGCTTATCTGGTGGGTGGAAGTGTGCGTGATTTACTGCTCAAAAAAGCGCCTAAGGATTTTGACGTTGCAACCAGCGCCACTCCCAATCAGATTAAGCGCCTCTTTCGCAATGCCCGCATTATCGGGCGGCGTTTTAAACTGGTGCACATTATTTTTCACCGGGAAATCATCGAAGTTGCAACCTTTCGCGGCAACGATCGGGGTGAAGGAAATGCTGAAACCACGCAGCAGGTAAACGACCGCGGCATGCTGATTCGCGATAACGCCTGGGGCACCCTCGAAGAAGATGTATTTCGGCGCGACTTTACCGTCAACAGCCTTTATTATAACCTGCGCGATGCGAGCATTGTGGACTATACCGGTGGTGTAGCAGATACCGAAGCACGCTGCATTCGCATGATTGGCGATCCCACTACCCGCTACCAGGAAGACCCGGTGCGCATGCTGCGTGCCATTCGTTTCAGCGCCAAACTGCATTTTACCATCGAAGAAAACACCGCAGCCCCCATCCGTGCGCTTGGTGAGCATATTACCCATGTTTCAGGCTCCCGACTCTTTGACGAAATGACCAAGCTGTATCAATGCGGTGAGGGTGAATCCGTTCAGCGTCTCCTGACGCACCACGGCCTTTTTGACCACCTCTTCCCTCAAACGGCGAAACTACTGCATTCCGAACACCCGGTAAACGCGTTGATTGGCATTGCGCTTGAAAATACCGACATCCGTATACGCGATGACAAGCCGGTCAATCCGGCCTTTCTGTATGCCGTACTCCTTTGGTTCCCGCTCAAGGAGCGTGCACGTGCACTGCAGGAAACCGGCATGGATCCGCTGCCGGCACTGGAAAAAGCCATGTCACTCGTTGTTGAAGAGCAAAACCGGATTGTCACCATTCCTAAACGTTTCAGTCAGGTGATGCGTGAAATCTGGCTGCTGCAGTTCCGCTTTCCCAAACGGCTTGGCGGGCGGGCATTTAATCTTTTGCACCATCCACGCTTTCGTGCGGCCTACGATTTTCTGGGCCTGCGCGCACTTGCAGGCGATGAGGACATGAGCCTTGCCAGCTGGTGGACACGTTTTCAGGATGAAGACGCTGCCACTCAGGAAGCCATGGTGGCCGAACTCAGTGCGCAGTCCCCCAAAAAGCCCAGACGACGACGCCGTTCAAAGCCAGCTGCGCCCGAAGCTTCATGATTCGCTGTTATCTCGGGCTTGGCAGTAATCAAAAATCACCGGTACGCCAGGTGCGCCTGGCGCTTTCCGCCCTGCGCACCCTGCCATGCAGCATACATACCCGAAGCGCGCGCCCCATCAAAACCTCACCCGCTGGCATGCGCGGTTTTCAACCGAGCTATTGCAACACCGTTGCAGAAATCCTGACACGCCTGCCCCCGCTTACCTTGCTGCGCGCCTGCCAGAACATCGAGCATGCTCACGGGCGTGTTCGAAAAAAACGCTGGGGGCCGCGCACCCTTGATATCGATATTCTGCATTATGGCGATAAGATACTTCGTACCCCGGAACTGCAGCTGCCGCATCCCAGGGCTTCGGTGCGCGATTTTGTCTGCATTCCGATGGCGACACTGCCGGGCGCTTCCCGGTTCACCGGTTCTCAAAGCAGGCCTGAAGCGTAACCGCGCTCCCCGATGGCAGCCAGTGCCCGTAGTTTTCACCGTTCCAAAGACGCGTTTCTTCGTGCTTTGCCTGCACCATTTCGCGAGTTAATCCACGGCGCTCTTTCCAGTTTGCGCAGCGTTTTTTTATCTCCCGGCGAATCTGCCCGCGCGAGAACAGGTAATAGCAGGGATTAAAGGCTTCATTCAGGTTGTCATTCAGATATGGCTTTAAAAGATTGGAAGGGGTTACGCGTTCTGAAAATTCCCAGCGATTATTGCGCAGCACCAGTATGGGAGAGAGTGTTTCATGGCCAATTTTTACCGGGCGCGTCAGATTGGAGTAAAATTTCCAGCCCGCGTAATTGGCCGATAAATCACCGTTTGAGTAGACCCCGTTTACCAGCATTCCAAGATAGGTCTTTTCAAGAAATTCCCCATAACGCACAAGAAGCGCGTGCGCTTGTGCTGCACTTTTTCCACGCGAACGCGCATGCCGGTATAACGTATAATAGGTATGCCCCATCATAAAAAAATGCCCAAGCTTGTCCGTGCCGAAATAATGACCGTACATGTTCACCGTTGGAGCAAGTCCCATCAACGACAGCGGGGATTGTGAAAACGCGAGCCAGTAGACATTGTTCCAGGGGCAGGATTCACTGTAGAACTTTGGCAGTGCCGATACCGGCAGTCGGTTCCAGCGCATCCAGCGGGGAAATCCAGGACCTGTTGCACGATAAACTGCATCCGCAAAATGTGCACCCCTCTGGTACTGCAAGAGTGCTTTTGCGGCAGTTCGACTGTGAGGTTCCGCCTGCTCAAGGTGCGCCATCTGCTGGTTGGTGTGTGCCGCTGCACGTTCAATCACGCGGAAGAGCGCTTCACTGCCAGCTGGCCCCGTGTCCGCAAGCGCCTGCGGCGGCAGTGTAAACTGATCGGTCTCTTCCGCCCGCACGGTATTCATCGCACAGAGGATGAGTAATATCCCTCCCACAACGCTCTGCACAAAAAACATGGTCGGTTATCTCTTGCAAAAGGCATCGTTCATGGGCATTATCATTGCGCGTTCAGGGAATCAATACAAGGAGAATATCATGTTTTTCAAACGTATCGCGGCATGTGTCGCTGGAGCAGTACTCGCCTGCAGCACCATTGAGGCCTTTGCAGCAACAACCCTTCTTCCGACTTTTGGCGCGCTGCTCACCGCGCTTGAAAACGGAGAAAGCGTACGGGCGGTAATGCGTCCTGGCAGGTGCACACTGGAATCCGGAAACGGCGGCGTTGTTGCCTTTTCTTCAGCCATGGATTATGACGTTTATACCCATTACATGCTGCCCTCTGATGATGGTCAATCCGCTAAAGAAGTCATTGCCACCTCCAAAACGGTTTTTTCCATCTCCACCATTCAAAACCTTGGTGCCATCACCAACTATGTGCGACTCCACGTTTTCCGTGACAACACGGCAAAACTCTTCATCTCCATTCTTGACCCGGTCACCTATCAGGAAAAGCTGAATGGCACGTTCCTCTGTACGCTGACCGATGCTGAAAAAACCGGGGGCGTCACACTCTTACAACGCACGCGTTAAAGGAGAAGCCAATTGCCGCTGAAGCGCTTTTTATCCGGCCCCTATGCCTTTCAGGGGCTGCTGCTCGTGTCACTTGTGGGTGGCGGATTATCAGGCGGGTATTTTCCTGAGGTAGTTCCGTACCTGAAGCCTTTGGCGGATATTTTTTTAAATCTTCTTTTAAGTGCCATTGTCCCGCTTGTATTTTTCTCGGTTGCCTCAGCCACAGCACGTGCCGCAGGCAGTGGCAGCCTGAGTCGAATTCTCTGTCAGGCCGCACTGGTTTTTCTCATTACCGGCACGCTCGCAGCCCTCTGGTCACTCATTGCGGTGATGATGTTTCCACCCGCGAAAGGGGTCAGCCTTACTCTGCCTGTGGCCGTTAACCACGTTCATCCTGACATCTCAACTCACATTGCGAGTCTTTTTACCGTGCCGGACTTTGGGCAACTTTTTTCGCACCAGCATATGCTGGCATTAATGGTTTTTTCTCTGTTAACAGGTCTTGCCTGTGCCAAAAGCTCCCCCGATAACCCGTTTTTGCGCTTTTTAACCGGCGGCGAGCAGGTGTTTCTGCGCATGTTCAGCCTCATCATGTGGCTCGCACCCATCGGTTTCTTTGCCTGGTTCGCACTCCTCATCAGCACCCTTGGGCCAAAGTTTGCCGGTGTCTATCTGCAGATTGGACTGGTGTGTTATACCGTGTGTCTCCTCTGGTTTGCAGGCTTTTATTCATTGTGCGCGTTTATTGCAGGCGGGCGCTCCACACTCGCGCGATTTTGGAAATTCATCCCCCTGCCAGCGCTTACAGCGCTTGCCACCTGCAGCAGTGCAGCCTCCCTGCCGGCCAATCTTCTTGCCAGCCAATCCATGGGCGTGCCACCCGTAGTTGCAGAAACGGTCATTCCACTGGGTACGATGCTGCACAAACAGGGGTCGATTATTGGTGCGATGTTCAAGATTGCTTTTCTATTCGGCGTCTTTCAACTCGATTTTTCCGGGGCAACGGTCGTGCTCACCGCAATTGGCGTTTCGTTTCTGACAGGCAGTGTCATGGGTGCCATCCCCGGCGGCGGGATGCTCGGAGAGCTTTTTATTTTAACCGTCTATGGCTTTCCCCCAGAATCGCTCATAGCGGTCGCTGCCATCAGTCTGCTGATTGATCCGGTTGCAACCCTTCTGAATGTTACGGGCAACACCGCATCAACGCTTTTGATTGCGCGCCGAAGTGCGAATAAACCTTAGGACGCATTAAAAATCAGTCATACCAAAATATGCGCATACGGTGTATAATATGCGCTTTTATATTTCGGTCACTGTTTTTTCGAGGACTACCCGCATGTCTAAACGCAATAAAGATATCCGTAAAATTACCGCCAAAGAGAGAAGGGCCCGTCAATATCAGCAAAAACAAAGTGAGGCTCGCCCGATTGATGAACGCGATTTATACGGCATTATCCAGGGAGGTCTTTCAAAAAAAGCCACGCTTGCCATCTGCCTTTTGCTGGTAGCAGGCACCTGCATGCACGCTTACATGCAGGCGCGGGAAGAGGCCGACAGGCGCCATGCGCTTACCCCGTTCCCGGATGCCGGACACCCAGCCGCATCGAGCATGCCTGCAAGAAGCGCCTACGCGTTCTATAATGGCAAGGAATTATGGGTGCCCAAGTGGTATAAAGACGCGCTTAAAACGGTCAACGAAACCTGTCAAAACCTTAAAGAAACCACTGGACTCAGAGCCTTTAACAATGTGCCTTATTACAAGGTTGAGAAAAGCGATGATTCTACCGTCATTCACTGGACTGGCAACACGAAGCGAACAGAAAAGCGCTTGAACCTTGTTTTCAAGGAAGTCAGAAAAATCACCAGACAGTTGATTGACCAACGAATTGCGCAATTTAACAGTGTATTTGAAGCACGCAGGAAAGAAATGGCCGATGATTTGAACCTGCAGTTGAAAACCGGTAATTTTTCCCCGGAATACCATGAAAAAGCGCTTGAAATATTGATTGGGCCCATTTATGCCTACAACCGCCTTATAGCGATGCTGATTGACCTTCACGTACACGAAGCCGTTATTAAGTCCATGAAAGGCGGGCTTTCCCGGGAGTTCGCCCGCCTTTCAGCGCTTACGATTCTGCGCGCCCTGGAGGCAACCAACCCTCCTGCCGTGCCGTTTATCAACATTACCACGCTATCCCTCGCGCATGGTGAAGAATCACCACATGCTATTGTAAGCATTCGCCAGGAAAAACCGTCAGACTTCCCGGAAGCGAAGACGTTCTTCTGCGATGCCTGGTTGTACCACTCACAGGGCCATCCTTTTTTTGCAGGAATAACAGAACACCCGTTTATGGCTGCAGAGGATATGGCCATAACGCATGAGATAGAGATTGGCCGGGCACCAAGTATGGAAAATGCTCCAGATTCGATTGCATCATTCTTTGGAACATGGCGAAAATACTTCATTCACCAGCCTTTCACCATACCCGCTGAAGAAGCCAGGCGTCTTAACGTGTTGTCCTTAGTGCTTCAAACTACGATGAATGCTTCTGATACGCAATTTGAACAGGATGAAAGCTACAGGAGAGTAGAGGATTTTAGGGTCGGTTGACAATTGGTGACAACAGACCCCGGCCCGATTTTAGGCATTTAACTTGGGCATTTGGTTCATATATATTGCAATTTGTGTATTAAAGTTTTAAAATTGCAGCTTTATGTAACTCGGATGCCTAAACAATGCCCCTTCTGCTCAATCCTCACCGCCATGTGAAAATCTGGTTAAGCACCAATCCTCACGTTTTTATGTCAACCGTCAATCAGGCACGCATGATGCTCATGCGTGCCATGAACCCCAATGAAGAGATTTATCTTGTGTATGAGAGCCGACTGCTCACGCCAGCCGCCATACAGGGGCTCAAGGATTTCTGCGCTCAACTCAACATTCGAGCAAAAGATGCGAAGACACTCCTGAAAAAATACCGTTCCGAAGGCATCGAGCAAGGCTTGATTGCGCTTTATGAAGACAATATCAATAATTTTGCACAGGGCGGAAACCCTGGTGCGGCCAGTGATATTTTGCGTGTTCTTGAGCCGGTGTGGAAACTTGGCATTTATTCGGACATGGACGTACTGGTTAACACCGCGACCTTGCCGGCAAGGATTGAGGTACAGAGGGATATTCTGATGACCATTCGGTACACCGATGAAAATGGAGAGAGGCTCGGTCACCTGAATACCGACATTTTTGCGGTCCTCGACACCCCTGAAGCGCGCACACAGCTAAAATTTATCCAGAAAGCGATAGCGCGCTTATCCGCCCCCCACACTGATTGGGAGAGCGTGTTTGACGGAATGTGGCCAGAACTCCAGAAACGTCTGCCTCGCGAGCTCCTCACCCGTAAAGCGGGCATTTCAGCGAGAGAAATGCGCGGATGGATTGAGCGCGTTGCCCGCGATGATGAGGGTCTTAAGTTTATTCTGATGCGCACAAATGTCCTCCAAACCTCAGGTCCCGGTCTCGTTGGCAATGTCATAATGTCAGCGGCTGAGCACATGGACTGGGAGCTTTTCATGAACCGGCTCGAACCGGTTGCCATTGACTATTACGAAGGACTCTCAGATGCACTGATTACGCAAAACAATCCTCAGACAGGCGTCAGTGGCGGCAATAACGTAGTGCTGCCTTTTGATGAAAAAGGCCGCATAGGCACCGACTCGTCATGGACACCCATGGGTAAATACATCACCGCCTGGCGCGAGGGAATGCTTAAGCGCCCATCAAAACTTGCCTTTAAGAGCGATGCGGGCGTCGTGAACATGCACTATCCTGTAACTGATTTGTCTGTACTCGATAACGCCCCCATACCGCAGGCGGATATCCTTGCAAAGCACGCGTCAAACCATCTCAGCATGCTCTATGTGGCGAGTGATTTATTGCCCGCAGAAAAATGGGTGGGCCAAAGGCTCGTGCTTTCAGATTGTTATGAGTCGCGCCCCGGCACAAAATTCTGCGTCACGACAAACGCCCGATTTTTCGCACCAGGCATTGGCGAGCGGAACACGGATTCACCGGTTCCCTTTATCGATTACGCCTGCACAAAAACATCCTCCGGGGTAAACTGCACGGGAGAGGCTTTAGTCAGGCTCAGCGAGGGATTAAGTCCCGCTGTCGACATGCCGCCACGCTTTTTAATCCAGACCATGGGAAGTGCGGCCCTGGTGGGAATGGCAAGTGGATTTTTACCAGGCATGCTGGCAGACACCCTGCTCCTTTCAGGATTTTCAAGCCGTGAAAATGCCGCGAAGCTGAAACTGGCAACACAAATCCTGTTGCTCATGATGTTTTCATCATGGGCGAGCATGGTGGTGATGGTTTCCGTGACCATCGCCTGCAGAGCCGCAGGATTGAAGCCAGACATGGAAAAAGCAGCAAGCATGGGGATTTCCCTTGCCATGGGCCTTGGTGCGCAAACTACCACTGTTGGAGTGGCCAGCATGGCAGCCGGCATGGCGGGAAGCTTTTTTGGCTCGCACCTTGAGCGGCGCATTGCAGGTGCTGTGGAATCCCGCCTTAGAGCGCCAGATGACGCCCGTTCAAGCGCCCCGGCAAGGTAGCGTTTCAGAAACGTAACCCTTCACCCTGTCTTCCCGGAGCTCATGCTGGAGTTAGCCCCGTGTTGGCACATGGATGGTACGGAGCCAACGCATGGAACGTTTCAGCCTGGTCACGGTACAAAAATACACGTGAATCCCCCGGCGCGGAAAAAATGTCCCGTACACAGCCCTTCACCAAAACTTTCAAATCCCGCTGAGCGGTCAGATTTGAGCGCATTTCTCGCAGGATGCGCCTAATATGGCCGCTCGTTGAACTCTGCTGAACAGTTATCAGGAAACAACGCCTGAAATTCCCTGAACCATGGAACCAGTGCCGCATCCTGGTGAAAATACGCCGCATTATCACCCGAGAGGCGCTCAGCCTCGCCGCGGCAGACCACGAGCATCTCCCGCGCCGCATTGAGCGACAGTGCAGGCAAAGCACGCCGAAAAAGGCCGGGATTAAAGGCGTTATTGTCAGCAATAAAGCGTTCGAGGCGGCGCGCAAAATCGAGCCGCTCCATTTCCTGCCCCAGCGCTTCCTGAACCTGCCCGCCCAATGCTGCCTGTGCCTGCTGGCAAAGGTGGAGAGTACATTCGCGCAACTGTTCAGTGGTCTGTGGGAGAAACCAGTGCAAAAGGCGCAGCCAAAAGCCCGTGTGCTGCTCAACCTCAAACTGCACGGCCGCAATCAGTGCCACCACATGCGGCCGCCATGCACTGGCTTCTGTCATCAATCCCTGCGATTCCAGTTCTTGAAGGGTTCTCACAAGCATCTGAAGGCGCTCAAGCTCAAGGCTGAAATCCCGGGCAAACACACGACCCAGACGCTGCAAAAGAGAACCATACGCCTGTGCCTGCCCGGCAAGGCGCTGCTCTTCGAGTAAATCCTCTGTCAACGCACGTGCAAATGCGCGCATGTTTTCCGGTGTCGTTTTCGTAAAGAGCTGCAACTTTTGCTCAAATGGCATCCAGGAGAGCATCTGATGGCGTACTGCAGCATTATCTCCCCCCTCCTCAAGAATCGGCGCAATCTGGTGCAGATGGTTAGAGGCAAAGGGGTCTTTCTGGCGATGCACGATGAGGGTCAGCTGGTTTGTCGTTGAACTGGAGTGTCTTACCTGGTAACGCCGGTGTGGAAATAACGCCCGTAACAGAAGATTCAGGCTTTCCAATTCCTGCGTCACAGTGGGACGTGAAGCGAACGGCCAGCACCCATGAACAGACCGTGGCATGGTCAGCGTGTAGTTATTTCGCTGTGAATGGGCATCCATAAAGAGCGTTTGAATCAGTGTGTCAATACCGCCATGCAAGAGAATGTTTGTTCCTGGTATCCAGTCAGGCAGTTCACCTTCAGGTGCGGGAAGACCGGTATTGCTGACAGCCACCACAGAAGTGCGCGTCTCACGGTTGGCCCGCTCGAGGAGTGTTGCCGTTATGCTGCTTGAATCCCGATGAAGGGCCTCAAGGGGATTGGCCTGCCAGGGATTATCAAGGATAACCAGCGTGCGCATTGATGCCATTGCAAGCAGGTCGCAATCGTATCCCTCCGGCACCCTGTCTGGCGAAAAGCCGTTATAGTAGGTGGAATTCCAGACAGCGACCCCCTCATTGCCTGCCAGCTGGCGTAAAAGCGAGCGCCACGCGGCAAAAATGGCGGGTGAAGTTTGCGCGTTCATCACGAGGAGAAAGCCCCCGTCAACGGGTGGGGAAAATCTCGGGGTAAACTGAACGATAAAGGTCTTCTGCTGGATGAGGGCCAGCCCCACGCTGCGGTCAATGGACTGTAGAAACAGTCGGCTTTCGAACGTTTTAGTTTCACCCTCTACCGTTTCGCCGATAAAGCTGAACCGGCGTTTGACGAGACAGGAACTTTGAGGTTGAATCGTTTCAAGGTAATCCATACAGGGCGCATCTATCGTTGCGCCCCCAGGAATTGTGAACTCGACTGCCACGCTACGACCATTACCAAATCCCAGTGCTTTTGTCGCAAGGTTATAAACCTCTGCTTCCAGAGTCAGTACTTCTCCGGCGGCAATGGCGTAATGCGCGGGCTTTGGACGCAGCTCGACCGGAAAACGTACAGTAATCTGCTGGCGAGTCTCCACGTTTGGATAGGCTTTATCAAGGCGTTTATTATGCGCTTTTGCACAGAGTGTAAGCGTGGTTAACCAGGGAGATTCCCCCGCGTGGAATGCAGGCCCTTCCACCTCAAATTGCGCGGGATAGACGCTTCCAACCGTTGCCAGAGGCGAGAGATTCCCCCAGAACATGGCGCACTGTTTAACCGTGAGTCCTTTTTGTGGCTGAATAAGTACGGGCACTTCCTCCATGGGCGTTGGCATGTCTGCGCTGGTATTTGTCAATAAACAGGATGCGCTGATGCTTTCGAAGGGTTCTAAAACACCTTTAGCTTCAACGCCGCTAATCTCTGCAAATGTCAGTTGCATGGAATAGCGCGTGGGATATGACGTAAATGTGCCATCGTGCTGGTAAACATTCCAGACAAGCGTGCCCGAAGTGCCCGGCTTTCCAGGATATAAAGGCGTAGCTGGACTTGCCCCCTGGCGTCCACGAACTCCGTCCTTTCCGCCCGGCATCTTTCGGGTTCGAAAGCGCGTGACCGCTACCGTATGCGGTTCAAGGTGTGAATGGTGCGAGTGGTGCGACCCATGGCCATGATGGTGGTGACCATGATGCGTCACTACATCATAATGGGTTTCATAATCGGTGTAGGCCTCCTGCCATGAGTAAGAAGCGCCCCCGCGGCCGCCTGCGCCCCCGGGCCCGCCTGCCCCATGCCGCCCGGCACGCCCGGGTAATCCCGCGGATACGTTAACGGTATCAATGGTGGCAAGGAGTGCGAGATCAGCGGCATTAACGCTGACCTCAATGCGACCGCCATTTCCGGCATTGCCTCCATGACCGCCGGGAGCACCGGGCCCGCCGTCTCCACCAGGTCCGCCGTTTGTTCCGGGAGAGTATTCGGAGGCATCCAGACCGTCATATCCCGGCTGGCCTCGAAAACCATCCGCACCGATTATTCCCGGCGCGCCATCGCCGCCGCGCGCGCTTAATGCGAGACTTTCATGTGCCGCAAAACTGAGCGAATGACTTCCTGATACGATAATGCTGTCATGAGGCTGTGACAGCGTAATGCGGATTTCACCCCCATGTTCCCCGTGAAGTGCCTGCTGACACTCACCGGCCTTACCACGAGAACCGTTAACACGAACATGCGGCATGATTCCTCCGTTAAATAAGGGCATGAAAATCCCGTCAAGACCCCGGGAAGCAGACCTTGCAGGGCGCGAACAGTCTAGCAGCATGAAAAGGGTTTTAAAATGGATGCCTGTTCACCACATCGTGCATGCTTCTGGGGAAACATTAGATTTACGCGCAGGCTGTGCATTCGCAATAATCATATTGGACAAAAATAAAACTTAAACTACACTTTAAGTAAGGGGATTGCTGGTTGCCGGTTGTCGTCAGAGTCTGTGAACCCTGCCGAGGACGTGCGCGTTTCAGCAGTCCCTGTTTTTTGTGGGCGATTTTTTAGTATCCAGTGTATCTGCTGCGTTAAATCAATCGGAATCGAGGCGAGTTCTTCAAGGCTCTCATCGTTAAATACCGATTCCATTGAAGCATCCGCGCTGGCAGCTGCCACTACCCGGCTGCGCTCACAGAGCAGCCAGTGAATCTGCGGCGCAAACAGTTGAATCATGCCGCTCACCCATGCGTCCAGCACCTGCCAGTGCGGACTGTCTGAAAGCGTCATGCGAAAACGCCTGGTAAACCACTCTGCATGCTCACCATCGTACCAGATTTCTGAGGATACCCACTGATTGACGGCAAAGAGACGAATGGGCTGGCCATAGCGATTCATGGCAATGGCCACCAGATGACTCATGGGCGGATGCGTATGGTTTTTTACATCCGGCGGATAAGAATGGGAAATGCGCCGCGGAATCTTTTCGTAACGAATAAAACAGTGAAAATGCCCATGCTCTTCCGTATCCATATCTTCACGGTGGCAATGGTAGAAATATTGTGCGCCTGTCGAAAAATCTATCCTGTCGCCCTTTGGATAATGAATGCCGCTCAAATGCTGTTGGTCATCGTTTAGGGTATAGTGCACGATGTTTTTATAGGGGTCTGAAGACATCTTTTGCTGCGTTTCAAGCACCTTTGCCGCATGATTGAGCAGTCTGGTTTTATGCCATCGGCTTAAATGCGGGAATACAAAAGGGGTGGCGGGAGTCTTCATCGGTAATACCTGAAACTTTTTAGAAGAGAGAAGCTACGGGAGCCACAAAATGCCTGCTCCCGTGGCATTAACTATTAATGACCGGCGCAGCCTTTGCAGCCTGAGCAACCCTTGCATCCTGAGCAGCCCTTGCAGCCTTTGCAACCTGTACAGCCCTTGCAGCCTTTGCATCCTTTACACCCTTTGCATCCCGTGCAGCCAGAGGACTGCATTGTGCTGGAATCATCTGCATAAGCAACAGATGCAACAGGCATGGAGGAGAGAGCAGTCAGAAGTGCAGCAACAGCCAATGTTGATTTTTTCATGGTTATCTTCCCTGTTTCAGTTAAAAAGCAACGGTTTTAGCATTTGCATATTGAGCATAGCAGATTTTTAAAAAAAACGAACACCCCTCTTGCGTGCAAAAATTATTGCATTTAACTTGCAAAAAGGCCATTATGCTTGCAATTGAATCAAAGGAACCATCATGGCTCTTTTCAATCCTTTTAGCTTTATCACCGAAACTTCCATGTTCCCGCACGCACGCCTATTGCGCACTTCCTTCTGGCATAAAATAAAAGACACATGGAAAGTCATTGCCGGCGAACGGCAGTGGGGAATAAACATTTCAAGACCGGGGCTTATCGATTTTGCAGGTCTGCTCGTAGAAGCCGGGCTGGCCAGGGGGCTCTGGCGCTTAGGCACACTAACCCGCGGTGCGAAAGGCCTGCTGCCTAAGTTTTTGTTTGGCGTGCTTACCGGATTTATGGCTGCAATCACCCTGCCACTGACCGGTGTGCGCATGGCTGTGGCGCTCGCAATGACTCTCACGGCACTGCCCATTGTGGGGCTCGTGCACCTTGTAGCGCGAGGCGTGGATGCAAGTCGGGCGGACAGCCTGCAACAGGCTGAAGCGGTTCAGGGAAGCCCTGCAAATCCAGATAATCCTTACCTGCGAGGAGTCAGTACAGTGTCTCAGACGCTCAGGGAGTATCTTTCCTTAACAGGCGATATCGAACACGCCGTTGCAGAGATACGCGTTTCTGAAGAACGCGTTTCAGAATATACCCTCGTGATTAAAGGCGATGCAGATAAAAAGCGCGATAAGGAAAAAACCTCAAAATTTTATATCAGGTGCACAGCGCAAAGCCTTACATCCGATGCGAGGCTGCGCGCACTGTTTACCCACAACATTGGCGGTCTGACCAGTATCGTGGAGCGCAACAGTCGCGAGTTTCAACCGCTGGCCGAGGCACTCACCGCCGCCCCCACAGGCACAGCGCCATAAAAATGGTGAGCAGAACGAGTGCCGCCATGAATACCAGCTGGCCGGGTGTCGTGAAGCCTGCGGCGAGTACCATAACGGTGGCAAAGCCCATGTTGATAAAACTCATCACGGCTGATGCGTTACTTTTGTCAGTGGCTTTCTTCAAGGCCAGTACGGATGCGTTCGGATAAATCAGCGCGTTCCCAAAATTCACGGTAATCATGGGCACAAAGAGCATCCAGAGTACCGGCATTTTGAGATATGTCGCAACCCCCATCAAAACGACGGATACTGCGGTAATGCCAAGACCTGCTGAAAGTGCCATGCGCTGCGAAACACGCGCTGAAAGGTGTGCAGCAATAAGCCCGCCGCTGACAAGGCCAATCGCTGGAACCAGGTTATAAAGACCAAACGCCTTTTCTGAAAGCCCCGCCTCACTGATAGCAATAAAGGGTGCAAGCGTGGCAAACAGATAGGCAATCGCCGTAGTGCTTCCCATCATCATCGCCCAGCACACCAGCTGCCTGTCCGCGAACTGCAGGCGAAGGTTTTGCAGCAGTTTAACGGGATTTAATGCATCCCGGTCCTTGTGCTGACAGGTTTCCGGAAGTGTCTTTATGAAAAGGAGTATAATAAGGCCATAGACGGTCGCGCCGTAAAAAATGCTCTCCCAGCCAAACACCACCGTAAGATAAGCTCCCGCCGCCACAGAGAGCGCAGGCGACAGCGCAAAAGCCATGGAAACCAGTGCAATCACCCGGCTGGCGCGCTCTGGTGAGAGCGTCTCGCTCACCAGTGTAAACGTCATTTTCAACCCTACACCAGAGCCAATCGCCATAAAAAAACGCCCCAGAAGTAACAGCCAGAACTGCTGCGTGGCCACCCCGGCAAGGCATACAAGCTGGCTGCCAATCTGCATGAAGGTGCCAATCATCAGCGAGCGCCTGCGCCCATAGCGGTTGCTAAAAGGTCCATAGACGAGCTGGCCAAGGGTATAACCTATGAGAAACACTGTCATGAAATTTTCAGCAACGGCCTCAGTGACGCCAAAAAACACCGACATCAATGGCAGGGCCGGCGTAAAGAGCAACGCGTTCACGCTGGCAAATGCAATCAAAAAGAATAGAGGAGTGATGGGTAACATGGTTCATGTCTCAGTATCGGTAATATTCTTGACATACGATCATACACTTGAAAAAAATTATAACAATTATCATAATTATTAATATAAGTTAATAAATTTATTAAGTATGATTGCTTTATCGCTGATTCATCTGTTTATAACCGTTACCGAATCCGGAAGCTTTGCTCGAGCCGCTGCAAAACTCGATGTTTCGCTGCCGGCCGTCAGCGGCGGGATGGCGCGCCTTGAAAAAGCGCTCGGTACCCGCCTCTGGGACAGGAGCACGCGCCCCGGTCGTCCGACAGAAGCCGGCCTTCGCTATTACGAACAGGTGCGTGAAGGCATGAGTCTTCTTGAGCGTGCTGAACGCGCATTATTGGAAAGCCGCCGCGACATTCACGGATATTTGCATGTGACCAGCAACCGCTTCATTGCCGAGGAGTTCCTTCTGCCGCATCTAAAAACCTTCAGCGATAACCACCCGCGCCTCACACTGAACCTTCATCTCGCCGAAGTTCTACCGGAAGAAACCGGAAAACAGACCGACATTCTTTTCGGGGTCACACTTGAGGGGATGGCGCATCATGCGCAAAAGCCTGTGGGCGTCACACGCCATATCCTGTGCGCTTCACCGAAGTTTCTCAGTACCTCTGGCACTCCCGCCACCCCGGCATCTCTCTCTCATTTTGCGTTTATCGGCCACAGCATGCGCCCGCATCCCGGTGAAATCACTCTGGCAGGCGGCCAGACACTGCGCCTCAATCCCCGTCTGTTGATGAATGACAGCGCCGGTATACGCACCATGGCACTTAATGGCGCCGGAATTGCGTGGCTGCATGAGTATGTGGTGCGAGATGCACTCGCTGACGGGCGCCTCGTTGAGATATTGCCTGAACATGCGCGAGAGCCGCAAACGCTCTACCTTTATTATGCGTATGACGTGTACCTGCAGCCCGGCATTCGCGCCTTTGTCGATTTCTTTGCAGAGCGCGCCTCTTGAAATCTGCATGCCCCTCGCTTATCGTACGTGTTTGCCTGGACGCACCGTGGAGAATGCATGCAATCGCTACACATTGAACCCGCAGTAAGCACCCTTACCTGTCTGGACGCTAAAACGCTGCATGCGGCCATTTGCTGGGGATGTGAGGCGCTTGTAAATGCCCGTGAAAGCCTGAACAGCATTAACGTATTCCCGGTTGCTGATGGGGATACCGGTGATAACATGGCATCAACGGCACGTGCTATTCTTGAATTTTCCCGAACTGACACGTCCATGGAACGCATGCTGCATGCTGTTGCCGATGCTTCCGTCCTTGGTGCGCACGGTAATTCCGGGATTATTTTTTCACAGTTTTTCAACGCGCTCTCATCCTCCCCTATCACGATGGATGCACTGGACACACCGACCTTTGCACGCCTGCTTGAGCAGGCAGCCTCCGGCGTACGCGCATCACTTGCCAACCCCATGGAAGGCACCATGCTGACGCTTATCGATGTACTCGCCATGGAAGCAGGCGCCCGCGCAAAAGAGATAACCTGTTTTAAGGCATTGCATCTGGCGGTCATGCCAGCCCTTGAGCGTGCGCTTAACAACACAGAGCAGCAGCTGCCGGAACTGTCGCGGGCGCATGTGGTAGATGCCGGTGCGCTTGGGTTTTACCGCTTCATGGAAGGCTTTGTGGATTGCCTGCAAAACCCCAGTGCGAAAACCCATGCTCAAATTACAGAGATACCTGCGGCAATGGCGCACACACCCAATGCCACGGACACTCCACCCAATCATCGCTACTGTACGGAAGCCATCCTGCGTGCCGACTCCATCGATCAGGAGCTTCTGACGCAGCGCCTCTGTGCGCATGGCGATTCGGTCGTTCTGACCGGTAACGTGCGTATCTGCCGCTTTCATCTGCACACGGACACACCCTGGAAAGTGTTTGAAAACCTCTTTGATTTGGGCACGCTTGAATACCCCAAAGTCGATGACATGCAGCGCCAGTATGAAATGCACCACACGCGCAAATATCCAATTGCACTGGTCACCGACACCAGTGCCGATTTGCCTGCGTCTGTCCTTGATGCGTATCAAGTGCACCAGATTCCAATTTCCATCCACTACAATAACCACACCCTGCTTGACAGGCTCTGTCTGGAATCGGGGCACCTCTATGCCACCATGGGCAGCCTCGATAAACATCCAACCACCTCCCTGCCCTCGCTGCCATTGATGGAAGAAAAGCTTTCACTGCTCTCCCGCGAGTATGAACAGGTACTGGTACTGTCATTGTCGGGTGCACTGAGTGGCACGCATGATGCGCTGGTGAATCTTTCTAAAAATTTCAACAACGTAACCGTTGTCGACTCTGGAATGACTTCCGGTGGCCTTGGTCTGCTGGTTGAGTATGCAGCACGCTTAATTGCAGAGGGACAATCACTGACAGACATCAAAGCGGCACTTGAAAGCGCCCGGGAAAACGTAGCGATTTACGTACTCGTGGAAAACTTTGACGCCCTTAAACGCTCCGGGCGCGTAGGACGCCTTACAGCGCATATTGGTCGGCTTTCAGGTCTGAAGCCCATTATCACGGTTAAACCCCGCAGCAAGGGTTCTGTATGTGGCGGCGCGTTTTCGCTCCAAAGCGGGCTTGAGCGCCTTGTAGCACTCATTCAGAAAAAAGCGTCTGCACATGAAGACGCACCGATGCGCTATGGCATCATGCACGCCGGCGCACCCGAACTTGCAGAAGAACTGCGCGCACTTGCGACTAAGACCTTTAAAACGCCACCGGCGTTTGTTGAACAGGCCTCCGCTGCCATCGGCCTGCATGCAGGCCAGGGCGCGGTCGCCATTGCGGCACTCTTTGAATAGAGCTGTCTCAGTGCGTAACGGCTGGCGCGCTCGGCGCTGTTGTCGTTCGGTTTGAAGCCAGTACGGCGTTTGCGGTCAGGATTATCTCGTTGCTTACGGTTACACCTGCTGCAGGCGCCTGAGCCGCGAGCGCCATCGTATTCAACACACGGGATTTCATCATTTGTGGCGCGGGAACCGCTGCATCACCTTCCGTGAAGATAAGCCGGTTCAGCGTATAATGCGCCTCAGGATACACACTGTTCAAGCGCGCAGTTTCAGCCTGCACATCGCGATAGAGCTTCTCACGCAGACTCATGCGCGCCTTTTGCATTTCCTCAAGCCCCGGGCGAAACTCGATGGCATTGATGCTGAAGCTCGTGCCGGGCTTACTTAAGTTTTTGGCATTGTCATAAAGATTGGTCAGACTCGATTCAGGAATGCGCGCCTCGGCTTCCACAAACAGCTTTTCAAGTCCTGAACTGTCCTGAGAGCGGTTAAAGGTTGTCACATGCCACTCACCTGCCGCGATTTTCTGCAATCCGTTCATGATGTCACCGCGCACTTTGACGAGATTGGCATTAGACAGCGTGGCGTTAATATCAACCGTTACCAGTGCGGTTCCCGTGCTGACCCACTGCCGTGCCGTCATTGATACCGCGACCTTGTCGAGAGGAGCTGCATTGTGAGAGGCCAGAACGAGGGGGGAAATCAAGAGAAGTGAAAAAAAGCTCAGTGGACGTTTCATGAAAACTCCAATCGGAAATAATTTATTCATCTTTCCACAGTCTTTGGCAAATATCCACCCATACCATTGATTTGCTCAACGAATACGACTATAAAAGGGTCTGTATGCTGCGGCTGTTCCTGACTGGAGCACTCGTAAAACCCTTTCTTAAAAGAGGAACCGTTCGGATGATGACTGCGGAACACGTCGTACCCCATGCGGCACACACTGCCACTGAAGATGATTTTCTGGATTACGCCCTGAGTCACGGGTTTGGTGATCTGCATTTCAGGGTCGACCCCAAAACCGGCATGAAAGCCATCATCGCCCTGCACAGCACAAAGCTTGGACCGGCGCTTGGCGGGTGTCGTTTTATCGAATATCCCGACACCGCACATGCCCTGCAGGATGCCATGCGACTTGCCCGCGGCATGAGCTACAAGGCCGCTTCCGTTAACCTGCCACTTGGCGGCGGAAAGTCTGTCATTATCAAACCCCGGGGTTCCTTTGACCGCGAAGCGCTTTTCCATGCGTTTGGCGAATTTGTCAACGATATCGGCGGTCGATACATTACCGCGCTCGACAGCGGCACCGAACTCACCGACATGGAAATCATCGCTGAGCACACCCCTTATGTCGCCAGCCTCGCGCGTCTGAAAGGCGACCCGTCTCCATGGACGGCTCAAGGTGTATTTCGCGGCATTCAAGCCGCTGTTGCCTTCAAGCTTGGAAAAAATCAGCTGAACGGGCTGCATATCGCCATTCAGGGGCTTGGGCATGTTGGCTATAACCTTGCCCGCTCTTTGCATGAAGCCGGCGTAAAACTGACGGTTGCTGATGTTGTACCGGCACAGGTTGAGCGCGCTGTGCGCGAATTTGGCGCCGAATCCGTCTCAACGGCTGATATCCATAAAGTGCGGGCAGATGTGTTTGCGCCCTGTGCACTGGGCGCCATTCTGAACGAGCAGACGATTCCTGAACTCCAGACCTCCATCATCGCTGGCGGCGCTAACAACCAGCTTGCCCACAGCTGGCACGGAAAACTGCTTGCAGACCGTGGCATTCTCTATGCACCGGACTATGTGATTAATGCCGGGGGGCTTATTTTTGCTGCGAGCCAGTATCTGCACACGCCCCAGAAGGAAGCCGAAGACCAGCTTAACCACATTGGCACCACGCTTCAGGAAATTTTTGAACGCGCCAATCGCGAACAGCGCACGACCAGCGAGATAGCCGACACCCTTGCTCAGGAAAAGATAGCCGGATGAAACACCTTGCCATGACGCCCGAGCTTTACCGCTATCTGCTGGATGTTTCCCTCAAGGAAACTGACACGCAGCGGGCGCTGCGTGAGGAAACGGCGAAACTTCCGCTGGCAAACATGCAGGTGTCCCCCGAGCAGGCGCAGTTCATGCAGATGCTTCTGCGCATTATTGGTGCGAAGAAAGTGCTCGAGCTCGGCACATTTACCGGCTACAGCGCGCTGTCCATGGCGCTGGCGCTGCCTCCCGATGGCGAGCTTATCACCTGTGACATTAATCCCGAATGGACGGTCATTGCTGAGCCTTTCTGGAAGCAATCCGAAGCTCGCGACAAAATTTCACTGCGCTTAGGGCCTGGCCTCAAAACGCTGCAGTCGCTCATGGATGAAGGGCATGCCGGTACCTTTGATTTTATCTTTATTGATGCCGACAAAACCAATTACATCCCTTATTACGAGTTTGCACTGCAATTGCTGTCCCCCATCGGGATTATTGCAATCGATAACGTTTTCTGGGACGGCGCGGTCATTGATGATGCGGACAATTCCCCGCAAACGCGCGAAATTCGACGCATTAACGAACGCCTGCGCACTGACACACGTGTGTACACAAGCCTTTTACCCATTGCTGATGGACTCTTTCTCGTAAAACCCAAAATTTGATACAAGGAGTGTAAACAATGCAACCGAATGATAATCCGTGTGGACTGGATGGTTTCGCGTTTCTTGAATTTTCGGGCCCTGACCGCGCTCACCTTGACCGCCAGTTTCAGGAAATGGGATTTACCGAAACAGCGCGCCATAAAACGCGCGATATTTCGGTCTGGAGCCAGGGGCATATCCGTTTTATCGTTAATAATGAAAAAATCGGTCAGGCACATAAACATGCGAACCTTCACGGCAGCGGCACATGCGCCATGGGGTTTCGCGTCAAAGATGCCAAAGCCGCACACGCCCATGCACTGGCAAATGGAGCCGTAGACTTTTACAGCGGTGCACACGGTCTTTACGCCATTGAGGCGATTGGCGGCAGTGTGATTTATTTTGCCGAAGGCGATGCGCTCCCCTTCGCCGGCGAATGGAACAGCATGGCAAAAGCACCCGTCAGCAATGACTGTGGTCTGCAATACATTGACCACCTTACCCACAACGTGTTTCGTGGCAACATGGACAAGTGGGCAGGCTTTTACGAAAAACTCTTTAACTTTCGCGAAATCCGCTTTTTCAACATCCGCGGACAGATGACCGGACTCTTAAGCCGTGCCATGGCAAGCCCCTGTGGCACCATCAAAATTCCCCTTAATGAATCCAAGGACGATCAGTCACAGATTGAAGAGTTTCTGCACGAATACCACGGCGAGGGCATTCAACACATCGCACTTACCACAGAGAATATCTACCACTCGGTGCAATCGCTGCGTAACAATAACGTGCGTTTCCTCGATGTACCGGACACGTATTACGAAATGCTCGAAACACGCATTCCCTGGCACCGGGAACCCCTTGACGCACTGGCTGCGGGCAAAATTCTCATGGACGGTGAAAAGACGGAAGAAGCGGGGCTTTTGCTGCAGATTTTCACGGAAAACCTCTTTGGGCCGGTGTTTTTTGAAATCATTCAGCGCAAGGGCAATCAGGGCTTTGGCGAGGGTAATTTTCAGGCGCTTTTTGAAGCCATCGAGCGCGACCAGGTTCGCCGGGGCACCCTCAAACCTTCATCCAAAGAGCATACCGCATGAAATTCGCGACTCTGAAATCCTCCGACTCTCGTGATGGCCTTTTATGCGTGGTGAGCCGTGATCTGCAACGTGCGGTCATCGTCGCTGATATCGCCCCGACACTGCAACAGGCGCTCGAGCAGTGGCGCGAAGTCGAACCGGCACTTCTGGTCATCTACGATGCACTGAACCGTAACGCTCGCAAAGACGCATTCGCGTTTGACCCGCAAAAAGCGGCTTCTCCGCTGCCACGTGCCTATCAGTGGGCAGATGGCAGCGCCTATGTGAACCATGTCGAGCTGGTGCGCAAAGCACGCGGTGCCGAGATGCCGGCAAGCTTTTGGACTGACCCCCTCATGTATCAGGGGGGGTCTGACACGTTTCTTGGCCCCTGCGATCCGATTATGGTGGCGGATGAAGCGTATGGGATAGATTTTGAAGCGGAAGTCGCGGTGATTACCGATGACGTGCCGATGGGCGTGCGCGCAGAAGATGCGTTCGCACACATTCGCCTCTTTATGCTGGTGAATGATGTGTCGCTTCGCAATCTTATTCCGGCAGAGCTCGCCAAGGGCTTTGGGTTTTTTCACTCAAAGCCCTCAAGCAGCTTCTCACCGGTTGCCATCACGCCCGATGAACTCGGCGCACACCTTGAAAATGCCCGCGTACACCTTCCACTTAAGAGCTTCATTAATGGAAAATGTTTTGGGGAACCGAATGCCGGCGTGGACATGACCTTCTCGTTTGCTGACTTGATTGCACATGCGGCACACACCCGTGCCCTGTGTGCGGGAACCATCATCGGCTCAGGCACGGTTTCAAACTACGACCGCACTAAAGGCTCCTCCTGTATCGCTGAAAAGCGCATGCTGGAACTCCTGGAGAGCGGCAAGAGCGAAACCCCGTGGCTGCACTTTGGTGACCGTGTGCGCATTGAAATGTGTGACAGTGAGGGCCAGAGTCTTTTTGGCGCCATCGACCAGGCGGTGGAGCCTTTCGTATCATGACCTTCACCCTCTATGACTATTACCGTTCAACCGCCTGTTACCGGGTGCGTATCGCGCTGAATCTGAAGGGTCTCCCTTATGAAAAGCACGAGGTGCATCTTGTAAACAATGGCGGTGAACAGCATGGAGAGGACTATCGAGCGATCAATCCTCAGAGACTGGTGCCGACACTCCTCGAAAATGGTGCCCTTCTTACTCAGTCGCTGGCCATCATCGACTATCTTGATGAACGGTTCAAGTCACCGCCTCTGCTTCCTGAAAATGTCCTTGAGCGCGCACACGTACGCGCCCTTGCGCTAAGCATTGCCTGCGATATTCACCCGCTCAATAACCTGCGTGCCATCAAAAGGCTTCGTGCACAGTTTGGGGCGGATGATGCGTCAGTACAGGAATGGTATCACCACTGGCTGAAAGAGGGATTTGATGCGCTTGAGCAACAGCTCTCACGCCTGCCGCGCACAGAGCATGTGTGCCATGGCGACAGGATAACGCTTGCTGATATTTGCCTCGTACCACAGGTCTATAACGCCATGCGGTTTAATTTTCCCATGGAAAACTATCCGCTCATTCAGGCCATCAACGACTATTGCCTGCAGCAGCCGGCATTTTACACGGCACAACCTGAGCCGACTGGGCGTGTCCCCATTTCATGAGACATGCCCTATAGGTGATGGTAAAATCCAAGCGCCATCAGATGCAGCCCCACAAGGGCGATAATCGCAACGGTGGCATAGTAACCAGGACCCGACATGGCTTTCGTTGTACAGTCAAGCGCCTTTTCCGGGAATGCCAGCCACCAGGCGGACTTAAGGGTTATAAACCATCCCAGAAGTGTAATTAACGCCATGGGCGACCATACCCAATGGGTATGCAATGCTACAATCGTAAGTCCAATAAGAAGACCTATCGATGCAGTAAGCACAATAACACCACTGTCTGCCTTAACTTTACCCCAGAGGCCGCGGTAGTAATCCGCGCGCGTAACCAGAATAATGGCCATGATAACGAGATAAAGCCCGGAAACCTGCGCTATCAGCGCGGTATGTAAAAGCGGCATTTCCATAATGAACTCCTTGTTGAGATGCCCTTTCTCTTAGTATAGCTCGCTACAGCGACAGCATCTAAAACCAGACGCGATCGATAATGGCATCCTTCGCCACACCCCCCTCGATGCGCAGGATTTTCCACGGCTTGCCACAACGCTGAATGTGGCGTGCAAGAAACACATTGCCACCACAGTGGTAGCCAAGAGGCGAACCTTCATGCGTGATGGCCGTCTCAAAAGCGATACAATGCTCGCCACCGTCAAGCTCAACCGCCCAGGGCAAGGCGGTAGACGCATCAAGCGGCTTCTGTCCGCTTTGCGCGGGCGCACTTGTGAGCATAATATCGATGGCCGCGCCATTCCAGGGGCTGGCCGGGCAAACCGCGTGCAGCCGGTCTTTGGTGGGTTTGATGAAACAGGGGTCAAACGTGCCTTGTGCCGTTACGCATCGATAAGCATCCTCCCGCACAAGACGCATCGACTGTGTTACGCACTCCCCGGGCAGGGTTTTCTGCACCAGAGGGTCCTGCTGCAAAACGCCTCCCCCAAACGGACGATAAAGCATTAAATCGGTATCAGCGGCAAAGGCCACCCCCACACTCAGAAGGAAAACACCCCAAAAACATCGCATGCTGTTGCCTCGGTTTTTTTGGTGTATCATGCACGCATACGTTAAACCGGGTAAAGTCTTTTTGAAGGAAAATCCCGCAGATTTTTGGAGTGCGCATGAATACTGTTTACACTGTCCAGCAATGCCTTGAGGGGCATGTTCCCGTTGATACGGAAGTCACTGTACGTGGCTGGGTAAAAACACGCCGGGACTCCAAAGCGGGTCTGTCTTTCATCAACCTCCATGACGGGTCCTGTTTCGCGCCGATTCAGGTGGTCGCCAGTAACACCCTGCCCAATTATCACGATGATATCCAAAAACTCACAACCGGTTGTTCCCTGATTGCGGTAGGTCAGCTGGTCGCCTCCCAGGGCAAAGGGCAAACGTTTGAAATCCAGGCATCCGCCATTACCCCGGTGGGATTCGTTGAAAACCCGGACACCTACCCGATTCAGGCCAAACGCCACACCATGGAATATCTGCGTGAAGTCGCACACCTGCGCCCGCGCACCAATACCCTTGGCGCAGTCGCGCGGATACGTCACTGTGTAAGCCAGGCCATACACCGGTATTTTCACAGCGAGGGATTCTACTGGGTGCACACGCCCATCATTACAGCGAGCGACTGCGAGGGTGCCGGTGAACTGTTCAGGGTCAGCACCCTTGACATGCTTAACCCGCCGCGCACCCAGACTGGCGGCATCGACTTCGACAAGGACTTTTTCGGCTGCGAAACGTTTCTAACGGTTTCAGGTCAGCTGAACGTGGAAGCCTACTGCCTCGCACTCTCCAAAGTCTACACCTTTGGGCCCGCGTTTCGTGCGGAAAACTCCAACACCAGCCGCCATCTTGCTGAATTTTGGATGGTAGAGCCGGAAGTCGCCTTTGCTGACCTTGCAGAGCTCTGCACCTTAAGCCAGTCCCTGCTGAAAACACTCTGTAAAAGCGTGCTGGATGAGCGCATGGATGACATGCAGTTTTTCAACGAACACATCTCTCCCGGCATTATTGAACGCGTTGAACACATCGTTACCAGCGACTTTGAAATCATGACCTATACCGATGCAGTGAAAGCCCTCATTGACAGCGGCAAACGCTTTGAGTATCCGGTCAGCTGGGGACTTGATTTACAATCCGAGCATGAGCGCTATCTTGCTGAAGAATTGTGCAAAAAGCCCGTGATTCTTATTAATTATCCGAAAGACATTAAAAGCTTTTACATGCGCCTGAATGACGATGGCAAAACCGTTGCCGCCATGGACGTGCTGGCACCAGGTATTGGTGAAATCATCGGTGGCAGCGAGCGTGAAGACCGCCTCGAAGTGCTGGATGCGCGCATGCAGCAGAGCGGGCTGAATCCCGAGCGGTATCAGTGGTACCGCGATTTACGGCGCTATGGCTCTGTGCCGCATGGCGGATTTGGCCTGGGGCTTGACCGTTTTATCAGCTACGTGACCGGTGTTGGTAATATCCGCGATGTCATCCCCTTCCCACGTACACCGGGGCATGCGGAATATTAAACGTATAAGGCCTTGCTTCAAAACCACAAAAATGCGAATCTGAAGTCTGGAGAACCTAACTCATAGTGGACATGGCGTGAGCAAAAGGATACTTGTTTTTGTAACCACCTGCATGTTTGCTTGCGCCACGTGGGCGGAATCAGCACCCGCCCTGCCACCGGACACACTCTCATCCTCTCCGCTGCAGGCTTTGCCTGCCAGTGATCCTGATGCAGTTTTCGCTGACGTCAAAGCGCTTCGCAATGCAGGAAAACTGACCGAAGCCCGGGCCATGGCAGCAGAGTATCTCACCTCACACCCCGATGACGTCGATGTCAGGCTGTTACTGGGTCTTATCAACCTGCAGCTTCAGGAATACGACCTTGCCGCGAACAATCTCTCCCGCGTATTGAACAGTACGCCCCGTTACACCGATGCACGTGCGGGTTTGATACTGACACGGCTGGCGCAGAAAAGAATGGACGAAGCGCGAACACTGTTGCTTGCAGGTCTTCAATTAAGCCCCGATGATACCGTTCTTCTCGGCCTTGCAAAACGATTCCCCGAACTCGAATCCCCACCCCCTGCAGAAGTTAAAAGAATTTCCGTCCTGCCTGTCTTGAATTTTCCTGAAAATGCCACGGCAAAGCCCGTGCCGGATTATCAGAAAGAAACCCTTGAAAAGCTGCAGGCCCTTCGCCATGAAGGACGTCTCAAAGAAGCGAAAACGCTGGCAACAACGTATCTCAAGGCACACCCCAAAGACCCTGATATCACGCTGATTCTTGGCCTGTTATATTTACAGACAGGTGAACCCGTGAAAGCGCGCATGTGCTTTGAGACCGTGTTATCAGAAGTACCGGATTATGTCGATGCACGCGCAGGTCTTGCCAAATCGCTGATGGCACAAAAGCAGTATAAAGCGGCCACGGAAACCATCGATGAGGGCTTGCATAAATCTCCTGGCGACATGAAGCTCCTTGACATTAAAAAGCAACTCTACGCGATTATGCATGCGCCCCGACAACGCATGCCAAATCCCGTGGTTTTAAGCCCGAAAGCACAAAAACTGGCGAACGCCGCTGCTCTTTTAAAGTCTGGGAACATTACGACGGCAGAGCAGATGTTAAAGCCCATGCTGGCAGCCTCCCCTGATGATGCTGAGGTTCGTGTAGCACTCGCCAACTGCTATCTTGAGCGCCATCAAGACCTGAAGGCCTCACTCTTAATTCGCGCGGGCCTCAGGCGTACGCCAGAAAGCATCCTGCTGCGTATGAAAGCCGGGGACATTTTCTTTATCATGCGCCAGTATGCACTTGCTGCAAAAGCCTTTCTCGCGGTACTGGCCAAAGAGCCTTCAAACAAGGAAGCGCGAGCAAAACTTGACGAGGTGAATTCCATCAGCCCGCGCTATGCTTATGGCATAAACGAAGTCGGCATTTCTTCAGACAACGCCTATGTCAGCGATTTACGCACCAACTGGGATTACTCCAGTGCATTTATCCGCCGCGATACCGTCCTTGGTCCAGCAACGCTTCGTGTCAACTATGCGTCCAGACTGCAAACTAAAGCTCCGCAATATGAAATTGATTTTTCACCGCGCTATAACCGTAATATCTATGTCGACCTCATCGGCGCATGGTCTGACCAGCCGGTTCTTTTTCCCAACTGGCTCGGTGGTGCTGAGGGTTATGCCAACATTCCAGGTTTTCTGGAAGTTTCTGCCGGCGGTCGCTATGCAAAAATTGCCGAAACCTGGCTGAGTACCTGGACTGGCTCGCTCAACAGCTACCCCGGAAGTTACTGGCTCAGCTTCAGACCTTATTACTTTCTGCCTAAAAACAATCAGGAAGACTCCGTGTTGTACACCGCAACCGCAAGGCGTTATTTCACAACCGATGACCATTACATCGGCATTAATGCCGGCACAGGAAGAAGCCCCGATCTGGCTGATTTACTGACCGTGAATTTCATCGTTATCAAAAATAATTTTGTCAATCTGCAGTATACTTTTCCCATCGCGAGACACCATATTCTGGTCGACTTACGCGCTGGCTATCAAAACTGGGTGTACCCCTCCGGCCTGAACCGCAATCTCTACGATGGCAATGCCGGGTTTCGCTACCGGTTCGAGAATGCGTAATGGACAGAATACTGGAGATTGTTAAGTTCTTTGCCATTTTACAGCTGATACTGATAGCAATGATGGTGCTGCTCATGTATCTCACCCGCGGATGGATGAAGTACCGTGAAAAGCAAATTCCTAAAAAAAGACTGCTGCTCAAAACCATTTTAGACATCCACTTGAATGAGCAGCAGCCACTCACGCCCAAAGCCACTAAAGTTTTAAAAAAATCGCTGCCGTTAACCATTGATATTCTCAACACCTGGAATCAGGCGGATAATTACGAACAGCAGCGTATTCAATCTGTGTCTTTGCAATTGCAAAATAAAGTACTGTTGCCCGCTGCTCGTGGTTACGCGCGCTCTCGCAACTGGCTTAAACGCTTTTTAGCCATACAAAGCTACAGTTTTGGATTTGAGGACCAGGATGAAACCAGGCTGCTGCGCCTGCTCCAGGACCCCACTATGCTGGTTTCCATCAATGCCGCGATGGTCGGTACAAAAGCCGGCAGTGACGCCATGGTGAATGCCATGCTGACTTTCTTCTCGAAAGTAAGGCGTTTGCAGCAGTCCGTTTTTGCCGATATCGTTGCCCGCTCTAATCGCGAGATTGCGCCGATTATCGTTCGAAGGCTCGAGACTGAAAGCGATATCTGGACACGGGTGTTTTGCTACCGACTGCTTGCACGCCTGCCTGCCTGCACACTTGAACCGCCCCTGCAAATCGACTTTGAGACAGGTAATACGGATTTAAAAATCGCGGTGCTGCACTTCATCAAACATCACATGGAAGCGGATAACAGCGCAATTGTGTTTAAGGCCTGTGAAAGCTCACAATGGGAGGTACGTGCCAGCGGTGCACAGATTGCAGGGTTTATTCCAGGAGAAAAAAGCCTGCACTTTCTCACGCAATTAATTACCGACTCAAACTGGTGGGTTCGAATCAATGCCGCCCGCGCCCTTGCGGGACTCGGTCAGCCGGGGATAACCGTTTTAAAACACCAGTCGCCAGAAAAAGACCGATTTGCGTTTGAAACCGCTGAAACCATTCTCAAAACACTGGATACCCTATGATAGTGACGTTTCTCTATGCGTTTTCAATCTTCAGCGTTACCTATTTTGCCCTGCTTGGGGCATGGTATACCACGCTGCTGCTCGCCTCTTTTCCAGAAGTGTTAAAAAAATTCAGGGAAACCACATATGGCAATATCGAGCACCTCATCGATGTGCAGTCCTTAATTCCCATCACCATCGTCACGCCGGCATTCAACGAAGAAAAGCGCATTCTGAACATGGTCAACAGTATTCTGCAGAGCCATTATAAAAACGTACACATGATTATTGTGAGCGACGGCTCTACAGACGGCACTATCGCCCTTCTTGACCGGGAATTCCATCTCGAGGAAGTGCCTGTTATCATCCGCGAAACCATCCCGACCGAAAAAATACGACACTGTTATGTGTCAAAGCGAAACAGCAACCTGATGGTGCTGGATAAAGAACACTCACCGTGGCATTGTGCAGCCGATTCAGTCAATGCCGGATTTAACGCCTGCCAGACTCCGGTCATGCTGACCATCGATGCAGATACTGTTCTCGAGCCGGAAGCGCTTTCACGCATGATGTTTACGTTTCTTACAAAATCACATTGCGTAGCCGTCAGTGGTTCAGTATATGTTTTAAACGACAACATTGTTGAGAATGGCAAGCTTTTAACCAGCGTACTTCCTGAGCATTTTATCTCAGCGGTTCAGGGTGTTGAGTATCTACGCTCGTTCCTTTATGGGCGCGCGGGACTCAACGTCTTTGGCGGTGCGATGTGTTATCCGGGTGCCTTTACCCTGTTTGAGACGGAATGCCTGCGCGATGTTGGAGGATATGATACGCAAAACTTTTCTTATGATGCTGAAATTATTACCAAAATTCATCATTATATGCGAAAGAATAAATTTCCGCATACCCTCAATCACTCGCCAAACGCGTTTTCATGGACTGAGGTGCCCTCAACCCTTAAAAGCTTCTGGAACCAGCGTGACAAATGGCAGCGCGGCATGTGGCGCAGTGTCATGCGCCATATCGGCATGTTTTTTAACCCGCGTTACGGCATTGTCGGCATGATTACGTTCCCCGCCTATATCTTTTTTGAAGTCCTGGGCCCCGTTATCGAGTGCCTGACCTTTATCACCCTGGTAATCGCCTGGATACTTGGTGATATTAACGTGACCGTTCTTCTTTGGTTTCTGTTCCTGGCATGGGGCTACATTACACTGGTATCAGTGGCGATGGTATTTTTAAACCTGATAAGTTTTAACCGTTATCGCCGCTGGACTGACACGTTTCGCGTCATAGGGCTTGTCTTTGCAGAAATGTTTGGGTTTCGCCAGTTTCGCGCTGTCTGCTGCACCGTTGCGACAGTGAAGTATATGTTTAATCGCGCGCGCTCAAAGCCTCTCTGAGAATCGCCTGAAAAAGCATGCGATGAGGCATGAAAAAGACCGTCAGCAGACGGTAATACCCGCTGCTGAATCAGGTCAGTCCGGCTTTTACTGCGTCAATGGTGTCACGAATGGTGTCTTCAAGTGTCCAGTGCAGGCGATAGGCAATGAGGGATTTTAGTTTTTCTAGATTGGGCCTGCGGTTTTCCATGTCCATGTACTCCTTGCCATAGACTTCTTCATACGACTGAAAGCTGAGGCTCGACTCCGATTGCGCCATCTTTTTAACCCGTTCTGCCAGCTGCAGGATGGAGATGCAATTATCGCTGCCTACGTTAACAATTTCTCCCGATGCCTGCTCGCAGAACATGACCTGATGTAAAAGATTGGCCATGTCGCGCACATCACAAAATGCACGGGTCTGCTCGCCATTGGAAAATATGGTTATGGGGTCGCCATTGACCGCCTGACGCACAAAGCGCGGCAGCACCATGCCATACCGAGCAGTCTGACGGGGGCCGACCGTGTTAAAAATCCGCACGACTTTTACGGGGACTTTTTCTTCCTTATACCACGCCTCAGCCGTTGCCTCATTACACAATTTGCTGACCGCATAACTGGCATGCGCACGGTTCATGTCCGCAACACTGACACTATCGGATTCTTTCATGGGATCGCTGCGCGAGCCGTACACTTCCGAACTGGAGGCAATAAGTACTGGCGGCCTGATACGCAGTTTAGCCACTTCTTCAAGCAGGGTATCGGCAATTCTAACATTGGCGCGCAGTGTGGCAATGGGATTTTCAAGCACGTTAAACATGCCGACAACGGCCGCGAGATTAAATACGGCCTCCGCCTCTTCAAGTACGCCCGGCAATCCGTCCCAGGAGACAATATCCACTTCATGAAACTCCACCTTCTCAGCGGGGTGGTGCTCAATATTGGCTTTTTTTCCAGTGCTCAGGTTATCAAGCACAATGACCTTTTTGCCATGTTTCACATAAAAGTCCACAAGATGCGAGCCAATAAAACCCGCTCCTCCTGCAATAACTATCGCCATGATGCCTCCTTAAAGGCTCCAGTACTCAAGTGATGGAAATGCCCTCGATGCGTCCGAAAACATGGATGGAATATCCATAAAAAGCATGGGCGTGTTCAGTTTTTTAAGAAACGTCTCAAGGCCTTTTTCCTTATAGAATTGGTGTCCGGTAACGAGTACGGCAAGCGTTAAATCCTGCATGTCGTCGAAGGATTTAAGGGTAATGCCATAACGTTCTTCCATGAGGGTCGTATCTGCAAGCGGGTCATGAACATCAACATGAAGATGGGTCAATTTCAGTTCTTTGATAAATTTCAAGGCCAGACTGTTGCGAACATCCGGGGTATCCGGTTTATAAGTCACTCCAAATACGCCAATGCGGCATTTAGAGATGGGCAGCTCATGGCGCCTTAAGCAGCGCAGCAGCTCATCGAGCACAAAGCGCGTCATGTTGTCATTGACCTTGCGCGCGGTCACGATTAAATCATGAGGAACCCCGAGGCGCTTGGCGTTAAAGGCAAGATAGAGCGGGTCAACCGCGATACAGTGTCCCCCCACAAAACCTGGCGTAAAATGTACAAAGCTCCACTTGGATTTTGCCGCTTCGATAATTTCATGCACATCAAGGTGCAGGGCATGCATGATTTGTGAAAACTCGTTCATCATGGCAATGTTGATATCGCGCTGGGTGTTCTCAAGAATCTTAACGGCTTCCGCAGTTTTAATATTGGATACAGGATAGAGCGTATCGCAGCAGACCTGGTACACCTCCTTCACAATTTCCAATGTATGCGCGTCACCGGCCGAGACAACTTTGGGCACTGATTTAAGCGTATGCACCGTATCGCCAGGATTAATGCGCTCAGGCGAATACCCAAGCCCGAAATCCACGCCGCACGACAGCCCGCTGATAGACTCAAGCAGAGGAAGTGCCACCTCTTCCGTGACCCCTGGATAAACGGTGGACTCATAAACGACAATATCGCCGCGCTTCAATACACTCGCAAGCTGCCGTGTCGCCTTGATTAAAGGCTCCAAATCCGGCATTTCGTAATACCACGCGGGCGTTGAAACGGTAACGATGTAAAAATCTGCATCGCGGATGTCTTCAAGTGACGTCGTATAGGCAACCCTTGCTTCAGCAAGGGATTCACGGCTTTCAAGGCCATTGGCATCCATGCCTTCCTTGAGCGCCTTAATTCTTGGTTCTGAGATATCGTATCCAGTGACCTTAAGCTCTCGACTAAGCGCTACTGCAAGCCCAAGCCCCACATACCCCAATCCAACGACTGCGACATGTCTCATATGCTCTCCATGGCACGTGAAGCGCTTCCCTTGTCCTCAAAGGCAGTATAGCACAGGATGTGGTGCGCAGGATTGCATACAAAGCAACAACGGGTGGAGCGGATTTTCACCTAATTTTTCCTTAAGCATGCCTGGATAGAATATCTAAAAATGTTAGAGGTGGTATCCCAATGTTCGAAGAAAAGACTCCACATATCATGGTTTACGCAGACTGCCATAACAGCCATGCAAAAGGCGACTTTCAGCTCGCCTGCCTCATTGCGCATGATTTACAGCGCCAGCTGCTTGAAAGACACTCCAGCGTCAAAGTGGTTTTAAGCACCTCAGAAACCAGCATGGAGAGGCTCACTTCCATGTACCCACAAACAGGAGACGGACTTCACATTCGGGGAATGGATATACCGGTGCGTACGCTGCAGCAGTTTGACATGCTGAATAATTCCCTCATCGCCTTTGTGGATGCCAACCGCTGCAAGCCCGCGCCATCCGAAATTGTGCTGCGGGTACTCGAACCTGAAACCCGCTACCTCTTTGTGCACGGGCCGCATCGAACTTCACAAAAGCGAAACAGTCCTGGCTGGATAATTGAAATGCTCCAATGGATGGGCAGCGCGCCCGAGCTGTTTCGCTTGCTTCACCCTGATACTCTCAGCATCGGTGCCTGCGGCCTTGGAAGCGAGCGTTATGGATTGCCAGACATTGATTTTCCTGCGGATGGGGCTTCAACTTCTGCCCCTGAGCTCAATGATTATGGATTTATGTACTTTTCCAAAAGGGAACCTGACAAGATACTCGCAATGGTTGAGCAATACATGGTGCTGGCAAACCTGAGCAGGTACGTAGTGGTTGGCCCGGCCGGTACAATTATTGCGCCTGATGGTGTTGACGCGCTTCCTCGAGCCACCTTTTCGGAAAAAGTATTTACCACTTTTTCAACGGTCAGCAATCATGACATGCGCCGTCTCATCAAGGGTGCTGTCTGCCCGCTCGTGGTTACCACAGGCACCATCAGTACAATTGAGGCCATGAGTGACGGCAAGTTATCCTTCTATGATTACAGGGGGCTCAACACCGGATTTGTGGTTAACATGATCGAGGCGGTTCGTGCATTGAACGATAATTCAAGGGGTGAGGACATCACGCAGCTTGGCATGCTGTTACTCGGACCTAAACCACTCGCACCGCTTCATCTCGATAAAACTAAAGAGCTGCTTGCCATACAGGATGTCCGAGAAGGGCTAATCAATGCGCAACAAAATCTCGTAAAACAGGCTCAGGGAAGACTGGCACCACGCCTACTTGACATTATCGGAGCCGCAAAAGATGAGTCTTTGCTGGCAAGGCAACATAAAATCGCCTGCCTGTCGCTCACACGAAAAGACGACTCAGAACCGCCAAAAGGCGGTCAGGCCGTTCGTCGCGCCGCATTTGGCAACCACCTCTATGCACTCAAAATCTTTCTTAAATACCTTCCACTCACGGAAGTTGACAGTCAGGGGGGGCCAAGGGAGCGCACGGCACTGCATTTTGCCGCATTAATGGGGCATGAGGAAGCGGTGATACTGCTCCTTCGCAAAGGCGCTAATCCATGGGTGAAAGACATTGACGGAAATACGCCGATTGATTTGGCAGCCACGTCAAAAGCGCTTTCACCTGAAAAGTGCGTACATCTGGCTGACAGAATGCGGACGCATGCCATCCTGACAGACACGTCAGCATCGACATCAATATCAACATCGACACCGACATCGCAGTGTGGGTATGAAAGTTCCTGCATCACGCAGTAACCGTCAGGTCATTGCAGCATTCAAAGCCGGTGAACGATCAGGGGCGTGGCGCGCATCGACTTCCACGCCCTGAGTCGTTGTAACTGCAGGAGCGAGAACTTCTGACAACGAGGGCTTTTGCCGCGGGGGGTTAATCGCGATGCCTAAACCATCGCAGTCGACTGGTGGCCTTTTCAGACGTTCGATAGTCGGTGACCATGGCCTGGAAGCACTGGTCTTTTCACCTGATCCCTCAAAAAAACCATTTGCATTAGATGGCATACTTTCCTCTCCTTGTGAAAATTTCCATATTGCAGACCTTACCTTCCTCAGGATGCGAGCAGCGCGCCTTCCTGGATACGAACAGTCCGCTTCATGCGTCCTGCAAGCTGTAAATCATGGGTAACGATAACAAGCGCTGTTTGAAATTTTTCATTGAGTGCAAGCAGCAAATCAAAAATCCTGGCGGCAGTTGTGTTATCAAGATTACCGGTTGGCTCATCTGCCAGCACACACTGCGGCGTATGAACGAGGGCGCGTGCGATGGCAACGCGCTGACGCTCTCCGCCTGAAAGCTGAGAAGGCCTGTGAGTGATACGCGCAGAGAGTCCAACTTCGGCAAGCATGCCCTCTGCAAGCGCGCACGCTTCTCTCGGTGAGCGCCCTGCCAGCAAGAGCGGCATTGCCACATTCTCAAGCGCACTGAATTCCGGCAACAGGTGATGAAACTGGTAAACAAATCCCAGATGGCGGTTGCGAAGCTCACAGCGACGCTTTTCAGAAATACCCTGCCAGTCCACGCCCTGCAGGCGGACTTCACCACGACTTGGAGTATCAAGCCCTCCAAGCAGGTGTAACAGGGTACTTTTTCCTGAGCCCGAAGGGCCAACAATAGCCAGTGTTTCGCCAGGCTGCACACAAAAATCCACGGCACCGAGCACCTCAACCGCCTCTACGCCGTCATGATAGGTTTTGCCGAGTCCCCGGCAGGAAAGGATGGCGTTATTCATAGTGCAGTGCCTCCGCAATCACGGTGCGTGAAGCGCGCCATGCAGGATAAAGGGTTGCAAGAAAACTCATGCTTAAGGCTATCCCGGAGACTTTCCACAGATCGGAAGCAAGAATTTTTGAGGGTAGAAAATCGACAAAATACATGCTGGATGACAGCACCTGCACCTCGAAGAACTTTTGCAGTGCGTTGACAATGGCCGTGGCATTGCTCGCGAGTAAAAGGCCACTCAAAAGCCCCATCAGGGTACCGACCACCCCCACCATCATTCCCTGAACAACGAAAATACGCATAATACAGGCGGGCGTGGCGCCAATCGTGCGCAGAATGGCGATTTCCGCCTGTTTATCATTCACTACCATCACAAGTGACGACACCAGATTAAACGCCGCTACCGCAATTATGAGCACGAGGATAGAAAACATCATGGTTTTTTCCATCTTCACGGCCTCAAAAAACGACCCGAACTGGTTAGTCCAGTTGCCAACCTCATAGTCTTCACCAAGACTGGCCGCTATCTGCTCTGAAAGCGCGGGAGCTGCGTAAATGTTCGTGATTTTCAGTTTAAGCCCGGTAACACCATCGCCGGTTTGAAAGAGCTTCTGAGCATCCTGAAGACCGATAAAGGCGAGCTTTGTGTCAAAATTAAAACCGGTACCGGCAGAGAAAACCCCGGTTACGGTAAACCGTTTAAAACGCGGTATCATGCCAGCCGGTGTTACGGTTGCCTGGGGTATCATGACCGTTACTTTATCGCCGAGCATCAGGCCAAGGCTGTCGGCCAGCTGACGCCCGGGAATCATGCCAAAACCCGACAATCCCTCAAGGCTGCCGGCAAGGAGCTTATCAGCAAGATGGGTTATCTTTTCCTCAGCCTGCGGCTCTATGCCGGTCAGCACGATGGGTAAAACCTGTCCATCATGCGTTATGAGCCCCTGACCACCGACAAAAGGTGCGACCGCGCGCACGCCGGGAAACTGCATCAGGCGCGCTTCAAGCGCCTTCCAGTCCTTGATACTCTCGCCCTCGCGACCTGAAACCGTAATTTCAGGAGCCATCCCAAAAAAGCGGTTGTGAATCTCGGCATCGAAACCGTTCATCACCGAAAGCACGGTAATAAGCACCATAACCCCAAGCGCAATACCGAGCATCGAGCTCAGGGAAATAAAGGACACAAAATGGTTCTTTTTGCGCGCACGGGTATAGCGCAATCCAATGTAGAGAGGCACAGGCCTAAACACATCACGTCCTTATCGGTAAATAATCTATTCTATAGAAAATCCAGACACACGAACAGGTGTACCCACAAACGCGCCCCAAGTTATGGCTTATCCCCCTCCGTCCTCACAAAACCCACACACTTATCCACAGAAATTGTGGACAACTGCAAAACTGGCACGAACGATGCATACGGCTCAAATGTGAACCTTATTTGAACTTTTCGTTTTTTATGATCTATATTAAAACAAAATACATACATGTTATGGCGTATGAAAAGACTCTCACACATCCTAAGCACCACCTGCCCGACACAAAACGGTCGTGATTTCTACACTACTGCGCCATTTATAACTAAACACCCTTTCCCTTCCAAAGGAGAAGCATGATGCGTATTCCTGAGCGTCGAGAACACATTCGCGTGGATGACTGGCTGTGCTTTGAATATCAGCTGCTTGGGCCCGGCGATACCCTGCACGCCTCCGAAGAGATAGTCCTGAACCCGCGAAATACCCGCCAGCAGGAAATGGCACGCTATCTCGATGGCATAAACCGCGAACTGGCAGGCCTCAGTTCACAGCTTAAGGCACGCGACCCGCTGCTTGCACAGTACCTTGACATGCTGAATACCAAGCTCGACTATCTGGCCACGCATACAACCGGTCACATGCCGATGCGGGAGCAGCACGTCAACCTGAGTCTTGGCGGCATGGCATTTATCTGCAAGGAAGCGCTAAGCCCGCAGACACGGCTGAAACTGACACTCTACACGCGCCCCCACGGTACGCCGCTGACACTTGAGGCGCATGTTGCCTGGTGCGAGCCTCATCGTCTTGGACACTGGCGGGTCGCTGTCAAGTTCACACCGCTCACCCGCGAGCAGGAAGCGGTACTGTCATTAACACTTTTGCATGCCCACGGAACAACTCCAGTGGAATAGGTTGCTGCGAAGGACGCCTTGTCGCATAATCAGGAAACATTTTTATACAGGAAACGTTCATGACACGACACGTCTTTTGCCACAAACTTCAACAAAACGCAGAAGGCCTCGAGCGACCGCCGTTGCCGGGCGCGCTGGGTACACGTATTTTCGAACACATCTCCAAAGCGGCATGGAGCAGCTGGACGCAGCACCAGACCATGCTTATCAATGAGTACCGTCTGAACCTGATGGATAAGGAAGCGCGCACTTTCCTGCAGTCGGAGATGGAGCGCTTTCTTTTTGGCGAGGGCTCAGAAGTACCTCCAGGATTCACACCTAAAACCCAGGGATAACCATGCACCGTGAATGGATACACTATAGCCCCGAAGTGTTGCAGGCAATGCGGGAAACGCGTCCGGTTGTGGCCCTTGAGTCCACCATCATTTCACATGGCCTGCCCTGGCCGAGCAACATTGAAACGGCACTGGCTGTGGAAGATATCCTGCGTGCAAAAGGTGTTACACCTGCAACCATCGCGATTTTTGATGGGAAAATTCACATCGGGCTTGAGGCGTTCGAGATGACGCGTCTTGCGCAGTCTGAAACTGTGCTGAAAGCGTCAAGACGTGATCTTGCCTATGCCCTTACCCAAAAATGCGTGGGCACAACTACAGTCGCTGCCACCATGTATTGCGCACACCTTGCCGGCATTCCGCTCTTTGTGACCGGCGGCATTGGAGGCGTACACCATGATGTTGCCTCAAGTTTTGATATCTCTGCCGACCTCATTGAATTGTGCGAAACTCCAGTCACGGTCATTTGTGCCGGTGCCAAGTCCATTCTTGACCTGCCAAAAACCCTTGAAGTACTGGAAACCCACGGTGTCCCCGTTATCGGTTTTCAGACCGATGAATTTCCCGCCTTCTACAGTCAGGCGAGCGGCATACCGCTTTTACAACGCTTGAATTCGCCAGAGGATATTGCCGAACTGATGCGCTGCCAGAAAGCACTTGGACTCAAAAACGGCATTGTGGTGGCAAACCCCATCCCCGCACCCTCTGAAATCCCGTTGCACACGCTTGAGCCCGTCATTGCCCAGGCACAACGCGAAGCCTCCGACATTCATGGCAAGGCCGTTACCCCCTTTCTGCTGTCACGTATCAACGAATTGACAGCGGGTCAAAGCGTGCGCGCCAATATAGAGCTGATTAAAAACAATGCTCTTTTGGGGGCAAATATTGCAAATGCCTTGAATTTAAACAGCTTTGAAAAAAAAGTTGTATGAAGTCTTGACTCAAACGCTCTGTAAGCGTCTAATAGCAACCCGTGGGGCCAGATAGCTCAGTCGGTAGAGCAGAGGACTGAAAATCCTCGTGTCGGCAGTTCGATTCTGCCTCTGGCCACCACTTATCACCACCTGCATTACCCCAGTTAATAAATACCAATCTCTCATATTACCCTTTCAATACCAATTATAAATGTCGCCCAAACACCAATGAGCGTATGTGAAACACTTACTCCAATCAATGATTTTTGCCGATAGAACATCCATCCCCAAAAGAGGCCCGGCAGAAACACGAACAGGGCAAAATCAGCGCCTGTATGCGAGTGGGCACTGGCAAAAATAAGATTAGAGACAACAATGGATTTCCATTTAATCTGAGTTTCTGAACCCTCGAATAAATGTTGCAGTGAAGTCTGAACGCATCCTCTGGCTAAAAACTCCTGAACCGGACAAAATAACGCATAAGCGATCATGGATAATAGATAAATTCTTAAACTGAATGGCGCTCCATTTTCAAAAATGGAGGCAATATCTATCATAGGGATATGGTTTAAGGCTGGATCCATTGAAATAATCAGCCACTTAATCATCACTACAATTAACATGACCGGAATACTGAACAAAATGGCTTCCGACAGGTTTCTGTATAGATTATCGGCTCTGAATCCATAATAGCTGAGTGGGTAACCGCTCGCACGCACCACGGAAAACAAGACAAGTACAAAAACTATTAGGGTCTGTTGACATTTGGTGGTGCGAAGCGAAAATCACGTTAATTTAGGCCAAATTTTATCTTGAGTGAGGCGAATAGCCGGCTCTATTTAACGAACTCAAGGTAAAATTTGGACAAATTGACGTGGTTTGCAGCCGTGTCACCAATTGTCAACAGACCCTAATAACCCTACGCTTAGAAAGGTTCGGTTTTCTACGTATTGTTCGCTCGATTCAATTAAATTTAAGGACAGTACATACAACGATAATAAAATCAGCATTCTCACTGAAAAAATGCTGTTAATATATTTACTCGAGAGAACTGAAACTGTGATACTGTTTGTCAAACGTAATCGAGCAGACAGTTGTTTGGATATTTTTTTTTTATGACGCCAAGAATTTCCTGCAACTCTGGAGAGCTTTCCAGGCAGTGGATGTCAAATTTATAGATGCTGCTGTCTTCGATAGTTTTAACCGAAGCTGAACGTGGGCACGAATCGATTAAAACAAGTTCACCCACGGCACTGCCTGCATTTAATGCCGCAATTACATAGTCATTGTTGCCAGAATTGATAAATACATTCACAGAACCTTTCTGAATATAGTAAAAGGTACTCTCACACGCTCCCTCTTTAATAAACACCGTATCCTTTTTAAACTCTATTAATTAACCTGAATGCAGCAGCGTGTCCAGTTGAACCGCTGTGAGCCCCTCAAAAAAACCATCGGCAATAATGTCCATTGGATTATTAATGTTCAAAGTGATTAGTTAAAGTGTACTACAAAATTTTATTTTAGGGCGCGCAGACGTTCACGTGATTGTCGCACCAATGCAGTGGTTTGATTTTTTAATCCAACTCAATGATGTGGTATTTATCTGCTTTGTGCGTTAAATAAGACAGCAGTATCTTATACGCATCGTAGGTATGACTGGAATTTTCTTTTACGAGTTTACGCCATTGAGCAAGTGATTTTTCATTTGATACAACTCCTAAATGTCTCCACTGATAAAACACTGTAAATTGAGTCAGTTGATTGACAGGACAATGCTCTTTAATGGCAATTGCTCCTGGATATGGCCAAATCTCTTCCTGGTATTCTTTTAATGCTTCCAATAAGCGCATGTTGTAAGGTTCAACATGTTCTACCTGAATGCACGCGCCGTTACAGCGTTTTAACTGGTAGGAAAAACAGGGACCACTTCCCTGCTCCATCCCACATAGCCGGGGACACAACTTATGAGCCTTTATTATCTGAAGCAACATACGCTTTGCTTCTGTCATACTTCGAAAAGCGCCATAGATTCGGTGTTCCCCCGCGTGCTGTTCCTCATCAATTTTTTCACGAACAATCGAAACCGTTAAATAGCCCTTTTGCTCCATTAATTTGAAACCCACGAGGATTTTTTTGCGCCTTAACCTGCGGTTATAAACAGGCATGTATTCTTTAATCATATTCGATTCAAGTAACAGGGCACTCAGCTCCCCCGCGGTTGGAATCACCTCTATCCGCTCAACCTGCTGACTGAGAGCAAATTCCTTAGGGTGCGCATAATCCCCGGAAAAATGCGACATTACCCGCTGACGTATCGCAATACTCTTACCGATGTAAAGCGGCAGGGGATTATTATTCCTGTAAAAAATATAAACGCCTGGCGCATCCGGCAATTGGCTCACATCAGTGATTAATTTAGAGGGGATACTCGATTTTTGATACAACGTTTTTGCAACAGAAAGCATATGAGACCAGGAATGACGCTCCGCCATTGTCACGATGATTTGGTGCAGCGTGTCTACATCAGCCTGAGCGCGATGATGATTGTGCACGCTGATATTAAGCGCACTTGCGATGGATGCCAAACGATAAGATTCCTGCTGAGGATAGAGGGCCTTTAATAATTTTATCGTACAGAGCACAGGTGCCTGATAGCTTATCCCGTTGTTCTTGAAGGCATTCTTAATAAAACCATAATCAAAGCGTGCATTGTGTGCCACAAACACACACCCCTTCAACAACGCATACAATTCAGCTGAAATCGCTGAAAAATCCGGTGCAGCGTGAACCATTTCATTCGTAATACCTGTTACGCTGCTTACAGTCTGTGGTATGGAACGCGATGGTTTAATCAAACGGTGCCAGGTCGCTATAACACCATGCTCTGTGATGATAAAAACCGCTATTTCGATAATGGCATCATGCGTCACATGAATGCCTGTCGTTTCTATATCGACGAGAGCCCAGCGATAGGAATGCGGCATAAGTATTCTTTGATAAAAGACTATATGAAAGAAGTCGGGTCAGCGCGTGGTGCAGGCTTTGAGTTAGTACCTGTCGAGCGCTTTGCCCTCGATTTTCTATTCCACCTGCACAACATCAAACCTGCTTTATAATATTGCTGCATTATACTCGTTTTTTCGGCATGATAAATATCGGCGCAAGTGGTGATGCCCTTCCTTTTCGGTAACAGATAATTTTAGGCAATTCGCGCTTTCCTATCACAAATGTGATGGATAAATATTCACCAACCAGGCACTCGCCTTCATTTCAAGATGTAAAAATCGTCAACTTCTGCTCATAAATGAAACCAGAATTAAAGAGAGGTTTATTTTTATTAATATCAAGTGCATTCAATATGAATGCTGTTAATATTGCTGGTTCATATTGAATCATAACGTGCCATATGTTAATTTTGCTTCGACATGACATATGCAAAAGTATCATATGAATCAAAAACCCTACGCTTCATTTGCTAAGCGCTTAATTGAAACCCTTAAGAAAGAAGGGCATACAGCAACCCGCTCGCCAAATGGCGTATGCATAAAAACCCTTGCTGAGTTTACTGGCGCATCAGAACAAATATGCCGGCGATACATTCGCGGTGATGCTCTACCAGATTACGAAAAAATAAAAAAATTAGCGCATCGTCTGCAAGTCAATCCGGGCTGGTTGTTGTTTGGTGAGGGTAAGAAGTCCTCCAGTAATAACGAACTGGATGAGAATGTACTGCATTACATCTTAAAACACAGCCATCGCTTGTACCCAGTTTCAGAAGGTGGTAACAACGATTATGCCGATTTCGCGCTGGGGTTACTCAGAGAAGCCCGATCCATTGATACCGATGAGAATACACTGTTTAAAATCATCGACCTCGCTATTGGTTCTATATCTTTGTATGAAGAAAAAAACAGGAAATTAGAACAGGCTGTTTAAGTTGTAATTATGGATTTACAAAATAAAATCAGGTTACACCCGCGTGCAAGAGAGTTTCTTTTTGAGAATTATTACACAACACGCAAACTATTTTCAGACGTGCTGGGGCAGCTTGAAGTAGATTATATCTCTATGGCTTTCATTAATTCATCAAGGCAAATCTTTTTTTTATCCTCGGCTCCTTCAATAGAACAAAATTTAATAGAAACAGGATCATGGAAATATGAAGGGATTTATCAGCCTGATTTTATATTCCAGGATAAACCCAAATTATGGGCGGAGCTCCCAGCTGCTGGAAGCTACATGAAACAGCAAATGGAAAATAAAAATTTTTGTAATATAGGGATTTCAATGATTGATACTGATGACTATCATAGAATAGTCTTTTCCTTCGGATTTAAAAAGCTCCAGCCGCTAATTGAAAGTAAACACCCTCAACATTGTAAAAAATTACTACATCTTGGGAAATATTGCTTGCGTGAATTAAAAAGAACCATTTTATTCCCAGAACTCCAAAAATCAGTTAAGTCGCAATTACGTTTAATCATTAATAACGAGGTAATTCATGAAAAAAATGAATAACAAATACCCAATTTTTAAAGAAATTGCAAAGCCCGTTATTGAAACTGAATTTGGTAGTAAGGAACAAAAGAATCTCATTGATGACCTTTTCAAAAATATGGAAGAAAATGCTGCAGTATGTTCAGCAGCCCCACAAATTGGCATTGGCAAAGGAGTAAAAGTATTTGACACAATATACACCAATAGCAGAAAACAAAAAAAACTGATACAAAATGCAGCTTTGATTAACCCTAAATTTAAGATTCTTTCTGATGAAATTAAGATTGATTATGAAGGCTGTTTAAACTGCGATATTTTTTTAATGGGACAAGTACCACGCGCCATGGAGATAGAATATTGCGGTTTCGATACAGAAGGTAATCCAATCACTAAAAATTCCTCAGGTTTGGAGGCGCGTATCATACAGCACGAAATTGGCAATCTGAATGGATACTTATTTATTGATCGTATGGGGGATGATAGTGCATTGACTGCTCTATCGGAACCACAAGAGAAAGGCTAAATAAGATGAAGCATATCACACGAATTATTCTAGCAGGATCTCTAGGCAATCTTATTGAATCCTTTGATATGGCTATATGTGAATTACTATCGATCTATATGGCCGTTTATTTGGTTGGAAATGTTTCAGAGGGCTTATTTATTGTTTTCCTCACTTTCTTAGCAGGATATCTGGCAAGGCCGCTAGGGGCAATGGCCATGGGATCATTATCTGATATTTACGGGAGAAAGATAGTGCTCGCAGGATCTATTTTGATAATGGGGATTTCTACGAGCTTGATAGCCTTTATCCCCTCTCATAACCATATGAACAATTATTCCGTTATTATTCTGCTGAGCTTGAGGATTATTCAAAGTTTTTTTTGTGGTGCAGAATATCTCAATTCATCAACCTATTTAATTGAAAACGTCGATGCATCTAAAAGGGGTTCAACCGGGAGTTGGGCATCATTTGGAACTATGACAGGAATGTTAGTTGCTTCGATACTTGCCTTAATCGTATATCACTACAATCACATCTATCCAGAATATAAATGGCTAATTTGGCGTATTCCATTTATAGTTGCGTTATTAGGATCATCGGTAGGGTTATATATCCGTTTATTCATACCAGAAAGTTTGGAATATATTTTATATTATTCTGATAGACCAAAACCCAAGTTTAATGAATTAATAAAAACGTCATTAAGCCATATAAGGAACAACAAAAGAATGGCTTTTAAGGCTTTCCTTTTAAGCTGTTTAGGTGTAACAACCACCTTTCAAATATTTATTTATGGGCCGATGCAGACACATCTGTATGGACACTTTAATGATCATGAAATATTAATATCCAACATTATTTCGCTGATGGTATTGCTATCTATCTTCCCATTGATAGGGAAACTATCTGACAAATTTAATCGTGAAAAAATTGTTATTCTAGCCAGCATAGGATTTATGATACTTTCTCAGCCATTCTTCTATTCAATGTCCACCACCAACCTGATTAACTATGTGTTCGCACAGGCATTAATTTCAATACCTGCTAGCGCTTATTATGCTACTGCTCCAGTGATTTTAGCTGAGATGTTCCCAATTAATTTACGATGTACAATACTGTCAGTGATATATTCTATAGCAGCCAGTTTATCAGCTGGATTAGCTCCTGTTGTATCAATGATACTGGTTGAAAAAACAAACATACCTTCCTCACCCTCTATTTTGATTCTTATTCTGGTAAGCGCCTTACTCCTACTTGTAAAGAAATCTTTCTATGTGGCTAAAAAAACTCAGGATTCTTTATGAAATTTTTACCCCGTATCATTTTTAGTGAATTCACAGATAAAATTCTTGATGAATCCTATTATCCCATTCATCCTTTAGAAACCTTAAAAGCACACTTAACTGCCGCCTGGTTATTACAACAACCCAATCCAGACATCATTGCAAAAACCGAAGCTTTCATTTCTAAAACCACTGCCATTATAGATACAGACGTATCCCGTCTAAAAAAATTAGCTTCAGAAACTTTATACTGGGATGAACTTAAAATATGCAGTGCTTATACGAATACTATGGGGACATTCCTCGAATACAAACTGTTTTTAACAGACCATCACATGCAACAACAGGTTCTGCATTTCCATGCAGGCTATAAGTTTAACCTTGGGCGGTGTTTTTTCATTTCAGAAACCCCCCCTCTCATCAGAGTAGCAGGAGACCCGGTTTTACAACAACCTGGAGCCCTTTACCCTGATAATCCCACGCTTGAAGAACAACTGGAATTAAGTGCGCAAATTGAACTGGCAAAATCGGTTTTAATTCAAACCAGTGGTGCCGGCATTGCAGCGAATCAGTGTGCAGGCATTAAAAACCCTTATAGATTTACTATAGTTGGTGTCTTTTATGAGTCTGTAAGTCATGTCGAAGGTGTTGAAAAACGTTATCCAGGCACGAAGTTTCCTCAGGCAAAAATAATGTTAAACCCTGTAATTATCTCTGTCAGCAAAGACATGCAACAGTTTAACCATGCTTGCTTAAGTGTTCCTTGTGGAAATCGTTGTGCCGTATTAAGTCCAGTTGAGATACGTGTAAAGTATAAAGATCCCTTGGATAAAATGGCGATAAAAGAAGCTTCTTACAAGGGTATTGATGCCGTAGTTTTATGGCATGAGCTGACTCATATACTGGATGGTAAAACCTATTTGGACGTGACATTTGAGGCATTATCAGATGAACAGCTTTTTAAATTTGTTACAATGCTGGATGCTGAAATCAAACATCGTTTAATAGACGGCCAACTCAACATACCTGAGCTATCGGTGCCTCCTTTTCATGTGAGTGTTAAAATTAATGCAGAAGGAATCCCGCAGTTAGATTCCGATGAATTGGCAGCCGTATTGCCAAAAATGACTGATGAAACCTTAAGTGGTCTATTGGGTCAAGCAAGTGATCAATTAAAAAAAAAGTACGTGATTGAGAGCGATAAACCAGCTCAGATAACGTATACATCCTTCTTTTCACTTATGGAATCCCAAAATAGTGGCAGAGACCCTGTAAGGAAAGGGTTTATACAGGCAAAACTTTAGTACGTGTATTCCAAAATATGGCTGCAAATGCGGCGTTTTAGTCTCATTATGCGTTGGATAAATTGTATGATTTTATTCCAGAATTTTCAAAATCCCTTAAAACACATTTGCATTTAATTATTAATGACAAGGTATATATGATTAAGCTACTGGAAAAAGACGACCCGAAACTGCGACTAATTGCAGAACCGATTGTTGAAACTGAATTTGGCAGTGAGGAACTTAAGAAGCTGGTGGAAGACCTGTTTGTAATCATGGATGAAAATGCAGCTGTTGGTGTGGCTGCGCCACAAATTGGCATCAGCAAACGCGTAATAGTGTTTGGGACGATGTCGACAAATACCCGAAAACCAACGAACCCGATACAAAATACAGCTCTGATTAATCCTGAATATAAGATTCTTTCCGATGAAATTCAGATTGATTATGAAGGTTGCTTAAACTGTGATTTTTTAATGGGGCTCGTACCACGCGCAATGGAAATTGAATATAGCGGTTTTGACCCAGACGGAAATCCAATTACAAAAATAGCCACCGGCCTCGAGGCGCGTATCTTACAGCATGAAATTGATCATCTGGATGGATACTTGTTTTTAGACCGAATGGAGGATGATAGTACATTAACAACGCTATCGGAACTACAAGAAAAAAGCTAAATGCGCAATCATTTCATGATATAAAGCGAAAAAATGGGGTAAGGAGAGTTAGGTATCAGTTACGGCCGTCAGGTGCGATACTTAAAAACCAACTCATCTTATGCGCCCATTTTTTCCTTTCATGTTCTACACTTATCAGCCGAAAGTATATGCACCTTTGTTTTATGAATAAACGTACCCCGCAACCTGCTTCTGCTATGCAAAAGCTCCGTGAGGGTTAAAGTCCTTAACAGATATCGGCGCGCTTTAAAGGCATGATTCTAATCTCTCAGCCTGTAGTTTCGGCTATTTCTCGTCTTATGAGCATTTAGAAAAATCAATCGAGTCCATAGTTATTAATAATTTTTGTATCACCAATAAATTTATTGAAACAAATATTAATAGATATTAATATTTGTTTCCTTATAATTACCGAGTGATCATCGCCAACAGGAGGAACCCTATAAAATCTGTTAAATCTCAGTTTTTGATTACAACTTAAGGATTAGAACAAGGAGTAAAAGATGTCATTAGGTGATTTTTCAAGCAAGTCGTTCAAACAAAGGGTTTATATCCATGCCCTTATTAATCACGTAAAAATAAACACAGATATCATGGCAGGTTTACTGGAAGTGCCTCTCGAGTTGATTGAGAATGTCTATGCGGGTAAAGCGCTTCTTGATGACAATTCATCACTAAAGTTATTAAAATTAATAGCAATTTATTCTAAACCATCATAGGATACCCACACTCCGCTGTATGAAGCAAAAACGTGGTATTTAAGAGGCAATACCTGCTTGAGTGAGGCAAATAGCGGGCGCTATTTTACGAACTCAAGCGGGCATTACTACCAAACCCTCGCATTGCGAGCATTATCGTAAAATGCAAAACCTCTATACGTATCTCAAGTTTTTACAACAGCAATTTTGCATCTATCATCCATGAAACAACACCAGCGGCGGCAGCATGGTACTGATGATGCCAAAAAATTGCAGAATATAGATAATAATGACACCCAGTATTACGAGGTTTATAAGGCTCTTAACGATGGCCGGGATAGGCAGAAAGCGACCAATGAGCCCCATGAGTATGCCAAGACCAATGATAACCACAAGTAAATTCAATAAAGAAATCATGATTAAGTCCTTTTACATGTTTTAACTTCATTATAGTCCAAATATTTGAGGACACTTCTTGCTTAATGGTCAGTCCGTAAAATACTCTAAATCAGAAATGTCGCGCAGATAGTGGCATCATTATGCGCACTCGCTGCTCCCGCCTGCCCGATGTTCGAAATCCAGTCTCGATAATATAAGTCGGTTTCCTGGACGAGAAACAAGCGTGGCAATTTCCCGGTTGCAGGCAACCGGGCTAAGGTATTTACTCAGTCCTGTCTCAGCAGGCATCCTTCAGTGACCAAAGTCAATATAAGACTCTGATACACGGCGCCACATCAAAAGCAGCCAAACCATGACCTTTTAGGTTCTTGCGCTTCGTCCCTCTTATCTGGATTCATGCGATCCAGTTCACGCAAGGTTCCAGCTTTTATCGAGGTTGCAAAAAATCCTCTTTGCACAGCAAAGAATTGATGCAGTTGCGTGTTATTAGACAAGGCTTCGCGCACGTAATTATTTCTCTCATCCCGAGGACTACAGCGAATATAATTAAGCAGTATTTCTTTATTATTGGGATTCCTGGCCAAACTTTCTATTTCACGAGTCTGCAAACTATCGTTGCTTAATCGGTCTAAGAGATTTCTGGCGAAATCCGTATTATCTACTCTAGTCTTAATAACTGACAAGTAAGCATATTTACCACTGCTAAAAAAAGTATTTAGGGCGGTTTGTGGCGTTAATGCATTACGGAAAAGTATCTCTCTTTCCCTTACAGGCATCGCACTAATAGCTCCAAACAATATCTTATTGTTACAATTATGTGGCTCATTTTCGTACTTACCGCGCTCCCAGTAGGAGCCATATGAGCGCACCACAGTATCATCCATTCCATCTTTTAAAACTTTAAGCAAAAAGTCTTTTATTCTGATAGAAGCGTACGCATAACTCCTTAATTTGGTACTTATTGTTAACGGAAGCGGGCTCTTAAAGCTCTCAAGATAGTTCACCACCACATCAAGCTCACTTTGGACTGAAGGCTGTTGTTTTACAGCTGCCTCTACGGATTCTATTTTATCTTTAGACATAATGTTATCCCACCATATTGGTTTTAAAGAAACCATCTTGTGTGATGGCAGGCTTAAAAGTATCAAGTAATTATTAAGAAAAAATTAAGAAGGTTACATTTTTGTAAATATTTTATTTTCTGAATAATTTTCGTACTTTCATCTATAAGCCAGCTTTACCTGTAACCATGATAGACACAATGTAATCTAAACGGGCGCGCAGGCGTTCGCGTGAACGTCTGCGTGCCCGTCTGCGTTACCGAAAGCTTCGCTTCAATGCCGGATAGATACGCCTTCGTGCGCGTCTTTTACATTTTAAAAAATTGTCAGGCACATTGATGCCCCGCATGTGAGCACCATGATTTAATATTTACTTAAGAATTATGCTGTAAGGTAATGGGTCTTATTAAGCAGCGGGTTGTTTTAGATATGTTCAGAAGCGGTAGATTTGCTACAAGAAAGCATTGTTATTACGTAGAATCGAAGGAAAGTTTGACTTATATTCAGGAAGCGACAGAAGCGTTTAAATCTTTTTCGCAAAACCCAAGGGATTATTCTGCTAAAATGCACATCAAAAAGGCATCAGAATTGTATTTAAAAGCCATTGATGCCAGTACCTTAAACACCGATAAAGCATACTGCTCTCGCAAATACGCCAGCACAATTATCCGTGATGAATCATTACCGATTGAAGAGCGTTACTATCTGGCGTTGAATTATTTACAGGACTCCATCAGCAAGTATGAGCACTTTGTAGATAAAAACCCTCATTTAAAAACATCTAAAATATTCATCATGGAGCTGCAACGCGCTTATGTATTGCTTGGGCATGTTGCATTGAAACTAAAATCAGGAGCGGTACTCAGCAACGTAACAGAAAAATTAAACCATCTTCTGGAACGTCTGCCTAATCAAGAATTTATGCTGGAAGTACTCACCTACCAGTGGCACCTAAACCTGTCGCAAAATAAAATCAGTGCGGCCAAAGAAAACATTACAGATTCAATGAAACATTCAGAGTGCCACTCAATTTCAAATCCGACTGACTATCGGCATTTAGCAAAAATCAACTTGTTGGAAGTGTCATCCATTTCAGATTCTGAAGCCAAAAAAACCTATTTTGAAAAACACGTAATGGCGCATTTATGGAAATCCTTTGATGCACATAAAACGTATGTGAAAGGCGTCAGCAGTCAGGCAAGGGACAAGGCCTTACTCAAGGACATCTTCATACTGCTTTATGCCAAAATAGTGCAACGAATCAATGGGATTACCGATAATAATCCAGATGAAACCGTTTATTCGTATATGGTGCGACAGGTTTCAAGGCTTTATAAGTCAAGACCCTCGCAGGTTGCTTTTGTGTCAGGCGCACTCAAAAGGGCTATCGCTCAGATGAAAAATACCGGAGCAATTACTCTGGCCTATAGATTATTTGATAATTCCGTGCCCTCTATCAGTCTGTCCGCTGAACAATTTAACCAGCTTTTCCCTGATTTTGAAACGTTCACTAAAGAGCCGCAAGCTGTTGAAATTGCAGCTCCCGTGGCTTATCACCCTGGACTGTTTGACTCAGGAAACTTCAGACCAGAAAGGGAAGCATGCAGAGCTGCAAGCAGTTCACCAGTCATCTGAAATGTTTACGTAACTACACACGGGATGATGAGGACGTATCATCCCGTAAATCTCAGGCATTCCCATCAAATCGAGCAACCGGCTTATGGCAATAGGGGGCTTTTGCATGTTTTTCATAATATCGCTGGTGCCCCTCTTCAGCGGGCCAGAATACTGAAGCCTCCCGCACCCTGGTCGCCACATTAAACCCCCGCTCACGCAACTGCTCAATCAACGCTTTTGTAACCGCTTCCTGATGGGCATCATGGCAAAACACCGCACTCTGGTATTGCACGCCATAATCAGGGCCCTGGTGCATGTGCTGGGTAGGGTCGTGGATTTCAAAAAAACGTCGTAACACACGTTCAATATCCGTGTGTGCGCTGTCAAACACCACGCGTACCGCTTCAAGATGCCCGGTATGGCCGCTGCAGACTGCATCGTAGGAAGGATACTCGACATGTCCGCCAGTGTATCCCGACTCAGCCAGTACAACGCCTTCCAGACGCCTTAACCAGTATTCAACGCCCCAGAAGCAACCTCCGGCCACAATCACTTCCTCACTGTCGAGGATGGCGTTATCCGGCACAAAGTCAAGGGCTACAGTATTCACACAAAAACGGCGATTTTTAGGCGTGAAATGCTCACCATCAAATACATGGCCAAGATGCGCTTCACAGCGATCGCAGACAATCTCAAGCCTTATGCCATCCCGGTCGGGCACTTCGCGCACGTGAGTGCCCGCGGCTTCGTCAAAGGCAGGCCAGCCACAGCCTGAGTCAAATTGCGAGCGTGTACGAAAAAGCGCAAGACCACAGCGGCGACAGAGACAGCTGCCACGACCGGCAAGGCGCGGATACTGGCCGCTATGGGGATATTCGGTAGCCTTTTCAGTGATGACACGACGCGCAATTGGGGTCAGGCTTGCAGTTTTATCGACATAATCAGCCATTGGTATCTCCCGATATCCATTTCAACAGATCTCCCTTCGCCATCAGGGCCTGTCGATGACCTTCGTTAAAGATTTTTTCATAGCGTTTGAATTCTAGAAAACTAAATGCTCCCATATCGAGCGAAAAAACAAAATCAGCCATTGCCAGCATGCGTTGAGTGGTTTGTGAAGAACTGATACCCATCACACGGTTGATAGTATCCATAAAATTCACTGGATACACCATGTGGTCTTTTTCAAGCATGCTGGAAAAGAGTAGACTCCAGCCAGAAATTGCTGCAGGAAAGTCATCACACTGCATCAGATTTTCTTCACGAATACAAGAGGCTATCACCCGGCTGCCATGTGAAAATTTCATCATGATATCTACGGGAAGGTTATTCAAAACGCCCCCGTCTACGAGCAATTTTCCGCCTTCAGCCACTGGAGGATATACTAAAGGCATCGAACTGCTTGCGCGAATGGCCTTCCAGAGAGAACCGCGCTCATGGACAAAAAGTGCGTTCTCAGTCAAATCCGTAGAAACACAAAAATAGTTTGTCCAAAGGTCTTCAATGCGAGTCTCCTTGCTAAATCCTTCGCTCAAAGAGTCGCTGATTCTGCGACCACTTGAAATTGACAGCCACGGATAGGTCAGAAAAATTTTTGAGCCATAATAGATGAAATTTAGCGCACTCATCCACTCTTCAAAAGGTCTGGTGACATAAATCCCGGCGATTATCGCCCCCATGCTGGTTCCACCAATATAATCCACAGGTATTTTAAGCTCATCAAGCATCCGTAACATCCCAAGATGGGCCATACCCCGAGCCCCTCCCCCGCTTAATACAACTGCAATGGTGGAATCCGTCAATATACGCAGCAGACGCGCGATGCCTGCCGATTCTTGCCAGCGTATATGATAGTGCGTGTTCACCTCGCGAGGCTGCAGCCAGCGCATGGTGCCCTGAGGTGATGGAGGCGATTGCCCTTCATGCAGCATTACAAGGAGCGAACGTTTACGGTGCGCATTCGGGAAGCTCTTAAAATACTGCTCTGATTCGGAAAGCTCAACGTGCTTAGTGGCAGCCGGCGCAAAAAATGCCAGTAAATCCCCCTGACGTATACACCATTTTGTCCATGGTGTCAGGGCTTCATCAGCCACAAAAACCCAGCGTTCTCCATCATTGGCCCGCGCGTTTACCAAAGCGTTTGCCTGTACATCAATGTCTTCCCGCGTGGTGTCAATGCCGAGCTGCAACAGGCTTCCACTGGTTAAAAGGCGAATTTTACCGCGCCTCGTGAACGCCGCATCCAGAGATTGCAAAAAAACCTGCCATCCCGCGATGGGTTTTACGGGTATCAGTATTACGAGAGAACTTTTTCCAGGTGCTATTGGAATCCCATGCAAAGAGTCTGTCAGGCGACGCGTTACAAACGCGGTCAAGGCATTCACCAGTTCTGGCCAGCGCCCGCCCAAAGCCATAAAATCGGCGCGGGAAAGTTCGAGCAGGAGGCTGTCGCGTAAGGCGAATACATCTGCTGAGCGGGGATACCCTGAAATCAGCGCCATCTCACCGACAACAGCACCTTCACTCAAGTCTCCCCATACCTTGCACTGTCCGAGTGCGTCTTTCATTTCATAACAGAGTCGCCCGCGCACCACAATGAACATGGCTTCCCCAAGTTCACCCTGACGCATCACAAACTCTCCACCGTTTATGAGTTTTGGCTGCACAAGACCTGATAACTTTTTCAAACAGCCTGATGGCAGATTATCAAAGGGAGGAAAGCGTTGCAGGAAACTGTGTATGGCATATTTGTCCATAAGGGCGCCCTGAGTCGACTCTTTTGTTGAAGTATAGACGTTCAATCCTAAAAATTATGCGGGAGTTAAGCCTTCGTTAAGTTTCAGGGTACATACTGAGAATATCCATATTAAAGACAGACTGTCATGCCAGAGACCAGCGATACTAACCCTGCCCGCAAAAGCAGTGATGCCCTGCATAATGAGAATTGCTATCATTATTTGCGGTATCTTCTCGAAGCATTTCCAAAGTTTCTGTGTACAGCCGCAAATAACCCTGGCTCAAACAGTCCCAATCTCAATATGTTTGAATACCTTAACGCACTCATTGCTAATGGCCTCTTCTCAATTTTTTCACCGACCTATGCATACGGTAATCTGTACCATAGTCTTATTCCCTTCCTTCAAGACCATATTGAGGTTTTAAATGACCGGGAAAATCCAGAAGAAAATGAAGAGCTTCATGAGTTTATCTACCGTATTTTCGCCAATGACAATGGCAGTTTGATTCGCACCCATGAAGCCATCAGTGACGTCATTGCCGCTCCATCGAATCGCCCTCTTGAAAAACGGGTGACGGAGCACATGGCGGATGATGGCGCGCTTGTTAACGAGCGCCACCCCATTATTGCCGGCTCTGCACCTGAACTGTTGAGGGCAGCGGTTTCCAGTGATTACCGCCCGATGCGCGATAATATTCCCTCAATTTTGCCGTTTATGACCCCTTTCGTGCAACTGCGATTCAGCACCATGGCAGAAAAAGTGGACGCTTTTCGTATCAATCCACTGTTTGCGCGCTGGCTCCAGGTTTTAGAGGCGAGAGGCTGGCGACATTTGTATATTAACCACTTGGCATGGGACCGTCCCGGCTTCGACCCTGAAGGAGAGCGAGAAGTCGCGATGTCAGGTACGCTGCATCAAAATATGCATCCAAACTGCCCCATGATTACCCTTCCTGCTGATAAGGGATTGATGGGAAGCGGCGCCTATACCCACACACACAGAGATCGTAATAAAAACGATGTTTTTGATGCTTTTCTAAAAATTGCTAAAAACTCACATAAAAATTCTCCTGATAATGAGGTGCGGGATTTTCATATTCCTGAAGATTTGAGTAATGCGTTTTTTACAGAGGCACGTGAGAAAAAAGAGTGCCTCAGGAAACTTCTCAAAAAAAGTTTCAAAGAATGTGGACTTATTGGTGAAGACATCACCCGTATCAGCCCTGCAGAAGAGCAGGCGGTGTGGGTGTATTTTATTAATTTTGCGCTCACTGACTTCATCATAGAAAAACTCATGCAACAGTCGCCAGGGACGCAACTTAGCATCAACATCAGCTGTAAGGATGCCATTGACCGCGGCGGGCTTGCTTCAGCCGTTTTTAACCTGATGTACTCCCTTAAACGCACACATACGCCACTCACACGAGAGCAGTTTGAAATGCTTGTTGATGCGCCGGCCGCCATGGTGAAGGGACGTGGCATGAACCATCATCGTAATCGCCTGTGGAACATGATGGATGTGTGGGTTAACGCCAATTTTAAGCACCTGAGCGAAACTCCAAATCTACGATGGATAATCGCATGGCGCGATGACAACTGCCCCATTGCGCGCGTGGCGGATGTCTTTGCGCGGCGCATTGACATGGCGCAACAACAAATAAACAGCCTCGCTGAATCGGTTGTTGGAAAAGATGCGCTTCAAAACGTCTTAGGGCATGTTTCCACGCTCCATGACAAGGGCATCAGTGACCGTCGGCTTTTACTTCGCGTAATTTCAGCAAGTTTCACGCTTGTACACGGCGCTGATGAAAAAACGCATGCCAATTATGAAAAACTCATCCAGCGGATTTCCATTGATTCACGCCTTGGAGCCGCCGCGCGACTGCTCTCTGGCGCCATGAAAGTCCTTTTAGGCGTAGTGAGTTTTTCAAAACAACGCATTGAAAAAGGAGTCAGCACTTTCCGCTCAGGCTTTTACCATGCAGAACGCAAAGCGTTGACAGAAGGGCTGCGAACACTTAAAGCGGAGAGTCAGCCGGTAGCGATTGAGCAGGCAGCGGCTCTCGGCACGGAACTTGCTGATAACGACAGTGATGATGAAGGGACTCGTTTGTTGAGGTGACTTAAACAGTAACGTTAAATCTTACCTCGAGGGATGCGCGGTAAATAAAAAAAGCAGGTGCAACCATGCCACGACTTTTTAAACCATTGCCATCCACGCCAGCGCTAAAAAAGCTGCAAAAAAAAGCGAGCGGCTATCTCATTGAAATTGAGAAGGCGTTGATTAACAACACGCTTTCAGAAAACAGAGTACCTGCGTTTTTGCAGCATCTTAAGCAACTCTCAGATGACCCTGAATACAGGCACCTCAGTCCCCGCATGAAAAAACGCATTAACAAGGCTCAACTTAAGCTCTTTAACCGCCTCACTCCTAATGAAGTGCTGATAGATTCAGACACTGAGATTGACGAGCTGTTTTTAACAGATACTGATGACCTGCCAGAGCTTGAAACTCTGGCTCCACCGTTGATGGTACAAATCCCTTCTGCAACGGATTTAACCTACATGCGGGGCATGATTGCCGGTACTGACGAAGACCAGGCAGAACGCCTTGGAAACATGACTCGGCTGCTCCATAATTTCCCAAATATACCCATCGTTACAACGGATGCGCTCTTTTTAAACCCCAGCTGGAACGAACTTTTTAAGGCTATCGATAACGATACGCCACGGATTGCCGCGCGCCTTTTTTCAGAAATTCCAGATGACGACCCCATTTTAAAACCGCTGCTTGCGGTACATACCCGGTCGTATCTAAAAAAACTCGTGCTTTATTCCATCAGCGCCCACCGTAAGGGTCTTCATGCACTGAATGACGATGTGGTCGTTACCCCCAAAACGTTTGAATTGCTTATCCGGGATTTAGCCACCAGCATTCTTATCCCGGCACCCGTATGTTTTTCATTTGGACTGCCAGGGCATCACGCATTCAGCGACCGGGCCAACGGTTTTTGCCTGATTAATAAAACAGCGGTCATGATGCAGCACATGGCGAATAACAGCCCTGCCCCTCTAAAATTTATCGTAATAGGCCTTGACGTGAATCGCGATGATGGGCTTTGTAATGTCTTGCGTGAAAAATTATCGCACCTTGATATTTGTCACATCGATGTATTCGATTCAAGAGTGTACCCCATGGACGGCAGTATGCAGATTGACCAGGAGTTTGGTGTGCGAAAACCTCGTACGGCACCCGCTTATAACACATGGAAGCAAGGAAACTACGTCTATTATGCGCAGGATTTAAGCCTGCAAGAGACACAAAAAAGCCCGGCAAACCCTGGCATGCTGCATCCAGCAATTGACTTTGCCGTAACTAAAGCGCAGGAAGAAATTAACCGTGCAATTCGGCAGGGCAAAAAAGTAGCCCTGCTTCTGCCAACCGGCTGGGATTCACACTGCAAAGAAACGGCCGATTGCAGTAAAATGTTTGAGCATGATGAATTGTCTGAAGAAGAATCGAGAGTTTGCCGTTTTAACGACCGGGATTTCGGGATTTTCAATTACCTGATAATGACGTATTTTCAGGATAACCGTGAACACATGAGTCACCTGTACTGGGGGCTTGAAGGCGGTTATGAGCGCGGCATGTACGAGTTCCAGGCCAGAAAACTTCTGGAAGCCATTGATGTGCGCCTGATTAACAAACCTGCAGAAGGGCCTGCATCGTCCTCACTTGTTGAAGACGATGCTCCTTCAGGCCCTTCGCTCTGAGGACAGGAACTACTGTACAAGCGCCTCAGATGGTTTCACATACGCATAGCCTAAATCGCGCGCAACGGCTTCATACGTTATCATGCCATTGTGCACGTTTAAGCCATTCATGAGGTGCTTATCGTCCTCAAGGGCGCGTTTCACGCCTTTGGTAACAAGACTCATCACAAAAGGCAGTGTCGCATTATTAAGCGCAAACGTAGAAGTGCGCGGCACCGCCCCTGGCATGTTGGCCACACAATAGTGCACCACATTTTCTTCGATGTAGGTGGGTTCGTGGTGCGTGGTTGCACGGCTCGTTTCAAAGCATCCGCCCTGGTCAATGGCCACATCCACAACAACCGAGCCTGGGCGCATGGCGCGCAGCATCTCGCGGGTCACAAGCTTTGGTGCCGCAGCCCCCGGCACGAGAACAGCGCCAACCACCAAATCCGCACAGGTTACATAATGCTCAAGTGCGTCACGGGTGGCATAAATCGTATTGAGTTTAGCGCCAAACTGAAAATCTAAATCCTGCAGACGCGGCAGGGATTTATCCAGCACTGTCACGCGCGCTTCCATCCCCATGGCCATACGGATGGCATTACTGCCAACAACGCCGCCGCCAATCACCACGACATGAGCGGGCGCCACCCCGGGCACCCCACCCAGTAATATGCCACTGCCGCCCTGCGCCATTTCCAGGCAATGCGCCCCCGCCTGAATAGACATGCGACCGGCAACCTGCGACATCGGTGTCAGAAGCGGCAGTGCACCACTCGCTTCGGTAACCGTTTCATAGGCAATAGCGGTGACACGAGACTCTTTCAAAAGACGTGTCTGTTCAGGATCGGGTGCAAGATGAAGATAGGTAAAAAGCGTTTGCCCCGCGTGCAGTTGCAGACACTCCTCAGGTTGCGGCTCCTTGACTTTGACCACAAGCTCGGCACGCTTAAAAATTTCAGCAGGCGTGCTTACAATTTCAGCACCTGCCGCTTCGTATTCGGCGTCAGTAATGCCAATTCCAGCACCTGCCCCCGTTTCCACGAGCACGTTTGACCCGGCGTGCACTATTTCACGCACACTGCCGGGCACAAGACCCACGCGATTTTCCTGGGGTTTAATTTCTTTTGGAACTCCAACAAGCATACTGCCTCCTTTCAATTCTGTTTGATGGCCTCAATCCAGCGGGGAACAATATCAAACACGTCTCCTACCAGTCCATAATCGGCAACCTGAAAAATCGGCGCCTCCTCGTCCTTGTTGATGGCAACAATCACCTTGGAATCTTTCATCCCGGCAAGGTGCTGGATTGCGCCAGAAATACCGAGAGCAATATAGAGTGTTGGCGCAACCACCTTGCCCGTTTGCCCCACCTGGTAATCGTTTGGCACAAACCCGGCATCAACTGCCGCACGCGATGCTCCGACAGCGGCTCCAAGTGCGTCTGCCAGTTCTTCTACCAGTTTAAATTTTTCCGCATTCTGCAGGCCTCGGCCACCCGAAACCACGATAGAGGCACAGCTCAGCTCGGGGCGCGTGGAAACGCTTGCTTCACGGCTGACAAAGGTTACTGCCGGCGTATTAAAGTCTGCATCGAGGCATATGATGGGGCAGGCCGTCTCGCAAAAGGGGGCTGCTTCAAACGCTGTTGTACGAATACCAAGCACCTTGACCGCATCGCACACCCTGACAGTTTCGATAGCGTTACCGGCATACACCGGATGCTCAAAGACATCGGGGGCAACCACACGTGTCACTCCTGAAACCTGCGCGCAGCCAAGACGTGCCGCGATGCGCGGCAGTACATCGCGCCCTCTTGAGGTACCAGGGGCGACAATCGCGTTGAAGTCCGAAGCCCGCGAAAGCACAAGGGCCGCGATGTTTTCCGCAATGGCATCAGCAAAGCCTTGTGCATCGGCATGCAATACCGTGCTGACGCCCTTAAGGCGCGACGCTTCAGCAGCAACTTTTTCACACTGATGACCGGCAACCAGCAGGGTGACCTCAGCATCCAGCAATAGTGCCGCCGTCAGCGCATTTCGCGTCAGGGGATGCAGGGTGTGGTTATCGTGTTCCGCAATCACGAGGGTACTCATGCGCACTCCTTGTCAAAGCACTTTGGCTTCGTGTTTCAGTTTATCCAGCAGCGTTTCAAGCGACTCAACGCGCACACCACTCCTGCGTGCAGGAGGAGGAGTCACACTTAACACCTCAGTGTGATTGGCAAGCGTAAGCCCCAAAGTGTCAATCTCGCGTACCAGAAGCGGTTTGGCTTTAGCTTTCATGATATTGGGAAGGCTTGCGTAGCGGGGTTCATTCAGGCGTAAATCCGTGCTCACAACGGCGGGACGCGCCAGCGAGAGCGTTTCAAGACCGCCATCGACTTCACGCGTAACTAAAAGGCGCTCTGTCTCAACGACAATCTTTGAAGCACACGTTGCCTGCGGCCAATCAAGCAGTGCAGCAAGCATCTGCGGCGTCTGATTGTTGTCACCGTCAATCGATTGCTTGCCCATGAGAACAAGATTCGGGCTTTCATCTTCAACAATTTTTTTGAGCACCGTTGCCACATTCAGCGGACAAAGCGGTTTGTCAGTTTTCACAAGAATGGCGCGGTCTGCTCCAAGGGCAAGACCATGGCGCAGGGTTTCCTGCGACGGCAGGTCACCAATGCTGACCAGCACCACTTCTGCAGCATGTCCCGCTTCACGCAGCCTCAGAGCCTCCTCAACGGCAATTTCGTCAAAGGGGTTCATCGACATTTTCACCTGAGCGGTTTCCACACCGCTGTTATCCGGCTTCACCCGAATTTTGACATAAGGGTCAATAACCCGCTTCACTGCAACAAGAATTTTCATAATCCCTCAGGTACTCGTCTCAACCTGATTGCATCTTGCCAGAGATACGGGTTCGAGTTCAAGCAGCCAGTCGGTAAAACGCGCTCCAACTTCAGGATGCGCCATGCCAAGCTCGACCGTTGCCTGAAGGTAACCAAGCTTTGAGCCGCAATCATAGCGACGCCCGTCAAAACGAAATGCCTGTACGCTCTCGCGCTCTAAAAGCCGCTCAATGCCGCCTGTGAGCTGGATTTCACCGCGCGCATCCATTGGCGTTTCGCGAAGGCAGGCAAAAATCCCGGGGGTGAGCACATAGCGCCCAACGGCCGCGAGATTGGAAGGCGCGCGCGCGCAGGAGGGTTTTTCGACAATGCCCCGGATAGGATTAAAACGCGCGCTGGCATCCGGCACATCAACGACGCCATAAAGATGCACCTCCGGCATCGGCACTGGCTGCACGGCAACTACGGATGTGGCAGTTTCTTCATAATGACGCGCCATTGCAGAAAGGCATGGCGTGGTGCGGTCATCAATCAAATCATCGGCAAGCAGCACGGCAAAGGGCGAATTCCCCACCACCTGTTCGGCACAGAGCACCGCATGCCCAAGTCCCAGCGGCTGATTCTGGCGAATGTAGGTAAAGGTAATACCCGGTGGCGAGACACTTTGAACAAGCGCAAGCAGGCTGTCCTTGCCCTGCTCGGCGAGGCGTGATTCAAGCTCATAATGGGTATCAAAATGGTCTTCAATCGCGCGCTTGCTCGAGCTCGTAATAAAAACCATGTGCACGATACCGGCTCGCACCGCTTCTTCTACCGCATACTGGATAAGCGGCTTGTCGACAATCGGCAGCATTTCCTTAGGATTTGCCTTGGTTGCCGGTAAAAAGCGCGAACCAAGCCCTGCCACCGGAAAAATAGCGGTTTTAACGGAACCCATTGATTACTTCCTCTCCAAGACGCACCCTTGGGCGTCCGACTGAATAATACATACTGATTTTTTCATGCTTAATCGCTTCAAGCGAAAAGCAATTGCGCCCGTCCACAAGAGGTGCCTGACCCAATGATTTCGCAAGGGCCGTAAGGGACCATTTGCGATACACGTCCCACTCCGTAGCAATTACCAGCGCATCCACCCGCGAACCCACGACTTCATCGGCACAGGCACACCAGGTGATGTTCGGTTTTTTGGGATAAAGGCGTTTCGCATGTTGGGTCGCCACCGGGTCGTGAACACGCAGATGCGCACCCGCCTCAAGCAGCGCGTTGATAAGGACGAGGCTGCTCGCTTCGCGCAAATCATCCGTTCCGGGCTTAAAGGCAAGGCCCCAGATGCCAATACAAAGCCCGCGAAGTTCGCCGTTAAAATGCGAGGCAAGCTGCTCAAGCACCCAGCTTTTCTGCGCCACGTTCACATCCTCAATGGCGTCAAGAAGCATCGGCTCAACCCCCAATTCGCGCGCGGTGTGTGCGAGCGCGCGGACATCTTTTGGAAAGCACGAGCCACCATAGCCGATACCCGCATAGAGAAAATGCGGGCCAATGCGCGGGTCCGGCGCCATGCCTTCACGCACGTCATCGATGTTTGCGCCACAGGCTTCAGCAATGCGGCTCATCTGGTTCATAAAACTGATTTTGCAGGCGAGCATTGCGTTGGCGGCATATTTGGTTAATTCCGCCGAGCGTCGCCCCATGCGCAGCACCGGAATGCCGCTTTTAACGAAGGGTTCGGCGAGCGGGTTCAGCGCATCGAGGTGTTTTGCATCGCCCCCAAGCACGAGACGGTCAGGATGCAGAAAATCCTTAACCGCCGTTCCCTCACGCAAAAATTCAGGGTTAGAAACTACGCCAAGAGAAAGTGTGCATTTACGCGCCTTCAGTACGTCTTCGACCTTTGCCTCGATGGCATCACCAGTTCCGACCGGTACCGTGGATTTGACGATAAGAATGCCATCCTTTACGCAATGCTCAGCCACCTGTTCCGCCACACCAAAAACCTGGGATAAATCAGGACTGCCGTCAGGACGACCGGGTGTGCCGGTTGCGATAAAATGGATGGTGGCGGCTTTTGCGGCGTCGTCCACGCTGCTGCTGAAAGCGAGCATGCCTGATGCGAGCGTACTTGCAAGCATTTCCGGCAATCCCGCTTCATGAATCGGCGATTCTCCCCGGCGCAGGGACTCCACGCGCGAAATATCGATGTCTACACAGACCACCTTTTGCCCCATATGCGCCAGACACACCGCCGTCACCAGCCCCACATATCCCGCACCATACACCGCTATCATGCTGTCTCCATCGGTTTGTCTGATAATGCCACATAGTATACTCAGAAGTGCGCGCAAATGCCTCGAAATTTACAGCGCGTCAGCAAGAGATTTCAGAGCGCAAAGAGATGCGCCGAACGTTTATATGAACCTTACCAGGGCTTGACTTTTTCTCAAACCTCCTCAAACTCTCCCCGCCATCTTCTTTTTTCAGGACCTCACATGTCAACCGCCATTGTCTGGTTTCGACGCGACCTTCGCGTGCAGGATAACCCGGCACTAAATGCCGCGGCCCGCGCGCATGAATGTATCATCCCCCTTTTTATCGGTACTGAACGCTGGATGGGGAAAGGCGCACAACACTGGTGGCTGCACCACTCCCTGAAAGCGCTTGCCGACAGTCTCGCGCATTACGGGCTATCGCTTTGTCTGCGACGCGGGGACGCGCTGGAGGTGCTTGAGTCGCTTGTGCGCGCGCACGATATTCAGGCAGTGTATTTTAACCGATCGTTCGAACCAGAAGCGCGCCGGGAAGACGAGGCCATTGCAGCCCTTTTGCGAAGCCTTGGCGTCAGAGTGCTTGATTATAATGCCACTCTGCTTCATAACCCCGACAGCCCGCAAATCCCGTCAGGAAAAGTTTTTACCCCATGGTGGAAGCGCGTGCGCCGCGAACTGGCACCACCTGCGCCCCAGTATCTGGAAGGCTTGTTTTCAACCCCGGACGTTACTTCAGACGCGCTCGATGACTGGTGCCTGCTCCCTAAAAATCCTGACTGGGCCGTGCAATTCTCCGACCATTGGACGCCTGGCGAAAAGGGCGCCTTGCAAAAACTTGAAGACTTTCTTGACCTTGGTCTACACCGTTACGCCACTGCCCGTAACCTTCCAGCGACTCCGGCTACCTCAAGGCTCTCGCCCCATCTGCATTTTGGGGAAATCAGCCTGAACCTTGTGTTTCATACAGCCATGCATGCCTTCCAGGAAGGTCGCTGTACAGAGCAGAATCTTGAGGTGTTTATCTCTGAACTGGGCTGGCGCGAATTCTCAGCCTCCCTGCTCTACCATTTTCCAACACTTGACAGCGAACCCCTGCGCGCGGAATTTGCGCGTTTTCCGTGGCAAATTCAGCCCGCGCGCCTGCACGCCTGGCAGCGAGGCCTGACCGGTTACCCCATCGTTGATGCCGGCATGCGGGAACTCTGGCACACGGGCTACATGCACAACCGGGTACGCATGATAGTCGCCTCGTTTCTTGTCAAAGATTTGCTTATCGACTGGCGCGAGGGAGCGGCGTGGTTTCTCGATACCCTGCTCGATGCCGACCTTGCCAGCAACTCAGCGAGCTGGCAGTGGGTGGCAGGCTGCGGCACGGATGCAGCCCCCTGGTTTCGGATTTTTAATCCGCAATTGCAGGGGGAAACACACGACCCTAAAGGCATTTATATCAAACGCTGGATACCGGAACTGAGGAACCTCCCGGATGCGTATATCCACACACCGCATGAAGCCCCCTTTCCGCCCCCAGATTATCCCAAACCAATAGTTGACCATAAGGCCGCGCGCACGCGCGCCCTTGCGCTGTATCAGGAGTGTGTAAAAAATGGTTGAGGATACATGTCTGCAAGGTGAAAAGAGGTGTTCCCGGCGCTTTGTGCTTTCGGCACCTTTTATAGTGTTTGTCCTCTTTGGGGCACTGCTCTTTGCGGCACGCCTTTTCACGCGTTCGCACCTTTTAGAGCTTGACGAAGCAGAGCAGGTGCTGCTTTCGCGAACCCTCTCGCCAGGCTATGCCGCGCAGCCCCCGCTCTACAGCTGGCTGCAGTACGGATTTTTTTCGCTGTTTGGACTGAACCTCGCGAGCATTTCCCTGCTGAAATCCATCCTTACAGCAGCCTGTACAGGCGCCTGGTTTCACCTGTGTGGCTTTTTTTGTGCTGACCGGCGCCTGCAGTGGAGTGCCACACTGTCCTGGGCATTGCTCTTTAGCATCAGTTTTGATGTTCTCAAAGACAACACGCACACCGTACTTGCTCTTCTCCTGAGTGTACTGACGCTCCTCTGGTTTGTGGCAGAAAACCCATCACGTTCCTGGTACTTGAAAGGCGGGATACTTATAGGACTTGGCATCCTCACAAAATTTAACTACCTCCTCTTTGTGCTCGCACTTGGCCTTGCTGGATGGAGTCTGCCTGAGTATCGGGCTCGCCTTAAAACACCGCGCTTTGCGCTGACACTGGTCATCGCACTTTTAGCAGCCTCCCCCTGGGGAGTGTGGCTTTTACAGCATCCCGATATTGGCCTGCATTCGAGCCATAAATTCTACCGCGAGAGTGCCGGGCGCCTGCGTGGATTGTTAACACTGGGAGGAGGTATTCTGAGCTTCCTGCTGGCGCCGGCGGTCGTGTATGCGCTGTTTCGACCGCAAACGCTCTCGGCCAAAACCGTGCGCATGCACCTGTTACAGCGCTATCATGTCTTGATTGTGATACTGCTGATTCTCATGGTGACCTTCGCCAATATCGCCAACATTGAAACGCGCTGGCTGATACCTCTTGGATTCGCAACGCCACTGCTGGTGTTTGGACAAGCCGCGTTTGATGCGCGCGCTGTAAAAACGTTTAATGCCATCTGTCTTGCGACCCTTGCGGCGATACTCCTCCTCTTAAGCGCGCGCAGCCACTGGTTTCCAAATCGCCACGCCCGCTTCCCGCTGCAGTCTCTGCTGACGACCCTGCATTGCCCGGAGGCACCCGCAAAAACACTGGTCACCGATTCCCACTGGCTGATTGGCAATGCACTCGTGCATTGTCCGCGACTCAAAACCCAGATGCTGAATGCGGGAATTACGCAAATGATTCCTGCCGGCGACCTGATCCTTGCCTGGCAGGAGCCGGAAACGCCAGAATGGGTGCGTACGTTAACGCCTTCCCCGGCAACAGTGGCTTATGCGCGGGGGAAGCTGGTCGGGGGGTGGGTGGAAGTGACGCTTACAACGCCTGCACCTGCCGAAGCCTCTCTATGACGGAGCCGTTTCTAAAACTCGCCGTTTATGAATCAACCACAGGTTTCGCCCATAGACAAACACGCCGGTGGATTGCCCGATGATAAACACCGGGTCACGTTTATAAATGGCGTACATAAAGAGCAAAACGCCACCGAGCATGCTGAGGTACCAAAATGCGACTGGTATCACACTCTGGCGTTGACGCTCGCTCACAATCCACTGCACGATAAAGCGCGCGGCAAAAATGCCCTGCCCGGTAAGACCAAGGACTAGCCAGAGGGTGTCGATGTTCATGCGTCAATGACCTCCGGTGAGCAGGGGCGCGCCATCAGCCAGCGCACACCGATAAGGTCGCGCATGCCGACAAAAAGCCGGTTCATCACCCCATATTTGGAAACGCCAAACTGGCGCGGGCGATGATTAACCGGCACATTCAACAGTTGAAAGCCCGCTCGCAGAAAAAGCGCCGGCAGGTAGCGGTGCAGGTGATTAAAATGCGGCAGTGCAAGAAACGCATCGCGTGGAAAAAGTTTCAGGCTGCAGCCCGTATCAGGGCAGCCATCTTTTAATATCGCGTTACGAATGCCATTACCGATGCGCGATGATAGGCGGCGAAGGCCGTTATCCTGACGCCTTGCCCGGTTACCGAGCACAATGGCGCGTGCGTGCGTGCGCGCTTCAAGCAGGCGCGGAATATCCGCGGGGTCGTTCTGACCATCGCCATCGAGGGTAACCAGCAGCGGATGCATAGCAGCACGCGCACCACTGACAAGGGCCGCACTCTGGCCGTAATTGCGCACATGCAGCACTACACGCACGCGCGAGTCAGATGCAGCCATTTCTGCGAGCAGCGCACGGGTGCCATCGGTACTGCCATCATCCACAAACACTACCTCGAGCGCGCAGGATTCAGCTGGAAGAGCTGTAACGATTTCATCATATAAATGCCGAATATTTTCCGCCTCATTCAGCACGGGAATGATTACTGACAATGCAACAGGGTTTTCATACACCATGGTTCATTTCCTGTAAAACGTTAGGAACAAGCGACGCCCTGCTGCCGACAACAGCGCCAAACCAGCTCCATCGGCGAAAAAGCAGCACCAAAACACCCATTTCCACAACAACAAGCCAGGCGGCTACCAGCACATCACTGAGATAATGATGCGTAAGCAGCACACGCGAGGCCGCAACCGCCAATCCCGCACACAAAAGCGCCCAAAGATAGCGCGGAAAAATAATGCCGAATCCCACTGCCACGCTCATGACGATGGTCGTGTGCCCGGAAGGCAGTGACCAGTACTGAGAATGGGTGTCAAAACCGTAAAACCCCTCAATATGGTGATAGAGCCAAAGCCCTGGACGCGCACGCCCAATATTAACCTTTAACACCAGACAAATGCTCGCGGTAATAACCGTACAAAACCACAAAAACCATGCGCGGGCTTCGTAGAGCGGGTTTTTCTTAACAAAACGAAAAAAAAGCGCGAGCAGAAAGAATCCGGCAAAATACAGTGGACCAAGACCTATGCGGGTCACCCATGCAAGCCATGGGTAATGCGTGCGAATATGCGCTTGAAAAAAGAACTCTGCCAGCGGTCGGTCGACATAACGGATGCAAAGCACTATCAGCAGCATACCAGCCACAACCGTCACCGGGCGCGTCAGCGCACGAAAAAGCCTGTCAAAGGGTGTCATGCATATTCTCCTTTTTAAGCAGCAAAACCTCAACGAAGCGTCCCTTGCTGTAATTAAACCCGCGCTCGCGCCACTTGACCATCAAACCGCGTGGCAATGGCTCTATTGCATTCAGTACCGAATCCTGCACCAGCACGCTTTCAACCTGCCCGGCCTCCAGAGCCGCCAGTGCCTCTTTCACCGATACAAAGCGCACATTTTTAGTGCCGAGCACAAAAACGAGCGAAGGCTCTTCGAAGCCTGCCACCCATAATGGCGTTTTTGTACTCATGGGGTAATGCGCGCCAATGGCATCCGGCAGCCAGAGCGGCGCGAGTACTGGCAAGACCTTACTGTATAAAGGCGCATAGAGAAAAAAGGCGGCGACCAGAATGGCACACAGGGTGCGCTTAAACTCTAAACGCCATGAAAACCAGACAGCAAGCATGACATAAAAGAGCACACCCACCCCACTGATGAGTGCTGCTGGCAGTAACGTATCCAGCAATCGCCAGGAAAGTGCCGCAGGAACCATGGCCAGACCCAGCGAGAGTACGCCCCAGAGGAGCAGAAGCACGCGAAAGACGCGCGGTTTCGCAAGAGGGGCCTGCAGCGATGCGGCACAGAGGAGTGCTATGGCCGGAAACGTCGGCAGCACGTACTGCGGCAGTTTAGTGGGCATTAGTTCAAAAAATATCCATGCAGGCACGAGCCATGCGAGCAGAAAGCGCACCTGCGGCGTGCAGCGTTCACGAATGGCGTGTGTTGCGCCCTGCCAGAGAAAAATGGACGCAGGCCAGAAGGTCAGCGGCAAAATGGCAAGGTGAAAAAGCGGCGGCTTGCCATGGGATTCATGCCCGCCTCGAAGCTTTGGCAAAAGGTCGCGATTCAGCATTTCCATGAGGTAATTACGCCCCTCTGCCACACTGAGCGGCCAGAGCCAGAGGAGCGTCAGCACGCCCAAAAGTAACAGCCCTCTCACGGGACGCAGCGCGCGTATCCAGTGAACATCGCGCTCCAGCAGCGAAAGTGCGGCAATGGTCAACCCCCCAAAAAGTGGGCTCACCCCCTTCAAGGCACCTCCAGCCGCCATTGCACACCAGAAAAGCCAGACATGCCAGGATAAAACCGGCTGCCCTGCCCGCGCGGCGTTCCAAATCCGCCAAAGTGCTCCCTGCATCAGGATAACCGTTGCAAGAAGCGCGCTGTCAATGACCGCCATGCGCGCTTCCACGTTCAAAAGCAAGGTGGAGGCGAGCAGCAGCGCGGCCATAAAGGCTACACGCTCACCTGCATACGTGCGCGAAAAACCATACAGCAGCCAGAGAGAAAAAAGTGCCCCTAAAAACGAAGGCAGACGATAGGCATAGATGCTGTCGACAGGCGAGCCCGTCAGCTTTACCGATGCCGCCTGCAGCCAGTTGATGCCTGGAGGTTTTTGAAAACGGGTGGTATCTTGAAAGCGCACCGCAAAATACTGGCCTGTTTCAAGCATCTGGCGCGAGGCCTGCGCAAAATGCGCCTCATCGCGGTCAATGACTGGAATGCGGGCAATCCCCGGCGCGAACAGCAGCAGGGCGCAAAGCGTCAGTAAAAGATACGGTCGCAGAAGGGTCATCATGGGGTGTAAACCGGGTCCGGCCGGAAAAGCGGCTATTCTACACCGCTTTCAGAAGATTTTCATCCAGGGTAGACTGTATGCTTTGCCGTCATTAAACTCATCATGCCTGAATTAAGCCTCATCCAACAAATCGCCGTCTGGGTTTTACCCGTACTCCTCGCCATCACACTGCACGAAGCCGCACATGGATTCGTTGCCTGGCGCCTTGGCGACCCTACGGCAAAACTGCTGGGGCGGGTAAGTGTGAATCCTGTGCGCCACATCGACCCCGTTGGCACGCTTTTCGTCCCCCTCCTGATGGGCGTCATCACGCAGTTCAGCTTTGTATTCGGCTGGGCAAAGCCAGTTCCTTTTAACCCGGCGAACCTGCGTAACAAAAAATATGGCCCCGCACTGGTCGCCATCGCCGGGCCCCTTTCAAACCTCCTGATGGCAAGCCTCTGGGCAGGACTGTTAAAAACAGCGACCCTTTTACACCCGGAAAGCTCCGTTCCGGCACTTTTTCTCCTCTTAACGGCACGCGCCGGTATTCTCATCAATCTGTTACTGCTGTTTTTAAACATCATTCCCATACCGCCACTCGATGGCAGTCGGGTGCTCGCCTGTTTTCTGCCCTACAAGGCGGCGCGCCAGTATGAACTCCTTGAACCTTATGGCTTTCTTATCGTGCTCCTGCTGGCTGTCACCGGCATCCTTGGCCAGTTTATCGGGCCGATGATTGCACTCTCGCTCGGTTTTTTCCGAGCCGTGCTGGGGTTGTAGCATGCCGCGTCTGCTGGTCGACGCGAGCCTCCCGGCACTGGAGGCGGCTTTCCCGCCCCCCTTTAGTCTCATACGCTACCAGAGCCTGCACGAACTTAAAGAACAGCTTGCGCACGCTGATGCGCTGCTGTGTCGCTCGACCCTTGAGGTCGATGAAACACTGTTAAAAGGCGCGAGCCTGAGCGCACTGGCGACAGCCAGCAGTGGCACGAGCCACATCGACAAGGATGCACTTGCCGCACACGGTATTATCCTTATTGACGCAAAAGGCTGCAATGCGGTGGCGGTAGCCGATTATGTGGTAGCGTGTCTCGCGCACCTTGCGCAACGTTTAAGCGTGCATCCTAAAACTGCGGGGGTGATTGGGATGGGAGAAGTCGGCACGCGGGTGGAGGCGCGCCTTCGCGCACTGAACCTCGAGGTTCATGCCATCGACCCGCCACGTGCCGTGCGGGAACCGGATTTTAACAGTGCAGACATGGACGTGCTCTCCGAGTGCGACCTTATCTGCCTGCACGCCGACCTGCATGATTCCCCCCCCTTCCCCACGCGCGGGCTTTTAAACGCCGACAGGCTAAAACGCCTGAAGCAGGGCGCCATACTGCTTAATGCCGCGCGCGGCGAGCTGGTGGATGAAGCGGCACTCCTTAAGACCAGGCTCCTCTACTGCACGGATGTCTGGCACCACGAGCCCGATATCCATGCCGAGACAGTTGCGTTTGCGACACTTTGCACCCCGCACATCGCGGGGCACAGCATCGAGGGAAAAAATAATGCCGTATGGTTTGCAAGCGCACGCCTGCACCGCTATTTTGGGCTTGCACCGGTCGAAATGCCCTCGATAAAATCGAAGACTTCAGCACTTCCATTAAAAACCGACTGGGCAACCTGCGCCCTCGCACTCTACGACCCGCTCCCGGAAACACGGGCTTTAAAAGCGGCAAAGGACAAGAAAGACGCGTTTCTAACGCTTAGAAAGGCACACACAGTGCGCCATGATTTTGGTGAAGTGTGTGAGGATGGGGTAGACCCCTTAATACAGTGTATTTTAGGGATGAAGTGAGTTTTTAAATAGTGATAACGCGCGAGAGAGGCGCGCGTTATCATGTCATGAGGCTTAATCTGAATCGCTGTTACCGCCAGCGCGTAATGAGCTACTACTGGCTCTCTCATTAACCTTCGCGCCCGACTCTGTTACAGGTTCTGCAGATTGTCTTCCTGCCTGCAGACTTTTCCTAAACAGCTTGATATCGCTTCCCGCACCGGGAGTTCTCAATGCGTCTTCGACTTTCTCTTTGTCTTCAACCGTTTTTACGGCCTCTACCGCATCCCGAATATGCACTTTTGGCCCTTCCACGCCAAGGAAATCCGGCGTGATTCGAGCGAGCAAATCGCTAAAGGTTTTTTTAAGCCGTCCAAGAATACTCGGGTCATCAGCGAGGTTTGCCGTGTTTACGGCCATTTTAAGAACATCCATTTTGGCATCACGTAACTCTTCGTCCTCAATCTTCTGTACTGAGTCGTAAAGCTCACCAATGGCTTCCAGAGACGCAGCATCTTTTAGCCGACCAGCCAGAATAGCTCGTGCAGCGTCATGAGGCTCTTGCGATTGTTGAAGAGTGTTTTTCCAATCCTCCCCAAGATAAAGCGCAATTACCTCTTCGCGATTCTCTCCAAGGAGGTTTTTTAACAGATTATGTTTCGTCAAGGGGGCTTTCTGACTCTCGCATTCCTCTAAAATGGCCTTGATTGCAGCCACCTCCATGGGGTCAGTTATATTGCTGTTTGATACCGCTTCCAACAGCATGTCAACTCGATGGTTACTGATGCGGCCAGGCTTCATCGCATCGAGCAACTGGTTCACGGTTTCAAGCTTTGACGCTCCATTTTCAGCAGAACTTATTCCCGTTAATTTTTCGAGGAAGTTTTGCCTTTTAAATGAAGATTTAACGCCCTGCAGGCTATGCAGAGGAATGTCGTTTTCTACAAGCTTCTTAATAATGGCTGCCAATGTTTCAACGTCTGATGCTTCAACGTCTGATGCTTCAACGTCTGATTCTTCAACATTTTTGTTCTGTTCAATATAATCTAATAAAGCACTTGTAGTTGTTCTATCAAGCGCACTCCCGGCAGCCTCAAAAAGGGTTGCGGCATTTTTAACCTGCTCTGCATCAAGTTTCGCGAGGCGTTCGAAGTGTTTCGTGAAATAAAACGCCTTGTCCTGATTTGCCATTGCACGCATGCAATCAAGAAGGCTTTTACAGTGCTCGGGTGTTATAGGCTCTTCTTCACTCAGTAACTCCAGAAACGCATTCGCATTTTTTGCATTCAACTTGTTGTACTTATGTAACTGTTCAACTATTACAAGCGCGCCGAGCGGGTTTTTAATCAAACCTCGCATATTGTTTTCTGTAAGAGTCGTGTTGCTGATGCCTGCCGGAATAGTCTTTAAGTAATCGATAGTTTTGGCAAGAAGAACGCCTTTAGAATAGGACGCTGCGGCATCGTTATCTTCTGCCCGCTCGCCACCCTCAGGCTGATATCTGTCAAAGGCACTAAAATTGGGGTTATCGACATATCCACGAATACCCTCTTGAGAAACTCTTTCAGCAAGTGTGCCTGCAGAATCTCTAATCGTCTTTTCCATCGACTTGAAGTCCATGTTATGAATTAGACGGTCTAAGGAACTGCCAACTGCATTTGTAGAACCGCTGGGCAGTGTTTTGAGGACGGAGTGTATGGCTTCGAGCTCATCAGTGCTCTTACCCATTAAATCACTGAGCCGAGAGACGTTAACTTGCTCAGTCGATTCGGGAAGTTCATCGCTTAAAGATAAACCGTTGTCAGAATAAAGCTTTATCACCTTCGCCAAAGCGGCACCCTTGCCCGGCTCATCAAGCTTATCAAGGTTGGCATTCAAGACCTTCACGCGCTTGCCTGACATTTGCGCGCGCTGACCGAGGCCGCGTGACTCAAGGCTGTTCAACACAGTAGCGAGATTTTCCAGTTTAACCGAGAGTGTTTCATCGTTTTCGGCAGAATCTTCTCTTTGTAAAATTTCAGGTGGCACTTTATGGCCATGTTTTTCATATCCTTTTAAGACCTCTGAATAAGCTTCTGCACGTTCAATCGATTGTCCAGAGGATGCGAACTCCTTGAGCTTATCCAGTGTAATGCTTTTTTTCTTCATCAGGCGTGCAACTTTCTGCAACTCTTCAGCGGTGTTTTGTATAGGCGTGGAGTCGATTAAGAACGGATTTTGGTTGGGCGTGTCATCGTCGGAATCATTGTCTTGCCTGCTGTATAGAGGTTGCTGGCGCTGCTGGCGTGCGGCCAGGGCTGAAGCCCAGGCTATCATGGCGCGCTTCGCTTTGTCATCCCGTTCATTTTTTATAATTACTGCAATGCTTTCATTTTCAGTTAACTCGTTGAGACAGCTCTCCCCACCTAAGCTGAATACGTCGTACGTACCACCGCTGAGGCCAAAGTTTTCTATAATTTTTTTATCAAGTCTTCTTTTGACAAATGCCATGTCTGTCTCCTCGCACGCCTAAGTTTAAATATAGTACACTTTAAAAGGGCATTGAATGTGTAATAATTTGATTGTATGGCAGTAAGATTAACAGACGATTAAGTGTTTTGTTTTTATGCGGGATAAAAAATAGTTTGCACCAGCGGCTTTTAGTTTTTATTGGTTTGCTTTTGCAAAAAAGCCGCTTGAGGTTATCAGCGCAGGCTACAAATTTTACCATTAAAACAACAATTTAAATGTAGGCTGGGTTGAGCGAAGCGAAGCCTGGCATCCGATATCACCGTTAGCCGGATGTTTTATCAAACATCCCTCCCGCTACAAAATTTTACCATTAAAACAACAATTTAAATGTAGGCTGGGTTGAGCGAAGCGAAGCCTGGCATCCGATATCACCGTTAGCCGGATGTTTTATCAAACATCCCTCCCGCGCTTATCAGCGCAGGCTACAAATTTTACCATTAAAACAACAACTTAAATGTATGCTGGGCTGAACGAAGCGAAGCCCGGCACCCGATGCCGGGCTTCTACACTCATTTTTTACCGGATGAATGTGTTTTATTGGGCTTTGGCGCTTTTTTACCGGGATGTGCTTCGCGGTTTTTTTCATGCCGAAGTTCATCCTGCGAAACATTGCGGTTCTCGGGTTTCGTATGTTCCATATTGTGCTCCCTGAAGGTGTCCTTCTAAAGCATAGAACACCTTTAGCCACTTATCAGGGCGCGTGAATAAATTCACCCTCCTTATCAACCCCCACCACCTGCGCCAGCATACCGGCTTCAAAGGTAATGTTAAGCGTATTTATCAGCCGGTTACTCGACAAATCCCCTTTCCACTGGCACATCCACGTGTCAGAGGGCGTGGGTGTGAGGGGCACACACGCGCACGCAGGCCCAAGCCGCTCTTGCAGCATCTGCGCATTCTCAGAACCACGCGCCATCGCGGCAATTTCCCTCACAAGGGCTTTATTCACCTCAATGGGCATTGAACAGATGGCCGCCTGTGTGATGGCTGGCAGGAGAGTAAGCGTCAAGGCGTGAAAAATTTTCATGTGTTTTCTCGTTCTGTATTTTAAACCGCCACTATAGCACGATCAAACTAATTAGTTCATATTTCACGCAACAAGCAAAAAGGCATAATCTTCGCTTAATAATGAGAGCGTATAGTAAAAATGAGAAACATTATTAATACAGGCCCAATCGGCCTGATGAACCTTCAGGGGTTCGAGGGGGAGAGATGCCAGGCAACAAAGTCAGCGTTTATCAGGGCAAATATACCGAAGTGTTAAATCAGGTAATGATGCCTGGTTTAGTGCAGAGCAGGTTGAAAAAAGATGATGCTGTAAACTGGTCAAAGATGTGGACTGATCTTCCGCGCACACGTTATTTGCTGACTGATGGAAGCTCTCTCGAAGAATATCTTCTGCCTTTGGTCTCTTGGGAACCAAATACTGAAAACGATGCAGCAATACCTTATATGCAGGGTGAAATTAATAGCAGTATTTGGAATGATGCGTTTATCCATGAGCTCGTAATGAGTAACATCAACGAAGAAGGTCTACTCAAAAACCCTGATGGACAAACGCTGGAACAATTCTCTTTTGTTTACCTCGATGACACAAAAACACTGTGCGGGGTGAGTGTAGTTTATCAAAAAAATAATCCCGAGATTTTTTATGCGAGTGTGATTAGAAATTGTCGAGCTCCTGCCAATGAGCGGGAGGTGTTTTGTATGGTTTCCGAGACAATTTCAACCCGAAGAGGGCGGGAGTGTTATCCAGATCCAGGTCATTTGACGGAACTGCACAAAGCCAGTCAGCAGTTTCGAGGCTTTTTAAGGAGTCGTGAACTTTATGAAAACATGCATGACTTATTTACCGGTCGCGCTGTAAATATTGAGGCACATGCGAGGTTCGATGCTACTAAAAACTCAAGTTCAGGAGAAACCAAAACCCTGTATTTCGAAGAAAAAATTCAAGAGCAATTTCCCGGCAGTATCCTTAGCAATGATCATGGCAGACGCGTTTATAGCAGCGCTCAAGCACAGCGAGCCGCACTAAACGGCAAGCCCCTGCGTATCCGGGGAAACTACACCGAGGTCTCTAATTTCCTTAATATTGGATATCAGAAAGACAGACCCGAGGATATCGCCCGCGATATCAGCCGAATGACTTATGTAGATAGCCCGGCTAATCCTGCTGAAGCTTACCTATCGCGCTTAGAGACATGGGTCGAGGGTGCCTCAGTGGAAGATGGTCTTCGCTATAATCAGGGAGACCTTGATGCGGGTCATTTTTCCAACTTTCTGCCAGTATGGATATCCCTTCAGAATCCGGGAGTCCAACAAGAGACCAGAGAAATTTCAAAATTCTCGTTTGCCTATATCGATGATAATGGGGTGCCATGTGGTATGACCATCCAGCACGTGCAAGGCACACCACACTGGACCGCCTCTATTATTCGCAATACTCTGGCAAAACCTGAAGAACGTGAAGTTGAATTCCTGTGCTCACCTGAAATCGCGGCCACTCTGCCCCCCTCCTCCGAGGGCGTAGAGCTAACATTAACAGAAAGTACGCAGGCAGCACGTGACGACTTTATGCAAAGACTGGATTCAGGGCACGTGAGCAAGCTTCTTCATGAATTTAGAGTTTTTACTGACACAGGTGAACCTTCATCAGATATTGGCGAATTACAGGGAGAGGGTCAGAAAGGTGTGGAGTTTAGAAAAAGGGCTCCCGATTTTGCCACACGCATCAATCCAGAATCATCCGAAGCGGCTCAGAGTCGTCCATCGGATGAGGAAAGCCTTGCGGAGCGGATAGGTAAGCTTGCCTTTAAAAGTCCTCCGCCTGCCGCAAAGGCGAGTTCTTCAGGTTTTCGTCTGAACGTTCAAACTGGAGATAACAGCCCACGAACAGCTCCGGCCCGTGCTCCCGCCCCTTCTTTCTTCGAGCGCAACAAATTTTCTCTGCCGCTCACCATTGCAGCAGGGGTAGCCGCCGTTGCACTGGTCGCCCTTGCGGGCGTCTTCACCGCGGGCATCGTGCCCACTATCCTTGGAGTATGCGGCATTGTCGCTGGCGGCATCTGTATTGCTGGTGCGGTGAAAGTCTTAATCAACGAAAAAGAAGAAAAAGCACGGCTGCAAGAGGCGGAGCGGGGGCAACAAGGCTCGGAAGCAATGATGCTGAAAGCAATGGATAAGGGGCATGGAAATAGTGCCCTTAATCCGAAAAATGCTCAAGGTGCAGGGGCAGGCGCAGAGATGGATTCCCGCCTGCGCGGGAACGACACAGGAGCTGGTGCGGCGCCAAAACCAGTTAAAGGCATATTAAGAAAAGGTGATTCACCTCAAAAGTCAACTAAAAGGGTTCAATTTGATCTTCCCAAAGAAGATACTGGCGCAGGTGTAGGTTTTACGGACTCGGATGATGAGGACGACTCTTTAACCGATTCAACTGGCCCCAGATTAGGAATGAACGGCTAAACCCCCGGCACCGCCGCGAGCAGCTCGCGGGTGTAGGGGTGTTGCGGGTGTTGCAGCAGGGTGAGCGCATCGTTGGCCTCAACAATGCGCCCCTGCTGCATCACCATTACCCTGTCAGCAAGCCATGAAACGACGGCCATGTTGTGCGTAATGAACAGACAGGCAATGCCGGTTTCCTGCTGCAGCGTTTTAATAAGGTTCAGGATTTGCGCCTGCACCGACATGTCAAGCGCGCTCGTTGGCTCGTCACAAATCAGCACGCTGGGGTCGGTTGCGAGTGCACGGGCGATGCAGATACGCTGGCGCTGACCGCCTGAGAATTGATGCGGGTAGCGTGTCAGTGCACTTTTAGGCAGGTTAACCGCATCGAGCAGTACCGGGAGACGCGCGTCTATCGCACGGGCTTTCATCCCCTCTGCACGTAACCCCTCGGCAAGAATATCGGCAATAGTCATGCGCGGATTCATAGAACCGAAAGGGTCTTGAAAAATCACCTGTACCTCACGGCGAAAGGCGCGCATGTCTTTTTTAGAATGCGGCGAAATCTCGCGGCCTTCAAAGCGGATGGAGCCCGCGTGCATCGGCAGCAGTCCTAAAAGCGCGCGGCTTAAAGTCGTTTTGCCACAGCCCGACTCGCCAACGAGCGCCAGCGTCTCACCACGCTTAAGCTCAAGCGACACCCCGTCGACTGCACGAAACACCTGTCCTCGGCGCACACGGTACTCCACCACCATGTCACGCACCGAGAGCACTTCCTCAAACGAACCGGACCTCGCGGGCAGTGGTGATGACACGCCTGATACTTCAGGCAGCGCACCAGGATCCGGGTACCAGTGACACCTGACAGCGACACCGGGCGTTAACACCTGCAATGCCGGCACATCCGTTTTACAGCACGCCCTCACATACGCGCAGCGTGGATGAAATGCACAGCCCGAAGGTCGCGCATCGGCCGCCGGAACGCTCCCGGGAATAGCCGCAAGCCAGTGGGCGCGGTTTTGAAGCCCGGGCAGAGACGCCATAAGCTGGCGGGAATACGGGTGGTGAGGCGCCTGAAAATAACGGACTGCAGGAGCCACTTCGACAATTTCACCGGCATACAGCACATACACCCTGTCAGCCACCGCCTTCACCACCCCAAGGTCGTGCGTCACGAGCAGCATGCTCATGCCAAAACGCTGCTGCAACCGCTTTAACAGTGCAAGAATCTGCGCCTGCAGCGTCACATCCAGCGCGGTAGTCGGTTCATCGGCGACCAGAATATCAGGATTACAGGCCAGTGCCATCGCAATGACAACCCGCTGCTTCTGTCCGCCTGAAAGCTGGTGCGGGTAATGGCGAAGCCGCTCGGCGGGATTCGGCATTTCTACCGCCAGCATCAGCTCCAGCATGCGCGCCTGTACCTCTTTTGGGCTGAGCGAGGTGTGCAGGTACAAGGATTCTGCAAGCTGCTCACCAATGGTCTTCACGGGATTAAGTGCTGTCATCGGCTCCTGAAACACCATGGCAATGCGCCGCCCCCTGAAACGGCGCATCACGCGCTCCTGAAGGTTCAGGAGGTTCACATCCCCAAGCCATACTTCACTCGTTTCCCCAAAAGCGGCCCCCTCGGGCAAAAGGCGCATCAGAGCAAGAGATGTCATCGACTTGCCGGAACCAGATTCACCAAGAAGGGCCACGGTTTCGCCAGGATTCAGGGTGAGTTCGGCTTCTTGCAGCACATTGACCGGAGGACTGCCCGCAAAACTCACGCGTAAATCGCGCACTTCAACAGGACTGGTCATGCCCTACCTCCAAAAGTGCGCAGGGCGGTGGCGCTTTATGGCACTGCAGTTGTGGGTTCGCTGTCAGTACCGCGTCATAAAGCGCCATGTTGAGCTGGTAGATATTATCGCCCTCATCACCATTCGCCGCGGTTTTACTGTTCAAGGCCACAGCAGTTGCCACTTCGTTGCAGGGGTCAAACACGTACATCATGCGAAAGCCAAGGGTTCCTCCCTCGTACACAAAATAACGGTGTGCCTTGCCCGCATCGTACACGTACCCTACCCCAAGCCCAAAAGCATAAGGGTCTTCAGGCTCAACACGCGGGATTTTCGCACCACTTTGCATCGATACTACATCCAAAAGCTCGCGCAGCACCCGCGGGCGCGAAGACTCCGGTACAAATTCCGCATGAAAAAGGGTGTGCACCCAGCGCAATACATCATCCGTAGTCGAGACCAGTGCCCCGGCGCCCGATGCCCAGGAAAGGTTGTTTTCTGTAATATCGACAGCGCGCTTGTTGGCCTCATCAAAATAATAGCCGCGTGCTTTGCGTGGGAGAATGGCATCCTGCACCTCCTGCCACGCCTTACCGGCAGGATAAAAGGTATCACTTAAAAATTTATCAAGGAGGCGCGTTTGCAGCTGGTGCGAAAATGCATCATGCGTTGCCGCTTCCACGACAAGGGCCGCCAGAACATAGTTGGTGTTGGAGTAGTCAAACTGACCGCGCACGGGAGCAGGCTGATTCTTTGGCGCCACGGCATAGGAAACGAGCTCTTCGTCCGTCCAGTCTGCCTGCAGATTTTGCGCAACCAGCTTGAAAAAATCTTCATTCTGCGTGTAGCCCGGAATACCGCTGGTCATATTGAGAAGCTCTCGAATGCGCACATCGCGCCAGCGGGTATACTGGGGCAGCCATTTGCCGAGCGGGTCATCGAGCGACAGCACCCCCTCGCTCTGAAGCTGTAAAAGAAGAGCGGCCGTAAAGGACTTGGTAATACTGCCAATTTCAAAAAGCGTATCCTTTGAGACATCGTGCCCAAAAGGTTCATACCCGGTGCGCCCCCGATAGACACTGAGAATCTCAGGGGCATTGGGGTGCGGAACCCATACGGATGCCGCCACTCCGGTAACATGTTCAGCCTGGCCACTTTCCTGAAGATAGCGCTCCACCACCTGCTGCATCGCCGTCTGCAGCAGCTTCGGCACTCCTCCAGCCTGCGCGTAGCCTGCAAGTACGCAGAGTGTCATTAATACACATGAGAGGCGTGTCATGTTTCCTTAACCTTCATTCTGCTGGCTATCCCCACGGGTTTGTTTTATAGTTTCGGCTTTTTTGCACTCAACCTCAATCCATGAACCGCTCTTTTACTGCAGCTTTTTCGAAAACCGCGCCCTCGCCGATTAACATTCTGGGCGTTGGTGTGTCGTTTGTGCTCTTTCAGTTTTTTTTACAGCTCTCGTTTGGCGTAGTGGTCAGCGCCATTATTCCTGAGCTGAAGCTGAGCGCTTTCAGCGCCGGACTTCTCAGTAGCGCATTCTACTACGTTTATACCAGTCTGCAGATACCCGTAGGCCTGCTTTTTGACCGAAAAAGTACGCGTAACCTGCTGGCGTTCAATGCTGGCCTGTGTGCCATCGGCTGTTTTATCTTTGCAAACGGCCACAGCCTGTCAGCACTCTTTGTCGGGCGTTTAATTATCGGTACCGGTTCTGCCTTTGCTTTTGTTGGCGTTTCGCATCTGATTCGCTCAAATTTTCCGCTGAAACGCTTTGCGCTCCTGATTGGTCTTGCGGAAACCTTAAGCTTCACCATGACGGTACTCGGCATGCTCTTTCTCGGCCACCTGACCCACCGCTTTGGCTGGCGAAGCCTCATGGATGCGGCCGGGGGACTCGGGCTCGTGATAGCCCTGCTCTGCTGGCGATATCTGCCTTCACGAACACCGGTGTTTCTGAAAAGCCCTCCGATTGTCACGCAAACGCTTAAGCTCCTTCAAGACCGGCGCGTGCTCGCCAATGGCCTCTTCGCAGGGCTTGGGTTTTCCGTTATTACTGTGTTTGCCGCCCTCTGGGCCGTGCCTTTTCTTACGATAAAGCTGAACTGCACTTTGCAAATCGCCGGCGCACTTGATGCGCTGATTTTTTTAGGCGCCGCGGCAAGCTGCCCGCTCTTTGGCTATCTCGCAACGCACCTGCCCAAACGCCGACCGCTTCTGACTGCGTCCTGCCTCCTCACAGCCCTGCTTATCCTGCTGCTTTTATACCTGCCCACCGATAATCTGCTGCTGACCGGCGCCCTGCTCTTTGCCATTGGACTTTTTTGTGGGGGCTATATGCTTGCTTTTGCCATCGGTAACGAACTGGTGCCGGCACATGCACGCTCCGCCTGTACAGGCTTCACCAACACCTTCGCGATGCTCACGGCGCCATTGATTCAACCGTTCATTGGCTGGCTGCTGGATGTGCAAACACAGGACGCACTCAATCCAGGGATTGCCGAGTATCAAACCGCCCTGCTTATCCTGCCATCAGCACTGCTGCTTGCGGCTTTTCTTGTGTGGCAAGTGCCGGAAAAAACCGCTGTCCACCGATAAAGTCTTCACTGAAGGCGCAAAAGCCTGTTGTGTTCTGGTAGTCAAAGAAACCAGCAACCAGCTCGGGCTGGCGCACAAAACCGGACTCTGGGGGCGGCAGGAGCGCATTGACAAAAGACAGCTCTCGCTTAGGAGCACTCAGCATGACTTTCCAAACGCCATCCTCGCCCTTGTGCACCTGCACAAACTGCGACATTTCCTGCGACTGACCACTTGCATCGCGCCAACCGGCAACCGCACCGCGCAAGGCGGATTTTTCAGGAAGACGCGCAGCATAAAAACCGGAACCGTCTGAAAAACGGCAAAAAAGCCCCATGAGAGTGCTGTCAAGCGCCATCTGCTCTTTCAAAACAACCTGACGAAACCAGGCGTGCGGTGCCGTAACAAAAACCTCTCCATCTGTAGTCTGCAGGTGTCCATTCACCCGGCTGGTTTGAGTAATTTCAAGTGTAATGCCTTTATGCAGTGCATGTGTTTCGCGGGTATTGGTACCTGGCTTCAGCATATCGACCCGAAAATTAAAGCCGGCGCGACCTTCGGGCTTAACGCCAAAAATCCAGCTGTCGTTGATGGGATTATAGCGCACGAAAGCACGCCCTACGCGCCAGCTGGCTTTGCTGCCGTCTTCAAGAATGGCTTCAGCGTCTTCGAAAAGAATAACCTTATTGTTTTTTGCACGTACCACGAGCGCTGTCGCCCAAAAGCGCCCAAGATTGCGGCGCATGCGAAAATAATACCCGTAACGCTCACCGTCTTCACTGGTCACAAGGCCTGAAAACAGTACACTGGCATGGAGATTGTCCATCAGTCCGGGTTGTGCCTGTGCTGCTGGAACGGGGGCGAGCTGCGACTCCCCCACAGCAGCAGCCGCTGCCGTACTCCAGAGGAACCCGCAAACCAATAATAATCGGA